>NZ_BBBX01000003.1 GCF_001311785.1 Lacticaseibacillus saniviri JCM 17471 = DSM 24301 | reverse complement strand
TTTTGTCACTGGAACTGAATATTTGCGGGTGTGGCGGAACTGGCAGACGCGCTAGATTTAGGTTCTAGTGGTATTCACCGTGGGGGTTCGAGTCCCTTCACCCGCATTTTTATGCCGACTTAGCTCAGTTGGTAGAGCATCTGATTTGTAATCAGAGGGTCGGGCGTTCGAATCGTCTAGTCGGCATTGCACCATTAATTAAATAGATCTTTATAATGCGGAAGTAGTTCAGTGGTAGAACATCACCTTGCCATGGTGGGGGTCGCGGGTTCGAATCCCGTCTTCCGCTTTTCATTATTTGCCGGGGTGGCGAAATTGGTAGACGCACAGGACTTAAAATCCTGCGGTAAGTGATTACCGTGCCGGTTCGAACCCGGCCCTCGGCATTATAATGAAATATGCACCCATAGCGCAACTGGATAGAGTGTCTGACTACGAATCAGAAGGTTGTAGGTTCGACTCCTACTGGGTGCATCATCGGGAAATAGCTCAGCTTGGTAGAGCACCTGGTTTGGGACCAGGGGGTCGCAGGTTCGAATCCTGTTTTCCCGATCAATTGAAAATATATTATGCGGAAGTAGTTCAGTGGTAGAACATCACCTTGCCATGGTGGGGGTCGCGGGTTCGAATCCCGTCTTCCGCTTTTTTGTACCTTCGGGAAGTAGCTCAGCTTGGTAGAGCACTACGTTCGGGACGTAGGGGTCGCAAGTTCAAATCTTGTTTTCCCGATAGACGTGGCCGTTCCGTCCGACCCCTATGAATCAGTTCGAAATCCTTGTGATTTTGGAGCTGATTTTTTATTCCCCAAAAAGTTTGGCATAAAATTTGGCATACTGAATAAAAGTTAGTATAATGATAGTCAATATAAGTCAAAGTTAGGGGATGAGGCCGATGCAGAACCAAAACACGTCAGACATTATTGAGCTCTATCTCAAGCAACTGCTTGCTGATCAACCTAACATTGAAATTCGGCGGGCCGAAGTGGCACAACAATTCAACTGTGTCCCTTCGCAGATTAATTATGTCATTAACACACGGTTTACACCTGAGCGTGGCTATATCATTAAGAGCAAACGCGGGGGTGGTGGCTATATCCGGATCGAAAAGGTGCGGCTGCGGGAGGACCAGAGTCTGGTGGAATTGATGCAGGCACACCTGCCACCACGCATTCGCCAGACTGATGCCCAAGCGTTGGTGCAGCAGCTGTTTGATGCGGGTGTTGTCAGTCAGCAGACGGGAAACCTGATGTTGACGGCAATGGACCATCAGACCCTGCGCCTCACAAACCGAGACGCCGAGGATCAATTACGAGCGCAACTTATGAATGCTTTTCTGGACACGTTACGGTATGACCGTTAAAAAGGAGCGTGCTACATGGATAACTTATTTACACCAAGTGCAAAGAACGTACTGCTCATCGCGCAAGAACAAGCCAAGGCTTTTCGGCACCACGCTGTTGGGACTGAACACTTATTAATGGCACTCATCATCGAACAAGATGGGATTGCCGGCAAGACTTTACGTCAATTAAACGTCACTGAAGAAGATGTACACGATGAAATCGAACGCTTCACAGGTTACGGCACACAAGATGGCCGCAGTCGTGCAGCGGACACCTATTTGCCATACTCACCAAAGGGCAAGGAAATCCTCGCCTATGCTGGAGACGAAGCCAAGCGTTTGGGTGCCTTAAAGATTGGTACCGAACACATTTTGTTAGGCTTACTACGCGAAGACGATATTCTGGCAGCACGGATTCTCCAAAATCTGGGCTTGTCACTCTCTAAGACGCGCCAAGTGGTCTTGAAGAAGATGGGTATCTCCGAATCAACCGCTAAGCGTCGCACCGCAAGTCGTAATCAACGCCAAGACAACCAGGGCACACCAACCCTCGATGGTTTAGCACGTGACTTGACCCAATTAGCACGCGATCAAAAGATGGATCCTGTTATCGGTCGTGATAAGGAAGTTCGCCGCCTGATCCAAATCCTGGCTCGGCGTACCAAGAATAACCCTGTCTTAATCGGGGAACCCGGTGTGGGTAAAACTGCCATCGCCGAAGGTTTCGCCGAGAAGATTGTGAACGGCGAAGTACCTGAAGATATGCAAAACAAGCGCCTGATGATGCTCGATATGGGCTCATTAGTTGCGGGGACCAAGTATCGTGGTGAATTCGAAGATCGCTTGAAGAAAGTGATCGATGAAATCTACAAGGATGGTAATGTCATCTTATTCATTGATGAATTGCATACCTTGATCGGTGCTGGTGGTGCTGAAGGTGCGATTGACGCCAGCAATATTTTGAAGCCAGCATTGGCTCGTGGTGAACTGCAATTGATCGGGGCTACCACGCTTGATGAATACCAAAAGTATATTGAAAAAGATGCTGCCCTTGAACGCCGGTTTGCGACGATTCAAGTCGACGAACCCACTCAAGATGAAGCGGAACAGATTCTTCACGGCTTACGTGCGCGTTATGAAGCCCATCACGGTGTAACCATCTCTGATGAGGCCCTGAATGCGGCCGTAACACTGTCCAGTCGCTACATCACCAACCGTTTCTTGCCTGATAAGGCCATCGATTTGATCGATGAAAGTGCGGCTAAGGTGCGCTTGGACGAAGCACAAGTGAAGACCAAGGCGGATAAGGCTGAAGATCAACTGACGGCTTTGATCAGCGACAAGGAAGAAGCTATCAGCAATCAAGACTTTGAAACGGCTGCTAATATTCGCATTAAGGAACAAAAACTCAAGGACAAGCTGGCTAAGATGCCCGCCAATGTCGATGAGAGCGGGATTCGGACTGATGTCGTCGTGACGGCTGAAGATGTCGCTTCCGTTGTGGCTCAGTGGACAGGGATTCCTGTGACCCAACTGGCCAAGAAGGAAAGTGACCGTCTCATCAACCTGGAACAAGTCTTGCATGATCGGGTGATTGGTCAAGACGAAGCTGTTTCTGCAGTTGCCCGGGCTATTCGTCGGGCGCGCAGTGGGTTGAAGGACCCAACACGGCCAATCGGTTCATTCATGTTCCTCGGCCCTACCGGTGTCGGTAAGACTGAGCTGGCCAAGGCATTAGCTGAAGCGATGTTTGGTTCCGAAGATGCCCTGATCCGGGTCGACATGTCTGAATACATGGAAAAGTACAGTACCAGTCGTTTGATTGGTGCTGCACCAGGTTACGTGGGTTATGACGAAGGTGGCCAATTGACGGAAAAGGTCCGCAACAAGCCTTACTCTGTTGTGCTGCTGGATGAAGTTGAAAAGGCGCACCCTGATGTCTTCAATTTGTTGTTACAAGTCTTAGATGATGGTTACTTGACCGATTCTAAGGGTCGGCGGGTTGATTTCCGCAACACCATTTTGATCATGACATCTAACTTGGGGGCAACGGCCTTGCGTGACGATAAGAGCGTGGGCTTTGCGGCCAAGGATGCCACACAAGACTTCAAGGCAATGCAGAGCCGGATTCTGGAAGAACTCAAGAAGTCCTTCCGTCCAGAATTCTTGAACCGGATTGACGAAGTTGTGGTCTTCCACAGCCTGGACAAGCCACAATTACACGAAATCGTGAAGATTATGGCCAAGACTGTGGTTCAACGGTTAACGGATCAAGATATTCACGTGAAGCTGACACCGAGTGCGGTTGATGTCGTGGCGCAAGCTGGATTTGATCCCGAATACGGGGCACGGCCAATTCGCCGGGCACTGCAACGCGAGGTTGAAGACAAACTGAGCGAATTACTCTTGTCTGGTCAGGTCAAGCAAGGGGACCACATCACCATTGGCGCTAAGAAGGGCAAGTTGACCTTCAACGTCAAGGCGGTTGATGGCGAACCTGTGCACGCTTAATATTGGGATGACAGAACGGGATCGTAACCAAATAATTTTGGCGGCGGTCCTGTTTTTATATAGGAGAGAAAAGATGGAAACTTATGACTACATTGTAATCGGTGGTGGCTCGGGCGGAATCGGTTCCGCCAATCGTGCTGGGTTGCACGGCGCCAAGGTGTTAGTAATTGAGGCGGATGCCATCGGTGGCACTTGTGTGAATCGCGGTTGTGTGCCAAAGAAAATCATGTGGCAAGCCGCACAGATCAGTCACGAATTTGATTTTGCCGGTGATTACGGGCTGAACTTCAAGGATGAAGGTCTGGACTGGCAAAAGCTGACCAAGAACCGCGAAGCTTACATCAAATTGATGCACACCTATTATGATCGCGGGTTGGCATCAAACGATGTCACGCAAATTCACGGCTATGCGACTATCATGGGACCTGAACAGGTCAAAGTCGGTGATACGATTTACACCGCCCCGCATATTTTGATTGCGACGGGTGCTAAGCCTGCCGTACCCGCAATTCCTGGGATTGAATACGCACAGGATTCCACTGGTTTCTTTGAATTAGCGAGTCAGCCCAAGCGGGTTGCCATCATCGGTAGTGGTTATATCGCCACCGAGATGGCCGGTATGTTGCAACAGCTGGGCAGCCAGGTCGATCTTTTCTTAAAATATGAACAACTATTACCCAAGTTTGATGCGATGCTGAGCCAGGCAGTGACCACCCATTATCAGGAACAGGGGATTCGCATTCATCAAAGTGCGCATGAAGAACGTATCGTCAAAGAAGCGGATGGTACCGTGACGCTGTGGACCGCTGAAGGCGGCCGCCACAATGTGGATGCGGTTGTCTACGCAGTCGGGCGGGTACCCAATGTGACGGGCTTTGGTCTCGAGAACGTGGATGTGCAACTCGACGAACACGGCTTCATCAAGGTCGATCAATTCCAAAATACGACGGCACCCGGTATCTATGCTGTTGGCGATGTCACAGGCAATCACTTGCTGACACCCGTTGCGATTGCGGCTGGCCGTCGGTTGTCCAATCGCTTGTTTGCGGGCGAAAGCAACAGCTATCTGGACTACACAAATATTCCAACCATTGTCTTTGCACTGCCAACCATTGGCACAGTCGGTCTGACCGAACAGGAAGCAATGGCCCAGTACGGGGATGATGCCGTGACAATCTATTACAACAAGTTCACGCCAATGTTCTATGGGTTGAGTGCAAATCCCGTGAAGTCACAGATCAAGTTGGTCTGCGTCGGACCCGAACAAAATTGTCGGTTTACACGGCTTCGGCATCGACATGGCTGAAATGCTGCAAGGCTTCGCTGTCGCCATTAAGATGGGTGCCACCAAAGCAGACTTTGATTCAACTGTGGCCTTGCACCCAACCAGCGCGGAAGAATTCGTGACGATGAAGTGAGCAAAGTGTGAGAACTTGCGGTTGGCCGCAAGGTTGTTGCGAGTTCGAGCACGTTATCACAGCCACTTATATGGTCATGGTTGAAACGCGTTCTCAAAGACTGCGAATTCCGGTTAACTCATACCGCCGCAAAATCCTAAGTGCAGAATTTAACGTCGATATCCGTTAATCCTCATTCTCAAACTGTCTTTGGTCACGCTCTAAACGCGTTCCCAGTCCCCACAATCTCCGCTTAACTCACTTTTCGCACATGACAGAGTACGCCATGTTGCTCAAAGTCCGTTAATGCTCGATTGTTACCCAGGCCTGGTCACGCTCTTTTAAAATATCCTTGACAAACACATTTAAAACCGTTATAGTTAATTCAATTGCATTTCGGTTTGGACAGCACACCCAGCGATCTATTGTCCGGTGGGTGTTATAAAAAACAAAAGTAGCGACTCTCATTGCGTCATCTACTTTTGGTTTTTTGCTCAAATGTCCCGTTATGTCGCTTTGTAACAAGAATTTAATGTTTTTACATTAAATTTACAAAGTGAGTAACGACCGAAAAATCTAATGAGGGGTGAACAAACTTGCCAGGACATTTAGTGAATTACGGTAAGCATCGTACACGTCGGTCATACGCCCGAATCAAGGAAGTATTGGATCTGCCTAACTTAATTGAGATCCAATCCAATTCTTACCAATGGTTCTTGGACGAAGGCTTGCGGGAAATGTTTGACGACATTATGCCAATCGATGACTTCCAAGGTAACCTGTCGCTTGAATTTGTTGATTATCAATTACTCGAACCAAAGTACACTGTTGAAGAAGCGCGGCAACATGACGCTAACTATTCAGCGCCTTTACACGTTACCTTACGTCTGACCAACCACGAGACTGGCGAAATCAAGTCTCAAGACGTCTTCTTTGGTGACTTCCCGCTGATGACACAACAAGGGACCTTTATTATTAATGGTGCCGAACGTGTTATCGTTTCCCAATTAGTTCGTTCCCCAGGTGTTTATTACAACAGCAGCACAGACAAGAACTCACGTGTGACTTATGGCACAACTGTCATTCCTAACCGTGGGGCTTGGTTGGAATATGAAACAGATGCTAAGGATATCGCTTATGTTCGTATCGACCGGACCCGTAAGTTACCAGTGACCGAACTTGTTCGTTCACTCGGTTTTGGTTCCGATCAAGACATCATCAATATGTTCGGGGACAATGATTCCTTGATGCTCACCTTGGAAAAGGACGTGCACAAGAACACGGATGATTCACGTACCGACGAAGCCTTAAAGGATATTTACGAACGTCTACGCCCAGGCGAACCTAAGACAGCTGACTCTTCACGATCCCTGTTGTACGCACGTTTCTTTGATCCAAAGCGTTACGACTTGGCTAACGTTGGTCGTTACAAGATCAATAAGAAGTTAAGCTTGAAGACACGTTTGCTGAACCAAACATTAGCTGAAACATTGGCTGATCCTGATACCGGTGAAGTGATCGCGCAAAAGGGTGACAAGGTTGATCGTCACGTGATGGATACATTAGGTGAATACTTGGATCGCGAAGATTTCAAGACAGTGACCTATCAACCATCTGATCAAGGTGTCATCACTGACCCTATGACCATCCAAATGATCAAGGTTTACTCACAAGTTAACCCTGAAAAGGAAATTAATTTGATCGGTAACGGTCACATTGATAAGAAGGTTAAGCACTTAACCCCAGCTGATATCGTGGCTTCCCTGAACTACTTCTTGAACTTACAAGAAGGTCTCGGGAACACCGATGATATCGATCACTTGGGTAACCGTCGGATTCGTTCTGTCGGTGAATTGCTGCAAAACCAATTCCGGATCGGTTTATCACGGATGGAACGTGTTGTGCGTGAACGGATGTCAATCCAAGACAGCGCAACTGTTACCCCACAACAATTGATCAACATTCGTCCTGTTGTGGCTTCCATCAAGGAATTCTTCGGTTCATCTCAATTGTCACAGTTCATGGATCAGACCAACCCACTTGGGGAATTAACCCACAAGCGTCGTCTGTCTGCTTTAGGACCTGGTGGGTTGACACGTGACCGTGCCGGATATGAAGTCCGGGACGTGCACTATACTCACTATGGCCGGATGTGTCCAATTGAAACCCCAGAAGGTCCTAATATCGGACTGATTAACTCACTGGCGTCTTACGCTGTGGTTAACCCTTATGGCTTCATCGAAACACCATATCGTCGTGTTGACTGGAGTACACATAAGGTTACCGATAAGATCGATTACTTGACCGCTGACGAAGAAGATAACTATGTCGTAGCTCAAGCGAACTCACCATTGAATGATGATGGTTCCTTCGTTGAAGACAGCATCTTGGCTCGTCGTGTCGATGATAATATCGAAACAACACCTGAACACGTTGACTACATGGACGTTTCGCCTAAGCAAGTTGTTGCTGTTGCGACTGCCTGCATTCCTTTCTTGGAAAACGATGACTCCAACCGTGCCTTAATGGGTGCGAACATGCAACGTCAGGCTGTGCCTTTGATCGACCCACACGCACCACTTGTTGGTACTGGGATGGAATACAAGGCTGCTCATGACTCCGGGACTGCGATCTTAGCAGCACATGCCGGTACTGTTGAGTATGTTGATGCCAAAGAAATTCGGATCCGTCGCGATGACAGTGCCTTAGATAAGTATGCTTTGATGAAGCACCGTCGTTCTAATGCCGGTAAGGATTACAACCAACGTCCAATCGTTCGCCTCGGCGATCATGTTGACGCTGATGAAATCATTGCTGACGGCCCAGCGATGGAAAATGGGGAATTGGCTTTAGGTCAAAACCCAGTGATCGCCTTCATGACATGGAACATGTATAACTATGAAGATGCGATTGTCTTGTCCGAACGTTTGGTTAAGGAAGATGTTTATACTTCAATCCATATTGAAGAATATGAATCAGAATCCCGTGATACCAAGCTCGGACCTGAAGAAGTGACACGCGAAATTCCTAACGTTGGTGAAGATGCCTTGAAGGATCTCGATGAATTCGGGATTATCCGCATCGGTGCTGAAGTTCAGGACGGTGACATTTTAGTTGGTAAGGTAACGCCTAAGGGTGTGACTGAATTATCTGCTGAAGAACGTCTGTTGCACGCAATCTTCGGTGAAAAGGCCCGCGAAGTTCGCGATACCTCACTGAAGGTGCCTCATGGTGGCGGCGGTATCATCCAAGATGTCCGTATCTTCACACGTGAAGCTGGCGATGAACTTGCACCTGGTGTGAACATGATGGTTCGTGTTTACATCGCTCAAAAGCGTAAGTTACAAGTCGGCGATAAGATGGCTGGTCGTCATGGTAACAAGGGGACGGTTTCCGTCGTTGTGCCTGAAGAAGATATGCCATTCTTACCTGATGGGACACCAGTTGATATCTGCTTATCACCAATGGGTGTGCCAAGTCGTATGAATATCGGGCAAGTGCTTGAACTTCACTTAGGGATGGCTGCTCGTAACTTAGGTATTCACGTCGCAACACCAGTCTTTGATGGTGCTAACGAAAAGGATCTCTGGGCAACTGTTAAGGAAGCCGGCATGCCATCTGATGGTAAGTCTGTGCTTTATGACGGCCGTACCGGTGAACCATTCGAAAACCGTGTCTCTGTTGGGGTCATGTACTACATGAAGCTCGCTCACATGGTTGACGATAAGTTGCACGCACGTTCAATCGGACCATACTCACTTGTTACGCAACAACCATTGGGTGGTAAAGCTCAATTTGGTGGTCAGCGTTTCGGTGAAATGGAAGTTTGGGCACTTGAAGCGTATGGTGCTGCTTATACCTTACAAGAAATCTTGACCTACAAGTCTGATGACGTTGTCGGCCGTGTTAAGACCTATGAAGCTATCGTTAAGGGTGAACCAATTCCAAAGCCTGGTGTACCAGAATCATTCCGTGTGCTGGTTAAGGAATTACAATCCTTAGGACTCGATATGAAGGTCTTAGATCAAGACAAGCAAGAGATTGAATTGCGCGATATGGATGACGAAGATGACGACATCGTTTCTGTTGATGCCTTAGCGAAGTTTGCCAAGGAACAAGAAGAAAAGAAAGCGCAAGAAGCGGCCGCACAAGCCGAAAATCAGTCAAGCAATGAAAACTAATAGGAGGTCAGCCCTTTGATTGATGTCAATAAGTTTGAAAGTATGCAAATTGGCTTAGCCTCACCAGACAAGATTCGTAGCTGGTCTTACGGTGAAGTTAAGAAGCCTGAGACAATCAACTATCGGACATTAAAGCCTGAACGCGACGGGCTGTTTGATGAACGTATCTTTGGCCCTACCAAAGACTGGGAATGTGCCTGTGGGAAGTACAAGCGAATCCGTTATAAGGGTATCGTTTGTGATCGCTGTGGTGTTGAAGTAACACGTGCTAAGGTTCGTCGCGAACGCATGGGTCACATCGAACTTGCAGCACCTGTATCACACATCTGGTACTTCAAGGGTATCCCTAGCCGGATGGGTCTTGTCCTCGACATGTCCCCTCGTGCCCTCGAAGAAGTGATTTACTTCGCTTCCTACGTTGTTATCGATGGTGGCGACACAGCACTTGAAACCAAGCAATTGTTAACCGAACGTGAATACCGTGAAAAGCGGGAACAATACGGCGATGGCTTTAATGCGAAGATGGGTGCCGAAGCGATTCGGGACTTACTCGACAATGTTGACCTGGACGGCGAAGTCGCTGCCTTGAAGGAAGACTTGAAGAGCGCACAAGGTCAAAAGCGGACACGTGCCATTCGTCGGTTGGATATCTTAGATGCCTTCCGTCAATCCGGTAACAATCCTGCTTGGATGGTGATGGATGCCATTCCTGTTATCCCACCTGACTTACGGCCAATGGTTCAACTCGAAGGGGGTCGCTTTGCAACAAGTGACCTGAACGATTTGTACCGCCGGGTTATCAACCGTAACAACCGGTTGAAGCGTCTGCTCGACTTGAACGCACCAAGCATCATCGTTCAAAACGAAAAGCGGATGTTACAAGAAGCCGTTGATGCTTTGATCGATAATGGTCGTCGTGGCCGTCCTGTCACAGGTCCTGGTAACCGTCCATTGAAGTCTCTTTCACACATGCTGAAAGGGAAGCAAGGGCGTTTCCGTCAGAACTTGCTGGGTAAGCGTGTTGACTACTCAGGTCGTTCCGTTATTGACGTTGGCCCTACACTGAAGTTCTATCAATGTGGTTTGCCACGTAGTATGGCGCTCGAATTGTTCAAGCCTTTCGTGATGCGCGAATTAGTGAAGCGCGATATGGCAAGCAACATCAAGAACGCTCGTCGCAAGATTGACCGCCAAGATGATGATATTTGGGATGTTCTCGAAGACGTTATCAAGGAACGGCCAGTACTGCTCAACCGGGCCCCTACACTTCACCGTTTAGGGATTCAGGCTTTCGAACCTGTCTTGGTTGATGGTAAGGCGATTCGCTTACACCCAATCGTGTGTGAAGCCTACAACGCTGACTTTGATGGGGACCAAATGGCGATCCACGTGCCTTTATCTGATGAAGCACAAGCTGAAGCACGTTTGCTGATGCTCGCTGCTCACCACATCCTGGCACCTAAGATGGTAAGCCAATCGTTACCCCATCTCAGGATATCGTGCTTGGTAACTACTACCTGACCATGGAACAAAAGAACCGTGAAGGCGAAGGCATGATCTTTAAGGATGCCAACGAAGTCTTGATGGCTCACCAAAACGGTTACGTGCACTTGCACACCCGGATTGGTCTGGCAACAGACTCCATGCCAAAGAAGCCATTTACCGATGACCAACGTCATAAGGTGATGGTGACAACGGTTGGTAAGGTGATTTTTAACGAAATCATGCCTGAAGGCTTACCTTACTTGAACGAACCATCCACAACTAACATTGTGAATGGGACACCTGACAAGTACTTCGTCGACAATGGTGAAGACATCCACGCTTACTTGACGGATGCCCCATTGGTTGGACCTTTCAAGAAGGGCTTCTTGAGCGACATCATCGCTGAAGTCTTCAAGACTTATAAGGTACAACGGACCAGTGACTTGCTGGATGATATGAAGACATTGGGTTACACACAGGCAACACTGTCTGGGTTGACCGTGGGTGTTTCTGATATCACGAACCTTGCTGAAAAGGACGATATCGTTAACGCTGCCCACAAGAAGGTTGCGACCGTGTCTAAGCAGTTCCGTCGTGGATTAATCACCGACGAAGAACGCCATGACCGCGTGATCTCCATCTGGAACGAAGCCAAAGACGAAATCCAACAGAAATTAGTTGATAGTTTCGATCCAAATAACCCAATCTCAATGATGAGTGATTCCGGTGCCCGTGGTAACATCTCTAACTTTACTCAGCTTGCTGGTATGCGTGGTCTGATGGCTGCGCCTAACGGTGGGATGATGGAAGTTCCTGTTATCTCTAACTTCCGTGAAGGCTTATCCGTTATGGAAATGTTCATGTCTACCCACGGTGCCCGTAAAGGGATGACCGATACTGCGTTGAAGACCGCCGATTCTGGTTATCTGACACGTCGTCTGGTTGACGTGGCGCAAGATGTCATTGTTCGTGAAGAAGACTGTGGTACTGATCGTGGGTTACTCGTTCGCGCTATCCGTGAAGGTAACGAAATGATCGAACCACTTTATGACCGTCTTGTTGGTCGCTACGCCATGAAGAGTGTTGTCAACCCTTCAACTGGTGAAGTGATGGTGCCTAAGAACACCTTAATGGACGAAGACTTAGCACAAGCTGTCGTTGACGCTGGTGTTGAAGAAGTTACTATCCGTTCCGTCTTCACTTGTGACACCAAGCATGGTGTTTGCCAAATGTGTTACGGCCGTAACATGGCTACCGGCGAACAAGTTGAAGTTGGGGAAGCTGTTGGTACCGTTGCTGCCCAATCTATCGGTGAACCAGGTACGCAATTAACCATGCGTAACTTCCATACCGGTGGTGTTGCTGGTGGTGAAGATATCACTCAAGGGTTGCCTCGTGTTCAAGAAATCTTTGAAGCACGTAATCCTAAGGGGCAAGCTGTGATTACCGAAGTGACAGGTGAAATTACTGCCATCGACGAAAATCCTGCTGAACATACCCGTGAAATTACTGTGCAAGGCGCAACCGATACACGGACATACGCCGTGCCTTACGCTTCTTCTGTTGCCGTTGCTGAAGGCGACCACATCGTTCAGGGTGAACGGTTAACTGGTGGGTCAATCGATCCTAAGCAGTTGATCCAAATCCGTGATGTGATCACCACCGAAAACTATCTGTTACATGAAGTGCAGAAAGTTTATCGGATGCAAGGGGTTGAAATTGGCGATAAGCACGTTGAAGTTATGGTTCGTCAAATGTTACGCAAGATCCGTGTGATGGATCCAGGGGATACCGAAATCTTACCAGGGACATTGATGGATATCAGTGAATTCTCTGATCGGAATAAGGAAACCTTGATCAAGGGTGGTATCCCTGCTACTGGTCGTCCAGTATTGCTTGGGATTACTAAGGCTTCACTTGAAACCAACAGTTTCTTGTCTGCCGCATCCTTCCAAGAAACCACACGTGTTCTGACTGACGCTTCTATCCGGGGCAAGAATGATCCATTGCTTGGTCTGAAGGAAAATGTCATCATCGGGAAGATTATTCCTGCTGGGACAGGGATGGCCACCTATCGCCATATGGAACCAAAGACTGTTGGTGCCGTATCCGAGAACGTGTACTCCATTTCCGACATCGAAGCTAAGATGAAGAGCGACGATAAATCAGCCGAATAATAACTAAAAGAAAGCCATCGCAAACATAGTGTTTGCGGTGGCTTTTTTGTACTTATTTTTTGTTCGGACGACATAACTGTCCAATAAAATGCGCGCCATAACCTGCAGTGGGAGACGCGAACGCACTTCAAATTCTTGAAAGTATGAAAGGTCACTCTTATATCCGAGTAAAATTTCATCAGAGAAGGGAACGATAGCAGCTTGTTGATTGGTCGTGAGCGTGATATTCGAGACGTCATTTTTGGCTAATACTTGTGCAGCATGCACGAGTTCTGGAGTATTGCCGTTCAGGGTGATAAAAATGACGACATCTTGGTCGGTGACTCGATTTGCAATTGTTTTGATGATGTTGGGGTCAGTCTGTGATTGAGCGGATTTGCCGAGCAATTGGAATTTTAGCGTCATTTCAGTGGCAATCATTTCGGAGAGACCTCGAGCAAAAATATAAATCGTTTTAGCGTGTTTTAGAAGTTGTATAGAATCTTCAATGACGTTAATATCCATCAGTTTTATGGTATTGGTGACTTCTTCTTCATTTTGCAACACAACTTGTTGGATTTGCTGATCTACATTGTTAAGACTAATAAATTGTGCAGCGGATCCCTCATCGCGAAAGAGACTGTGCCGAAAATCGGTGTATCCAGAAAAGCCCTGTTTTTTAACAGTACGCACAATGGTCGCTGTCGAAACATTAACCGTGGCGCTCAGCTGCGTGATCGATAAGTGCATAATCTGATGTTGATGTTTAAGGGCAAAGTTCCAAAAATATGCTTCCGATGGACTAAGTTCCATAATGACCTCCTGAAAATCTTTTTCAGTATAACGCTGAAACCAATCTGTTTCTGGCAACACTTTACATTTTAGTTCACTATACTAGAAAGTGTAAGAAATGAAAACGGTTTAAAAGGAGGCGGGCGGATGATTTATACGTTAACATTGAACCCAGCTATTGATTTGTTTATTGATACGCCTACTCTGCAAGCAGGAACGGTCAATCGCACTAATCGGTTTGATGCCCAAGCTAATGGGAAGGGTGTGAATGTTTCATTTATCCTGCAGAAGCTAGGAGTTACGAATACAGCTCTTGGTGTAGGTGGAGGTTTTACCCTAGATTATATTGTCTCAGTTCTTGACGAGATTGGCATTCCTAATCACTTTTATCGTGTACCAGGTGTGACGAGGATTAATACTTTCACTCACCTAGATGGTACTAATGAAGAGTTTAAATTAGTTAATCCTGGGCCATATGTCCCTGCTGCGACTGTCGATGCATTGATGCAACAGCTTAGCAGTTTGAAACCTGATGATACACTGTGTATTTCCGGGAGTTTTAGTCCTGGCATCCCCGATGATTTCTTGATTCGAGTGAGTGAGTTAAGCCAGGCAAAAGGTTTTCAGGTCGTGATTGATACCGCGGGATCTCGAGTCAAAACAGCCTTGCCATTTCATCCACGGTTAATTAAGCCAAACGATGAAGAAGTCAAAGCTTGGTTTAACATTACCGATGAGTTGTCAATTCGTGAACTGGGCGAGTTGGCACAGCGGTTAGTGCTATTGGGGGCACAAAATGTATTACTGTCTCTGGGCGATAAGGGGGCGATTTTGGCCAATTCTCAAGGAACACTGTACGGTAACGCCCCACACATTGAAGTGCTAAACACGGCTGGTGCGGGAGACACGATGCTGGGGACTTTTCTTGCTGGTTGGGCGCAAGGTTTGTCCGATATTGATAATCTACGCCGAGCAATTGCAGCGGGCAGTGATACAGCTTCCCAAGCAGGTCTGACTGATTTTGAGGGATTAGATAACTTGTTAGCACAAATTAAAATCATTGCATTGGAGGAGAATGTCTAATGGCAAAATATGATATTATTGCGGCTACGGGCTGTGCGACTGGGATTGCACATACGTATATGGCCCAAGAAGCACTTGAACAAGCTGCCAAGAAAATGGGGCTGACAATAAAAGTTGAAACTCACGGCCAGACAGGTGTGGATGATCCGTTAACCCCTGAGGAAATTGCAGGCGCTCAGGCTGTTGTCATAGCTTCAGACATTGATGTTGATGCTAACCGTTTCGCGGGCTTGCCAGTTGTTAACGTGCCAGTCGCAGCCGGGATTAGGGAACCAGATATGCTGATTAAAGAAGCACTTGATCCCGCGACTCCGAAATTACGCGGCAGTGGGAGTAGTGCAGGCAATAGTGAAGAAGTTGAAACAAGTGGTGCTGGCATCGGTAACAGAATTTATACGTCTTTAATGAATGGTGTTTCACACATGTTGCCATTTGTGGTTGCAGGTGGCGTCTTAATTGCTGTTTCGTTTTTCTGGGGAATTTATTCGGCTGATCCCAAAAATGCCCAGTATAATTCGTTCGCTGCTATGCTGAACGCCATTGGTGGTGCATCAATGGGATTGATGGTTCCGGTTTTATCAGCGTATATTGCTGAGGCGATTGCAAAACGATCAGGCATGGTACTTGGTTTTGTTGCAGGGATGATTGCCTATAACGGTGGGAATGGGTCAGGATTCTTAGGGGCTATTCTAGCTGGTTACTTGTCAGGTCTAGTTGTTTTAGGGATGCAAAAGCTGTTTGTGTGGATGCCGGATCGTGAATTTCGCGGCCTCAAAGCGATCTTTCTCTATCCAGTGATTGGGGTTTTCACAGTTGGGACAGCAATGTGGTTGCTTAATACCCCAATGAGAATCTTGAACACAGGATTAATGGACTTTTTGAAGGGTCTAGAGAATACAAATCCAATTATTTTAGGCATTGTCGTTGGGGCAATGTGCGCCGCTGACTTTGGTGGTCCAATTAATAAAGCGGCCTATCTGACAGGGACGGCCTTGTTAGCGCAAGGCAACTTCTTCTTTATGGCTGGTGTTTCTGCGGCTTGTATCGCACCACCATTAGCTACAGCAGTGGCGGTTTTCTTAAATAAAAAAGCGTATAGTCGCGATGAGCGAAGCGCAGGGTATGTCAATATTATTCTTGGTTCTACACACATTACAGAAGGTGCTATCCCGTTTGCGGCAAAGAATCCGCTGTGGAATATTCCTGCCTTTATGATTGGTTCAGCGATTGCAGCTGTACTGACCTACGTGACACGAATCCAAGTGCCCGCACCTCACGGAGGATTCATTATTCTGCCTCTGGTCAATCACCCACTTCTTTGGGTCCTTTGGATTTTGATTGGCGCCGTAGTATCTGGCGTTCTGCTCGCTATGATTGCTGGAAGATCCGCAGCAAAGCACGGTGTTCAAGCAGGGGTCGTAGAAACGATGTTAGCAACCGAAGGCAATGCTGATGAACAGGATATCTATGATTCAACGCCAGCGTTTCCAAAGAACGATGAGACACAGTTAGAGAATCAAGAAAAGACTTATGATCCTGGTGATATTTTAACGATTGACAATATTGTCACTGGCGTGCAGGTGGCCAATCGGGATGAAGCATTAAAATATCTGGCAGATTTGGCGGTAAAGCAGCACTTAGCTGACAATGCAGATGCGGTCTTTGAGAAATACGTTGCGCGTGAAGCCGAGGGGTCAACCGGAATGGAAAAAGGGATTGCCATTCCACATGCACAAGACGCCACTATTGATAAGTCATCTATGTTGATTGTCAAATTGGCCACGCCTATTGAATGGCAGACTTTTGATGGCGCACCAGTAGATACGATGATTTCTTTCTTAATTCCTGAAAAAGACAGTGGCGATCATTTGAAATATCTATCCAATACTGCAAAATTATTGACGCATGAAGATTTCGTTAAGCGCCTGAATGTGGCAAAAACGCCAGACGAATTACTCAATCTATTCAAATAATGTTAAGGCCTCTGCAAAGAGGCCTTTTTTGTGTCGTGGTTTATGAGAAAAATTTTAAAAACATTGTGATACTTTTCCTTTATAATAGGGCGATGGTAAGGCAATATTTTCTGAAACGAGGGTCAGTAGTGACAATTAATTACAAGAGCGTTTTTGATATTATTGGCCCAATTATGATTGGACCATCTAGTTCACATACTGCAGGTGCTGTGGCGATTGGTAAAGCGGCCCACGATATCTTTCAGGGACGACCAACCACGATTACGGTACACTATTATGAATCATTTGCAGAAACTCATCTGGGTCATGGCACAGACTATGCCATTATTAGTGGTGTACTCGGATTTGCGCCAGATGACCCGCGGGTTCCTGATGCAGTTGAGATTGCCCAGAAGCAAGGCATAACGATTGAATTGATTGCGTCAGCAGAACCCAGTCCGGTGAATCATCCCAATACAGCCGTGGTGGAAGTGAGTAATGCGCACCGAACAATTGAAGTCACAGGTGTCTCTATCGGCGGAGGAACAATTGAAATCCGCGGACTGAAGTTTAATGGCTATACAGTCACCCCTGAAGGTCCATTGCCATTCGTCTTGGCGATTCCAAAAGCCAATGAAACGGTTGAATCCTTAAAAACTAAATTGCTCGCGATGTCAGAAATTAACATGCAGAAGCGTTATACCAGCGAGAATGCCGCAATTTTATATGAGTTTGATTTAGACAGTCGCTTGCATAGCCAACAGATTGAACAATTACGCCAAGAAACTGAATGCCTGATTTATATCTAGGAGGTAAGCTATGTACATGAGCATTGCCGAATTGGTCGCTGCTGCTACGGCGCAACACTTACCAATTTCGGAATTGATTATTAACCAAGAAGTGGAAAAATCACATCTGGATCGCGAAGTCGTATGGGCCATGATGATTAAGAATCTCGAAGTCATGCGCGCGGCTGTTAAACGTGGGGCAGAAGGTGACGGCGTTCACTCAACGACGGGCTTAACCGGTGGCGAAGCGGTGAAGCTGCGTAAGTACCGTGAACGTGGGCACACGTTGTCTGGAGATGCCATGGTTGAAGCGGTGCAAAATGCGATTGCGACGAATGAGGTTAATGCTGCGATGGGTGTGGTCTGTGCCACACCGACAGCCGGCTCGACGGGAACATTGCCCGGTGTGTTATTCGTTTTGGAACGGCGACTCAATCTCACTGAAGAACAGATGGTTCGTTTCTTATTCACCGCCAGCGCATTCGGGATGGTTGTGGCTAACAATGCCATGATTGCCGGTGCCACTGGAGGCTGCCAGGCTGAAGTAGGCAGCGCCTCTGCGATGGGTGCCGCTGCGGCTGTTGAAGTGGCCGGTGGCGATGCCCAGACCAGCGCGGAAGCATTCGCAATGGCAATGAGTAACTTGCTGGGCTTGGTCTGTGATCCTGTCGCTGGCTTAGTTGAATTACCATGTGTGAAGCGGAATGCAATTGGAGCTGGTAATGCCTTGATTGCGGCTGACATGGCATTAGCGGGTTGCACTAACAAGATCCCGGCTGATGAAGTGATTGCGGCGATGAAAGAAATTGGTGAAGGCTTACCCAAGGAATTGCGTGAAACTGGTTTGGGCGGCTTAGCGGGTACGCCAACTGGGGTGGCAATGAAAGAACGGATTTTTGGCAAAACTATTTAAGATGGTTTAAGTATGACCAAACGCGTATCATTTAGAGATGGGTAAGATGCGCGCCAAACAGTATATATAGAAGCTAAAAAAGAACCACAGCCAAATGGCTGGGTTCTTTTTGCTTGAATGTGTTGAGCAGACACTTTTACCTAAATAGTGTGACGCCGTTAACGTGTGGCAATGCTTCTAATTGTGCCACTAGGTCAGTGGCGAATGCATCGGGAACAAAGATCTGAAAGGCTTGATCATTTAAGTGGATGAGTGGCGACAGATTTCCTTGTGGGGTGCCGGTCACGGCTTCGTCTACTGAGAGAATCATTGTGAAGGCACCAGGTTGCAAGGTGAGTTTATCATCGTTGATTTGGGTGAGCGCGAATTGATCTTTCAACGCATCGCTGGTGAAGACCAGCTTAATTGTTTGATGATCAACACTCACGAGGTCCGCTTGAACGGTATGTGGTTGGTTGAGGTGCTTACTGTTGGGCACGAAGCTGACGCTGATGCCGTGCTTGTATGCCACTTCGAGGACGTTGGTTGTGGTCGTCAGTTCGTCGATGCCGACCATGCCCGCGGTGATGGCGAGCTGGAGTGCCTGGTCCAAGCTGGACTCGCTGACGGTGCCGTCTAGCTGCCAGGTGATGCGCTGCAGTTGTGGCAACAGGGGATGCAGTGCTTGGCCGAGGCGAAATGCTTCGGCGATATGCTGATCGGATGGGGTGACAACCACGCGACCGATGACATCAAACACGCTTGTATATTCTTGGCTCATTGAGAAGCCTTCTTTCTTGTTAGATATATCACATAAACAATGTAACAGGCTTCACAAACTAAAGCCACCCCCGATGAGAAGAATACTCGCGAGACTGAGATGCAGGATAAACGGGTAGGTTGCTTCTTGATGTAACAAGTGGTGCAATAAGGTACTGATGCAGGCGAGCAGTAACAAGACGAGCAGGGTCATGAAATTAAAATAGAGGGCGAGTACCGCAATCAAGAAACTATCTGCGCTACCGAACCCCTGTGTGAACCAGCCAAACAGCAGGAAAAAGACCAAGAGGGTTGCCGACAACAAAACACGACCTGGATTGAAGCTGACGATCAGTAGCAACAGGCACCACAGATCAAACCAGATGGCGGGAACGGAACGGTAGCGGATGTCACTGTAACTACAAATGATGAGCCCGAGAATCAGTAGTGTCACAGCCACGGGGATCACAGACCTTTCAATTCATGCACGGACGTTTCTGAATTGTTAGTAGATTACGCAAGGAATGGCGGGTCGCAACATAAACACGCTCCCAGTCCCAACAATCTCCGTCTAGCTACTTTTCACTCGTGCCATAACTGGCACCACGTTCAAAGTTTGCTAGTACTCGATTGTTACCCGGGTCTGCTCGCGCTCTCAATTCTTTTTCCTATATGTCCTTGACAAAACAGCTCAAAATCAAGTACACTATCAAAGGTGCTTTTTTCCAGTTCTTCGGGTCACCCGGACGTGCTGACTGGGCTAAGCCTACTCTGCCGCCTGGCCGGCCAATTTTTTATCTCAAAAATGAACCGCCTGGATGTGTGGACTTGAAAATACTAACAGGAATCAGGAAGGGGGAACCTTAATGCCTACCATCAATCAATTGGTACGTCAAGGTCGTAAATCTAAGACAACCAAGTCAGACTCACCAGCGCTGAACTTTGGTTACAACAGCAAGAAGAAGTCGTTAACAAACACACCAGCTCCTCAAAAGCGTGGGGTGGCAACTCGTGTCGGTACGATGACACCTAAGAAGCCTAACTCAGCTTTACGGAAGTATGCCCGTGTACGTTTGTCTAACCTTATTGAAGTGACAGCTTACATTCCAGGTATCGGTCACAACTTGCAAGAACATAGTGTCGTTTTAATCCGTGGGGGCCGTGTTAAGGACTTGCCAGGGGTTCGTTACCACATTATCCGTGGTGCGCTCGATACAGCGGGTGTTGCAGACCGTATGCAAAGTCGTTCTAAGTACGGTGCAAAGCGCCCTAAGAAGTAATACAACAAATTTAGTTCCGCTTTGTGCGGTATAAGGAGGCTATCTGGATGCCACGAAAAGGTAATGTTTCAAAACGCGATGTCTTACCAGATCCAGTTTACAATTCTAAGCTGGTAACACGTTTAATCAACCATTTGATGATTGATGGTAAGCGCGGTAAGGCTTCAACAATTTTATATGACGCATTCGATATTATTAAGGACGAAACAGGCAACGAACCTTTAGAAGTGTTCGAACAAGCTATGAAGAATGTTATGCCTGTACTTGAAGTTAAGGCTCGCCGTATCGGTGGTTCTAACTATCAAGTGCCTATCGAAGTTCGCCCAGAACGGCGTACAACACTTGGCTTACGTTGGATTGTGCAATATTCTCGCGCACGTGGGGAACATACAATGGATTCACGTCTTGCACGTGAAATCATGGATGCTGCTAACAACACTGGTGCAGCAGTTAAGAAGCGTGAAGATACACACAAAATGGCTGACGCTAACCGGGCATTCGCTCACTATCGTTGGTAAGAATGAGTTGGCTATTATATCCAGTTTTTGGCATATAGTAGCCAATTTTTTCACACTAACCTTAATACAATCGATGATCAATTTGAGAGGAGTACAAATTTTACATGGCCAACAAGCGTGAATTTCCGTTAGATCGGACCCGTAATATCGGGATCATGGCACATATCGATGCCGGTAAGACCACAACGACTGAACGTATCTTGTACTATACCGGTAAGATCCATAAGATCGGTGAAACCCATGAAGGGGCTTCACAAATGGACTGGATGGAACAAGAACAAGAACGTGGGATTACCATTACCAGTGCGGCAACAACTGCCTTCTGGAAGGACCACCGGGTTAACATCATTGATACACCAGGACACGTGGACTTCACAATCGAAGTTGAACGTTCTCTGCGTGTGCTTGATGGTGCCGTAACCGTTCTTGATGCCCAATCTGGTGTTGAACCCCAAACTGAAAATGTTTGGCGTCAAGCTACCACTTATGGTGTTCCTCGGTTAGTGTTCGTTAACAAGATGGATAAGATGGGTGCGGACTTTGCCTATTCTGTTGACACCTTGCACGATCGCTTACAAGCTAACGCACATGCCTTGCAATTACCAATCGGTGCCGAAGATCAATTCGAAGGGGTTATCGACTTAATCGAAATGAAGGCTGACCTTTATGACGAAGATGCCCTCGGTACAGAATGGGATGTCGTTGATATTCCTGATGATTACAAGGACGCTGCCGAAAAGGCTCATAACTCATTAATCGAAGCTGTTGCTGACGTTGATGACGCTATCATGGACAAGTATCTTGAAGGTGAAGAAATCTCCAAGGAAGAATTGAAGGCTGCGATCCGTAAAGCAACCATCAACTTGGAATTCTACCCAGTATTAGCTGGTTCTGCTTTCAAGAACAAGGGTGTTCAAATGTTACTTGACGCCGTTGTTGACTACTTGCCATCACCATTAGACGTTCGTCCATATAACGCAACAGACCCTGCAACTGGCGATGCTGTTGAAATCACTGCCGGCGACGACAAGCCATTTGCTGCCTTAGCATTTAAGGTTGCAACTGACCCATTCGTTGGTCGTTTTGACTTTCATCCGTGTCTATCAAGGTACCCTTGAAGCTGGTTCATATGTCTTGAACGCAACTAAGGACAACCGTGAACGTGTCGGTCGTTTACTGCAGATGCACAGTAATCACCGTGAAGAAATTCCTGAAGTATTCTCTGGTGATATCGCAGCCGCTATCGGTTTGAAGAACACCACGACAGGGGACTCTTTAACTGACGTTGACCACCCATTGATTCTCGAATCTCTGGAAGTGCCAGAACCAGTTATCCAAGTTTCTATCGAACCAGAATCTAAGGAAGATCGTGACAAGCTTGATATCGCTTTACAAAAGCTTGGTGAAGAAGATCCTACCTTCCGTGCTGAAACCAACCCTGAAACAGGTGAAACCCTGATTGCCGGGATGGGTGAATTGCACTTGGATATCATGGTTGATCGTATGAAGCGTGAATTCAAGGTCGTTGCTAAGGTTGGGGAACCTCAAGTTGCCTACCGTGAAACCTTTACTAAGCAAGCTTCCGCTCAAGGTAAGTTTGTTCGCCAATCTGGTGGTAAGGGTCAATACGGGGACGTTTGGGTTGAATTTACACCTAACGAAGAAGGTAAAGGCTTCGAATTCGAAAATGCTATCGTCGGTGGTGTTGTTCCTCGTGAATACATCCCATCAGTTGAACAAGGTCTGAAGGAATCCATGGAAAATGGTGTCCTTGCTGGCTACCCACTGATCGACGTTAAGGCTAAGCTTTATGATGGTTCATACCATGAAGTCGATTCATCTGAAGCTGCCTTTAAGGTTGCTGCTTCAATGGCGTTGAAGAACGCTGCTAAGCAAGCCGGTGCCGTAATCCTTGAACCAATCATGCACGTTGAAGTCGTTGCTCCTGAAGAATATCTTGGTGATATCATGGGACAAGTGACTGCACGTCGTGGTCGCGTTGAAGGTATGGAAGCACGTGGTAACGCCCAAATCGTTAACTCGATGGTGCCACTTGCCGAAATGTTCGGTTACGCAACAACCTTACGTAGTGCAACACAAGGTCGTGGTACATTTACTATGACTTTCGACCACTACGAAGCTGTGCCTAAGTCTATTCAAGAAGAAATTATCAAGAAGAACGGTGGCAACTAAGCTAGAGTGTGAAAAAAGCGCCTGAATCCTAGTGATTCAGGGCGCTTTTTTGTTGTCTAAACTATAATTTCTAGGCCAATAATAACAGCGCGCCACCAGATCAATGCGATTTGGTGGCGCGTTTTTTATGAAAATAAAAATGGTATAGATACTTAAATGAGCAAAAGTTAATCGTATTCTAATCATATTAGCACCTGAAGAGACGCCATCAATCAATAAAAATAATTCTCGCTACAGCCTATACGCATGCCCAAGCGAGGGTTTTTATTTGACCGAATTTTGCCACAGCGTAGAATAAAGTAAAATGTTTTTCTTTAATAAAAGGAAGAGCAGAATTTGTGTTGTTTTCTGAAACGTGTAAACTAGATATCAACGTTTCAAATTTGGAGACAATAGACAGAGGAGGACATTCGATGACAACCAAAGTCGAAGTCAAGCAACTTACTAAGATATTCGGGAAACATCTTAAGCAAGCGAGCACAATGCTTAAGGAAGGCAAAAGTAAAGCCGATATTCTAGAGGCAACCGATGCCACAATTGGGGTCAACCAAGCCACTTTTGATGTACAAGATGGGGAAATCTTCGTCATCATGGGGTTATCAGGATCGGGTAAATCTACCACGATTCGGATGCTGAACCGGCTGATTGAACCAACCAGTGGGCAGGTGCTCATTGACGGTGAAGATGTGATGCAGATGGACAAACAACATCTGCGTGATGTGCGCCGGAAAAAGATGAGCATGGTGTTCCAGAGTTTCGCTTTACTGCCTAACCACACCATTCTACAGAATGCGGCGTTTGGGCTTGAAATTCAGGGCGTGGATCGTGACGCCCGTGAAAAGGCCGCAATGGCATCTCTTGAACTGGTTGGCCTGCACGGTTATGCCGAACAGTATCCAGACCAACTCTCCGGTGGGATGCAACAGCGCGTCGGGCTTGCCCGTGCGTTAGCTAATGACCCTGAAATCCTGTTGATGGATGAGGCGTTCTCTGCCTTAGACCCATTGAACCGGAAGGACATGCAAGATGAACTCTTGGATCTGCAAGAAAACATGCACAAGACCATCATCTTCATCTCCCATGATTTGAACGAAGCGCTGCGGATTGGTGATCGCATCATGATCATGAAGGACGGCGAAATCGTTCAAATCGGGACACCAGAAGAAATTCTGAGTCAGCCCGCCGATGATTACGTTGAACGCTTCATCGAAGACGTTGATCGCAGTCGTGTCTACACGGCTGGTAATGTCATGGTTCGGGCCACGACGATTAACATCGAAAAGGGTGGGCCTCGTCTGGCCGCTCGTCGGATGCGCGAAAACGAAATTTCCAGTGTCTATGTTGTGGACAATTCGCGTCACTTGCTTGGGATCGTTGATGCCAAGGATGTGCGTCACGCGATTGCTGACAACAAGACTGACTTACGCCCACTGATCAATGCCGATGTGCCAACAACGCATATCGACACACCGCTGTCTGATTTGATGGATGCTGTCTCAAGCACCCCAATTCCATTTGCGGTGGTTGATGATCAAAACCGCCTGCAGGGGATTATTATCCGAGGCGCGGTACTGGGCGCATTATCTGGGAACGAGGTGAATACCAATGTCTAACTTACCAACATTACCACTCGCTAGTTGGATCGACGCGTTAGTTAAGTGGTTAACGCAGTTTGAAGGGTTCTTCAATGGGGTCACCGCTTTTATCGGCGGGATCGTCAATATCTTCCAAGCGATTTTTGATTTCTTACCAATTCCCGTGTTCATCATCTTAATTGTGGGGAGCACGTGGTATCTGACACGCAAAACGAAAAAGTACGGCCTATTGATTTTTGAACTCTTAGGCTTACTGTTGATCTGGAACTTGGGTTACTGGCGTGATATGACGCAAACCTTAACACTGGTATTGACGTCAAGTCTGATTGCCTTAGTCATCGGGGTGCCACTGGGTATCTGGATGGCCAAAAAGGATACGGTCGCAGCAATTGTGAAGCCGTTACTTGACTTCATGCAGACCATGCCTGCGTTCGTCTATCTGATTCCAGCCGTTGCGTTCTTTGGTATCGGGATGGTGCCTGGGGTTGTTGCCTCTGTGATCTTCGCAATGCCACCAACCGTGCGGATGACCAACTTAGGGATTCGCGATGTGGATGCCAGCTTGATCGAAGCCAGCAATTCATTCGGTGCTACCAGTTGGCAACAACTGATCAAGGTGCAATTGCCACTGGCTAAGAACACCATCATGGCTGGGATTAACCAGAGCATGATGCTGAGTCTGTCAATGGTCGTGATTGCGGCGATGATCGGGGCCATGGGTCTTGGGACCAAGGTTTACTTCGCGGTCGGCCGTAATGATGCCGGTAACGGGTTTACCGCCGGGATTGCCATCGTGATTTTGGCGATTATCTTAGATCGGATGACACAAGCGCTCAATCAACGGAAACGTTAGGAGGAGCTTATGCGTAAAAAATTACTCGGGATGTTGCTGGCCTTAGGGCTGTTCGCGGTTGTACTCAGTGGATGTCAATCAGCCACACCTAAGTACAATCCCAAGGAGTCACTGGGACCACAGATCAATTACACGATTACCGGGATTGATGCCGGAGCCGGGATTATGAGCACGACCGATAAGGCACTCACCGAATACGGTTTAACCAAGAAGAACTGGCAGCTTCAAACCAGTTCAACGGCAGCGATGACCAGTACGTTAGATAAGGCCATCAAGCACAAGCAACCCATCGTCATCACAGGGTGGCAACCGCACTGGATGTTCACCAAGTACAAGCTGAAGTTCCTGAAGGATCCCAAGAACGTGTATGGTAAGTCGGAAAATATCCACACCATCACGCGTTTAGGCTTGAAGAAGGACATGCCAACCGCCTATACGCTGTTGGATCGCTTCTACTGGACACCGAGTGATATGTCACAAGTGATGTTGCAGGTTAATGGCGGTACTGATCCAGAAGTCGCTGCTAAGAATTGGATCAAGAAGAATCCAGACAAGGTAGCTAAGTGGACCAAGGGCCTGAAGCCAATCACCAATCATAAGAAGATTAAACTCACTTATGTGGCGTGGGACTCTGAAATTGCGTCAACCAACGTGGTCGCACAAGTCCTGAAGCAGCTGGGTTATGACGTAACGATTCAAGCCATGGAACTGCAACCGGTCTGGGCATCGGTCGCGACTAAGGCAGCGGATGCACAATTGTGTGCTTGGTTACCGAATACCAGTGGGAAGTACTACAAGGACTACAAGGGTCAATTCGAAGATCTCGGGGTTAACTTGAAGGGTGCACGTGTGGGCTTAGCGGTTCCAACGTACATGACAAGTGTAAACTCGATTGAGGATTTGCTGAAGTAGAGAGCGTGACCATCCCCGGTCAGCAATCGAGCACTAGCAAACTTTGAACGTGGTGCCAGTCATGGCACGAGTGAAAAGTGGCTAGGCGGAGATTGCTGGGGATGGGAACGCGTTTATGTTGCGAACCCACACGGTTTGGCTGTGAGCACTAACGGAGACTAGCGCTACAATTGCGGGCTATGCAATTGGCGCTAGTTTTTGTTAGACGGGACAGGCAGCGTGGGTGAGCACGTTTCGGCTAACCTTGTCCTAACTCAACACCACACAAAAAGCACCACACAGAATTTCTGTGTGGTGCTTTTTACATATATGAAATATTTTACTTCAAATCATCCATTGTAATGTGTGTCCGGTTTTCAGAACGTGCATTCAAGATGGCGCGCTTCAAGTCGTTAGGACTCCAGTAAGCTGGGTTTTCGCCCAAGTCGGTGATGTCCTTCCGCGCATTGGCCAGATCAGCATCAGTAATGTCGGTGCTACCAGTTACGGGTTTGTTTTCTGGACTGTTAGCAGCAGGGTTAGATGAGTCGCTGCTTGATGAGCTCTGTGATGAAGAAGAACTGCTTTCAGTTGCAACAGATGATGATTCAGCAGAAGCAGTACTACTTGCTGCCGCACCCTGTGCAGTGGCAACGGATGCTTGTAATTCAAGTGCCGCTGTATAGATAGGCTGATAAGCTGCTTCGTTGATATTACTTTCTGCTAGTAACGTCTTCAAGGCGCTGTTAGCTGTCTTGTAGTCCTTTTGGCTATAAGCCTTCTTGGCATCATCCAGTAGGTGGTTGTATGTGGTTGTTGTCTTAATATAAGTATTAACTGTCTTGAGGCGTGACTTGGCGAGTTTAACCAACTTGCTTGATCCATTCTTGGTATCAATCAGGTCGTTGAGCTTGGTCTTGGCCTTGTCGAAGTCGTGATTGCGGATGTCATCTTCGGCATCGATCATCGCCTTCAATTGCTTGTCGGTTGCCTTGGCCGTCTTGTTGTTCTTCTTGTCCAGCAGGATTGCCGCGTTCAGGCCCTCAGCCTTACCATAATTCTTCGCCGTGATCGCATCGGTCACTTGGCTTTGGCTCACAGTTGCTTGTGTCTGGTTCCCACACCCCGCGAGGATCAGTGCCGCGAAAAGGGCAGTTAAACCGGTCAGAGATTTCTTCATAGTCGTTATTCACTCCTTTAAAAACAGTATACCATGTTGGCTACTGTGGTAAAATGACGGAGGTTCTGCTTTATGACACTTTAAAAATTGGCACAAAAAAAGGTCCGGCATCTGCCGGACCACATGTGGTCGTATATTGGTGTTTCTTTTATACCTTAGTAACTTGGGTGAATTATGAGGTTAGTATGGAATACCAAAGACATTGTAGCGCAATTGACACGAAATTGAAATAAAAACTTTCTGTTGTGTCATATCTTGTGAAGTGACAAATATGTCAGATTCTCAGTAGTTATTGTAATATCAGTGGTTTCTGCGGGTAATCAGAAAACGACAATAAGATGTGGAAGCAGAATAGATAACGTCATTCGAATTGTATACGTTACAAATTACGCGTAAAAACCGCATTAATTAGTCAATAAAACGACACAAAGATACTGTTTTTTAAAAAATAGTGGCAGAAAACGAGGCGAAGTAGTACACTAACAGTGTTGGTATTAAATTGTTACTGGATTGCGCTAGATGACGGGAGTCGCTTAGTGGTCAAGGGACTTTTCGTTGTTTAGGAATACCTCGCATGGTATAATGCGTTCTGGTATCAATTAATTATGAGATTTGAGGAGGAATACCACATGAAGAAATCTTCACTTAAGTATCTTGGCGTAACAGCTGCTGCATTGTTAGCTGTTGCTCCAATCGCTGCACCTGCAGCAGTTGCTTCAATCGCACCTGCACAAACTGTTTCAGCTGCTGAAGCTGATGATGTATTAGCACAAGCAAAGGCTGTTGCAACAAACATCCAAAATGCAAATGCTGATACAACAAAAGTAAGTGATATTACTAATGCACTTGGTACAACACTTACCGGTTGGGATGCGGTTTCTGCTTCAGCAATGTACACCACTGTTAAGAACCCTAACTGGACTTGGGCAAGTAGTATCGTACAACACGATCAAACAAAGTACACATACACATTCACTGCTGGCTCTGGCTTAACTAGTGATGACTTTAAGGCTAAGGTTGCAAATGCCCAAACCAATAAAGAATCTGTTACATTGCCTGTTACATTAACTGTTGCTGACGCTGCTACAAAGTCAACTGTAGCTTCAAACACAGTTCAAGTAACATTTAACTTCAAGGCATCAGATGCAGACTCCATGAAGACTCTGACATCTGCCTTCCCTGACACAACTGCCAAGGCTGGCGATTCTTTAGACAAGTACAACATCACAGCTAATGTTACACCTGATGTTTCCTTGACAGATGCAAAGGGCGCTAAGGTTGACTTCAAGGCTGTGTCTGCTGCTGTTACCGACAGTAAGGGCGTTGCTGTTACTGGTGTATTCCCAGCTGGTGCTGGTGTTTATAAGCAAACTTACACCTTTACTGTTTCTGGTTATAAAGATGGTGACGTTGTCACATTAAAGAACAATGGTGTTGAAGTAACTGATCCAGCTCCTGTTGTTAAAGATGGCGTTGCTACTATGTCTATCACACGTAACATCAATGTTTACGATGCTACTTCTAAGGCACAACCATTCTTCACTTGGAATGGTGCTACATTGGCAAACGGTGCTACACTTTCCTTAACAAGTTTACAAACACCTACAGCTAATGTTGGCGGTTCCGAGACAGATGCTGAAAATTCATTACAAGGTGTTGTTAAAGCTACTGAATTACAAGGCTTTGCAAGTAGTGATGACACAACTGCTGTAGAACCTACAGCTCTTAACTACAAGGATGGTTTGAAGTCTGTTAACGCTCTTGACAAAGACGGTAAGTTAATTGCTGGTAACTACGTTGTTCCAGTTTCTTACACAAACTCAACAAGTGGTAAGACGGCTACAGTTAAGGTTCCTTTCACTGTGAAGTCTGCTGATGAAATTGCTAATTCTCCTGTATTTACAGTTGATGGCACAAAGGTTACCTCATCTAGTTACCTTTACCCAGATGAAGTTAAGATTGGCGATACTTTTGACTTATCTAAGCTTGTGACAGCTGTTCAATCTGAAAAGAATACAGCAGCTATTCCATTCACTTCAATGACAGTTGATGGTAAGGTTGACACATCCAAGGCTGGTACTTACACAGTTAAGGTTTCTGCTACAAACGCCAATGGTTACACAACTACCATGAACTTGATTGTTGTTGTAAGTGGTACTGATGAAGGTACTGTTACTAATGAAACTGGTACTGTTTACGTAACTACGTACCTGGTTATGGTATCGCTGTATGGAACACATACAAGGATGGCCGTAAGATCACTGGTACTAAGTTACAACACGGTACAGCATGGAAGTACTACAAGACCGCTACAATCAACGGTGAAAAGTGGTACAACTTAGGCGGCGATCAATGGATCCAAGCTCAATACACTTCTGCTACAAAGCCTGGTAACACAGGTAGCGAAATCGAAAAGATCGATGGTACAGTTAAGGTTAACTATGTACCTGGTTACGGTATCGCAATCTGGGGCAAGCCAGCTGCAGACGTTACATCCAAGAAGTTAGCACATGGTACTTCATGGAAGGTCTTTGCTAAGACATCCGTTAACGGTACAACATGGTACAACCTTGGTGGTAACCAATGGGTTGATGGCACATACGCTAAGTTACAGTAGTCGTCATTAACTTGAAGAAAGACTCCTCTCTGAGGAGTCTTTTTTGTTCTCTCAAAAGTATTTCTGCATAGCTTTTCTGATGTCTCGTGGTAAGATATGGCTAGTTTGGAAACAGGAGATGAATAACTTGGGTAAACAGATGCGGGTATTGGCGTTCACAGTCTTTCTTGGTACTGTATTTGCGTTTGGCAGTGGCTTCACGATTCTTGGGCATCGCGGCGAAACCTATGATCACACGCGAGGAATTGTCGAGCACAGCTTTGCTTCTTATGACCGAGCCATTGCCGATGATGCTGACTATATCGAGTTGGACTTGCGACAGAGTTCTGACGGTGTGCTGGTCGTCAGTCATGATGAAACCACCAAGCGATTGACCGGCGTCCCAGATGATATTCGGTCGACAACATGGGCGCAATTGCAACGATTGTCAATTAGTAAACAGGAACACCTCCATTCACTCGAACAGATCCTGACGAGATACGCGCGCAATCCCAAGGTGCGTTTCATGATTGAGACCCGTTCTGTTGGTGGTGCATTGAGTATGGAGCCGAAATTAGTTAACTTGGTGAAGAAATATGGTTTAACTTCTCGCGTCTATTATGAATCTTTTGTGCCGAACTCTTTGGCGCGATTGAAGGTATTACAACCACAAGTGCCGGTACTGTTGCTGGTGAATGGTGGGGCAGACTTAACACCTGCCTTTCTCAATCACCATCGCTGGGTGAATTCCTTTGGTCCTTATTATGAAGGGTTAAGTCGAGCTGAAATCAACCGTGTGCGCGCGCAGCACCAACAGATTTACCCTTGGTTCAGCAATCGCCATGAGCCTAGTGATGTGCGTTCTGTGGTCGGTCTAGGTGTCGATGGGATCTTCACCAATTGGGCGTTCAGATATACCTTAGCGACGCGCAGACAGCCTTATCGACGTGTGGTCAGCATCAACACTCATGGCCGCGGCAGTGTGAACCTATTGAACGGTGAAGGACGCTACCTCAATCACTATCTTCATAATGGTACCCGCTGGCGGGCCTATTACCGCGTCTATATCCGTGGCACTGAATTAGTGAATATCGGTGGCGATCAATTTATTCCGCAAAAATATCTCAAGTAATATTTTGTTACCAGCACCCTTGATTATTAATAATGAGGATAACTAGCGTTTTGATTGTGCGATAAAACACAACCAGGTTAGACTTAAAGAGTACTAAAAAATAAATCAAGGGAGCGGTACGCAATATGGATAAAGTAGGCGGCATTACACTGGACGACATGAAGATCAATGCATTATTGAGGACAGTCGACTTGATACTGAACGATAATCCAGTCGATGGTAGTGCGCAACCACAAGTCGTGGAACCCGAATTGATTGATGAATTAGAACTCAAGAAATACGCTGCACAACTCCGTGATAAGCGTGACGTGACAACGTATGAAAACTTGTTAGTGCGCATGAATCGGTTGTTGCCACTGTTCTATGATGCAACAAGTCACTTACTCCATGGCTGCCTTGATATCGCTGTTGCGGGTGAAGGTATCGCGGCACTGTGGAAGGACAAGAGCTATGAAGTGAAGGAATCACGTGAGTTAGCTGATAAGCTGAATACGGCACTCAAGGGCTTCATCTCACGTTCCGAAAATCGTGGCACTTGGGTCGCGCATTACACAGTTGATCAGGCCGTGGCGGACTACTACACATGTCGTGATCGCATCTACACGGGTGACATCGCGAGTCAAACCCGTGAAGTTGCTAATCATGTTCACGAAAAGGTCATGGCGATGAACGTCGCATTGTCGCCAACAGACATTCTTTCTCAACTACAGATGACATTGCGAATGAATAATCCACTTGAACAAATGCGGCTTTCAGCTAAGATTTGCCTGCAAATTCCTGCATAAAAATAAACCGCAAACGCCCAGAATCTTATTGTTCTGGGCGTTTTTATGTGCGCAAATGTACTGCTATTACGCGTGATTTCAAAAGTTGTGGTAATGCAACATTAAAGGGCTTACAATTGTGGCAATTCAACCGAGGAGGTCAAAGTATGTACGAGGTTAAGTGCCACACCGCATTCCGTTGCCCGTCGCCGACACCGCTTGAGAACGTGAGTCTTCTGGAACAACTCGACACATTACCTTTCATTCCCGATATTGTCCTCGATATCACCACGCTTGTTGTTATTCCGATTACCAATCATCCGCGAGCCCATGCGCTAGTCATCGATGGCACACATGGGACTTTTTTGACCAATCAACACGCCCATAGCATGATGACACATCTGATTGATCTGCAGGGGCCACTCGTCTTGTGGCTTCGCTATATCGAGCAGGCGGCACTCGAGCTGCTGGGCTTTGAGACAGCCTTTCGCTCATCACCGTCTGTCACTGTCCTAAACGGGGAATATTATTTTGCTTTATCCAGTGCCAAACATCGCGATGCCATCTGGGTGAGCGGCCATCTCTTGCAAGAGTGGCAATACACGGCCAAAAAGCGCTTGATCATCACATTGGATCAAGCACATCCGCTGAGTATTCAATTGCCGACCACCATGCCGTTGCGCCAACTGACCAATCTGTTTCAATTCGCGACGGTGGTGGCCCTTTCTTATCAGGATGCGATTTCTGAAATGATGCATCGACTAAAGCCTGTTGTGCTGCTTGAAAACCTGCCGCGAGTGGCGACCTCGACCTGGCAGCTGACGCGCGATGGTGTGAGGCATGTGATTGACCAGTTGGCCATGTTGAATCCGGACTGGGCCCACTATGGCATGGCCAATGACTTTGTCGACATGATGCGCCAGAAATCTTTTGCGCAATGACAGCGCCGCAAGCCTGCCAGAATAGGGGCGCATGCACTGCTTGTTCGATATCAAAATAGACAGGCCGCTGTGACGCGGTTTGTGCGCCGACGTTGCGATATTCACAGCATCGTGACAACCGATTATGCTTAACGCATCAACATCGATGGTGAAATAACAGCGACTGGACCAGCTGGCCGGTCGCAGAGGTGTCGATTATCATGCTTGATCGGTATGTCGAAGGCTTTAACCTGTATCTGCGCAACAAGGGTGTCGTGTACGGCGCGCTGGCACGATTGGCGATTCCGCGCAACAGCCCCAGCTACGAAGATGAGGTGCACGATGGCATTGAAATCTACGTCGATTATTATGTGAAGTATCGCGATCCGGTTGTGACCGAGGCAGAACAGCATAAGTTCAATAAGCTAGCAGGGACGTTCGTCTATAAAACATTATTGAAACACCGCATGATGCAGTATCGGCGCAGTCAGATTGCGCCTGAAGTGTCGGAAGAGGCCAGTGCCACGTTGACTGCGCATGAATACCTGGCGAGTGACATTGTCCAAACCAACTCACTGGTGACGGTATTGTACGCGCACCTGACGCCAGTGGAACGCCAAGTCCTGATTTTGCGTTATTACGATCAGCTCAGTAATGTTGAGATTATGGCGCAGTTAGGCCTGTCCAAACAGCGGGTCAGTGCGATTCGCAAACAAATCGCTAAGAAATACTTGCAGGTGGCACAACAATAATCCGTAAAAAAGGGGCCGAGGCAAACCATTTTGGTTTGCCCCGACCCTATTTGTGTGGGTGATGCCGTGAGAGAAGTGAGTGATTGTAGTTGTGTTTTTGGGGATAAACGTGCTCCCAGATCCAACAATCTCCGTCTAGCTACTTTTCACTCGTGCCATGACTGGCACCACGTTCAAAGTCTGCTAGTACTCAATTGTTACCCGGGTCTGCTCGCAACATAAACATGTGACTTCGCACTTTAAACGCGTTCCAATCCCCAACAATCTCCACCTAACTCACTTTTCGCCCATGGCAAAGTGCGCCATGTTGCTCAAAGTCCGTTAGTGCTCGAATGCTGAGCGGGGATTGTCACGCTCTATTCTTCCTCCGCTGCCTTATAGACAGTATCAGTGGTTGTGGTGACAATCTTTGCGCTCACCGGTTGGGTGAAGTAGCTGACACCGTTCTTACGCACGATGTCAGTGGCTACCAGTGTCTCCAGAAAGTTTTGTGCGACTTGGGGATCGAGTGGCCCGGAGAAGGCACTCAGGCGAATGGTTTTGGTCTTATTGTCGCTGGATTTGAAAGTAAAGATGATTTGCTTCATGATCTTTCCTCCTAACAGTGGGGTGATCGTGATGAGTTAGCCCGCGGGATTACTTAACGATGGCGGACTGCTGTGTGAGCACAGCTTCAATCAAGATATCACCGGGAACGAGGGTGGCAAAGGCTTGACCAATCGTGAGAATCTGTTGATCGGTTGCCTTGGTATCGATATTGTTCAAGCGGCGCGTCACCTTGTATTCGGGATCTGCTGGATTCGCGAAGGTGTAAGTGACGATTTGGGCTTCAAGTGTACGACTCATGGGAATTACCTCCTCAGGTTAGTGTGTAAGGATTCGGCCGAATGACTTACACATAAAGAAATACCTGAACGCATAAAAAGTCTATACCCACCCAGCAATTTTGCGAAAATAAGTCCTGATGAGTTGAATTGTAATAAAAGAACAAATGATACGTTACGTCAATGTTTCAATCGAGTTACATCATGACGAATGAATTGTTGTATAGGCAAATTTTTGTTAGCATGGGAGAAGAAAGCGGAGGGAAAAACTGAAATGAAAAAGACATTAGCTTTTCTAGGCCTTATCTCAACAATTGGCGGTACAGCACTGGCAGCCGTACCTGCAAACGTACAGGCAGCAACAGTCAATGTTTCAACACCAACGACTAGTTACGCAACGCAATCATATCAACAAGACTTCATTAATAAAATTAAAGCTCATGCACAAAAATGTGCGCTGCAATATGGGTTATATCCAAGTGTTCAAATGGCGCAAGCAATCCTGGAATCTGACTGGGGTCGCTCACAATTAGCCTTAGCACCTAACTATAATTTATTTGGAATCAAGAAGGGTGAAGGCTGGACCGGCGCAACCGTGACCATGCCAACCCAAGAATGGGATGCCAATGCGGGCAAGTATGTCACCATCAATGCGCAATTCCGGAAGTACCCAAGCTTCTTTGAATCCTTCACGGACAATGCGAAGAAGTTACGCTTAGGCCCTGGGTCATGGAATCCTCAGTATTATAAGGGCGCTTGGATGGAAAACACCACAAGCTATAAGGATGCAACGAAGGCCTTAACCGGGACTTATGCCACTGATCCTAATTACAATACCAAATTGAATCGGGTTATCGAACAGAATAACTTGGCGCAATACGATCCACAGATCAAGACTGTCAATAAGGTCGTTGCCGTTGCCGCAAGTAGCGCAACCATCTATAACACCTTCACTGGTGTGCGCAAGGCAACGGGCCAGACCTTACCTCAAAATACGACTTGGCGTGCTAACCGCGAAGTGACATTAGCGGATGGCTCAACATGGTATGACTTGGGTAAGAACCAATGGGCCAGTGCAGGCCAAGTGGTCGTTCCTGGACAAACCACACCATTTAATGGCGTGGCGAAAGTGAACTATGTCCCAGGTTACGGCATTGCCATCTGGAACAAGGCCACTGCCGATCGCACCTTTACCGGTAAGCGCCTGACTCACGGGACTTCTTGGCGCGTCTTCAAGAAGACCGTTGTGGATGGCCACGCTTGGTATAACTTGGGCGGCGACCAATGGATTGACAGTCAGTATGTGATTGTCAAAGCTGACTAAGCAATTCGATAACAATTTGATGACACGCTTTGCCGCGTAATGATCGTATCGTATGATTGATGTGTGCAGGTGATGCCGTCACTATGGATTATAATTTGGAAGGAAAATGAAATCATGAAAGCCAAGAAACTCTTGACGACAGTTGCCCTCGCAAGTGCCTTAGTTGCACCTGCCATCATGGCAACAGTGAGCAACACTGCGGCACCAACTCAGACGGTTCACGCAGCCAGCGCCATCAATGATATGATCGCCAAAACGGTTACCAACCAGCCAAAATTTCGACCCAGAAGTCGACATTTACCGTTAAGCAAGGTTACCGCAATGGTGTGGGTAAGCCTGAAGGGGTCGTGATTCACGATACCGCTAACGATGCATCCACTATCTGGAACGAAATCACGTATATGCAGCGTGAATGGAACAACATCGGGGCCTATGTGCACGCGTTCGTCGATGCCAACAACATCGTGAACATCGCACCCACAGATTACATCACATGGGGTGCCGGTGGGTTTGCCAACGCGCGCTACATTCATATCGAATTAGTCCACTCCCATTCAACAGCTGATTTTGCTAAGTCAGTGAACAATGATGCCTACTACACGGCCTACTTGTTGAAGCAATACGGGTTGCCATTAACGCGCGCCAAGTCTAACGGAACTGGCACATTGTGGTCACACGCGGATGTCTCAAACTACTTGGGTGGGACAGACCACAGTGATCCCGTTGGTTATTTTGCCAAGTATGGCTATGACATGAATCAGTTCTATGACTTGGTATCTAAGTATTACACCAACATGGGCGGTTCAGTGACACCACCAAGTACTGATTTTGATACCGTGGTTTCTTCGACGGACGTTAACAAGCAGGCGACTGTTAATGGTAACAACGTCAACGGCGTCTACTACCTGACTTCTCGTGGCTTTGAAAGCTTCGGCATGAGCTCGATGTACAACGGTCAAACATTCACCGTCAGCAAGTTAGCGCAAACCAAGAAGGGCCTCGAGATGGCCTTATTGACGCGCAACGGTAGTCCTGTGGCATGGATTCAATCAAACCGCTTGACTTACAGCACCGTGAATAATGATCCAGTTGTGAGCCGTTCCGCAATTAATGAAACCGTGACTCTGAACAAGGGTGCTGCAGTCTCTTATCTGTTGAACTCCGGCTTCTCACAATTCACGACAGCAAGTGGCGAACAAGCAACTGCTGTTGAAAAGGCCACCACACAGAGTGGCACAGTTTACTATTTGATTAACAAGAATGGCAGTAACTGGGGCTGGATTAAGGCCGCTGACACTACCAGCAACGACAATTCCAATGATCCAGTGCAACAACCTGCTAGCCTGAAGGTTAAGGTTAACAACGGTGCTTCCCTGTATTACCTCTTGAGCTCCGGCTTTTCACAGTACGGGACCAACAGTGATACCAGTGAAGTCCGTGTCATCAAGAAGGCTACCACAAACAATGCGACTTACTACTTGTTGAGTCGCGATGGCAAGAATGGTTTTGCATGGGTTAAGGCTAACGATACGCAAGTGACCAGTGGTGCCGATATCGAAACCGTCAACTTGGTTGGGACGATCAACTATGTCCCAGGTTACGGCGTGTTGATGATGGATGCCCCAGCCGGCAACTATATCACCGGTCGTTACCTGCAACACGGGACCAAGTGGAAGGTACTCCAACGCGCAACCATGGCAAACGGGGGATATCTACTATAACTTGGGTGGCAACCAGTGGATGCCAGCACAATATTTGAAGTTTTAGAGAGTGTGAACATCCCCGGGTAGCAATCGCGCACTAATGGACTTTGAGACACATGGCGGTTTAGGCCATGGGCGAAAAGTGAGTTAGGCGGAGATTGTTGGGGATGTGAACACGTTTAGAGCGGGAGCCCACACGGGTGACTGTGAGCACTAACGGGACTAGCGCTGATTGCGGTTTGTGCAATTGGCGCTAGTTTTTGTTAGGCGGAACAGGCAGTGTGGGTGAGCGCGTTTAGAGTGTGACCAAAGACGGGTGAGAATGAGGATTAACGGATACCGCCGTTAAATCCCGCACTTAGGATTTTGCGGCGGTATGAGTTAACCGGAATTCTCAGTCTTTGTGAACACGTTTATGATGCAAACGCAAAGAGGCACCGCAACCAGCCCACACGGGTCGATTGCGGTGCTTCTTTTTGTGCACATTTTGGCCAAAAAATAACCGTCCGGCACCCAGCTGAGACACGGTTATTTTAGATAACTAATATCGAAGCTAGTCGCCGAGGCGATTTGCTCGAGGGCAGCGTGTTGGACCACGCTGCCTTTTGTGTTTTCATTCTACCACGGTCGTTTGTAGGCCACAATAGGACGAATGTACGCTTGATAAAATAACGCTGGATATATTTTGAGTGTCGTCGTAATAGTGATAAATAACGATTTTAGCTGTGCGAGTAGCCCAGATTCTCTCAACGTGCTAGAATAATCAGAAAGGGGTGAAACCTGTGAAAAAAGAACATCGTGCTCGCACATGGTTCGTCCGCACTTTGATGGTACTCGGTATCCTCATCGGATTGGCACTTGTGTTCAATGAGCAGATCAAACTATTTGTCATCAATCAGATGTCACAATCAACCGTTCAAAAGCTCGATAAGAAAACTGCCAAACAGAATCAAAAGAAGCCAGCCACATTCAATTTCTCAGCGGTGAAGGCGCTCGATGTTCAAACGGTCACGCACGCGGCCGTAAATCGCAGTAACAATGTTCACCCAATCGGCAAGCTCGCCGTACCAAGTGTGAGTATGAGCCTGCCGATTTTGAAAGGCTTAGCGAACGACAACCTATCTGTGGGCGCTGGCACCATGAAGGCGGATCAAGAGATGGGTGTCGGCAACTACGCGCTGGCAGGGCATTACATGACCAATCAAGGCATCCTGTTCTCACCACTGAAGCAAGTGTCCGAGGGCGACAAAATCTATCTCACAGACATGCAGCGGGTCTTCACATATCGCGTGACCGCGAAGAAAACCATCAGTGAGACGCAGGTGCAGTGGATTGATGATGTGCCGGACAAGAAGCTGGTCACCTTAATCACCTGTGCATCGCCAACAGAGGGTGAAGTGAACCGGATTGTGGTACAAGGTGAACTGATTAACACCACCCAAGCAACGGATGCAGCACTCGAAGTCTTTAAGTAACCGATAAATATAGAAGTAGCCCGCGAAGCCGATTGTGCTGGATTCGCGGGCTTTTTGTGTGGCTGGCTTACGGCCAAAAATGTGGCGCCACAACGCGCATAAACGCGTTCTCAGTCCCAACAATCTCCGCTTAACTCACTTTTCGCACATGGCAAAGACCGCCATGTTGCTCAAAGTCCGTTAATGATCGATTGTTACCCGGGCCTGGTCACGCTCTAAGCGTGCGGGTTCGCACTCTGGCCTTTTGTTCCTCTCAAGGCTACAATGAACGGGTAAACCAACGCAGGGAGGCAACTATGACCCGATATCAAAAATTTCTCAATAATACGTCATTACGACGTGCCGTGGTGCTCGCGAGTTTAGTCATTGTCTTATGGCTGGCCAGAAGTGTCATGAGCACGATCCTATTGACGTTCATTTTTACTTTTCTTGTTAGCAGCTTAGTGCGTGCCATTCAGCGCATTTACCCGATACGACCGGCCTTTGTCGTGGTGCCACTGTACGCGATTATTGTCACGATTGTCCTGTACTCGGCAATTCACTTTGTGCCGGCTGTCGCGATTCAGAGTGTGCACCTGTTCAACTCGGTGAAGGACTTCTATTACAGTGATGCCTTTGCCAACAACCAGGCGATGCAGTGGGTGCTCAGCAGCATTAACAGCATGAACCTCGATGAGCAGTTCAAGGCTGGCTTTTCCACAGTCTTGCAATATGTCGGCAACATCGGCGCGATGGGGGTCACGTTATTCCTGTCATTTATCCTGAGTTTCTTTTATACCTTGGAAACCAAGGCATTGAATGAATTCGGCCAGAATTTCTTGGACTCACCATTCGGTTGGTACTTTCAGGATCTGAAGTATTTCGCTGACAAGTTCACTAATACGTTCGGGGTGGTGATCGAAGCGCAGATCTTTATCGCCATCGTCAATACGCTGATCACCACGGTCACACTGATCGTGATGAAAATGCCGAACATCCCTAGTTTGGCGATTATGGTCTTCTTACTGTCAATGATTCCTGTGGCCGGTGCGATTATATCGGTCGTTCCACTGGCGGTCATCGCGTTTACCGTGGATGGCTGGCAGGGTGTGCTGACCATTATCGTCATGATTGCGGTGATTCATGCACTGGAAGCCTATGTCTTGAATCCAAAATTCATGAGTAGTCGCACCAAGTTGCCCGTGTTCTTCACTTTTGTGGTGTTGATTCTGGCAGAGCGACTCTTTGGCACATGGGGTCTGATTGTCGGGATTCCTGTATTCACGTTCTTATTAGACGTGTTCGGCATCAAGAAGATCGCCAATACAGATTGATTTGAGAAGTGGGGTGAAGGCGTATGAAACGATTACTTCGGTATCATCGGGTATGGTGGTGGCTGTTAGGCATTGTCGCTGTGAGCTGTTTGGCTTGGCTGCTACTGTTACCCAGAACAAGTGAGGACGATCGCATCCCCATCACAATCAATTATTCGCCAGGCTATGGCATTAAGGTCTACAACAAGCAAGGTGTTGGGACCGATGCGCTAATTGCGACCAATACGCATTTGACTGCGACACGCCTGACGACTATCAACGGCATCGCGATGTATCAGATCGGTGCCAATCGCTATATTCCAAAGAGCCTGACCCAAATCGGTCGGGGTCAGGCCAAGAATGTCAGTCAAGCTGAAGATGACCTGGTGGCCGAGACCCATTTTCAGGGGACCATCGCCACGATTCAGCATAACAAGATTAGCTCGGTGCGCAGCTATGGGTATCAGAACGCCGGTGCCAAAATCAAAAATTCGGCAAACACCATGTATCCCATCGCTTCCGCAGAGAAAATGATGACTGCGTCTTGATTGCGCAGCTGATTCAAAAGGGCCAGCTGAGTTATGACACGAAGTTGAGTCAATTTTATCCCAAGGTGGATGGCGTTGACAAAATCACGGTGCGGCAATTACTGGATCACCGTTCAGGCATTCAGATGAATGAGACTTATCCGGACACACCACTCAAGACAGAGCAGGACGCGATTAACTGGACATTGAATCACCTGGATACCAGTGATGACCACGGCTACAGTTACACCAATGCTAACTTTGTCTTACTGTCGGGGATTGTGCGCCAAGTCACCAAGCAGTCTTACATGCAGGTCTTGAAGGCGCGGATTCTCACGCCGCTCAAGCTGCAGCAGAGTAAGAACTACGACCAGCTCACGTCACGCGATGCGGTCGCACAGGGGTATCAATACGAAGATGGCCACGACAATCAGCCCCAACCGATTAGTCAGGGCTTGTTGTCATCGCTGCCGGGGACCGGTAGCTTATATATGTCGGCGGCCGATATGGCGCGCTTCCAAATCGCATTGAATACCAACTCACTGTTGCCCCAAGCCGCATTTAAGAAACTGTTGACCATGACGGTTGAACCGGAAGCCGACGAGAGCGCTTATGCGGGCGGCTGGTTCTTGGGGGATGGCTATCGCATGGTGCATGGCTCCTACAATGATTTCGCCTGGAGCTTTGATAGCATCATTGAGATGAAGAGTACCGGTGGCTCGGGTATTGTGTTGTTAGCCAATCAGAGCACCGACACCGATACCCAGCAGTTAGCGGAGAATATCCTTAAGATCGGTGGCTGATGCCGTAGATAAGCCGAGCAATCAATGCGAAGCCGCCGAGAATCAAAACCAAATCCATCACACCGTGCAGTAGTGATAGGCCGTGACTGGCATTGATCGCGCTTTGCATGGCGGTTGAATTGGCATAGACGATGAAGTAGATGATGCTTGCCGCCCAGAGACTGGCGATAGTAATCCATATTTTTTCACGAGACACACTCCTCAGATAATTACCCTAACTATAGCAAAGATTGCCTGAAAATGAGTGCGTTTTTTCAGAAATTAGTGTATGATTGAGAGATGAAAAAGCCAATTAATTGGCAAATAATAAAGCGAGGTAATCGACAATGGCAAAATTAGTGCTGATCCGTCACGGTCAAAGTGAATGGAACTTATCTAACCAATTTACTGGTTGGGTTGATGTGAACTTAAGCGAACAAGGTGTTGAAGAAGCAAAGGCTGCTGGCCGTAAGTTAAAGGAAGCAGGCTTGCAATTTGACCAAGCTTACACTTCTGTTTTGACACGTGCCATCAAGACACTGCACTTTGCACTTGAAGAATCTGACCAATTATGGATTCCAGAAACAAAGACATGGCGTTTGAACGAACGTCACTACGGCGCACTTCAAGGCCAAAACAAGGCTGAAGCTGCTGAAAAGTGGGGCGACGACCAAGTGCACATCTGGCGTCGTTCATACGATGTCCTTCCTCCTCTTTTGAGTGCGGATGACGAAGGTTCAGCTGCTAAGGATCGTCGTTACGCTAACCTCGACCCACGGATCATTCCTGGTGGCGAAAACTTGAAGATCACCCTCGAACGTGTTATTCCTTTCTGGGAAGACCATATCGCTCCTGACTTGTTAGATGGCAAGAACGTTATCATCGCTGCTCATGGTAACTCACTACGTGCCTTGACCAAGTACATCGAAAATATTTCAGATGAAGATATCATCAACTTAGAAATGGCAACTGGCGAACCAGTTGTGTACGATTTCGACGACAAGCTGAACGTTACAAACAAGACAAAGTTAGGTAAGTAATCTTTACCGAGCCATGGACACTCACTTCGGTGGGTGTTCTTTTTTTTTGCCATAAATTAACATAGCGTGTCATGGAATTGGCACTTGCAGACCCTAGAGCCAATTTAATCTGCGTCACTTGGGTCACTACGAGCACTGAGAAATTGATGGAAAAGCACGACACGCAAAAATCTCGAACCAAAGAAAATTGATTCGAGATTTATAGGCACTTTGCTTTAGATTTAGCTGTCATTGGGGGCTTAGTCCCATCATATGTAGGGCGGCTCAAAGCCTAGATACGATTCTTCAGTGGAAATGTTGAGTTCCGTTGCCATAGGTGAGTTAGCAAACTGTTCGATCAGGTCGATGGCATCCATATGGCTGACGGCGAATTCATTGACAACGTTCAAATACGCTTCGAGTCGTTCTCGCGGTGGCAAAGTGGGATCGAGGTTTTGGTTCAAGAAATCAGCCTTTTTATGTTTGCAATCGAGACGCTCGCTATCCCAATTTGGTTAACCATCGCTTCAATGCTGTTCAAGATATTTTGGTATTTGTTTCATCTTTTTTGCTAATTGGACAAGCAGTGGTAAGGAAGGTTACAAAGTTGATTAGGTTCATCAATAGTGATACTATACGGTATAGTATATTAATTGAAAGGAGCAAAGCAAATTGGTAAAATCAATGGCTGGCCGGCCGCGTAGTGCCGAAGTCAACGAGAAAGTGCTAAATGCAGCCAAAGAACTTCTAGAAGAGGTTGGACCTGATTTAATGAGTATTGATGCTGTCGCTAGGCGGGCAGGGGTTGGAAAAGCTTCAATTTATCGCAGGTACAGTAATAAAGCTGAGTTGATCACTGATGTCTTGAAAGATATCAAAGACATCAGTTATGCCGACTTGCTCGAGGAGGACTTTCGTGCGAGTATCTTGAATATTGCGAAACGATTCATCACATCAATGAACACGGCGTATGGTCGTAAAACGTTAGCCATTATCGTTAACACCTTGGTTGGAGACAAAGATATTTCGCATGAGTATTGGTCGACACACACTGTCATCGAAGTCGGACAAATTGCCGATATTTTTAAAGACTATCAGGCAAAAGGTAGTCTGAAGGCCGACCTCGATGTTCACCAGGCGGCTGAAATACTTGTTAGCTATTTAATGTACCAGGTCATGTTTAAATATAGTAATCAGACTGACAATAGTCTTGAACGTGGAATCGATTTTTTAATCAGTAGCTGGCAATAAGCAGCTACTATTTTTGGAACAGTTACGAAACGATACCGGATAGTAAATGTTATGTGAAAGGAAATTTTTATGACACAGAAGACAATCATTATCACAGGCGGTAACAGTGGTTTAGGTTATCAAACTGCAAAAATATTGCGATAGCTAAACCAGAATGACCATTGTTATCGCTTCTCGCAATAACGAACGAATGAGCCAGGCAGTTGAGCGGTTGAAAGCAGAGACTAATAATCGCAACATTTACGGAATACGGATTGATGTTAGCTCATTACAGTCTGTCAGAGAATTCGTTAATCACTTTAAAAATGCAGAATTACCGCCATTATACGGGATTGTCGCTAATGCCGGCGCACAATTCACGGAGGAAGTCATTACTGAAGATGGTTTTGAAGGCACTTTTGCGACTAACTATCTAGGCCATTTTCTATTGATTCAGTTACTGTTACCGCTCATTGCAGACAACGGTCGCATTATTATGGTTTCAAGTGACACTCATGACCCAGCAGTTAAAACCATGATGCCGGCACCGGTGTACACAGATCCATCAATCTTAGCGGATCAGAAAATGTCGTATGAAATGTTGAGGAAATATTCAGCCTTTAAGCGAAGCGGCATTCGATACACAACGTCTAAATTAGCCATCATTTATTTTGTCCATGAACTGAGTCGTAAATTAATTGAAGCAGGGCGGAATGACATTGTGGTTGATAGCTTTAATCCAGGACTGATGGTGGGCAATGGATCTAATTTGGCCCGCGATTATAATCCAGTAGTTAAATATATGTGGAATCACATGGCTTTTATCATTCCACACCTGCATTACTTTGATAAGCATACGATTCGGAGCGTGACGATTTCTGGCCGCGATCTAGCCGAATTGATGCTAACGAGTTCAAATGCTGTCCAATCTGGTCAGTACTGGGATGGTGATCGCATGATTCCGTCATCACCGGAATCATACAATCGAGATCGTGAAGCGCGATTGTGGCAGTGGAGCTTAAAAGTTACAAATCTGCGTGAATGGTAGACGGCTATCAGCTGCTGAAACCACTCTTTTAGGAAAGAATAGTTTATTTTGCTCGAAGACTGAAATAGGGGTTGCGACAAAACTATGATTTGCCACAACCCCCCTTTTTAGTTTTTAAGCGTTAGCCATCGATATTAGTCCACATGGCACCAACCTGATGAATGATACAGGCCAAGAAGTCCTCACACAGATTGCGGGAATCTTGAAAATTCGATTACTGAAGCGCCTCGAACTTCGAAATCAGGATTATGGTTTCCTTCGCGCGTACTAATAACTGGCGGCACCCAGTTTCCAACACTAAGGCGTAGGTGCCGCTTTGAATGTTGATTGGCCGTCTTTAGATATAAGAATAGCGTGTTTTGTTCATCCAGCGCACCGAGTGAGACCTTAATGGCGGACTTATCTTGGTCATCGAACTCGATTTGATCGATATGTGTAATCAAGGCTTGCTGTACCTGAATGTCCATTCTCAAGAAGTGATCGACTGGACCTATCCGCTATCCGGGCAGAACTCAATTGCCACCCAATTCATCATTCTATGTTTCATCGGTGTGATCTTGATGTTTGGCTTAACAGCGTTTACGCAAATTATCATCTTAGATGTCCCACAGACAAGTCTACAGCTTGTCAGTCTACTAGGAATTGCCAGCCTGATTGTATTCGCGCCCTGGTTCAATCCGTTCCATCGTTTCGTCAATACTTTTTTCAACTGGCAACAAAGCCTTCCGTGGGAGCTGACCGGCCCAACACTGTTCTTAACTCTGCTACTAATATTGCTTTCCTATCTCACATTTAACCACTACTATCCATTACGAGCTTGACAGGTGAGACTGGGTCTTTAGCAGGGTTGCAAGATTACAAGGAAATTTCAATTACTTGTGACACAACCAATTTTGCAAATATATATTATTCCTATGAAGGTCTGACAGATAATGTCAGGCCTTTTTATTTTGCCTAAAGGAGGAATAACGTATGGCGCTTGAAGAACGAAGGCTGATGCACTTACTGAGTAGCTTGATTGGTCACTCACTGTCACCCGCAGATGTAGGTGTCGAGACAGACGAACTTGAAAGGAGTGAGGTTGATATGCAGTTATTGCCATCGAAGAAACTATATGATCGGTTACCGCAGCGGGTCATGGTGACCTCGTATCAGGTACCAGCACCTAATGATGACTTGGTAGCCTACGTAATACGGGCGGAACATGGAACATACATTACTAGTGGGATTATTGCTAACCATCAATTGATTTGGACCCCAAAGGAGGATAAGCATGTTTAGTGGAGAATTGTGGATTCGCGTCGCATTGATTGTGGTGCAGAATGTGGCGTCGGTACTGGTGAAGGAGATAACCAAGTAGGCTACATTCGTCGACAGAGTACGACCACATATTTTGAAGTTTTCCTTGTGTCTTGCACTGTAAAACGCGTTTTTGCGGGTAAAAGCAAACTGGTATCGTTATTTCAGGGAAAGGGGGTGGCGTAATGATAAAATCGGGTGCTGAAGTGGAGATTTCAGTGCTTCATCAGACTTATCAACGCCTAGCAGAATTGGTTGGGGTGGATAACATGCTAAAGATTTATTCAGAGTTTCGTGGGTTACAGATACAGTTTCCCATGCGTATGTATGATCGTGACGCCGTTGGTAAGCGTATTGCTCAGGAATACAACGGTGGAAACTTAAAAGCGCTTTCTGATAAGTACGACTACAGCCAGCGCTGGATTTATCAGCAGATTAAAACGTACAAACAAAACGAAACATGGAGGGAAAGTCGTAATGAAGCGTTTAGGGTTATTCATGGGTGTGATCGTTGGTGGGCTACTACTAACAGGGTGTCAGTCACACAATGATGTTGCAACATCCACCAAGAGTAAGTACGAGAAGACATATGGCAGTGAGCAGAAAGCTTACTCTAAGTTCCAAGAGAGCACCAAGAATGGGTCAGGCGACGACAGTGAGCAGGAATCAGAAGAGGTTCAGATCTCTAGCTCGTCAGAAAAGTACTACCGAGACCCAGTTGGAACAATCATGGAGAAGGGAGAGCAAGTTCTACATGATAAGGAATTTGCCTTTCGAATAATCGAGCTAACGGATACTTATAAAAAATTTCACAGTCAGCTGAAACAGGAGAAAGTGACAGGCTCTAAAGCAACGGGCTTCTCCTATACATTCCGTGATACCAAGGATGATTCAAGTTTACTTTTCGCAATCGGGATAAACGGAGGGGTACAGGTTTTCCGTGGCGACGAAATAGTGGAACAGACGGACTGGATGAATTGGCTTCGCTAATCACAAAATACGATGGGAGATTTATATGATGCAAAATAATGCGACAGTAACAAGGGTAATTCGTAACTTAGACTTTGTGGGTGCAATCATCATGATTGTGGCCTTATTCTTGGGTGACTTCTATGCTGACGATGGTGGCGCGTATGCTGCCCAATCAGTTAAAGGCTACCGTTTGATTTTAAATTCGGACTACATGCTTGGCACCTTATTAATCCTGTTGCCAGCAGTGATGCTGATTGTGAAGTACATTTCATCACTGAAGAACAATGTGAAGCTGATTGAACTTGTCTGCCCAATCATCACCATCATCTTCGTGTTCGTACTTAAGGGGCAAGTTGGCGACGTTGCCGATGGGACTGTGTCGTTTGCAATGGGGGCATGGATCTATCTTTTAGGTAACGTCTTAGCATTGATCGGAGCCGGAGCAGCGTTCTTCAACGTTGACTTGGAAAAGAAAATCCAAGAAGTGGCTAAGGGTAACCAGAAAGACACCAACAACAAGTAGCTTGTATGTGGAGGTTGTACCAACGAGAATGGCTGAATAGGCCATTCTTTTTTTGTGTTCTGGTATGATAACTTGAGTGACCGTAGTGACGAAAGTGACAAAGATAAACTTCGGTGTCCATTAGGGGGGAATAGAGATGGTTACAGCAAAAGCCACGTTAAATCAGATACTTCAGTTAGTTCCCAACAATCAAGTTAGTTCTGGGAGATATAGGTTTGCAACAATGTATGATGCGAGAGTTTACGGTGGGATTGAGGGCATGCGTATCCCAGTCAAAGGGATATTGCATCTTTTGAGCTGGCCCAAGTTTACCGATTGGTGCAAGGAGAATAATTTCTTGAATTTGCTGGTTAAGGTCGAAAGGGATACCCGAAAACACATGGAGATTTCGAATAGGTACGATAAGGATGCCGAATATAAGGATCAGGTGATAAAGAACTTTAATAAGTTTTGCAATAACGAATTTAATTGGGATGAAGATATCATTCTTGCCTTGGTGTCAGCCATTTGGTCTGTGGGAATTTTGGACGAGTTTAGTGTGATTGTAGAACAGAATGATCTACAAACTAGCCCGATAAGAGAGCTAATACAAAATAGCCTTCGGGGCAGGCAACAAGATGAAGCACCACTAGGATTGCTTTATGATGCGGTCATTGGGTTAACATCACCAATTCCAAATGTGTACAGTGTAATAACTGCTCTAGCAAGAGACAAAAGAGGTCCTAAAAATACAATTATTGAGTTGTCGAATGATTCAATTCCAACGATGGAAGCCGCTGCTCAGTTAATCAAAGATGATATGAAGCACCTTTGTACGGCATTATCGCTTGGACTATACGGTGATCACGCGTTTGCATATATGCGAGATAATCGGTCAGCTGAGCATCCTATAAAGAAATTGCCTTCAAAAGATGTGTCAAAGGGGAAAGGTTGGAAGAAAAGTAATCCTCTACCAATTGCAATTACGGAGGAGCGCTTATTTAGTACCTTAGCTTCAGGGGGAAATCTAGTTGATCCTGAAAAACAAACCTTTGACGAAATTGCATTGGCGCTGACACAACCTAGATTTGAGGTGACAGAAGTTGAGCAGCTTATTAACTGGTTACCTGAGCAATCTTTAGCAGACTTTAAGAAGTCTCAAGCGCGGCAAGCTCAATATAATGCCACAATGTCATTCATCAAAGGCTTATCTCCAGCTGAACGAAGAAAAATGGTAGAGGAGATTAAGCTTCTAAATTAGGGTATATCAGTAATGATGACAAAAGTCCCCGGAATGATGCCAATCCAGGGGATTTTTTGGGGGTCTTTCATCGTATACTTTCGTTGTTGGTTAGCAAGATGCTAATTATCACGGAGGTTTTTTATGGGTACTGAACCGATACAGTTCAATTACACGAATTTGCCACTTATAACAATGACTAAGATCCTTATGCTTCCACAGTTCATGGTTAACCATCTTGATTTGATTGATAACGTTGATTCTGCGCTGTCCTTGCCGATTTATCGCCGGCAAGCACTGATTGAGCAAGGCGTGCAGCCAGCTTTTACGGTACTAAGGAGCCAAGATATCAGGCTCCCAGTGAATGCTGTCCTCAACTACAAATCTTTATTAACGGATCAATATTGGCCAAGTGATGAAGAGGCTCATCTGTCTCGGAAGCTACAGTTTACTGATTCATTGCTTCGGAGGACAATCCCAGTTGAAGATGGCAATTTTGTCATCACAAGTCACTGGAACAGCTATGAAACTTACACCGGCCGAAGTAGCGCATACAATGTTGCTGTACAAGCCATGCCACGCAAACTAAGGGCGCAAATGGTGCCGCCAAACGGCTTTGACTTGGTTAAGGTAGACATTAGCAGCGCTGAATTGCGTGCGGCCGCTTACCTTACACGTGATCATGAACTATTGTCAATGCTGAGTCGTGGAGATGATGTTCATTCAGCGGTCGCTCATGGTGCTGGATTGGTTGAGTTATTCGGGGCAGAGTTGGCAAGACAGGCAGCTAAAAAGTTTACGTTTTCACTACTATATGGTGCGAGTGACTACGGACTCCAGTCTAGCCTGAATGAAGTATCAACGAGTATTAGTGTGGACGCGGATGCGGTGGCTCTTGTAAAACACAACTTCCAAGTCATGTTTCCGACGTTGATACAACATTTTGTTGATAGTGTACGTCCAGATAGCATACAGGGACCGTGGGGCAGAATACCCACATTTATTGACCTGAGGCCATCTCAACGAAGGGCATATCCCAACCAAATGACCATTGCCTTCTTATCCAAATTGATAATGCGGCTAGGTAACGATTTGGGCGGACTTCCAATGTTTTTCTTGCATGACGAAGTCGATTTCTATGTTCCGGTTGGGGCAACTCCGCAGTTCATAGATCAACTGGTGAAACAAGTGACACAAGTCGTAACTGAACTGTATCCTTCATTTCCTCTACGAAATCTCCTAAAATAACAAAACAGGAGAGTGTTAACTCATGAAAATTTTTGCTCAAGATTTTTCTTTTCAACTTCACGATGACGATATCCTAGGTTTTGAAATTACAGCGATTGATACTGCCAGCAATCAGGTTCAAAAAAGAATCGGGGCAACAGTGTATTCTACACTGGATGTGAAGATGAACGTTTGGCATCCTGAGGACAACGCTTCTACTAATGAGTTGGCTGTTCGGTTATTCCCAAGCTCAGACACGAGTGATACGTATCGAGAATTCCTTAAAGGAGGAATGAACGCTCTGGGGGAACTAGCAGTTGATACCAATGACTTTATCGGCTTAAAAGGTACGGTTAAACATCGATTTAGTGCTCCGTCAAGCGACGGTAAACGATGGCCTCGATTGAGTGACTATAACTTTGAGCCCAACCCCAAAGTTGTGCAACAAGTTTCAGCAGCGGCTAGTCAATTCATGGCCGGAGTGAAAGCAGCGCCGGAAGATCCTAAAGACTCACTTGCTGATATTCCGGGTTTTGAGGATAAAGAGCATGAAGATTAGTCCAGATAATTTTTCTGTGCTAACACCATTTATTTCTAAGAACTGGGGCGTTGGTCGCCGGCTTGTTTCAGAGTGGCAAGTGTCTAGCGAATACAAGGCTTTGGTACAAGGCTTTTCGCAATGTACAAATGGCAGTCTGGAAAAGTTCCGGGAAGTAGTCAGCAATCAATATGTTTTAGATGCCACCCTTGAGCGCTTGATTTTTGTTAAACCCAACGCAACCGGTACCTTAGATGATGTTGACTACCTTATGGGCTTGTTTGATGCAGCATTGATTTCGCTTGAACGTTCAATGTTCATGATAGAGGCTTCCGAAGCTAGTGCTTCATTCCAAAAGATCCTTTTGCTGAGCAACTGCGGCGAGTGCTTCAGCTGGTTAAGCGAGTGGAGACGGAAGGTTACATGGTTTACAACTGGAAAAGTGGCGTGTGGGTTCATGCTGATTCGGTACTACCACGGCTAATCATGGAGATTGTTAGGTATCTTGGCGTTAATCCGTCTAAAGATTGGACCAGGAACTTTGAAACCAGTGTGCTAGAAATATTAGAGCGAACTGTACCAGAGCTTCCGTATCAGAAGTGGAATAAGCGCTGGTTTGCCTTCGGCAATGTTGATCTTGATGGGCAAACAGCAAAGATTGTTCCCCATAGTCCAAAGCATTATGTCACATTTACTAATGGGTTAACGTACGGGGGCACAGAGAAAGAGCCTACATTGTTCCTTGAATTTCTTCATGAGATTACAGACGACGATACCGTGTTATTCCTTCAAGAATTTATGGGCTATTTGCTCACGCCGCTGTTTAAGGCTAACGCTATCTTATTCATGGTGAGTTCAGGTGCGAGTGGTAAAAGCGTCTTAGCCAATATCATGACAATACTGGCAGGCCAGGAACATACTCGGGCTCTACCGTTGGGTAGCCTTGGCGGACGGTTTGATAAGCAAGCGTTGCTCAATGCTAAGTTGTCAGTTTCAACGGAGAATGCGGATGCCAAGTTTGATTCCAGCAGTTTGAAAGCTCTAAGTGCTGGTGAACCTGTATACACCGATGTGAAGAACAGTGATCCAATCACCACCGTGTTTCCGACTAAGTTTGTGTTTCTCTTCAATCGATTGCCTGAATTGTCCGATGGGTCATATGGCATGGCACGCCGGCTGATGCTGATTCGTTTAACCCGTACATTTTTACCTGAAGAACAGGACAAAAACTTGTCCAGCAAGTTGGAGGAAGAGTCTTCCTTGATTTTGGGTTGGGCCATCGAGGGACTAAGGCGATTAATCGCGAACAAGTGGGACTTACATCAAAGCCCATCAATGAAGCAGGAAGTTTCCAAGTATATGGCGACTGCAAACCCTGTGATTGAGTTCACTCGGTCGCAGGTCATTAAGGCACCGCAAGACAAAACGAATGCGGCGGATGTTTTGAATCGGTATAAACAGTGGTTGGATGACAAAGAGATTCCAGCTCAGGGGACTGATTCGCCCAAGGCATTTTGGCCGAAGTTCTCATCAGCTCTATTTGCAGTTCACAGTATTCCTTTGAGCAAGCGAAAGAGCAATGGCGATAGCTATGTTCATGACATTACGATCAGAGAGGAGTGATACCACATGGACGTTAGCGTTGAATCAGAATTCTCACAGTTTTTGCATCTGGTCAATGAGCACTACTTGAATCACGATGCGAATCCATACGTACTGCTCAATATTCAAGAAGCAGCTGATTTGCTTGGAATCTCGCGTTCCTCTTTCGAGCGCCTATTACTTGATCCCGAATTACCTCGGATTGCGATTGGTGAAAAAGGACGCTTTAAAATTCCTAAGGCTGGCTTGATTGAGTACATCAGTCAGACCACCAAGCATTGGTACGATAAGTAACAATCAACAAGGCCCGTTGCCAGCGATGGTAACGGGCTTTTATAGAGGTGAAATATAATGTCTAGGATATACGCGAATCCGCGTAAAGGGTCAAAGTTCCCGTACAAGGCCGAGTTCAGTAGTACGATTGACGGCGTACGTGCTCGACGAACAAGAGTGTTTGAAACGGAGAAGGAAGCTAATCTATGGCTGGCAGAACTGTCCGTGTCGGTTGCGCATGGGAAGAAGCTGGTTGCTGAAAGGATGCTGTTTAGTGATTACTTTTGGCAAGCGTATCAAGTGTTCAAACGTCGTAGCGTGGCAGCAACAACAGAAGACACCTATAGATATACGTTACGGTACATCAAAAAGGTTTTGCCTAAGGTAACCATGCGCGACTTGAATCGGTCCTTAATACAAGGCTTCTTCAATGCGCTGTCTGACAAGTTGTCACACGAAACGCAACGGAAGATGCTGTCCCAAATTCGCTCAGTTTTAGCTGATGCTGTTGACGATGGGGTATTGCCACATAATCCAGCACGTAGGATTACACTAGTTGCAGACCCAAATCGCACCAAGAAACCGGACGCGAAGTTTATGTCGCGAGAGGATTTCTTCAAGATTCAGACCTTCCTGTTTGATTACAAGTACCGCCTGTCGGATGTTAACCGTATGGCTCTGTTTGTCATCACTCAGGCTGGGTTGCGTGCTGGTGAATGTCTGGCCTTACGTGACGAGGATCTTGACTACGAATCTAATACAATCAGTGTGACGCGTAGTTACGATTCACTTCATGAGACCATCAAGGAACCCAAGACGCCGAGTTCCATTAGGCAAATTCAAATTGCTCCTGAGGCAATGCTAGTCATTCACAAGTGGTCTATGGAACATCGCAAATGGCTGTTCCAGCGTGGTATTCCCAACCCTGAGAACTTATTGTTCTTGAATAATCAAGGTGAGCTACCACGATCCCGTGGCTTGAATGCAGCGTACCATCAGCTACAAATCAGGTTAGGAATTGAGGCGAAGTACAGTACACATACAATACGGCACACATTAGCCTCGTTGATGCTTGATAATAAGATTAACATTGCCTATATATCAAAGTTCCTCGGTCATTCATCCGTTCAGATTACGCAACAGTATTACCTGTCGATGTTACCTGACCGCATGGAGCAAGAAGCACTCAAAGCAATCAATGTCACTAGTATTGCTAAATAAGAAAAAGCCAACACCCTTAGTGGGATGTTGGCTTATTTGTTTGCATTCAATTATGACTAAAGGAGATTACAATGGTAAGAGAGAAGACATTAGCGTTAGAGACAATTAAAGTTACGTCACGTCACAATTCAGAGAATTTATACTGGGTTCGTTGGGTGTGGGATGAGTCAAAGCCACAGTATATGGTGATTTGTAATTATCCGTCTGATGGTGATCCTAGGGTGATGGACATTACACGCTTGCTGATTATGAATCATATTCGCTCACTAACAGGTGGTGGCGTAGTTGTGGCCAATCTGTTTAGTAAGCCCAAAAGTTTAGGGAATAGCAGTAGCCTAACCAAAGCAGGTACGGATCAAGGACTGCTGGAACTGGTCAGTATGGCACATAACGTTGATGAGGTTATCTTAGGAATGGGTTCGCTGCCAAGTAAATCAAAAGTGGCTCAAGCACGATTGGCTAAGCTAATGAGCATGTATCAGGAAGACAAAGTTGCTGACAAACTTAAGATGTTGGTGAACCCTGATACAGGGAAGCCAAGTCATCCACTAAGCCTTCAGGCTCAAGTTGGAAACTAGTGCCAGTTCAGGTTGAAACTAAGGATTAGTAACTAGGTGGAACTGTGCCAATTTGCCACCCAGGACGCTCGCTGGTCGATCAAAAATACGCTAAAGTTGCCGGTATATATGCGTTTTATCAGACCAGCAGATTCTCCTTAGGTCCTTTCTGGGAAGACCATATCGCTCCTGACTTGTTAGCAGGCAAGAACGTTATCATCGCTGCTCATGGTAACTCGTTACGTGCCTTGACCAAGTACATCGAAAACATTTCTGATGAAGATATCATCAACTTAGAAATGGCAACTGGCGAACCAGTTGTGTATGACTTCGACGAAAAGTTGAACGTTACAAGCAAGGAAAAGTTAGGTAAGTAATTGAGAAGTGTGAAGCCTCACGGGTAACAAACGAGTACCAGCATAACTTCGATGACGGATGCGTGCATCCGCGGAGAAGTAAGCTGGACGGAGTTTGTTGTGAGGGTGAACACGTTAATACTTTCCTAGTTGTGAACACTCACTTCGGTGGGTGTTCTTTTTTGCCATAAATTAGCATAGGGTGTCATAAAATTGGCATTTGCAGACCCTAGAGACATTCGATTTGCGTCACTGCGTGTGGATTCGCCATCCAAGTAGTTCAGATTCGGTAAGTTTATTAAAAGGTGAAAATTGTAAAATGAGCAAAATGTGTTTAAACGAGAAATTAATATCTTGTCAAATTGTTGATGCTCAACCGTTTTGTTGAATTGCTGTGAGCGGGGAATCCTATTAATTCATATAAGTAAAATCTCCTGAGGACAGATGCTCGCGTCTACATTAGCTTCAATTTTAATAGCGCAAGGTAAGGTAAGTTCCTTCTGTACTAATAAAGTGTGTAACGCGGTAAGGCAAAGTTTGAGAAGAGCAAGAGAAGCCATGTCTTAGACATTTTTTCAAATGAAAAAGCTAGAAAGCATGGCCTGTTGAGACCACGGCTTTTTAGCTGTAATTAAAGATACTGGTTACTCAGATTGGCGACTTTCGATCGTATCTAGTAGAAATTCAATCAGCGTAATTGTCATAGCAGCTGTGAGCTTACCATACCTAATGGGGAGTGGCTTAAAACTGGAATTTCGACCATGTCCTGTTCCATACTGGTTACGCAGATCGTCCATATCTATTACAATTTTTGAAATTGAGCTTAATATTTCTTTGGAGCTCTTTCCTATTGGAGTATCGGGCATATCCTTAGGTTTAAGGCTTAGTTCAGTTTGAACTTTATTCCAAAGAGCAGGAACATCATCAGTTCGCCCTTTTTCACTGGTATAAGAGATATGGGCATCATCTAAAATAGATTTCATAACGGATTCTAGTAAATCTTTCGACGTACCGATACTAAAGGCTGAATCGTCATTCATCTTATTCTCAAGATCTTTCAACCTATCTCGGACAATTGGTGATCAAGACTCTTACTGCGTAAACTGCTTTTACTGAGTAGATCTTGTGATGGCGTGTAGTTCCAAGAATTACTAATGTGAACAATGGTTTCATAGTAATTATCCATTCTTTTAACGTTATCAATGTCCTGGGGACGACTGTTTTTCCGATAAGTGTTGTCAAAGTATTCTAATAGGGCGGACAATAATTTGCGAGCTTCTTGATCGTTGGCCTCACTGAAAAAAGAATTAAGTGACTTAGCTTTGGACGTTTGATATTTAGTAGTAATTGGAATTCCCACTACTGATTCCGTGAAATCGTCGAATTCTGTGGTCGAAAAGTCCATCACATAGCCGCCATTGTTGAAAAATAAAGATAGGTTTCGTAGATCGACAGGATTAAATGCCACTTGATTCATCTCCATTATATGTGATGAAAAGCAGATGATTTTACTTTTCATCTAATCTTAGCATAATTAAAAACAGAATTTAGCATAGTGGTAGGTCTTTGTGCAATGTGAAGACAATGCGGTGCAGAAACTCTACATCTGGACAGATGGCGTGAAAAATATAGATGCCCGTGTCGTTGATTTTCGAATGCTATTCAAACAATTGAAAGCTGCTTTGCTTTCGGCATCTTTGGACAGGTTACATTATGTTCTGTAATTAGCCAAAGATGTCAGTTCTGAGAGTTGAGAGAATGTTTCCGGATTTTAGAATAATTCAATCTTGTACAACTAGCGACACTATTAAGTTCCTCAGTATATATTATTTCTACAAAGGGCTGCTAATGATGTCAATTTTTTCTGAAGGGTAAATAACGTATGGCTTTTGAAGGATGAAGGCTGATACATTTACTGCGTAAGTTAATACGGTGCTTGATGCCCACCTATAGACATGGATGTTGTGACTGACGCAATCTGAAAAGAGAATGGATGGCAGATAATAACAGCGGTGATTGTCATGCATTTCAGCTTGTAAGAACTTAAATGGCTCTTGACGGATCAACAGTATGACTAGCAATATTTGTTTTTTGGTGATACTGTCGACTTATAATAGAAATGAGGTTAATCTATGACAATGTTTAGGTTCAATACACTGGCTAAAGAGGTCAAAAATGGTAATGATTCATTCGAATTTTATTACAATAAAATAGATATTCGTTATTGTATGGATTTCAACTTGGTAGTGAAGCTAAACGAAGATTAATTTTTAATGAGTTCAATTCACAAGAAGAGCTTTCATTAAATATTGATGACGAGTTTAAAGTGAACACCTTTTTGCCAGAGCAATATTATGAAATAAGAGAGTTTTTCGAAATTGAAACGATGCCTGACTCCACAACTTTTAAATTATTTGATCTATATCGAGCTATTGATGGGGGGATACACGTATATATTCTTCGAATCGATAATAGAACGCAAGTTTCAAGAGCATACGGTTTTCCAAATCCCCATGCCATTTACTATAACGGGATGATTAGACATGATCTCAATGGTGATGGAAAACATGCTTCAGACGCAAACAAAGCTAAAGTGAAGCACTTGTTACCTACGCTGTACGAGATGATTAAAGATCGTAACATAAGTGTTCGATTTTCAAGCGAAACAGGAAAGACAGAAACAAGGACACAGTATCGGACTGATATGGAATGAATGTATGTGAAAAGGTAAAGTCTTCTAAAAAAATTCTCAGTTTAACTAGTGGAAATTGTCAGTACGGTAACAGATCCTTTCGTTCAGCGTGAGAGGCCATATCGCGCCTGGTTTGTTAGTTGGCAAGACACTATCATCGCCGCTCATGAGATGGATTACTTGCCTTGACCAAGCGCATCGAAAAGAGCCAAGATGAAGACATCACCAACTCAGAAATGGTAGCAACCACAAAGTTAATTATTTGGAGGTTTTAGACATTGCAAGATTATTCAAATTTGTCAAAAGTATATAAGACTGAAACTGCTAATGCCTTGAGAGAAACAATATCTACTTATCAAAATGGAAATTATCGTTCAACAATCAACTCACTCTATTCCGCAGTAATCCTAGACCTGGTATCAAAACTTCAGGAACTGGCAGAAGTTTATCAGGATGGCTCTGCGAAAGAGATACTCGAAAAAGCAAGCAAGACTCAAAAATCGTCCCCATACGATCCCGGTTGGGAAAAATCACTGTTGGATGAGATAAAAACAATGACAGAGTTAATGAGTTCGAAGCTTTTGATTGCCGGTATCGAGACTCTAAAAAATTTACGGAACATCAGTTCACATCCAAGTATGCTCGAATCCAGAGCTGTGCTCTATACACCAAATAAATATGAAGTCGCAGGACTAATAGGAACTATGATGACGGAACTTTTTCAGCTCCCGCCACGAATTACGGGAAATGTAATTGACAAACTGACTGATGATTTAAGTGGGTACAAAAAGGAATTTTTAATGAAGCCCGCAACGCTAAAATCTTTTCTTAGAGATAATTATTTTCACCGGTTAAATAAGACACAGTTAGAGTTTCTCGGGAAAAATCTTTTTAAATTTATCTTTGTAAATAGGGACAAAGAATCGAAAGAAAATAGAGAGATTAATTACAGAGCGCTGGATGAGCTGATGAAAGAATGTCCAGATGCCTACGTGCAAATATCTCAGTCGAGAGATTTAGTCAGTAGATTGGATCTTAAAGATGAAGGCAATGATATTGGGTTGCGCTTGATAGAAGAGTTTTGCCAAGAGCATCCGGGATTCTGGACGATGATACCTCGTGTGTTTCAAGAACAGATCATCAATCATGTTTCAAGCAATATATGTAGATGGTTACTGAATGGCTATGTTGACTCAGAGGACTCCATTTCTAGATTACATACGGCATTAAATCTCATCAATAAGCCGACACAGGGATCAGGGAAATCTGAGTCTGAAAAATGGTTTCCAATTAATGTGACTAGAGATTTTTATCAGATTAGTGATTCTGATATGAAGCAAGTGTGGGAGACTTTTGAGTTGGAGGGTGAAACATTAAATATAGTTAAGCTGTTTGCTGCACTTGTTAGTCGTTCAGACTCATACGACACAAGTGAACACTTTGTGAATAACCTTATACCTTATTTACAATATTTCGATTATGAAATGTTTAAGGCCCTGTTCGCCGCCCTTAATTCAAATAGCCAGGCATATGATGCGAGAACTGTACAATCAAAAGTTATTTCAATTATATATCCTGCGTTTGCAGAAAAATTTTCTAAGGATACCGATGAGGCTAAAAGTCTTCTGGAAAATTTTAAGGTCTATTAAGAGAAAACATTTTTAGTATAGTTAACAACGCGCATATGTGGCTGGCGTGAGCGTGTTGTTCAATGAATTGTACTATATAAAGCAGTCTTTGGACTTAGACAACTATAATAGATAAATTTGGTTGCATCAGGTTAATTATTTTCGACTTGCGGTTCGTACTTCGGTGGGGTTCTTTTTGCTGTAAAATGTCATATCGTGGCATAGAACTTTCAATCGCAGACCCTAGAGTCAATTTACTTTGTATAACTTTGGTCAATACGAGCACTTATGTCACAATCACTTTTGCAAATATATATTATTCCTATGAAGGTCTGACAGATAATGTCAGGCCTTTTTATTTTGCCTAAAGGAGGAATAACGTATGGCGTTTGAAGAACGAAGGCTGATGCACTTACTGAGTAGCCTGATTGGTCACTCGTTGTCACCCGCAGATGTAGGTGTCGAGACAGACGAACTCGAAAGGAGTGAGGTTGATATGCAGTTATTACCATCAAGGCTATACGATCGGTTGCCGCAACGGGTTATGGTAATTCATTACGTACCTTGACCAAGTACATCGAAAACATTTCAGATGAAAACATCATCAGCTTAGAAATGGCGTCTAGCAAACCAGTCGTGTACGATTTCGACGACAAGTTGGACGTTAGAGTAATGAGAAACTCCGAACTGAGTGCGCTTCGAATCGTAGTTATACTTTCCTGGTTGGGACACTCACTTTGGTGGGTGTCTTTTTTATGGACTGGCATACAAAAATTAGCATTCTCACTATCCAATCAATTGTTGACTTTTTGCAATCATCTAAGCATACTTACCTCATAGAAATGAACTGATGGTTGCCTTTGGTATACATTATTTTTGGGGGAGAAATCAATGTGGAAAGTCTATCTGAGTCTGCTAATGTCAGTTGTGCTCATCGGGCTCGCAATCTATACGTTTACTACTGGGAGCTATGTGCGAGGATCAATTTCTCTCATAATAGGAGTGGTCGGCATCTATGCGGCCATAGTGGGCTATAAGCACTTGAAAGAGTAGGCGAATGGGAATCCTGCTTCTGGGAGATCTCAGGTATTTAAAAAGACCAACCTCAATTGAGGTTGGTCTTATTTTATTTCTGCTTGAGCTGATACCTGAGAGCTTTCGCTGCTAGAAGCAGCCCCAAAGTGAGTAGGATTAAAAAGCTCATTCGCTTGATTGGGCTGCTACCGAGCGCGGGTGCGACGACCAGTAAGATGCCAGTGACTGACAACAGGCCAAGTTGGGTCCTTCTTAACGCTTCATCGTTTTTCATAAGCGTATTCCCCGTTTAGGCTGCGGTGATGTGCCGATTGCGATAGGAGTAGATACCGAACGCAATCAGTTCAGCGCCAAAGACGATGAAGAAGACCAAGCTATACCAGACCGAATGTAGCATTGTATTGGCGTTGCCCATCAGGCCCGTGCCAACAATAAGGTAGAACCAATGTCTTCTGAACTCGGTTTTGTTATTCCGACTGTCCCATAATAGATAGATCAGTGCAAGAACAACGCCAACACTTGCAAAAATGAGAAACCCAGCATTGAAAAGCGCCATATAATCTCCCCCTCAGTGTGCATGCGTGTAGATACAAACGAAGTATACCACCTGATATTGGAAGTTGACAATCACCAAATTTCCCAAACATTAAAGTCGTTAAATGAAGCAATGCTAATCGCCACTTTGCTTAGAATATGTTCGTTGAAATAGCGCTTATAGAAGGGAATGTAATGTAGACCAATTTAGTGATTGAACATTGCAATTTTTATGTTATGCCTCGTGAATGTTGGCAACACAAGTCCTATAGATGCTCCCACCAAGTTTCACGTGACGAGGGAGTCAAAATCAGATTACACTTTCCCGTTAATTTCTTTAAGTGCTGGTGATTTTCTCACGATTAGATAAGCAAATAAGAGTAAGATAGCCATTTGAAATACCACTACTATAAAATTGCTAAATGATGGTAACATCGAGGCTCCAGCCTTAGGAAAAGCTGAATAGTCAACAACAAAGTGAACCGCGACCGAAGGAATGAGACTATTGAATCTAAAATATAATGCAGCAGAAAAACATCCGAATCCAAACGCCCAGAGCATCTGAGTAATTGTTATTGAAAGAGACTGATAGGTGAGGTTTTCCAAATGATCGCAGGAGAAAAGGATACTGCTAGCAAGGATTGCCTTCCAGGTTGCCTTGTAAGTGACGCCATTCTTTGTCCAAATCGATAGAAAGAAATTAAAAGTGATTCCTCTGAAGAGAATTTCTTCTGCGAATGCTGTTAAGAGTGCTGCCGTGAATACACTTAAGAATATTGAAGCATCTTGAATGGTTGCGGTAATTATGAGGAGTGCGTAGATAATGAGAAATAAGGGGTTGATCTGCCTGATTCTGAATCGCCAATGCAAGGGCACATGCGTGAGAAATAGATTTAGACACAAGACACTCACAAGCTGTATGGCCTTGTACACGGATATATAGGTGTAGTCTGACATTGTAAAATTTTCCAGTATTTTCGAGAATAAAAATTCTAGAACGATACTGGCAGCCAAGAATAGCCATAATTTTCTTTGCATACCTTCCGCCTCCCAAGTTATCATTACTGGAGCTGAAATGCCTAAGCTGGTGTTTTGTACGCTGCAATCAGCAATGGCTAACAAACATATAAGTTATTGTACCGCTTACACTGTGCAGGGCAATTAAGTTGTTTTAAGTTCTGATAATTGATGCTGTCCTGCTAAATTAGTTTGAGAGCTTTTGAAAAGGATTTGTAGAATGAAAAAGTTTCGGGTGGCTGCCTAGATTGTATTCTTGGTGGCTCTTTTGTTAGGTGTCGCTTCGAAGTATATCGCTAGTGTTTTATGTGGCCGAGCATCGTTCTAGGTCTAATTAGTTTTGGGTTGCTTATTTATGGTGCGGTTAAGTCAGTTCGGCAGGACTTGAGACAGTAAGACGATAGCTTGGCACGGCTCAATACTGAAAATACATTTTGGAGGCTATAGGGTAAAACGATTGAAAAGACGAGAAAGCGAGTTGACTGTTTGAATCAGTTGGGCTAATCTGTCTATATTGAAAGCGATTTCTCTTTTGGTAGTCATTTCACTCAAGATTTATGAGGAGGACTGGTTATGACAATTACTGGGCTCAAGGTTTATAAGTTCGTTGCCATCTTATCAACAGTCGTACTCTCTATTTTTATGCTGCAAGGGATAGTGAGCGGCATTTCGCTTGAAGAGCTGGTGCATTATCTGGGTGCTATCAGTGTGAATGTAATTCTATATCCAATTATCGTGAAGGCATCGAAGAATTCCGATTCATAAGAGGTTAACGCACAACTTTTTGAAGAGATAATACTCGCAGAAAGGCCTGCTAAGCGATGTCAGGCCTTTTTTATTTTGCCTAAAGGAGGAATGGCAGATACGCGCATAAAGAACAAAAGATAATACTTGTGCTGAGTCGCTCAATCACTGTCACACATAGATGTAGGTGATGAGACAGAGGAACTTGATTGACATTGCAATTTTCATTATCAGCCAGCAAAACGTCGCCAATGCTACAATGCAACATGTTGGTCGCCCGAAGCTTTGTTATTCAGCGGGTTTCACATGGCCTTTTGGGGCGGTGGCTATCCTGTTAGTCGTAGGGATGGCATATAGTCAGGCCATCATCGAGAAGCATCCAGCCGCTTGACTTTAGGTGCTTTGAATCCCGTTTATACTTGTTTTAAAAGCACACTCACTTTGGTGGGTGTGCTTTTTTGTTATCAACAGCGCTGTCGAATTCAGGTCATTCTGATGATACTAATCGGGTTAGATGATGCTAAACCAGGCGGAACACATTAATTCATTTATATTTTATCTCGCGTTATAATAATCGCGAGGTTAATTTGAGGAGGGCTGAGTATGAATAATAAAATTCGGTTCAAAATGTACAAAGCTGGCAAATTTTGGCTGACCGCAGGGATTCTTTTGACTGGGTTTGGCTTGGCCGGTGCGATTAATACAACAATCACCGGCCAGCCACTTGCACAGGTTGTGAAGGCAGCCGACACCACTAATTCCTTAATTGCGATTGATCCAAGTGGTCCGACGAGTATGCTAGAAGATACGACCTCTGGACAAAATATTCAATTTGGGATTGTTAATTCAGAAGGTCAGTTTTCGGGTACCGGATTTGCTTCCAAAGACGCCAAGAAACCAGCCAACGCGTTTGTTAATTTGGATGAGGCAACAGCTCAAGGCAATCACATGGTTATTAGGTTGACCGTGAAAAATAACTCAAGTTCAGGCTTTCAAATGAATGCAGCGATTAAAGCTCTTTCCGATACTGCATTTTCAGGGACTTTTACCATTGATACTTCAAACACTGATTTGATTTCGGCTGATTCTGGGGTTAAAGCAACGATTTATGACCAGAACAACGTACCTACCGATGCAACTAACATGGTGCGTTACGGGCCCTATAATGGCTTTTATTTCTCGGATTGGAGCACATTTAAACAAGCAATAGCGGCGACAAACATCGATGATTTAGCGGGGCACATTCTTGAAGTGGGCCCAGGGTATGGTGCTGGATCAGCCGCCGTCTTACCGGCCAAATCAACGCTTGTACTTGATTTGCCAGTTAAACTGAAAGATTCGTTTAAACCACAAGTTATGCTTCAGGATAAAGTTAACCACAAGTCACCTGCAGGCAGTGCTTACACACAAATCACCTTTGCTCACGAAAGCAAAGAGAATACAGCTGGCCCAGTCGTGCTGACGAACGCCACATCTGGTGATACCACATCATTGCCAGATTATGTGCAAACCGCATTTCAAAAGGGTGTTTCTGATTTGGGAGCAGCGGCCTATGGTAGCGCGACTGACGCCGATTTAGTGGTCAATAATTTTGGCGCACCGACGACCGATAATGCGCAAGGTACGCTTTTCATCGGAGGTCACTGGGCACTGAAGCTCGGACGCGTGCAGGATACCATCAGTAAGTTTGGGTACTCTGTCGCGGTTGCGAATGGGCAGCCAGCCACAATTGATGCGCATGATGCCACCAAGGTCAATCCGGAGTTCTCCGCGACGAATCCGGTGTCCGGAGCGAAGGACTACACGCAATCCACCGCGGTTTATCCGGTTGTGCCACTCAAGAGCGATAACAACCAAACTTATAATGTGTTGCAAGGCTCAACCTGGGATCCAGCCAATGGGTTAGGCAATGATGTCGTAGCCGCGGGGGTCGCGCCTGAACAAAATGGCAAGACCTTAAGTAGCAGTGACTATACGGTGACTAACCTCACTAAACCTGACTTTAAAAATGGCGTCGATACGTCCACTACAGGCAAACAGCAAATTAAGTACACCTATCACGCTGGCCAGCCGGATGAGGTTTCTAACGTTTTGACCGTCAATGTTGTCGAAGATACGGTTAAGGGCCACGATGTGAGTGTTCATGTGGGTGATCCTGCTTGGCAGCCGAGTGATAGCCTAACCGCGCTTGATAGCAACGGCAAGCCGGTTTCTGCGAGCGACATCAATAAAAATACCACGACAACGATTACGGATACGGCGACCAATCAGCCGGTTTCGTCAATTGATATGACTAAGCCGGGTAAGTATCAGGTTGAGATGACGTATACTGACGATAAGGGTCTGGTGCACAAAGTCACGAATACCGTGACTGTCTTACCAAAGGATAATGGCGGCAACGGTGGTAATGGCGGCAACGGCGGTAATGGCGCTGGTAACTCGGGCAACGAGGGCGGCAACCTTCCAAGTACCGGTAATGATCTTGGGACGGCGTTAAACAATACCGTTGCCACGATTGTGCAGCACAGCACGGGTGTCCCAATTTATGACGCTCCCAATGGTCAGCTAACAGGGAAATTCCTCGATGAGACCACTGATTGGAAGGCTTTCCGGCAATATACAGATGATAAAGGGATTGTTTGGTATAACCTCGGTGGCAAGCAGTGGATTCGAGCGACCGGTGTGATTCTTGATGCTCAGCCATCGACAAGCAAGCAGCTTAAGACTGTCGGCATGGTGATTACTGGTTCTGGCGTCAAAGTTTATACGCTCCCAGGTGCGAGCGGCACATTCACTGGCCAGACGCTCAAACCAGGAACAGCTTGGAAAATTAGTAGTACTGTTGTGACCCTGGATGGTCAAAAATGGTATCGAGTAGGGACCAATCAATTCGTCAAAGCGAATGATATTCAACTTGGTAACTTCCAGCTCGTGAAGTCCGCAGTGGTCATTAATTACCAACCGGGTTATGGAATTAACGTATGGCGTAATCCTAATGGGACAGAATTTATTGGCAAACGTCTAGAGACTGGTTCTGCCTGGAAGGTTTATGCAAAGGCTACGGTCAATGGGCATGTTTTCTATAATCTGGGTGGTAACCAGTGGATTGATAGCAAGTTCACGGCACCCGTATCCAGTGCGACTGCACAAACCATTCAGCATAATACCGGCACGATTCGTCCAGGCGTGACCGCGGCAGTCTATGCCTCACCGACTGCAACGACTTCCAGTGCTTCACTTAAGAGTGGCACTAAGGTAAAAGTATTCGCGCGGCAAACAATCGGCAAAACGACTTGGCTTCAAGTTGGGGCCAATCAATGGATCCATGCTAATGATGTGAGTGAGATCAAATAGTTTGTGATGAGAAGCAATAAAAACCAGACTATTTATGGTGATCCGAGACTGAATCAGATTCTGACTGTTTCTTTGATTATTTTGACTTTTTTTCCATTAATGGCCTGGAACGCTTTTTATTTTCACTGGTGATACAGCCAAATTTGCAAATATATGATTCCTACGAAGGTCTGACAGATGATGTCAGGCTTTTTTATTTCTGCTTAAAGGAGAAATGACAGATGGCGAATGAAGAGCGAAGGGAGATGTCCGTGATGAAGTAGCCTGAGTGGTTAGTCGAGGAGAGAAGAGGATTTCCACTTTCGCTCACTTAGGGACACTCACTTTGGCTATCTTTTGTCATATAGCATAAATTTTTGGAGGTATCGCATAGCCTTACCAATAAAAAAGCAAAAGCAACCGGCCGTGGTGACCGATAGCTTTTGCCTGTTTAATTGTTGAGAAATCCTTGTCTGATGTGAACTAATTCAAAACAACGACCTTGCCAAAACTTGATTGGCTTTCAAGGTAGCGATGGGCATCCGCAATATGGGGTAAATCGAATACCTTGATAGGAGATACATCAATATGGTGGTGCGCAATAAAATCCAACATTGCTTGAATTTGTGTTTGAGAGACATCACCTGAATAAAAACCAGTCAGGTAACGATTATTGGGAATGTCCATGATTGGATCGAAGCCATCTAGCGTCCAAACACCGCCAAGCTCACCAGTCACACTGACAATACCGAATTCGTTTAAGTGTTGCAGTGAATCGCGAGTGGCAGATGGACCAATTAAATCCGCAATTTTATCAAAGCTACCCACATAATCTGGTAATTGGTTGGCATCTGGTGTCACCACAACATCGTCGAATCCAGCCTTTAATAGTTGCTGAGATTTAGCGGGGTTACGAGTTGTGCCCGTCACCTTGATTGCTGGATAGCGTCCCTTCGCTAACTGCATTACCGCAACGCCTACACCACTTGTGGCCGCACGGACTAAGACGCTATCAGTCGGTTTGAGTTGAAAACTGTTGAAAATCCCAAAAGCAGTATAGTAAGTTTCTGGGATTGCGGCTAAATCTTTCCAACTCAGTGATGTTTCAACCGGGTAGAGTTGAATATTAGGGAGCAATGCATATTCGGCGTAACTACCATCGAAATCACGGCCCATTTCTCCCATAATTGAAATCACTTTTTGTCCAACCGGCAAATGAACAGGATCGGATGTGGCATCAATCGTACCAACTGCTTCGATGCCGAGTATCCGTGGAAAATGAACTGAAGGGGATTGGCCTTCGCGGGTAAAGATTTCCGAATGATTAATGCCAAACCCAGCAACTTTGATGCGTGACCATCCGGGTTTAACTTCTGGTGTTGGGACCTCTTTATATTCAAGAACCTCAGGCCCACCGCTCGAGAAACAACAACTGCGTGCATAAACAAAAACCTCCAATAAGATATATGAATTTTGTGACAAAAATGAGTGTTACCAGTTAAAAGTGTACATTAATTAATACTGCAATTTTTTATGCTACTGTTGAACTGAAATTTAATCATTATGACTTATGATAACTCATCTCTTTGCTCAAATTGCTTTAATACTTTTTAAATTAGAACATTTCTTTTTGGGGGAATATTTTTCTTTCTCGAGCTGGGATTTGAAGGCCTAGATTTAGTTGATTTGTCTCTGGATGGGTGGAGGAAAATCGCCATCAACGCGACCAGTGAGTGGTTTATCAAAGGTGAAACGACCATATTGTGCTAGAATTCAAGTTGAAAACTGATGCTTAGCGCGGAGGTTACAAATTTGACGCATGAGCAACGTGCGGTCGAGTAATGGAATAGGTCGGGATGATAATGGCAAGATTGTGGCGAGTCATCAGAGGAACTATATGGACGATTGTTTGGATTGCGATGTTTATTTCGTATCTACTAGTCCAGCAGGCTGTATTGACCCTTGGTGCGCGTAAGCCTGTCGATAATATGGTAACCGTGCTGCCAACTTATATTGTGCTCTATGGTGTGTTGATACTGATACTAGTTTGGTTACACGCACGTGCGAGCCAAACCTCAATGCGGGCGTTAATGCGCACGACATTTTCGCATTTTGACCGCCGAGAAGTGAAGCTGATTGTTTTGGGATTTGGGTTATTTTTAATCTTTCAGTTTGGTTTTGATTTCTTGGTGTCTGCGAAGCTCATCCCATTACCGAGCAATGTACAAGAGGATCAACAAGCATCCGCATTGAGTCCGGTCACCGAGTATTTAACAAGTGCATTCACGGCACCCATTGTCGAAGAGTTACTGTTTAGAGGGATTTTGATGAACCTTTGGAATTATTCTAAGAGCACAAAACGGCGGTGGATTGTGATTATTATTGTGGCCGCTATCTTTGGTGTTGTGCACACCAGAGACTTAATTGCATGGCTGATGTACACCTTTGCTGGTTTGGTCCTAGGTTATGTTTATACTGTCACCGGCAAACTTCGGGATTCGATTTTGGTGCACATGTTCAACAATGCGATTTTGACACTTATCTGAAGCGTGCCATGAGTGGGGCCTTCAGTCATCAGCCTGGAGAAATAGCTGTTTCACTTTGTACCGGCTGTCACAAGATCATGCGAACCAATGTGTTATAAAGTCGATCAAGACCGAAGCAGGGGTGCAAAAATACGTTGGAGGCGGTGAAATGAAAAACTGTGGCTGATTTTCTGGATAATATCTTTGGTTGCGCTTCTTTTGGGGATTGGATCAAAATATCTTGCGAGTTGGCTCATGTGGCCGAGCATAGGTTTATCATTGTTTGCTATTGGCCTGTTGATTTATATCGGAATCAAATTATTCCATCATTACAGGGGCGAATGACTTCCAGTTCAAAGGTGGAAGTTAGTGGCGTCATCTTAACCCCGTTGATGGCTGGTGGTATCGTGGTTGGCTCTTCGGCTTTTGACCGCAAAAGGAAGAAAAATTCGGGCGCATAAGTATACAGACAGACGCGATTTCACAAGTGAAGAATAGTCCTGCAAAATATTGAATTGAATTAAGTGATTTTCACGAGGAGGGCAAAATATGAGTCAAAGTGATGATTTGTTAACGATTATGCAGCTGATTACACAAGCCGATCAGTTGGCAGGGCAGAAGGATGCGGCAGGGTATGTCGCATTATTTGCTGAAGATGGGGCCATTGAGGGCACACAAGGGACTGCCACAGGACACGAAGCACTCAAGCAGATGGTCCAAGATGTTTGGCAAAAAGAAGGACGGACACTTCATCTGACGAATTCTGTTCTCGTTCAGAATTTGACCGCCACAACCGCGACGGCAACTTCCGTCTTATTGATTATTGATAGGGACTCATTGCAGACGGTCTCGGTGGCTCAGATCACCCATACGTTAGCATTGATTGATGGCCATTGGTTATTCACGAAGCGCAGTATCGCTTAACATGTGTGCAGACGTGATTGCGGCTGACTGATTTAATCGCGCAAATAAAGAGCATCCGAATCGAAGTCCACGAGGATTATTGATTCAGATGCTCTTTTTAAGTACCTATATGACAGTTGATGCGTGGTTACTTGGTGTCATTGAGCGTGATGTAGTGGACGTTCACCCACTGATTGCCACCGAGATTATACCAAAGATCTTGTCCGACCTGGGCAGCGCTGTAAGTTTTCCAAGTACTGCCATTCTTGAGCTTCTTTGCTAATGCCTTCCGACTATTCAGCGGGCTGTTCCAAACCGCAATGGAATACCCAGGGACATAAGTGACTGTCAGGCTTCGCACATTTGTCTTAGCGAGTGATCCAAAAGGGGCTATGTAAGCAGACTTAATCCACTGGTTCTTGCCAATCTGGTACCAGACAATACCGTTGTTTGAATTCCGATCAGTCGCAGTATAGTTCACTTGAGTGCCATGTTTTAAGAACTTACCAGTCACATGTTGATTGCTGCTATTTGGACTGTTCCAAACCGCAATGGCATAACCTGGGATGTAATTAATCAATACCTTACCAGTATCATTGGACTGCTGTGTTGATGTTGCTGCATTGACAGGTGTACTACTTGTACCAGCGAATGAGACCCCCGCCCCAAGTAACGCCGCTGCTGTTAGTGCTGTGAAAATTGTTCGCTTCATACCCATTATTAAACTCCTCCTTGGTTTTAGCCAATATGTACGGTACAGAATTATTCGCCTGTAACAATTTTGTAACATTTGACTCAACAATGTAATATTATCCTTATGCTGTGTGCATGTCAATGAGAAAAAAGGGATTAGGTTAATTTTAATTCGATGTTGCAATAGATGATTGCGGCGAAAGTCATGTTGGCTCTAGAGAAGGGCGGTCTACTGTCAGATTTGCTTTGAAGCTATTCAGTTAGTCTGGTGGTTATGGATTTTTGTCAGGAGGTCAAGTAAGACATCAATCTCACTATCGCTCAAGCCGCCAATGCTCTGGTCATTCGTTGTATTGAAGCTGGTTCGTAATTGTTGCGATAGGTCCTGTCCACTGCGAGTGAGATAAATTTTCTTTGAGCGATCTTGGGTGCCGGTGCTCACATGTTTTTCAATGTAGCCTGCCTTTTCTAGATTGCGCAACACACCAGACACGCTGGCCTCGCGGTGAGAAAAGTGATCGGCAATCTGTCGCTGGTTGACCCCTGGATGTTCCTCGAGATAGCCCAAGGTTTGCGCTTGAGAGCGGGTGATGTTGAATGCAGCGACTTGGTCTTCAAAGAAATGTTGTTCGTACAGCATAATCGATCTCATCAAAATATTAATTTCATCGGCTTTAGACATTGTTTTTCCTCCTGATTGTTCAATGATTTCATTATACCGCAAACTCAATTAACAAATTAGTTAGCTAAGATGTTGACAAACTAAGTACGATGGGTATAATCCTCTATATCAACAACTTAGGCGCCTGAGTTGCATTATATTTTTTGAGGATGGTATTGAAATGGAAAAGACAAATGTCCGTTATAATCGGACAATGTTAGTGTTAGTGGTTATCTTGAGCGCGTTTGTCACGATGCTCAATCAGACAATTCTGTCTGTGGCCCAACCAAGCATTATTGACGCATTTAAAGTCGATTTATCGACAGTCCAATGGCTCTCAACGGGTTACTCGTTAATCGGTGGTATTCTTATCCCTATCTCTGCGTGGATGGCTGATCGCTTCAATACAAAATGGTTAGTCACCAGCTCCTTAGGTGTGTTTCTAGTCGGATCGATAGTGGCGGCTTTCTCGGGTAATTTCACAGCCCTGTTGGTTGGTCGGCTACTTCAAGCAGTCGGTGGTGGGGTCTTGAGTGGGTTAACCATGACAATCTTGTTCTCCGTTTATCCTAAGGAGAATCGCGGGACGCCAACAACACTTTTGGGTCTTGTCTTTGGGATTGCGCCTGCCATTGGACCTACTTTGGGTGGTTATCTGGTGGATAATCTCGGCTGGCACGCTATCTTTGGGATTGTTGCACCTGTTGTTGCCATTGCCTTTGTCTTAGGGTTATTCTTCATGGCTGATGTGGTGCCACATAAGGCCACCAAGCTGGATTTCTGGTCAGTTGTCTTCTCAACGGTCGGTTTGGTGGCGTGCTCTATGGCGCTTCAATGGTTTCAGATTATGGCTGGACTAACGCTCACACGCTTTTACCGATTGTAGGCGGATTTGTGGTCATTGGGCTCTTCATTTGGCGGCAATTAGTCGTCGACGACCCAATGTTGAACCTGAAGGTCTTTACGAGTGGTAACTTCACCGTTGCGGCAATCATTAGTGCCATTACACAGATCAGTATGGTGGCCGTTGAATTCGTTCTGCCCGTTTACTTGCAAAATGCGCGTGATTTGACCGCGTTACAATCAGGATTGACCCTATTACCCGGTGCCGTTGTGATGTTCTTATTGGCCCCAATATCTGGTCAATTGGTCCAGAAGAATAAAGGCAAACAGATTGTTGTCTTCGGGATCATCGTCATGGCATTGAGCACATTATTACTCAGCCGGTTGACGTTAACGACACCCATTTGGGAATTAGTCGCTGTCTATGCGCTCCGTAACGTCGGCTTGGCGTTTGCCATGATGCCAGCAGGTACGCTGGGTATGCAGGGCCTCACACCAGACCTGATTAGTCACGGTAGCGCGGCAAACAACGTGGTCCGCCAGGTTGGTGCCGCAATTGGGACCGCCGTCCTCGTGTCTGTGATGCAGTCCAAGGCTACCGCCGCTTCACCAAGTGCTAGCTTGTTGAAGACTGATCCAGCCGCTTATGGTCATGGCATGCATCTGGCCTTGGTCAGTGGTGCGCAAGCTTCATTGATTATCGCGACGATCATTGGTGTCGTTGGGGTAGTGTTTGCACTGGCTTTGAAGCAACCTAAGAAAAATGCGTAAGTTGTTCTCTCATTTAAATCGTTAGAAAAAACGAGCCCCTAGAGTTGGAATTTTCCACTCTGGGGGCTCGCTTTGTGGTTAATCCACCATGGTTACTGTGAAAAAGGAATAGTGCCACCCGCAAAGAAAAGATTTTCAAAAAGGCAATATGAGTAGTATTTCGAGCGACTTTTACTGTTGCATTTCGACATGAGACTAGCGTGACAATCCATTTGAAATGTTGAGTCAACGGCATGTTGTTGATTGAGTTCACTGTGCTACACTGGATTCAAGTGAAAACGGTTCTAGATAACACAATTGATTTGGGAGGCTCACCATGACAGACTTTGAAGCGATTAGTCAATTAGTATTGAAGGAACGGTCAGCGCGGGGGAAGCATCAAGATGCCGCACTGGCAGATTCCTATTGGGATGATGCCACGGTCACGACGAGTTGGTCAACAGGGCTTGCTCACGACACATTTGTCGGTCAACATCCCGTTGATTTTGATTACAGCAAACCAATGGTCGGCACCTATGGCACACCATTGGTTTACCAAATGGTTCTCGGGCCTACGTCGAGGTCTCATCAACCACTAAACATTGGGTGACATTATCAAGCAATGAAGCAATCGTGGAATCATTCATGACGTTGGTTTATCGTGTTGAGAAACGTGGCGATGTCTGGAAAATCAGTGATTTGACCAGTATCAATAATGCTGATACTTTAATGCCAGTGATTCCGGGGGTAGATTTGAACATTGATCAGGAACTGGTTGCAGGATTGCGCGTCTCTTATCGCTGGCTGGCTTACACGCGCATTAAGACTGGCGGCAAGATTGACAATGATGGCATCGGTTCCGATAAGCCGGAAACAGTCAAGCCAGTGTATGATAAGGCTGAAGCGTGGATCAAATAATCGCGGATTTCATTCATGTGTGAAGGTCTCATGGCTTGGTTTGATGAGGAACGTAATTGAAGGGTGGCAGTTTTGATGAAGGCAGCAGTTGTGCACACGTCTGGTGATTCAAGTCACTTGGTGTTGGAAGATATCCCAACGCCAGCAGTTAAACCGGGTTGGTCACTCATTAAAGTGAAGGGTTTTGGCATTAATCGTGCAGAAATTATTACCCGCAATGGTGGGTCACCAACGGTCAAGTTTCCAAGAGTGATAGGCATTGAAGCGGTTGGTGAGATTGTAGAAACAACCGATAGTGTGCGATTACCTGTGGGCCAAACAGTTGTGACCGTGCAAGGGGGCATGGGGCGCGAATATGATGGCAGTTATGCTGAATATGTTTTGACGCACAATGAGAACATTTATCCCGTGACGACGCAGCTGAGCTGGCCCGAATTAGCGGCCGTACCTGAAACGTTCTTAACCGCTTATGGGTCTTTACTCAATTTGAAGTTGGCTGCTCATGATAAATTGTTGATTCGCGGCGGCACCAGTGGCGTCGGCGTTGCGGCAGCTAAGCTAGCCAAGGCCATGCAACCAACTGTAAAAGTGTTTGCGACGACTCGTAATTTGCAAAAAGCAGATCAGTTGCGTGCGGTTGGGGTTGATACGGTCATTGAAGATCAGTCTGGTGAACTGGCCACGGATGAGACGGTTGACAAAGTGTTAGAAATGACCGGTGCAGACAGCCTTGTTGATTCATTGAGTTACCTGAATCGTGGGGGCATCCTTTGCCTAACGGGTGCGCTGGATGGTGTTTGGACAATTCCAGACTTTGATCCATTTGGCGGCGTCCCTTCAGGCCGATATTTGACAACCTTTAGCTCTGGTGTTGATATTACCTCCCAGACAGTCAGTGAACTATTCAAGCTGATTGATGATCATCAAATCGATGTCAAACCAGCAAAGGTCTTTCATTTGGATCAAGTTGGCGAGGCGCAGGACGCCCTTGACCAGCATGATAGTTTTGGCAAAGTCGTGGTTATGACAGAAGAATAACGCTACATCAAAAAGACAGTCTCCACAGAGACTGTCTTTTTTGCGTCCTCAATGACTAGTGTACAAATAATTTGATTGAGTCATGCTACCATGTCAAACATTGCGAATTAAAGCCATATTTAAAGTGAATCAGATTGATGCGGCGCTCGGACATCGCGGATGATGCTGATAATAATCAGGGGCGCGAAGATAACGGTCGCCAACAACGCCAGCCAAAACTTGAACCCAATCGGTAATGTGAACAAACGTGAGACGCTGACAAATAATAGAAACCCCATCAATAGATAGTTCATGACGTGTTGTGCTTTCATATCATCACCGCTTCCTTAAGAATATAATCAGTAACTAAAGTAAGTATACATCCGCAGTCTTGAAGTGCAATTAACTTGCTTTTTATCCAGTTAGTATTTTGAATAACCAATCACGATGGCAATCACCTGTGTAAAATGGGCTATAACGCATGGAAATTGTTTTTCGGTCCGTGAATGCACTACAATGAAAGCAGTACCAGAAAATATTTGACTGTTAAATATGGGGGAACTTGATAGACTGGAGGGAGTTTTTTCAATACGCCTGAGTGATCCGATAAACGACATGAATTGTGCAACTGATGAAGCTGCGATGAAGAGATTCATTGTGACAGGACCCGATATGAAGGAGAAGACTTATGCCAAGACAAACCATTAATCCATATAATAATGAAGTGTTGAAGACTTTTGATGACGCGACTGACCAGGAAATCGATGCGGCAATCACAACCGCCGACAAGCTCTACTATGAGATGAAGCACCAGACCATTCAAGACCGGGCGAAGACGCTTCACATGATTGCGCAAGGCATCCGTGACCATTCCCAAGAGTTAGCTGAGATTGCGACGCGTGAAATGGGGAAGCTGATTGGTGAATCAAAGGGCGAAGTAGAACTCTGTGCCATCATTGCCGATTATTTTGCTGACCACGCTGAGGAATTCCTGCAACCGACAACGATTGAGAGTCAGGTGCACGGTGAAGCAAAGGTTTATAAGCATGCGACCGGCGTGATCTTAGCGGTTGAGCCATGGAACTTCCCGTACTATCAAATCATGCGCGTATTCGCGCCTAACTTCATGGTGGGGAACCCGATGATTCTGCGTGACGCTGCCAACATTCCGTGGTCAGCGCAAGCATTCGCCGATATCGTGCTTGAAGCCGGTGCTCCAAAAGGCGCGCTGACCAACGTCTTTATGAGCTACGATCAGGTTGCGGATGTCATCGCTGATCCGCGTATTCAGGGTGTGGCACTCACCGGTTCTGAACGCGGCGGGAGTTCTGTGGCTGAAGAGGCCGGCAAGAATCTCAAGAAGAGCACGCTGGAACTCGGCGGCCAGGATGTGTTCGTGGTGCTTGATGATGCCAACATGGAAGACGTGAATAATATTGCTTGGCGTGCACGGTTATACAACGCGGGCCAAGTATGTACCTCTTCTAAACGATTCATCGTGATGGATAACGTGTATGACGAATTCTTAGAGAACCTCAAAAAGAATTTTGCGGCTGTGAAACCGGGTGACCCCATGGACCCAGCAACGACCTTGGCACCGATGAATACCAAGAAGGCCAAGGAAAAACTGCAAAACAAGTGGATGAAGCCGTGGCTGCTGGTGCAGTGGTGGCGTATGGCAATGAATCCTATGACTTGCCTGGACAGTTCTTCATGCCAACAATTTTGACCAATATCTCGCTGGATAATCCAGCAGCGCGGACCGAAATGTTTGGCCCCGTGGCGCAGGTGTACAAGGTACATTCCGAAGAAGAAGCCATTGAGCTCGCCAACCATTCCCAATACGGCCTGGGCGGTATCGTGTTTAGTGGTGATGCCAAGCACGGCGAAGAAGTGGCCACCCAAATTGAAACCGGGATGGTCTTTGTGAACAACTTCATGGCATCATTACCAGAACTGCCATTCGGTGGGGTTAAAAACTCTGGGTATGGCCGCGAATTGAGCGACCTCGGCCTCATGGCGTTCGTGAATGAACAGTTGGTTGTGACCGCTGATGGGCCAGATATGCATAATATGGCTGGTGGCTTAGTCACACCGGATGCAGAAGAATAAGCAATGAAAAATCCCTGATCTCGAAACTGAGGTCAGGGATTTTTGTGTGACTCAAAACTGATTCGATATTACCAGTTAACTTCACCGTGGGTATTACTAAAGGTCGCGGTAATGTCGTTATCAGGTGATGTCACGAGTTCAACGGTCCGCGCAACACCGACTTCAACAGGCTGTGCACCGTATTCTAAGGCGGAATCAGCACTGGTTCCGCCAAATTCGGTGGCCACTAAGCCGGGATCGATGGCGTTGACGGTGATTGGAATATCTTTGCGCTGGAATTCTTTGGCTAATTGAACTGTGAACATGTTGAGGGCGGACTTGGTTGCTTGATAGCCCATGGATGATGCGTTGTAGACGCTAGACTGTGGATTCAAAGCTTCAGTTAATGAGCCCATCATACTCGAGATGTTAATGATTTTTGCGTTTGGACTCTTCTTCAACAACGGAATGAACTGTTGGGTCATATCAATGGTGCCGAAGACATTCAGTTCAAACTCACGGCGAATCACATCCAATTTGAGAATAGATGGATCCTGGAATTTGTCAAAAGAGGCACCAGCATTATTGATTAAAACATCGAGTCGGCCGTACTTGTTGCTCACAAAGTCGACTGCGCGAGTGATTGCGTCTGTGTCGGTAATATCCAGTTGAATGGCTTCAACGGCGAGGCCTTCAGCTGCTAGTTTTTGGGCAGCTTCTTGTCCCTTGTTGAGGTCGCGTGATCCCAGCAGGACAGTTTGGCCCGCTGTTGCGAGTTCTTTCACGATTTCTAACCCCATGCCGCGATTGGCGCCGGTTACTAAGCTAATTGTTGTATTTGTCATCAATTAAGTTCCTCTCTTTATTCGCTGCTATCAATAAGACAAGTGCGAGTATAGCACGTTCGTGTTACACTAACGCAAGCGAAAGATGGAGGGTTTTTAATGTATACAATTGCTGAAGTAGCTCAGAAGTTTCATGTGTCAAAAAATACGCTGCGTTATTACGAAAGCGTGAACCTGTTGCCATCGATTCAACGCGATGACAACGGCATTCGCCACTACTCGGAAGCTGATCTCGAAGCGGTCAACCGAGTGGTGCACATGCGACGATTAGGGGCGTCAGTGAAAGAAGCGCTGTGGTTTGACCAAGAAATGTCACAGGCAAACCCTGATTATGATGAGGGCATTGCATTCTTGCGTCAGCTGGATGCCACTTTGGATCAAAAAATCGCCGAAATTGCCCAACAAAAGAATTTTTAACGCACAAAATCGATATGCTCCAACAGCAGAAACAAGGGCAACTGAACATCGATTAAACACATCCAAATATAGAGCTGATTGGTTGTCATCAGCTCTTTTTATTTTGCAGGTAAATAAATCAACAGCCTGGACAGCCAGTGTCCTAGCAATGGTTATGATAGTCTCGGTTACAATATTCTGATGTACAAATGGAGGAGATTAGGATGAAGATCAGTCAAACAATGACCAAGGCACTGCTAACCGCTGGTGCGGTACTGGGGTTAGCGCTGGGAACGCAGCTCAGCGCGCAACAGGTAAGTGCCGCAAGTGGTGTGGCCACGGTTTATTATGTGAAGGGCTATGGCATTGCACTCTGGAATTCACCAGATGCGAACAAGAAACCAATCGCTGGTCGCAAGTTAATGGATGGCACCAGTTGGAAGTTTAGTCAGACCAAGGTGGTCAACGGTGTGACTTGGTATAAGGTTGGGACCAATCAATGGGTTTCGGGTATCTACTTTAAGACATCCGCACCGGTCAAAAATGTGAGTGGTGTGCTGCATATCAATTACGTACCGGGCTACAGTGTGCTCTTGCGCCAAGCACCGAATGGCAAGCCAACAAGTCCAGCAAAATACCTCAAGCATGGTACTAACTGGAAGTACACCGGCACCAGTGTGGTCAGTGGCAAACGTGGTATCGCGTAGGCACGAATCAATGGTTAGCCGGTAAGTACGCGGCAATGGGATATGCCAAAACAAACAGAGACATCGCGGCAACATACTTGCAGGGGAAAGCTTTTTCATTTATGCCAGTGCTGTATAACGGAATTCCCGTTGATAAAGCAATGAATAATCCAAAGACACCTCAAAATTTGGTTCATGATGGGTATCAATATGGTTACTTCAAGAATGGTAACACTGTACGGATGACTGGGCTGGGTAATTATGTTGGCGTCAGCAGTCGGAGTTACTCATTGGACAGCCACTACCTGACAATCTGGGGCAACAAGATTCCATATAGCGTCAATGGGAGTCGCGTCAGTTTTGGCACATGGAAAAACAGTTGGGGCTCAGCAACAGTGACCATGAAAATGCAGATTTCTAGTAACAGTGCGGCGGATCGGGCAAACGTTGATAGCAAACCGATCCAAGACTAAGCGGATTTAGAAAAGAGGCTGTGACATAACCCCTGCGGGTTGTCACAGCCTCTTATTTTTTGCATACATTATTGACTAATCCTCATTCTCAACGTCTTTTGCCGCAGCTTCCTTTTATTTGGTTGAGGTTGTTTCGTTTCTTGAAACGTGTATACTGGAATACATCGCGCACGATTGATTGGAGGGACAACGTGGAACCAAACGACATGAATTTAGCTAACCAGCTCTGCTTTTCGGTGTACAATGCGACGCGGATGTTCAATAAGTTCTATCAAACGGCGCTCAAGACATTTGATCTGACGTATCCGCAATATATTGTCATGCTGTCACTGTGGGAACAGGACAATCAGACCCTGAATCAACTCGGTAAGCAGTTGAATTTGGAGAGCAATACGTTGACGCCGTTGCTCAAGCGCTTAGAGACAGCCGGCTGGTTGACGCGGCATCGCGACCCTGCAGACAAGCGGCAACTTGTTGTCAGTCTCACAGTCGATGGTGCTGCTAAAACGTGATTGCGTACTGGCGGCTGTGACCGACGCGATTAAGGGTAGTCACATCGATATCGAGAAATATCGTGAGGCGTTAAAAATCAATAATGAGTTAATCAGCGAGCTCACAGACAGCATTGAGTAATCGACGTTGCTGTGATTGGTCGCGCACGACTGATGAAAAGGAAAAGGTGGATGAATTTGAAAGCAATCGCATTTAATGAATATGGCTCAGCCGATAAATTATCACTCATGGACTTGCCCGTACCCGAAATAGGGGCACATCAAGTCTTAGTGCAGTCAAAGGCAACGTCGATCAACCCAATTGATTGGAAGCTGCGGGAAGGTTACTTGAAGCAGATGTTTGACTGGCAGTTTCCGATTGTTGTCGGTTGGGATATTGCCGGCATTATTACTGAAGTTGGCGCGGATGTCACCGACTGGCATGTGGGCGATGAAGTGTTTGCGCGCCCTGATACGACGCGGCAAGGGACTTATGCTGAATTTGTGGCTGTGGATGATCATCTCTTGGCGCACAAGCCAGAGAATGTGTCCTTCGCTGAAGCGGCAGCTGTGCCACTGGCTGGATTGACTGCATGGCAGGGTCTGTTTGAACACGGTGAGTTGCAACAAGGTCAGCGCGTACTGATTCAGGCCGGTGCTGGTGGTGTTGGCACGTATGCCATCCAGTTGGCTAAGCACGCGGGCGCAGAAGTGTGGACCACCGCGAGTCCAAAGAATGACGCGTTATTGCACGACTTAGGCGCAGATGTCGTTGTCGATTATCACGATGCGGCTGCGATGGCTCAGATAAGCAATATGGATTTGGTTCTTGATACAATAGGTGGACAGAGCGCAGTTGATGCAATCGGCTATTTGAAAACAGGTGGCAAGCAGATTTCAATCACTGGCACAGTGCCTGAAGGGGTTCGCTTGGCTCAAGAAGAAGGCAAGCACTATCAGTCGATTTGGCTACGTCCAGATGGTCAACAATTAGCATACCTCGCGACATTGATGGCGGAAGGCGCATTGCGATCTGTCATAGCTGAACAGCTGCCTTTCTCACTAGCTTCGTTGGTTGAAGCACATCATCTCAGTGAGACAGGCCACACGAATGGTAAAATCGTCATCACGTTTGACTAGGAGGTCATTATGAAAAATGTATTGATTTTAGGGGCAAGCGGCAACATTGCCCAGATGGTAACAGATAATCTCAAGGATCAAGTGAACTTGACGCTCTTTGTTCGCAGTCCCAAGAAACTGATTGGTGATAAGTCACCTGCAACAATTATTCAGGGGGATGCCTTGGATGTGGCCCAATTGACTGAAGCGATGAAGGGACAGGACCTCGTGTATTCTAACTTGGGCCCGGACCGCATGGCGGAAATGGCCAAAACAGTGCGCCAAGCGATGATCAATGCCGGCGTTAAGCGTCTGATTTGGGTCGCAACTGCTGGTATCTATGGGGAAGAATCAACCGATGAAGGCTTGGCTCGCGCTACCCAAATCTATGGGCGTTACGATGATCCCAATTCCTACTTTGGTGACGAACGCGTGGGAGCAGATATCATCGATCAGGCACCGGAATTGAATGCCACGATTATTCGGCCCAATGCATTGACCGATGCACCAGTGGTTGAAAATGTTGTGGTGGATGGTCGCAATGATCGCATTCGGCCAAGTGCACAACCCATCTCCAGAATGTCTGTCGCTGATTTTATCAGCAAATTAATTCTGAATGATGCGCAATACGAACACGATTCAATCGCCATCAGTCAGGGATAATAAAAAGAAGTCTGTACTCGTCCAAAAGGGACAGCACAGACTTCTTTTTTGGCAGCAATTAATCACGCCGCTGGTAGACAAGAATGGTGAGCGGCATAAAAATCAGAATGATAATCACCCCACTGATGAGGACCATTGTTGCGTTGCCACTCCAGTTGCCAGTTTTTAAAATGGTTCTGATTGCACTAATTGTCACGCTGACAGGATTAATATTGACGATGGGTTGCAAGAAGTTCGGCAATGTTTTGATTGGAATAAACGCATTGGATAGAAAGGTCAGTATCAAGATGATAATCATGGAGAAGCTCCCAATTAACTCTGCGTTCTTGACCAACAGACCCACCAGCGCAAAAATCCATGAGGTTGCCCAACCGATGAAAATGGCTAATAGTGTTGCGACAATCAGCGCAGAAGAGCTGACTTCTGGCCGCCACCCCATCAGCACCGCCGTCACAATTGCCATAATACCGGAGAGCAACAAGCGGAGAATATCCCCAACGAGTTGCCCAGCTAATGGCGCAATTGGAGAGATGGGCATGGTCTTAAAGCGGTCGAAGATACCACTATTAATGTCTTCACGCAGTTGTTGACCCGAGCCCGATGCGGCATTGAGGATACTTTGGACCATTATGCCGGAGACCAGCATGGGTAAGTAGGCGTGGACACTGCCGGCAATAACGCCACCGAAGAGATAACCAAACAGTAAGGTGAAAATAATGGGCTGAATAATGACATCGCTGATATTATCCGGATTGTGTAGTGTCTTTAGTAAGTTACGGTGTGTCATAGTGAGAACGTCCCGCATAGCATGATTTCTTTGTGTTGCTGCTTGCATGGTTATACCTCCCTTTAATTTTTACCGACCGTCATCTTGAAGAAGACATCATCCAATGAAGGCGACTCGATTTTAAGATTACTGATTGCGATGCTAGCACCTTGAAGTTGATTCAAAATTGTGGTGACTGCCTGAATGCCGGTACTGCCAAGTGGCGCGATCAGGGTTTGATTGCTGATACTGGCAGGTTGATTTAAGCTTGTCTGAATGATTGTTTGTGCTTGTGCCACCCGGCTTGAGTCAGATAACGTTAGCCGCAACTGCATACCACCAACCTGCTGCTTAAGGTCATCGGGCGTCCCGAGCGCAATGAGTTTGCCGTGGTCAATGAGTGCAATGTGGTCGGCTAGTCGGTCTGCTTCTTCCAAATATTGGGTTGTTAAAAACACCGTTGAACCGGTGGCAACTAAATTTTGAATGGCTTGCCACATCTGCGTTCGTGTTCTGGGATCTAGGCCAGTGGTGGGCTCGTCCAAGAATAGAATGTTGGGTTGGCCAATCAGACTAACGGCAAGGTCCGAGCGCCGGCGCATCCCACCAGAAAATGTTTCTAATGCTTGGTCTGCAGAGTTGATTAAATCAAAATCAGTCAATAACTCGGCCGCGCGAGCTCTGGCGTCTTTACTAGAAAGGCCGTTTAGTTGACCAAAAATCAAAAGATTCTCCCGGGCACTTAAATCTTGGTCAATGGCCGTTGCTTGTCCAGTCACGCCAAATTGTCTGCGCGCTAATTGGCTCTGCTTGGCCGTGCTATACCCATTCAACATAATGTTGCCTTGGTCCGGGCGCAAAAGGGTTGTCATCATTTTTATGAGTGTGGTTTTCCCGGCGCCGTTTGGTCCGAGTAATCCAAAGATCTCGCCACGTTTGACGGTGAAGGAAATATCCCGCACGACCTGTTTCTGGGCAAAGCTTTTTTGAACGTCTGTGACTTTAATTGCAGTATCGCTATCCATATTTTTGCCTCCTAGTTATATAATCAAGCCCCTTGAACAAATATATAGTAAAGCCCCTTGAATAAATTGTCAAGGGACTTGATTAAAAATATCAAGGGGCCTGAATAGAGGCTTCTGAAATGGTGTATACTGATAGAAATGACGAAGGGGTAGGTTAATCATGGCAAATACAGCCAAAGTGGAATTAGCTGCAGGCAAGCTTGCAGAGTATGAGCAGCTCAGCAAAATCTATGATGACATTGTGAAGCAGGCCCGGCCACGTTTGACCATTGAGGGCCAAGGCAAAATATTATTGGCCCTGACTGATGAGGACCACTTATCTCAGCGCGAACTCGTGGCACGGTTAGGTATTTCGCCCCAGGCCGTGAGTGAATTTGTCTCTAAATTGGCAAAACGCGAACTAGTCACCTTGACCAAATCGCAGGAAGATCGGCGAGTGAACGTGGTTAATCTGACGGATGCGGGCCGCCAGGAAGTTGAAGCGGCTGCTCAAGAGGTACCACCATTTGTAAATGTACTTTCTGAAGATGAATTGGATCAGTTGATTCCGCTGTTAAACAAGATTACGACGGCGATGTACGATGACATTGATGCTGCCAACCAACGTTGGGCGTGAAGTTCCACAAGCTATTGGCTAGTCGTTATCTTAACCAATACAAGAAATAGAACAAGTAAAAGCTCGCTGTCTCGGTTGAGATAGCGGGCTTTTTTAGATCAGGTTAGGAACAGTCGGTTATTTGGGCAAAATTTGAACTAATCGAGCGACATAGACAATAACTGTCCTAGAGGTGGCTATGATAGTGGTAGTCACAATATTCTGTTATACAGATGGAGGAGATCAGAATGAAGATTAGTCAAACAATGACGAACGTCTTATTGACGGTGGGGGCGTCGTGGGTTTAGCGCTGGGGACGCAGCTCAATACGCAACAGGTCAGCGCCGCTAGTGGGGTTGCGACTGTTTATTATGTGAAAGGTTACGGAATCGCACTCTGGAATTCACCAGATGCGAACAAGAAGCCGATTGCTGGGCGCAAGTTGATGGATGGCACCAGTTGGAAGTTTAGTCAGACCAAAGTGGTCAACGGTGTTACTTGGTACAAATTGGGCACCAATCAATGGGCTGAGGGCACTTACTTCAAGACGGCCGCACCTATGAAGACAATCCACGGTATGTTGACCATCAAATATGTGCCTGGCTATAGCGTATTATTGCGTCAAAGTCCTAATGGCAAGGCAACAAGTCCTGCCAAGTATCTCAAGAATGGGACTGATTGGAAGTATGATGCGACGAGTGTTGTGAATGGCAAGACGTGGTATCGCGTGGGTACGAATCAGTGGTTAGATGGTAAGTATGCGCGCAGGAATATCTTTAGTGATGTCACACCAAACGAAATTCGGGGATTGATGGCGGCTAATTATGGCGTTCCGGCTGATATTTTGGATGAGATTGCGGATTCTGATTTGGATAATATGACGATTAAAGAATCCACAGGTACCAAGGCGGGGGTGGGCGCCATTATTATTACCTTGGCGCACAAGTATCCACAACTGAACCCATACAATCCTTTGTACTGGTCATAGACGCTAATGACGAAGACAATTTTTAAAACATTAGGTCTTACCGCATTGTTCACAGTGATTGCAATCGGTCTGACGGCTTGTCGTAGCAATGCGCAGTCGAGCGAGAATACAGGTTACGACAGTTCCATCAGCAAGGGCTTAAATGCTGTCGCTGAAGATGAGATGGACCGGGCGGTGACTTACTTTACGAATGCGTTGGATCAGAAGCCAAAGGACAAAAAGGCAACGGCTTATCTGAAGCAGGCACAATCGTATGTGAACACCGATAAGCAGTTGGCTGATGGCAATCCGGAAAAAGCGGTCAAGACAGTTGCTCAAGGTATGAAAGTGAAACACGGTGCGAAGAGTTTAGATGCGAAACTCAGCCAGTTACAAAAGACAACCAAAGCTGACTGGGTGAGTATCAACAATTGGACAAGGCTATCTCAGCGCAGTTAAAAGCAGAGGCACCGGCAGCAGCTGTCGTCAAGAAAGTCCAGGCCATTGTCTGGAGTGAGAAGCCTTATCTCAAACGATTGAAGCCAAATGCTGAAAAATTACTGCAGAAGGCAAAGAATCAACGCGATCAGGCCGCCGCATCTGCTAGCAGCCAATCAAACGCAACAAGCACGCGTAAACAGGCGAGTGCTTCAAGTGCAAGCCAAAAGATGATGCCGCTGTTCATGCGACCGCTGAGCAGTTGCGTCAAAGGATTGTCGACAGCATGGGGCCAGATAGTGGCTATACCATGGCTGGTTTAGAGCAGGTGCCAGATAAGGTGATTGTCGATAAGTCACACGAAGGCGAAGCAATCGGCGCGGATATCGGATGGTTAGGTGTGGAATTGGCTAAACAATATCCACAAATCAAGTCGAACGCTACCAGTACAGAAGGTAAAACTTTGACGTCTGAGTTGACGGCTCAGCTGTTTAACCAATATGTGCTACAACTTGAAAATCCCGCTTTAGGGGATGTGATGAGTGATAGTGATGTGGAAGAAACTGGTGCTGGCGGCTTTAAGGTTAAATTCTGGTATAAAGGCGATGAACCGAATACCTATTATTATTTGTTGCCGATGTAGAGGGTTCAATTTACTATCTGGATCCAGAAAATCAAAAAACAATGCTCGGACACTGGAAATAAATTTTGGGGAACTTCTTTAGACATTGCAAAGGGCCATGGACAAACCGTCCATGGCCCTTTAACTATATAGGCAAGTTTAAATCTCAACGCCAGCTATTTAATTCACGTAATCTTTCAGGACCTCATCAGCCGTCGCTCGGATGTTGAGTGTGGCCTGCCGGTCGAATTCGGTTGGCTCAGGATTAATCTGAATCATTGGGACCTGGGTGTTCACGCGATCGTAGTAACCGTTGGAGCCAATCACGAGTACCAGGTCGGCCGAGTCCATCCACTTGATGGCGTTTTGGATGGCGGTTTGCGAAGTCCCGATGTGATGATAAGTCGGACCGGGTGAAATCAAGGTGCCGTCAACGGGACAGCGCGGGATGCCGGGTTGATTCAACGTTTCAATTGAATATTCATGTTTACCGGTGAGGCAATAGTTTCGTTGAAACTGTACCAAATATCAGCGACTTTGGTATTGCCCGCCAGTTCATGCAGATAGTCCACATTTGTCGTCACAACGGCATCCAAGTAACCGCTCTTTTCCAATTGGGCGAGTGCACGATGGGCAACAGTGGGGCCATTATTAAAAATCGGATCGAGAAAATTCTGATGCATCGATTGATAGAAGCGAGCAGGATCAGACTCTAGTACAGCTTCAGAAGCGAGTGTGCTACTGGTTTCGCGCGAGGTGTGAATCAGGTCGTTGATACCGGCGGACGTTGAAATACCCGCACCGGTCAGAGTAACAATGTGGTGATGCGAGTCAATCATTTGTTTGAGTTGTTGTAATTGGGTTTGAAGAGTTTCCATTGTCTACCTACCTTAGATGAAAGGATAAGGGGAATCACCGTCAGTTCCGGGTTCAGAGAGACCGATTGAACCTCGGTTAGCGAGGTCGGGCTCATTGATCAGGCGAATGATGTAAGTCAGCGATACTTGCCCGCGTAATGACGGTGCCATGGAAGGGTTCACCTTTGACAGTCGTTTCATAATTGATTTCGGGCCGATCAGACATCCATGCTGGCCGTAAAATGGTGTAGTTCAACCCAGAATTTTCGATAAGGCGGGCGGCTTCCTTGAAGTCGGGCATACCGCTGAATGAACCGTTCCACTCGCCAAATTTGCCCGGTACTTCATCATAGATGCCGAGTCCTAGAATGAAGATTAATCGAGAGACATGATTTTTGTTCATGGCTTGTTGAATCGGTGCAACAAAGTGGGCAAGTGCGCCACCAAGGCCGACCACGACAATATCTTGGTTCGCGATTGCATTGTCGAGATCGGCTTGTTTCGTGGCATCGCCTTCGAACACAGTCACGGGGACATTGATTTTGCTGATGTCGATACGCTTGGCATCACGTAAAATAGTGTCAGATGAACGTCCGCATTATCTTTGAGTTGTTCGGTTAAGACACGCATGGTGGCACCGTTAGCGCCAATAAGAATCACGTTTTTCATTTTGATTGCTCCAATAATTAATTTTGTAGGGTTGCCACTTGATTGATTCTAAATTGAATGTTCAATCAATTAAGCTGAGTATAGTCCTAAATAAGCGAAATGCAAGTCAATTGTGCGACTAATGCGACATGTTTGACAAGCAACCATATTGGTGGTTTAATGGTTTAAATAATTAAACCAAAGGAGAATGAAATGACCGATTTTCATGGGTTAGAGATTGAGTTCACTGATGTCAGTCCGTTCTTGACGGCATTAGGGGATACCAAGCGCCAAGCGATCATTGTCGCGCTGATCAATGACATTGGGCACGTCGGCATGCAGGTCACAGACTTGACCGAATTGCTCGGCTTGTCTCGTCCAGCTGTCTCGCATCATTTGAAGATTCTGCGGGATGCCCACTTGATCGAGTATCGCACAGAAGGCACCAAGAACTATTACCGGCTTTCACATGATTTAACCGAGATTCGCAAATTGCAGGAACTGTTGGCACACGTGACCACAATTATTGAAGGGAGCAATCGTTCATGAAAAAAGTATTGGTTGTCGAAACAAATGTGACCCATTATGGTGATACAGATGATGCGACCGGATTATGGCTCGGTGAAACGGCTGAATTCGTTGATGAAATGCAAAAAGAAGGCATCGGTGTTGATTTTGTCAGTCCTAAGGGTGGGTTCGTGCCACTCGATCCCCGTAGCATGAAGTACGTGGATGCCTCGATTATGAAGTTGTACGAAACGCCGGATTTTCAACAGCGGGCACTGGTGAAGACATTGAGCCCGGCCGAAGTCAATCCGGATGACTATTCCGCCATCTATTACGCGGGTGGCCACGGCGTCATGTGGGACTTTCCCGATGATGAGAACCTGCAAAAATTGCGATGAAGATTGAGGCTAACAATGGTTTTGTCACCTCTGTCTGCCATGGTGTTGCGGGCTTGCTCAACCTCAAGGATAAGGACGGTCAGTACTACATTGCGGGCAAGACAATCACCGGTTTTACTAAGGCAGAAGAAATCTTGGCGGGCAAACAAACGGTCGTGCCATTCTACAATAAGGCTGAAGCAGAAAAACGTGGTGCCAACTTCAAACAAGTGCGCGCTTACAAGGATTACGCGATTCAAGATGGTCATCTGATCACCGGCCAAAATCCATTCTCTGCCCGGTCTGTTGCGAAGCTGCTGATTAAGAATCTCGAGAACAAATAATAGAAGATGTGACAAAAGAGGCTGCGACGACCCATTTGGGATGTCACAGCCTCTTGTTTTTATATATTGCTTCATCCGCCGAAACGCGTTCACTCATACCGGCTGTTCCGCATAAAAAAGCACCGACATTGCGTCTTAGGGAATGTCGGTGCTTATCTGCGTTATTGCTTACAGCCAAACCGTATTTGGTTACGCTTGCACTGATTATTCTTCGCTGAATATTTGGTGGATGCCTTCTTCAAATGTGGTCGTCTTGAAGTCAGGAAAGCGCGTATTGAATTTATCCGTCACAAACAGGTTATCGTATTTGTAGCGGGGGAGCAGTTCAAAGAGTTCTTGGATGCGTTGATTGAAGGGGCGTGCAAGGCGGAACAACCACATTGGCAAGACAGTATCCTTAAAATGGCTGTGCGTTTCTTGATTCGCGAGTTGCACGAGATCACGATATCTCTGTGGTTTGTCGACTGGCAGATGCCAAGTCTGGCCAAAAGCATCGGGTGTGTTCCCAATTAACGCCATCGCTCGGCTGGCATCGGGTGTCCAAATCAGGCTACGTAAGGTGCGATCACTCAGTGGGACATAGCCTTTTTGCCGGCCTTCAAGTTCTTGAAGAGCATGGTGTTGGTAATGCTCTGTGTTTTACCCGGACCATAGAATTCGGGTGCCCGGCAGATGACAGCATCCAAGCGACCGGCTGCCATTTCACCAAGAATCGTCTGCGCCATTTTGGCACGCACTGTGGCTTTTCGCCCGATGGGTTCGAATGCGGTGGTTTCGGTTTGTGGCCGCGCGTCCTTGGGATACATGTAGGTGTTATCGAAGAAGACCAGCTTGCTGTGGTTGGCCTCAACTGCCCGAATCACATTATCAATAATGGTAGGAAACTGTTCTTCCCACATCGTGCTATTCATGGGTAAGCCGACTGTGAAATAGACGATAGCACTGCCAGCAACGGCGGCGTTGGTTTGGTCAAAGTTCATGAGGTCAGCGGCCATCACTTCATCCGTTTCATTGACCTTTTGTGGATGACGACTGACTAAGCGAAGTGATTGTGTGTAGTTGCGATTGAGTTCTTTGGCGAGTTCTTGGCCAATTTGGCCGTTACTTCCGAGAATGGTTTGCACTGAGAAAACTCCTTTGATTTAATGGTTTATATTTTTAAACCATTAAACGACTTTTCAGGGTGCTTGTCAAGCGGCCTCCTCAGGACTGGTTAATTTAAAAAGTTTTCCTTAGAGTTATGTCTAAGGTTTATGCTAGTTTTGTTGTGAAATACTTAATTCAAAAAGGAGAATAACAATATGAAAACAGCTTTAATTACTGGTGGTAATAAGGGGGATTGGTTTTGCTTTGGCCAAAGCATTGGGTGCGGCAAACTGGCAAGTGGTCCTCGGTGTTCGCAGCGAAACTAACGGACAAAAGGCAGTTGCTGAACTGGCAGCTGATGGCATCCATGCTAGCTTTGTGATTCTGGATCTCAGTCGGCCAGATACAATTAGTGAAGTTGGCAAAACAGTTGTCAGTGACTATCCTCAACTCAGTTTATTAATTAACAATGCTGGGATTCCAGGGGCGATGGCGGATTCAAGTCTGACAGTGCCAGAGGATAATCTTCGACAAACAATGGAAGTCAATTTCTTTGGTACCTTCCAATTAACGCAAACCTTACTACCGGTTTTGGAAAATAACCGAGGTCGAATCGTCAATGTCACGATCCCAACCGTGGCTAATCCTAATTGGAACCCGTTAGCTTATAAAGCTTCTAAGGCCGCACAGAATGTCATGATGGATTCATTTGCGATCGACTTGAAGAAGGCCGATAAGCCTATGTCGATTTTTAGCGTGCATCCGGGACCAACCACAACTGACTTGAACGGCAACATGACGATGCCCGGTTTCCACACGGCTGACGATGTGGCTGGCAAGATTGTGGCTTATATCGAAGATGGTGCTGACCATAACGGGCAATTCATTGAAATCTATCCCGAATTGAAGTAGCACAGTAACATAATCGCAAATTAAATCATCATCATCATAAAAACCGACGTTAGCCTGTGATGGCCGACGTCGGTTTTCTGTGTTGATTTGCAACTTACTTGTCATTTAACAGTGATAGTAAGGTCTGCTTATAAGACTCGAGTTCGGCCTGCGTTTTTTCAATCTCAGCGATGCGATGCCTGACCACCGCCACTTGTTGATCGATGACTGCTGGCGTGGGGGCGTTCAATCAGTAGCGTTTTGAGCTCGTTAATCTGGACGCCCGCGTGAATAATCGTGTGTATTTTGGTGAGAAAAGGAATGGCCGCAGCCGTGAAATCGCGTTGACCATTGGGCAGCTTGTGCATATATGATTCGGGAATCAGATGTTGATAGTCATAGTAGCGGATGGTTGAGATAGGGATGCCGGTACTAGCGGCTAATTGGCTGATGCGCATGATTGTCTCTTCTTTCGCTTGACCTCAACTCGACTTGAGGTTTTATACTGATTTATCATAAAGATAGGAGCAGATAAGCAGAATGAATGAACAAGAAATGGTGACACTCAATAATGGTGTGTTGATGCCAGCAACCGGGTTTGGTGTTTTTCAAGTGGCGCCGGCAGATACCAAGGCACTTGTGATTAGTGCCTTGCACTCGGGTTACCGCATGATTGATACGGCACAGCTCTATCAGAACGAAGCACAAGTTGGCCAAGCGATTCAGGCGAGTGGCATCGACCGCCAAGACGTTTTTGTGACGACAAAACTGTGGATTGATCACACTGGCTACGATAAAACTGTCGCCGCAGTGAATCACTCGCTGACGACAATGGGCCTTGCGTATATCGATTTGTTCTTGTTGCACCAACCGTATGGCGATATTTTTGGTTCCTGGCAAGCACTGGCTGATTTACAACGACAAGGCAAAATTCGAGCGATTGGCGTGTCGAATTTTGCACCTGACCAATTGGTGAACCTCGTCGCAAACACGGCGGTTGTACCGCAAGTGAACCAGATTGAAGTGAATCCGTGGCACCAAAACATTGAAGGCGATACATGGAATCAGAAGTATCAGGTACAGACAGAAGCCTTCGCCTCATTTGCAGAAGGCAAGAACGCTATTTTCGCACAGCCTGCATTAATGGCGATCGCTGCCAAATACGGCAAAACAACGGGGCAGGTGATCTTGCGTTGGTTGTATCAGCGGCATATTGTTAGTCTGGCTAAAACCAGTCAGCCCAAGCGAATGACTGAAAACTTGGCCATCTTTGACTTTGAATTGGACCAGGATGATATGGCGATGATTCTTGCCTTGGACACCAAGCAATCGGTCTTTGCGGATGCCCGAAATCCGCAGGTGGTTGAGATGCTGAACAAGGTTAAATTGCCATTGGGTAACGAATAGACATCAAAAGCGTAGAAACATCAGCTGCCTGCATGGCAGTCAATTGTTTCTACGCTTTTTTGCATCGCTAGGTCATTGGCGAATATTGCTGACAATCAACTGGCCATCCGCGAGTCGCTGTAATTCCCACACTTCAGTGAAGCGCTCAATGTAGGCCTGGTCGTGTTGCGATTGGTTGTAGGCTGCTGGTTGGTCAGGATATTCAAAGTAGTCGCGGGCTTGAGCTGTGACAACCACGTGAGGTCGGTCCGGCGAGCTGGCTTCTTGTTCCAATTGAACAATGGCAACATTATCGAGGCGATTGATTTTGCCCTGTTTGCGCCAACGAAATAGAATCGCGCGTTGTAGGCCGAAGTATTTGGGTGTGAATGCTTGTTGTAGTGTTGCTTCATCATCTGCGGACCAGGCATCTTCTACCTTATAAAAGAGTGGTTCAAATTCTTTGGCCAAATCATCATCGATAGGATAAGGATCATGCGGTGCTTGCGCGTTACTCCGTGCCCGTCTCACGGCAAGTGTGGCTTGGTAAAACAAGAACACGCCAAAGGTGATCATTGTGCCAATAATGGCGCCGCGATTGCTAGTCGTGCCGCGGCCGTAGTAGGTGGTTGATCGACCACCACTCGTGCCGTCATTGTAGTAGCTCGTGGTGGTAGAGCCACCACCGCTACCCCCTGAGGTTCCACCCGTTCCGCCACCACCTGTCGAACCACCTGCACGAGCGGATACGGGTGTGATCGGTAAACAAATCATGATGAGGCCAATGCCAATAATGACTGCCCATTTTTTCAAAAATCGCATCGCTTTCGGTTTGATTACTCGTATTGTACCAGAGCGGGAAGCGAGTTTACAGACTGTGCCCAATTCGAAAGTGATTTGTCCACTATGTGATTATTTGCCAAATGACATCAAAAGGATTATTCTTTCTCGTTGATAATATGAATTAACGAAGGGGCGATAGCGTTTGTGTACAGGAATTAAGTTGGAAGCTGTGAGTGGTGAAATCTTCTGGGGTCGCACAATGGATTTGGCCGCTGGTATGTTTGGTGAAGACGCGGAAAACGCGATGCCATCAAGCATCATCAATGTGCCTAAAAACATTGAGATGAAGAGTGCCTTGAAGTCGTGGACCAGCAAGTATGCGGCAGTTGGCGTCGGCGGCACGGATACGATTGCGCTCTACGATGGCGTGAATGAAAAGGGATTGGCCGGTGATATCCAAGTTTTGATGGAATGTACCCGTGCCTCTAATGAAGCCATCGAAGCGCGGCATCAGATTCCGGTGATCGGTGAAGAGTTCGTGACCTATATTTTGACGCAATACGCTAGTGTCGAAGCGATTCGCGCCGACTACACCAAGTTTGCCTTGAGTGATCAGCCTTTTATCAAAGGCTTAGATTTGCAGATTCCCGCGCATTACACATTCGTTGATCCAACAGGTGACAGCGTCGTGCTCGAACCCGTTAACGATGGTGCCTTCAAGATGTATGACAATGTGGGTGTGGTGACGAATAGCCCAGAATACAATTGGCACACCACCAATCTGCGCAATTACATCGGACTCAATCGCATGAACGTGACGACGGATAAGCCAATGAATGCGCATTTGACCCTGAAGCCAATTGAAGCAGGCACCGGTTATGGGCTGTTTGGTCTTCCTGGTGATTTCACTTCGGTATCACGCTTTACTCGCGCAGCCGTTGTGGCTAACTATATGGATGACTTTGCCAAGGAAGAGGGCATCAACCAACTCTATGCGGCATTTCGGTCCGTGATTATTCCCCGCGGTCTCGAACATGCCGATGCTAACAGTCCACTGACGGACTATACGCGTTACTGGGCGGGGTATGATTTGAGCCAACGCAAGCTCTACGTTCAGAGCGGTAACGGGTTAGCGGTCAGCGAGAAGACGATCGATGAGACGCTAACAGCAATGACTTATACGCCAGTTGATACCGGCAACAATGTTCATGTTCTTTAATATTTAGCCAAAAACCGGGAGCAAACATCGACGTTTGTTTCCGGTTTTTGATGACTTGCTAACCCAATTTTTTCTGAAAATCAGTCCCCAGTCCGGTGCGAATATTGACCCAAGCGAGTATTGTTATTTCTGTACTCGAAAAACGAGAAAATATTTTACATTGATAGTGAAATTGCTTATTATGGGGCAGTTAGCATCAAGAAGGGAAGCGTGGGTATGGCATTTTTAGAATTAGACGGGATACATAAAAGTTATTATCTCGGCAAAGAAGAATTCCCAGTATTAAAAGGTATTAGCTTAGATTTTGAACGGGGCGAATTTGTTTCCATCCTCGGGGAATCCGGGGGCGGGAAATCTACCCTGATGAACATTATCGGTGGCCTCGACCGTCAGTTTACCGGTCAGGTGAAGATTGACGGTAAGGTTCTGGATCACAGCAAAGAAAAAGAAATGGATGCCTATCGGCGCGGCACCATTGGTTATATCTATCAATCGTACAACCTGATTTCACATCTCAGCGTGCTGGACAATGTCTTGATCTCACTCGACATGACCACGCTCAATCGCGAGGAACGCAAACAACGCGCGATCGACCTGTTGAACCAGGTTGGTCTCGGCGACCAAATGAAGAAGCACCCAAACAAATTATCTGGGGGGCAAAAACAGCGGGTCGCGATTGCACGCGCGTTGGCCTCTGATCCAAAGATTATTATCGCGGATGAACCGACTGGTGCGCTTGATTCACAGAACACCAAAGAAGTGCTGGAATTGCTCGATGGCATTGCGGCTCAAGGCAAATTAGTCATCGCGGTGACCCACTCACAAGAAGTGGCCGATTATGGGACACGTATCGTGCACTTGGCCGATGGTGTGATTGATAACGAAACGCGTTTAAAAGACGCTTATCCCGTGCAAGAGGACCAAGGGCTTGCCCCACGTAAAATGCCTGCTCAGGCAACATTCCGGAATGCCTATAGTCATTTGACCTACAACTTCTGGCGCAATTCCCTGATTATGTTAGGGACTGGGATTGGGTTGTTTGCGGTTCTGCTGTTCTCTGGTTTGGGGAATGGGGTGAATGCCTTCATTCAAGACCAGATCAACTCTCTGGTCAATCCACACTCGATTAATGTCATGAAGGTGGATTCCACGAAGAAGTTGGGGAGCGCCGCGGCACAAGCCAAAATGGCGCAGATGGCCAATGACCCGACGAAGATGGCCATATCGGACAAGCAACTCGCCTCACTCGAGCATCTAAAGGGTGTTGACGCTGTTGAACCCGGATATGCCTTTGCTGGCTTTACCGCGACTTATAATGGTAAGCACAGCAATGGTAACGGCCTGAAGACCTGGACTAAGGCCTATACAGATAATTCTGTGACGTATGGTAAGGCACCTACAGGTAATGGCGATACGATTTTGATTAGCAAGAATGTGGCTGTTGGTCTGATGGGGACCAAGGACTGGAAGCAGGCCATTGGCAAAACGATTAAGATCAGTATGCCTTGGCTCTCCAAGGCCGGCCAGCCGGTCCAAGCCATTCGCGATGTAAAGGTTGTTGGGATCTCCGACAGTGGCCAGACATCAGTCACGGTGATGAGCTATTCATCTGCCAAGAAGATGTTAGAATCGGTTAAGGCTGATACCAGTCCAACATTTGTTTCGGTCAATGCGAAGTCACTGGATAACGTGAAGTCGATTGCCAAGAAGATCAATAATATCAAGGTGAATGGCCGTTATGCCTTCTTAGGGATTACGTTGGTGACTTGCTCGATACCGTGCAACAATACGTCGGGTTAGCCTCTACAGCACTCTCCGCAATCGCTGGTGTTTCCCTGATTGTTTCGGCATTGATGATTATTGTGACCATGTACATGTCCGTTTCCGAACGGACCAAGGAAATTGGGATTCTGCGGGCATTGGGCCAATCCAAGGGCGATATTCGCTTGCTGTTCACTTCTGAATCTATCCTGATTGGTTTGTTCTCACTGGTCCCAGCATTCGTCTTAGCTTATGGTATTGGGGCACTATTGAATAGCGCGCTCTCAAGTATTGTCAGTTTCAACTTCATCCAAATCACGGGTGGTAATATCCTGACAACGATTGTGTTAGCCATCTTGATCAGTTTCTTGGCAGCACTTCTGCCAGCTAACCGCGCATCTAAGATGAACCCAATCGACGCATTATCAGCCGATTAATGCTTGAGAAGGTCCTAATCGGACGCATCGTTAAAGTTGAAAGATTTGCTTCATAAAAAATAAAGGGCGTCACCACAATCAACTGGTTGTGATGACGCCTTTTTGTGCAGCGGAATAACACTTGTAATTGATGCTGAGATTGTTTATCATTGTTCTAACATTATTTTCTAATCATACTGGAAGAAGGACTTGCTATGACTGTTGATATCAATTGGGACGAACTCGGATTTAACTATATGGATTTGCCGTATCGCTACATCGCGCGTGGAAGGACGGCGCGTGGGATGAAGGTCAGTTGAGTACAAATAATCAACTCACCATCAGCGAAGGCAGCCCGATTCTGCATTACGGTCAAGGCGCGTTTGAGGGCATGAAGGCCTATCGCACAAAGGATGGTCAGATTCAACTCTTTCGGCCTGATCGCAATGCCAAGCGCATGCAAGACTCTGCCGAAAAACTCTTGATGCCATCGTTATCGGTTGAGCGCTTCGTTGATGCAGCCAAACAGGTGGTGGCCGCTAACAATGAGTATGTGCCACCTTACGGGACTGGTGCCACATTGTATTTGCGGCCGACATTAATCGGAGTGGGTGACAATATTGGTGTGTCACCAGCCACAGAGTATATCTTTACGATTTTTGCCATGCCGGTTGGACCTTACTTCAAGGGCGGCATGGTCCCAACGCGGTTCATTGTGGCCGATCAATTCGATCGCGCCGCTCATTTTGGGACCGGGCAAAGCAAGGTTGGCGGGAATTACGCGGCCAGCTTACAGGCCGGCAAGTTTGCCCATGAGAATGGTTATGGGGATGCCATCTACCTGGATCCGATAGAACATCGTTACATAGAAGAGGTTGGTTCTGCCAATTTCTTTGCGATTACCAAGGATGGCAAGCAATTGCAGACGCCACAATCGCCATCCATTTTGCCAAGTATCACCAAATATTCAATTCTGGACTTGGCTCGCGAACGGTTGGGAATGGAAACAATCGAAACCCAAATTGATATCCATGACCTCGATCAATTCGCCGAAGCGGGCGCATGTGGGACGGCGGCCGTCATCACACCTATTCAAAGTATTACCTACCACAGCCAAGAACATCTCTTCGGCGATGGCACCACGGGACCGCTGACACAGCGACTTTACGATGAATTAACCGGTATCCAATTCGGTGATGTGGAAGCACCGGAAGGTTGGATTGTACCGGTGAATGTTGACTAATGCGTGTTTTGTCGGCCAATAAAGGTTAAATGAAAAAGACTAATCCAATAAAAAGGGCATATCGCCGTTAACGAATTACCGTTAGCGGCGATATGCCTCTTTTTGTTGTTTAGGATTGCGGCTGTGTCGTCACATCAAAGTCATCGGAAAGAATAACATTTTGGCGGTGACTCAAACGAACCGTGCGCCGATATTCGCGCGGTGTTTGTTGTTCGTACTTTAGTAAGAGCTTGCTGAAATAGTTATTGTTCAACCCAACCGTATTAGCAATGGCTTCAATGGTTTGGTCGGTGTGCTCAAGCAACTGCTTGCCATAACGTAGACGTTCCTGTTGGATAAACTGATTTGGGGTGATATGCAAGGTTCGCCGAAAAAGTTGATTCAAGTACGCCTTGCTATAAGGAAAGTGAGTAGCGAGTTCTTCAAGCGTCAATGAATCAGACAAATGCTGTTCAATGTATGTGATGACGGGTTTCACTTCGGCTGGCAAAGTATTGTGAGCGATTAGAGTGCTGGTAAAAATATTTTGGGTCGAAACCAGTTGAACCAATTGCAATAGGACGGTTTTGGTCAAGCTATCAATTAGTGCCAATGTTTTGGCATCGAGCAGTGTTGCCCACTCACTTTTTTGAATCAATTGGAGAATGTAGGTGATGTTCATGGTAATTGCACTATCGCCGATTTTTAAGACGGGATACTGAAAAATGGGTGCAATGATTGGCGTCAATGAGGGGTCAATATTAAATTTCCAATCAATGATCTGTGCTTGCTTTAAGAATGTGTATTCATGAGGCGTATCAGGCGTAATGAGCACCCAATTGCCTGGAACGAGTTTGTAGTGCTCATGTCCAAGCGTTAGCTCAATTTGACCAGAAACAACATACTGTGCCTGATAAAACTGGTGTTTGTGGTGAGAAATGGTTTGCATTGGTTGATAGGAGCGACCACTCATCCAAAGCACATTCAATTGTGAATCGCGAACCATAAAAACTCCTTTATCGAAAAAGCGAAAAAGACAGCCCAGGTGAGCGATTGTAATCGCTTACTCGACATTATAATGTATTTATCGATTAGGCCTAATCAATAAAACTTTAAAACTAGGGAGGTGTCGCGATGGATGAGTCAAAGATTGGCCAAAGTGCTCGCCGAAAAGTACGTTGGCATTTACTACCATATCTCTTTATCGTCTACTTTGTGGCATTTTTGGATCGAAGTAGTATCACGTATGCCTCAATCGGCGGCATGGACAAAAGTCTCGGATTGAGTGCGACAACTTATGGGTTAATCGCAGGGATCTTCTTCATTGGGTATTTCATTTTGGGATTCCTGGCAACATGATGCTTGAACGAATTGGCGCTCGCCGTTGGATTGGGATTATCCTGATTGGCTGGGGTGCTGTGACATTGGTGACTGGATTCGTTAATTCAGCGGTTGAATTATCGGTTCTACGTTTCTTGCTTGGGACGGCGGAAGCAGCACTGTTCCCAGGAATGACACTTATCATTACTTATTGGGTGCTGTCACGTGAGCGTGCGGCAGCTGTCGCGTTATTCATGATCGCGCCACCATTGGCTAACTCGTTTGGGGCCCCGGTTTCAACATTAATTATAACCCAGATTCATCAAGTGATGGGTTTAGATGGTTGGCGGTGGTTATTCATCTTAGTGGGGATTCCAGCCGTGGTTTTAGGTTTCATCACGTTCTGGTACTTAAATGATGATCCATCAAAAGCAAAGTGGCTCACGACGGATGAAAAGAAGTGGTTAACCACAGCGTTAGATGAAGATCGCCTGGCCGCATCACAACATGGCGAAATCACGGCACCCTTTAAGGAAGCTTTCAAGAATAAACAGGTCTGGTTAATGACAATTATGAACGTTTTCTATGTTATGGGGCTGTACGGATTGACGTTCTGGCTACCACAAATGGTGCGTTCACTCAGCAGTAAGAATTCCACGATGATGGTCGGCTGGCTCACAGCCATTCCGTATCTGTTAGGTGCCATTGCACTGGTCTTGAATGCACGCAGTTCTGATGCGACAGGAGAACGGATTTGGCACACCGCACTGAGTGCCATTGTTGGAGGAATTGGGTTGTTTGGGGCTGCACTAGCACCGAACCCCGTTGTCTCATTCCTGTTCTTATGTGTTACCGCTATTGGGGTTTATGCATGGTCGGGTCCTTATTGGGCCATTACAACCAATATTGACCCACGTATAGCGGCCGTTGGCTTAGGGATTGTGAATGCGTTAGGAAATCTGGGTGGCTTTGTCAGCCCATATGCTGTTGGTTGGTTAAACGATACTAGTGGTAGTTCTCAAATGGGGGATGTTGTTCCTCGCGGCGGCACTGGTTATCGCAGGGGTAATTGTGATTATGTTACGACGCACAGAAGTTGGCCAAAAATTGATTTTGGCTGTCAAACATTAGGAGGAAAAGAATTATGGTTCGTAAAATGGTTGTACCAGACATGGAGTGGGTAGACGAAAAAGCACCAGACACACAACAAGTTGCTGTTATGGAAACAGTTGGCAAGATCGATATTAAGTATGCAAAGATTCCCCATGCCAAGGATGGCGAAATTCGTGTCGATGTCAAATGGGTTGGTATTTGTGGGAGCGACCTCGAAGTCTATCGTGGTGCGCGGACACCAGAATTTTTGACCTATCCGATGCGTCTAGGGCATGAAGTTGCGGGCATTATCGATGAAGTTGGGCCAAATGTGGTTGGTTTGAAGGTCGGGGATCATGTGGCATTGCGATATGTTTGGGGTGCCTTTGCCGAATACATTACTTGCGATCCGTTCTCAGCTGTTGTTTTGCCACCAGCATTTCCACTGATGCATGGTTCGTTGATTGAAATCACACCAACGATTCTGACAGCGATGGAACGTGGCGAAATCAGCCAAGCTAAGAATGTCTTAATCATGGGCCAAGGTGTGAGTGGGTTGCAATTGACGCAATTTGCTAACTTATATAGTCCTAAGAACTTAGTAGTGACTGACTTATTCGATGAAAAGTTGGCTCTGGGCAAGAAGTTTGGCGCGACAAAGACCTATAAGATTCCAACACCAGATACCCGCACCATGGATATTGTAGGAAAGGACTTCCCAGATGGATTCGATGTTGTTATTCCAGCCCGTTTGGAAGGTAACTCTGTGATCGATGCACTCGATGCAACGGCGCAAAATGGGAAACTCGTCATGTATGGTGGTATTGGTAAGACAGACAGTACGATTGATTTCTTCAAGATGCATCGTCGGCGTGTTGACATCTACACAACTGAACCTAAGCGTGACATTGATAACCACCGCTTGCTTCGTGAAGGCCGTGACATGGTTATTAATGGCTTGATCAACACAGAAGAAACTGTTACCAACATCTTCCCATTATCTAAGATTGAAGAAGCCTTCCAATTGCGTAATGACACTCGCGGTGATGTGATTCATGTCATGATTGATTGTGATGCGACGCATGATGATGGTCGTTACGATAATGGCAACATTCCTGCTGAAGTCCATGAACCAACAATCAGTGATTTATAGGAAGTGACTGTGATGAAATCTCGTTATCGTGATGGGTGTTTCTACTGTGAACACAATCAAACACAAGTTGAACGCATGGTACCAATCATACCACTTGATGTTTCAACATTTTATCTGAATCGGGACCAGACACATCCTGGCCGTGCGATTGTGGCGCTCGACTGGCACGTTGATGAACTTTTCGAATTGACAGCGCCGATGCGTCAGGCCTTTATCGATGATGTTGCTCAAGCTGCTGCTATTCTCAAAGAGTACACAGGTGCAAGCAAAATTAATTATGGCATTTACGGAGATACCGTTTCACATCTACATTTTCATTTAGTGCCAAAACTGCCGAGCGACGCAGACTGGATGATGCATTCGTGAATAATCCAAGTGATGTTACTCCCAAAAGTGATGCTGAACTCGCACCAATGATTAATGACTTAAGAAAGCTGGTCGATCAAAATTATGAAACGCTCAGAAATTAACCATATTGTTGATGAATTATTGGATTTTGCTGAGGAACACAAAGTTTATTTCCCTAAGTTTGCATCCTGGACACCTGAAATGGTGGCCAATGCAGATAATCATTATGCTGAAATCTTTGACACCATGTTAGGTTGGGATGTGACTGATTTTGGGAGTGATGACTTTGCTAAGCGAGGCCTAGCAGTCTTCACCTTCCGGAATGGGAGTTACCATAATCCTGAAAAATATCCAAAGATTTATTGTGAGAAGCTGTTAGCGCTTGAAGATGGTCAGGAGTTACCCATGCACTATCATCAATTAAAGTCGGAAGATACAATTAATCGTGGCGGTGGCATTCTAGACATTACTGTTTACAATGCAACTGATGACGACAAGCTCGACGAAAATGATGTGCACGTGGTCAAAGATGGTGAAACGATTACGGTGGCAGCTGGGAGTGTGATTTCACTTGAACCTGGCGAAAGTGTGACAATGACGCCTCGGATCTATCACCGCTGGCAAGGACGCCCAGGGACTGGTAAAGTCATGGTGTGGGAAGTCTCAAGTACCAATGATGATAATACCGATAATTACTTCCTTGAATCAGTGCCACGGTTCAGCCATGTTGATGAGGACGAACCAATCAAGCACGTCTTATTCGCCGATTATCCAACACTCAGAAAGTAACGGTATGAACAAAAAGGAGATTGGCCGATGCGTTTACGGCAAATCTCCTTTTTGATAACGAAAGGATGAATGAAAATGGCAGTTGTACTAGGAATCGACTTAGGTACCAGTGCAGTCAAAGTTTCCGCGGTGTCACCCACGGGGAGAAGTTGTGGCCCAGGCAAGTGAAGCTTATCCGCTGAATAATCCGCAACCCGGCTATTATGAACAGGATCCAATAGATTGGACCAATGCAACGATTGCCGCGATTCATACGTTGCTATCCACTGAAATTGCCCCAGGTGAAGTCTACGGCATCAGTTTTTCCGGCCAGATGCATTCCTTAGTGGTGTTGAATCAACGCCGTGAAGTGATTCGTCCGGCAATTTTGTGGAATGATACAAGAAGTAGTGAAGAAGCGCAGTGGCTTAACCATGAGTTCGGGGACAAGTTAATCGAAATCACAGGCAATCAAGCACTGCCTGGGTTCACATTAACCAAATTATTGTGGCTCGCTCGCCACGAAACGGCGACATATGAACAGATTGCACACATCATGTTACCGAGGACTATGTGCGGTTACAGATAACGGATCAAATCGCGACAGATTTCTCTGATGCTGCAGGGACGTTACTATTTGATTTACACACCCAACAGTGGAGTGATGTGATTATTGATCGGATCAAACTCAAGCCAGAGATTTTGCCGCCACTATTGGCAGCTGATGCGCAAGCGGGGACGGTAACCGCATCATTTTCTGACCGCACCGGATTGATTACTGGTACACCCGTCTTTACTGGCGCTGCCGATAACGCAGCGGGCGCAATTGGCGCGGGTGTTTTGAATCCGGACCAAGGGCTGGTTAGTATCGGTACTTCGGGCGTTGTTCTCAAAGGTGAAGAGCAAGCCGGCGATTATGCAGGTGAATTACAATTTGAGGCATTAGGCCCAAATAAGCGTTATTACTCGATGGGTGTGACCTTGGCAGCAGGTTATAGCCTCTCTTGGTTTAAGCAAACGTTTGCGGCCAACATGAGCTTTGATGAGTTAGTGGCTTTGGCCGAAACCAGTATTCCCGGCGCTCACGGGCTTTTATTCACGCCGTATATTGTTGGTGAGCGAACACCACATAATGATGGCCATGTTCGTGGTAGCTTTATTGGCATTGACAGTCAGCATACACTCGCTGATTTTGCGCGTGCTGTTTTTGAAGGCATTACCTATTCGCTGAATGATATCTTTAAAATTTATGAGCAGGCAGGTACACCAATTCATCAGGCAGTGGCAATTGGTGGCGGCGCTAAGAGTGCTTTTTGGCTACAACTGCAAGCGGATATCTTCAATGTACCGGTCATTCAATTAGCAAATGAACAAGGCCCTGGGATGGGCGCAGCTGTACTAGCTGCCGTTGGATTAGGTTGGTTTGGCTCTGTCGATGAAGCGGCGCAGTCAATCGTTAGTCAGAAAGCAACGATCCCACCAGAATCTGATGCTGTTTCGATTTACCAACAGCAATATCAACGTTACACACAGATTTACGCAAACACAAAGATCCTTTAATTTAAAATAGCGTTGGGATTGCTTGAAGCATTCGCAACGCTATTTTGATGGGCCGAGACTGATTCTTTGACGCCAAGATACAAAGGTGGTTAACTAACCACAATTATATGAACTTGAGGAGTGAATCAATTTGGCAGAAACACCATTAATTACGGTTGTAGTCCCAACATATAACCTGGGACATTATTTTGATGATAGCTTGGCAAGCATTCAGGCACAGACTTACGCCAACTACGAAGTCTACCTGATTGATGATGCCTCAACGGACGGCACGGCTAAGCGGGTTGATGCGGCAGCTAGCGATGAACGCTATCATGTCATTCACTTCGATACGCATCGTGGTGTCTCTGTGGCCCGCAATTACGGGCTGGATCGTGCCAAGGGAGAATTCGTGACGTTTGTTGATGGCGACGATCAGCTCGAACCCGATTTTTGAGCACCATGCGGATGGCATTGCCCAAGGGCCAGCGGATGTGATTACAGTTGGTTATAACTGGGGACGCTGGTTTGAATCAGCACGTGCACACGGCAATGGCTGGCAGCGCGTTTCTAAGCGCGCCATGTTTGATGCTGTGCGTGCCCGTGGCGATGCGATTGGCGGCTACGTGTGGAACAAGGCCTTCCGTGTCGCACTGCTACGTGAAAACAAGATTCGGTACGATGAATCATTAGCGCTGGCTGAAGACTTATTGTTCACAACTGAGGCGGTGGTGGCATCAGATAATTTCTGGTTCAACCCAGCAGTGATGTACCAGAAAATTAATCGGCCGGGCAGTACGATTCACAGTGCCACCGGTGAGATGCGTCGCACAGAACAACAGGTGCGTCGACACATGGACGAGCTCGGTCGTGGCCTATAGGGCCTGTATGAGATGAATTTAAAAAAGCGTCACCCATAGCGGGTGGCGCTTTTTGCGTACAGGAACTTAAAGCATATCGACTGCCTTTTGAGCAGCAGTAGTGACAATATGATCCGGTGTATTGAATTCAGGCTGGAAGAAGAGATCAGCTTCTGCTAATTGTTGAACGGTGAAGTGAGCTTGAATGGCGACACTAATTACATTGATAGTTGCGGTCAAATCGGCCGTCGACATGAGTTGGGCACCGAGAACAGCACCGGTTTCGGGATTGTAGAAGAGGTTGAACCAATCGGTGGCCTGCTGTGCTGCTGGTGTATTGCTTAACAGATGCGGTTGCTTGATGGCGATGGTTGCCACAGGAATACCAGCTTGCTCAGCACTGGTTTGGTTTAAGCCGGTGGCGGCAAAGGTGTAATCAAATAATCGTAGTGCAGATGTCCCTTGGATACCATCAAAAGGTATGGTTGGTGTTAACAGATTGGCGACTGCGATGCGTGCTTCATGACGTGTATTCCCACTTAGTGCAATCGGCTGGCGGGCGCCCGTCAAGGTGGAGCGGCTCATGGTTGCGTCTCCGATAGCAAAGACATCTGGTGCACTGGTTTGCATATAGTCGTCAGTTTCAATCATACCGTTTGGTAGCAAGGTCAATTGATCTTTTAACCATGCGGTATCAGGTTGGACACCGATAGCTAAGATGACCAAATCTGCCGGGTAGGTGGCAGTATCGGTCTCAACTGCAGTGACTTGGTGATCGTGGTTACCGATGAAAGCTTTGGTCGCTTCACCGAGAACGAGGTTAACACCGTGATCTTGGAGTGCATCTTCGAGTTCAGTGGTGAATTCAGGTGCCAAGTATCGTGCCAAAATACGATCACTGATATCCATTAGTGTGACCTGTTTGCCCATTTTCGCGAAGCTTTCAGCCATGCTGACGCCGATATAGCCAGCCCCGACAATAGTAATATTTGTCATATCAGGCTGTTGGCTGAGTTTTTGACGCAGCGTCGTTAGTGCTTGACGATTGGGAATGGTTTGGATATTGTCCAACTCAATGCCAGGAATGGGTAATTGGCGAGTGGTGGAACCTGGGCTCAGAATTAATTTATCGTAGTGAACGGTTTCTGTTTTTCCCGTCGCGATGACCTTGGTTTCGATTTGATGCGCTTCAGTGTGCAGTGCAGTGACCTGTGTGCCATCAAACAAGGTGACACCCTTGGCAGCTAACGTTCGGCGTTGGCTGGCATCTTCCTCGTGAGACCAAGCAGCGGCAACACTGATGCTACCTTGATCGTACCAACCGATTGTGGCATCGGGATAATGCGCCATAACGCCATTAACTGCCGCGTAGCCACCATGTGAAGCACCAACAATAATAATGTGCATGTTTGTTTTCTCCTTTAAAGTACAATTTGTATCTTACTGTGAAGAAGATACGCCGGCTGCTGCATATTGTCAATAAGATACGTAGCGAATCTTATTTTTTAGAGTACACTAGAAGAAAATATGTTGCTAAGGAGGCAAATATGGCACAACGGCGACGGGGGGGATGCGCTGCAAGAAGATATCTATGCAGCGACCTATCACTTACTAGAAACAGAGGGTTATCAAGGTGTTACTTTTGCGCGAGTGGCCCGAGGCGCGCAGACAAGTCGCTCAGTTTTGTATCGGTATTATGACAATGTGTTTGATTTGGTATTTGAAACAATCATGGCGCAAATTCAAGCGGTTGGCGACGTGTTACGCGCGGATAATCTTGATCAAGGTAATCTGCGTGCAACGCTGATTTATGTTGGTGAACAGTTTGCGCAGCAGGTGAGCAGTGCACCCCAGAAGTACTTGCGGAATTTGTTCTCAGAAATGATGCAACAACGCGACCAGGAGCGAGTGGACCGCATCCTTGATATTGCAACGACAAACAATCGTGCCATTATGGATGACGTTATTGTACAGGCATTGAAGCGAGGCGAACTAACCCATCGGCCTACTGCAGATGCGCAATTAGTGATATTTCAATTGATTCGCTATCACTACATGGTTGGTAATCGCACGCTGGATACGACTGAACTGACACATCTTGTTGATCATGTCATTCTGCCGGCCATGCGACATTATGACACTAATGAAGATTAAAAAGCGCCACCCTTAAATGGGTGACGCTTTTTTAGATAAAGAATCGCGGTTGCTCACCATCATGGTTACCAATATCGCCATTGTACAGCGATTGCATCTGGGCAATAACATCTTTCACTTCATCGACGAAATGTTGTGGACTGAGCACTTTTAGCATATTGCCCTGACTCAGTACCCACATCTTCAAACCTTTGTCAGAAGCATGGGCGCGAATCGTGACACTGTCGCGAGCAGGGGCTGGATGCGGATGGCGCGCAATGACTTTTGCGGAAGGTAGGCGATCGAGCGCGGCCTCCTCAATGCCCCAGAATTCAAAGACGATATCTTCAGCAGGACCGTTGTACATGAAGGGGATGTTCTTGCGCAGGGCACCTTCATCATAGCGATTGGCGTAGGTCGTCACGCGAGGGCGTTTGAGCCGTTTGTATTCTTGGATGCGATCAATACGATAGAAGCGCTCTTCTTGTGCGTTGAGGTCAGTGGCGATGAGATAGAAGTAAAACTCGGAAAAGAAAATCGCCTTGGGCAAAATTTCTGGTGTGGACTGTTGTTGCAGGCGACTGCCGTAACTCATTTTGACGGATTCACCTTTTAAGATGAATTGACTGAAATCCCAGATGCGATCAATCAGTGGCTGATTGTGTTGCAAGGGGGCGTAATCGAAGCTCTCAATATTAATGATGCGATCGACCAGCAGTCGTTGATCTGGCGAAACCAATTGGCGTAGCGCATCGGTCAATTCGTTTGTTTCCGTGACATTCAACGCCCGATTGGCCAAAATAATTTTAATCGTGACGAGGATTTGAGCATTCGTTAATTGGTGGTCCCGGAGCTGCAATTCAAAAGTGTGCTGCGCGGAATTGTAGTCGATGCGCTGATCTAGCCCTTCGCCTTCAAAGAAGCCATTGAGCGCGCTGATATCACGCTGGATGGTGCGAAAGCTGGTATCAAAATGCTCTGCGAGTTCAACCTTGGTAAACTGTTTATGATGTTGTAAGGCATTGAGAATATATAATTGTCGATAGGCACTCGATTTCATTAAACCATCTCCGAGTATTCAAATATATTTACTTTTAGTATACGCGAAGGGGAGACAATATGTGACCTAGAGGATGATGCAAAAAGTTTATGGGAATAAGACTGGCTGTTTTGTGAATCCTCGTAATAGGAACGAGGCATGTATTGCGCTAGAATGGGGGCAAAACACAAGGGTGGGATAAGTATGCAAGAAATACCACAAGTTTTACAAGATGTGATTTCAATGACGAATAATGGCGACTCAACTGGCTTTGTTGACCTATTCGATGCGACGACGGGTGTGATCGATGATTGGGGCAATAAATACGTCGGCAGCAAGCAGATTGCGAGTTGGAATCAAACCGATAATATTGGCAAGAAATCTCAATTTACATTAGTTGATGCAACCCAAGAATCTAGAAATCAGTGGTTACTGCATCTTGCGGTGGCTGGTAACGGCTTTAACGGGACCAGTCCATTTCGGTTTGTACTGACTGATGAAGGCAAGATTGCGTCGATGCAGATTGTGCCAGATTAATGCGAATCAAGCGAGAAGGAGGTAGCCACCCGAAAGGATGACCACCTCCTTCTTTGTTTGCGTCAAATATTCACGCACTCGCGGTGGTGTCAGAAAAATGAACGTTACAGACCTGGAATGGGTTCAACTAAGAGTGCTTGATGCTGATTGTCATAGTAAGTAACAGTTTTGGCAATCAAGTCTGATTGCCAAACAGGAACGCCCGCTTCCCCGGCTAGTTCACAGAAGCGCTCAAAATCAAATTCACCGGCTTGCGCACCACGAACAGCGGCTTTGATTTTGTCAGCACTGCTGTTTGTTGCCACCGGTTTGGGAACACCATTCATCGGTAAATCAACGTGCGTATTGGCATCAAAGTACCGATAGATGCCTTCAGAAACGAGATAATCATAGCGAATAACGCCTAGTGCTTTGAAGTCTTGCATCAATTTGGCGAATCCACCCGCATCCGCCTCATTGTTGACGGCGGCTTCAATATCGCGATAGTTAAGTGTCATTGTGTCTTCTCCTTTTAAAATGATTATAGCGATTGTGGCTTTGAAAAACAGTTTCCGATATTTACAGACGATGATGCAACGCATAGAAATAACCATGGCAGTTATACAGTCAGAATTGTCGTTATTCACTGCATCCGTAAAGGCAACTGGCTGTGTTGCCTTTATTCTAAACATTTGATACACTGACCGGACTGAAAACAAACGAAATGGGGTGTGGTCAATGCAATACGTGCAATATATTGCGAGTGTGACCGTAAGTGATTAAGGACGTTTTTCATCAGATTACAATTGAGGAGAAAAACATGAAAACGTCCAGAAAAAGTACCATCATTACTATTAATTATTGTTCTCGTAGGCTTCCCACAGATCAGTGAATCCATCTTCACGCCTGTATTACCCGCACTGAGTCAGGGGTTCCACGTGAGCGCGCAAACCGCGCAGCTCACCATGAGCAGTTACTTCGTCGCTTTTGCCTTTGGTGTGGTTATTTGGGGCAACTTGGCCGATCGGTTTGGTCGTCGTCCGGCTATGCTTGGTGGGATTATGATCTATCTCATCGGTAATCTCGGTCTGTGGCTTGCCGACGACTTCAATTTATTACTTGCTGCGCGATTAATCCAGGCTTTCGGCGCTAGTGCGGGGTCAGTTGTGACCCAAACTATGATGCGAGAATCCTTTAGTGGCGTGCGCGGCGCCCAGGTCTTTGCCAAAGTGAGTGCAGCCATGGCGTTGTCACCCGCATTGGGACCGCTAATCGGTGGCTTAGCCCAGACCTATTTTGGCTATCGTGGTGTCTTCAGTACCTTGATTGCGATGGCGACAGTGATCCTGCTGTACGCGGGTCTGCGGTTGCCAGAGACACGCGTCGCCACCGAATATCAACAGGTCAATCTGTGGCAACTGATTATCCGATTGCTGACAGATCAGCGTGTGTGGGCCTACAGCTTGGTGATCGCTGGCATCAATGGGATCTTATTCAGTTATTACGCTGAAGCCCCATTTATTTTCATCGATTACTTCAAGCTGAGCCCCATTCAATATGGTGCGCTCGGGTTAGTCATCGCCTTCGCCAGTTTGGCTGGGGCGATGCTTGTGAATCGTTTGGTTCTGCGCTACACAGCAGTGGCAGTCGCCAAAAGTGGGTTAGTGCTGGCTTTGATTTGTAGCGGTGGTTTACTGGCTGCGAGTTTACAAACGAGTTTTATCGGCATGCTTGTCGGTATCTTCGGGGTCTTTCTGGGATTAAATATCACATTACCGATGGCATTGAATCTCGCTTTAATCGGTTATGAAGATGTGATGGGCAGCGCGAGTGGGATGTTTAGCTTTGGCTATTATCTACTTATCAGCGCGCTCACGTATCTCATGAGTCGGATGCACGATGGCACCATCACGCGCTTGCCGCTCTATATGGTGGGCGTGATTGCGGCCATGCTGATTGTATACGGTGTGACAGTAAGGAAAAATAACTAGTGAGGCCGTGATATCCACAAAGATGGATGTCACGGCTTTTTAGTATTCGCTAGTGCTCACGGCCAAAGCGTGGGGTTTCACACTCTAAACGCGCTCCAAAAGGCAAAACATTCCGGTTAGCTCAGCTTTGCTGAAGCCACAGACCGGCTTCTAACAAAGCTATTGCTAATCCTCATGTTCTAACCGCCTTTTGTCACGCTCTAAACGCGCTCCAAGTCCCAACAATCTCCGTCTAGCTACTTTTCACTCGTGCCATGGCTGGCACCACGTTCAAAGTTTGCTAGTACTCGATTGTTACCCGGGCCTTGTCGCGCTCTTTTCAGAAAATCATTGACAAAATATGCAATTGCATCTATTATTAATAATGCACTTGCATGTAAATGAAAAGAGGATATTATGAACGCGAAGAAAAGAAACTTGATTGCCATTATTCTACTGGTGACGGCTTTTGTTGCCTTATTGAACCAGACGCTGATGATTACCGCTTTGCCGGTGATGGCGAAGACACTGCACATTTCGCTGAATTTGGCTCAGTGGCTGACAGCTGGTTATGTGTTGACCGTGGGATTGATCACACCGATTTCAGCAAATTTGATTGAAAAATTCACCAGTCGTCAGATTTTCCTGAGCATCGTTTTAGTCTTTATTCTGGGGACATTGATTGGACCGCTCACCAATAATTTTGCCATTATTCTATTGGGGCGGCTGATTCAGGCCGCTGCCGGTGGGGTCTTAGTGACTTTCGTGATGGTCAGCATGATCTCACTCTATGCACCTGAACAACGTGGATTGGTCATGGGCTATGTCTCACTGGTTATCTCAGCCGGTCCAGCGATTGGGCCAACACTGTCAGGGTTAATCATGAATTTCTATCCTTGGCAGGCGTTGTTCTACCTCATCTTGCCCATCATGATTCTGGCTTTCATCGCCGGTTGGTTATGGTTGCCCAACTATACGGAAAAGCACGCCACAACAATCGATGTTCGCTCGGTGATCAGTTCCATTCTCGGGATTGGCTTAATAATGAGTAGTATTTCGATTTTGCGCAAACGTGTTGTTGGCAAGCGCAATGTTAGTCATTGGGATAATTGCCACGCTGTACTTTATCCGGCGACAATTCAATCTCAAAACACCATTGTTGGATCTGAATCTGTTCAAACAGCCCAGCTTCAGCATGATGATTGTGAGCTTGATGCTGATCTTTGCGATTCTCATGGGGACGGAAGCGCTGATTCCGGTCTATGTTGAGAATGTCTTACACCACAGCAGTTTGATTGCGGGATTGGTCATGTTACCGGGGGCATTTGCCAATGCGATTACGGCACCCATTGTGGGTCGGTTTTACGATCGTTATGGGGTCAAGTGGCCACTGCTGATCGGTAGTGGGCTGCTCGTTGTGTCATCATTGCCATTCTTTTGGATGACCGCGCAAACTTCGCTCTGGTGGTTAGGTTTTGTCTATATCGTGCGGATGATTGGTGTTTCAATGATGTTGTCGACGGTCACGACGGAATCGCTCAGTGACTTGCCACTGAAGTCGATCGGTTACGGGACGGCGTTGAACAATACCTTACGCCAAATCAGTGGCTCGGCTGCCAATACCATTTGATTATGGTCAGTCTGATTCCAGCTCAATTATTGAGCGGATATCGATTGAGTATGGGCATTATTTTGTTGGCGTTATACTGGTAACAGTCATTGTCGCTATCTATGTCATGAAGTATGGAAAGGAACCTCATGGAACCAGTAACTGATAAACTCGAAAAATGGGTCTCAATGTATAATCGGGTCATTCGCGAATGGCTCAATCGTGAACTGCGCGATTTCGATGATCTCAACGAGAGTAACTATTACTACATTCTCATCGTGTGTGAACATCCGGGACTGGCACAGTCGGAATTGATTCAGTATATCTATCGGGAACAGAGCATCGTTACCAAGGCAGTACGTTACTTGGTCAGTAAGGGTTGGATTGAGATGACGAAGGATCCAGCCGATCGTCGGCGTTCGGTGGTCTCACCAACGCAAAAGGCACACGACGCTTATCCAAAGTTGAAACGCATCGCGAGCCAGGCGAATGCTTTTGCCACAGAAGGACTTGAACCGGATGAGGCCAGACAACTGGAAAGCCTCCTCAAGAAGGCCTTATTGCCATTACCGGGAATCGATAAATTTTGGCTCGCATAAGGTCACCTCAAAATATTGTGTCTCAGTCAGTCGATTGAGCCACAATTATTTTTTATTTTAAAAAGTTGACACGGTGTCACCTTTTGGGGTATGCTACTCGATGTTGACACGGTGTCACTTTTTCGAGAGGGGAACATAACATGGTTTCAAAAACATTTGAGAGCTTACATGATGACAAAAAAGCACGCGTTACAAGTGCGTTATTAACAGAATTTTCGACATACAGTCTGGATGAGGCGCAGGTCGCTCGTATCGTCAAAGACGCAGATATCGCTCGTGGCGCCTTTTATAAATACTTTGATGACTTGGCGGATGCTTATCGCTACATCTATGGTGTGGCAATGCAGGATATCCACGCGCAATTGCGGCCACAAGGCGATTACGATGCGCAGACGTATCTCGATCAGGTTGAACAGTTCGTTGATCAGGTGCAAGACAGTCAGTACTATGCATTGATTCAACAGCACTTTACGAATAATACGGACCGCGTGACCCAGCCCAATCTGGCTCGAGCGGAGCAGATGACAAGTCTTGCCAGTAATGTGTGGGCGGCTTCGATTCTGAGTCACGAAACAATCAAGCAGATTATGTTGTATCCGGAATTGAAATCAGCATTGTTGCAGCAGTTGCAACGCACCCTGATTTCACTAGGAAAGGACTGATAAGATGTTTTTAGCATTGAAGGAAATCAAACACGAAAAGTTACGGTATGGATTGATTATCGGCATGATTGTGTTAATCAGTTATCTGGTTTATTTTCTGAGTGGGTTGGCCTTCGGGTTAGCGCAACAGAACACGCAAGCCATCGATTCATGGCAGATTCAGCGCGTGGTGCTCAATAAGGATGCCAATGTGAACATGAGTCAGTCGATGCTGACCACTAAGGAAGCGAGCCAACTCAAGTTAACGGATAAAGAAGCATACTTGGGTCAGGCGCCTGTTGTGGTGAATGCCAGCAACCGGCAAAAAGACTCTGCACAGTTCGTTGGGCTTGAACGCCAACAGTTTATTGCGAAGAATCTCAAATTGACCAGTGGCCACAAAGTTGAAGCAGCAAACCAAATCGTTGCCGATGATCAGTTGGAACAAGACGGTTACAAATTAGGTGACAAGGTTAAGCTCAATTCGCTCTCACAAAAATATGAGATTGTCGGCTTTACGCACAACGCCAAACTCTCTGTTGCTCCAGTTGTCTATGGTGATCTGTCAATATGGCGTACGCTAAAGAACTTGCCTGATAGCTTCAAGGCCGGTGCGGTGGTGTCACAGTCAGCCAGCTATCGCGCAAAGGGTAGTGACTTGTCGACGTATACCATCAAGGCTTTCATTAATAAGCTGCCGGGTTATTCTGCTCAGAATACGACGTTTACCTTCATGATTGTCTTCTTGATGTTGATTTCATTGATCGTGATTGCAGTGTTCTTGTACATTCTGACGATTCAAAAAATTCAGAACTATGCGGTTTTACGTGCGCAAGGTGTGCCCGCTAAGGTGCTGGTGCGTTCAACATTAGGCCAAGCCACAATTCTTGTGGTGAGCGGTCTGGTGATTGGTGCGGCATTGACCGGCTTGACAGCAGTCGCCATTCCAACGGCTGTTCCAATCAGCTTCAACATGCCAATCCTCGCTGGCGTCACTGTCGGTATTTTGATTACTGGATTGATTGGGGCACTCATTCCTGTTCGCGTGATTACACGGGTCGATCCAATGACCGTGATTGGAGGTTAAACACATGGCAACAATCGAATTAACAAACATCAATAAGTCGTTTGGTAGTGGTAGTAGCCAAATCGACGTGCTTAAAAATATTAATTTCAGTGCCAATAAAGGCGAATTGAGCTTGGTTTTAGGGCCATCCGGTTCCGGTAAAAGCACCTTTTTGACCATTGCCGGTGGGATTCAAACACCGACAAGTGGGCAGGTTGTTGTCGAAGATGAAGCACTCGAAAGCTTGTCTGCTAAACAACGCGACGCCCTGCGGCTGCAACGTATTGGCTTCATTTTGCAGGCCTATAGTTTGATTCCGTATCTGACAGTTGCCGAGCAATTCCAATTGGTGGATCGCATCAAAGCGAGTGATAATCTCGATGCAGCCCAACTCGAGCAGTTACTCGATCAATTGGGCATTGCGGATCTCACGCACAAGTATCCCAGTGAATTGTCCGGTGGGCAGACACAGCGGGTGGCGATTGCCCGCGCACTCTACGCGAATCCGGATATCGTGTTAGCGGATGAACCCACAGCGGCTTTAGACAGCTCGCGTGTGGAAGTCGTGGGCCAGTTGTTACACGATTTGGCAAAGTCACAGGATAAGGCAATCGTCGTGGTTACCCACGATTTGCGGTTACGCGATTTCGCAGACCACATCTATGAAATTATGGATGGTGAGATGAAAGAAACCGCCTGATACTGCAAATAAAATAGAGGGGGTTGTGATAAAAACGTAATTTTGTCACAACCCCTGTTTCAATTTCCGAACAAACTAGACTAATCGCGTTCCAAAAGACTGAAAATTTCGGTTAACAAAGAAGTGTGCGAACTCGCGCTTAGCAACTGAGCACCAGCATAGGGTCGTGTAATTGGCGTTTTATGCCAATAACGAACCAAGCTGGGCGCAAGTTGTTGCGAGTTCAAACACGTTAATGGATTGATTTAAAAGCCTAAGTTCGGGCTTTAGCATCAATCCTTGTTAATCCTCCCACTCAAAGCGTCTTTTGTCACAGCTTCCTCAATTTTGCGTCGTGGTACATCCGCTTGATTCACCGTATAATAAAGAAAACAGTGGCTTGCAGGAGGACACGGGATGACAGAAGTAATGGGAGTTGAGTGGGTGACAGGGGATAAAGCGACATCGCGGCGAGCAGCTTTACCGCCACGGCGACAATCAATGCCATCTGGGCCAAAAACGGCCTAAGTGGGGAGGCGTGATGGCTGTGGCGGTAATCGCATTAGTCGTTATTCTGGGCGGCTTTTATTTGGTCATGAAGCCACATGCCAAACGGTCATCCACACGAGAAGAGGTTTCGAGCCAGGTGACGAGATCAGCGAAACAGACGACTTCTAGCCAAAATTTCAAAAGCAACGGCATCGTCTCAGGTATCGGCCATATCAAGCTCAAAACGGGCGACTTCGGCGGCCGTTACCTGGAATCAGGCGGCGGTTCGAGCAGAAATTAATCGATATATCACGCCACTAGCAGGCACAAATTCGGTGTATGTCACACCAATGAATGCGAGCCAGCCACTTGTCATCAACAATCGGCCCCAACGTGCCGCCAGTACGATCAAATTATTTATTCTCGCAACCGCCTATGCTAAGGTGAGCCGTGGTCAGTTTAATTTGGATCAGCACTACACGTTACAGGAAACTGATAAAGTTGGTGGCACCGGGGTTTTAGGCGGTCAAGCAGCGGGCACAATACTCTCATATCGAGATTTATTAAACGATATGATTACGCAGAGCGACAATACGGCCACCAATATCATCATCAATTTGGTGGGTGGGATGCCTGCAGTGAACGCCGAAATTAGGCAATTGGGCGCACGTGACAGTCAGCTGAATCGCAAAATGATGGATACCGCGAAACTCACTGCCGGTGTAGATAATGTCACTTCGGTTCAAGATGTGGGTCACTTGTTGCAGCGATTGTATCGCCATCAGTTGCTTTCGGCGGATGCTGACACGCAGATGTTGAATATTTTGCAGCGGACGCAGAATCACAGTAAGTTGCCCGCTAGCCTGCCCGCAACAGCTACGGTGTACAACAAAACCGGAGAATTCGGGGATTATGGTGTGCAAAATGATGCAGCCATTATTGCTGATAAGAAGGGCGCTTTTGTCGCTGTTGTGATGTGCCAAAATGGCAATGAGGCGGCTCAAATCAGTGCGATGCGCCAGCTTGGGAGCGCGTTGTACAGGGATTTAATAGTTGCTTGAGTTGTGTGACTAGACTTTTGTCATCCAGTTTGCTATATTTTACTGATTAACTATCGCCGGATAGACAGTGATCCAACGATTCCGTAGGCCAATGTGGAATCGTTTGGGGACACTGTCTTTTTGCGCTTGAATTG
>NZ_BBBX01000002.1 GCF_001311785.1 Lacticaseibacillus saniviri JCM 17471 = DSM 24301 | reverse complement strand
TATGTCGTAGCTCTTTTTTGACTAAACGCGTTCCAATCCCCAACAATCTCCGCCTAACAAAAACTAGCGCCAATTGCACAAATCGCAATTGTAGCGCTAGTCTCCGTTAGTGCTCACAGCCAAAACGTGTGGGTTCGCACTCTAATTATTAGATACCTTGGATCAACAACATGATAATAGGTACCACAACCGCGAAGAGCACAGTTGATAAGGTAACCACGTTAGTTGCGTATTCCACGTCACCATGGCCTCAGTAGCTAAGATTGGTAACACAGCAAGACCTGGTGCTGAAGCTTGGACAATCAATGTCTGAGCTTCAAGACTTGGCATGCCAAAGCCTGCCTTGCCCCCAAGAATGATCAGGGTAGCGATGATCGCTGGTGCCAGAACGAAACGTCCTAACAAGGCAACGATACTGTCGCGGTCAAACTTGATAGCACCAAAGCCAGCCTTAGCTAAGATAATCCCGATGTAAATTAATGACAATGGTGTCACTAAGCTACCAACGTAATCCAAGCTGTTAACGGCAAAGCTTAACCAGCTGACGTTGATGAACGGAATCCGTAACAACAAGACAACCAGGGCAACTAAGAAGCCCAACAGTGGTGGTGGCAATAACTTCTTCCAGTTAAAGGCTTGCTTGCCATCTGTGTCTTGCTTGGTAGGATCATCCCAAGACATCAGGAAGGCACCTAATGTCCATGTGGAAACAGTGTTAACCACGTAGTACATCAGGAAGTATGGCACAGCCTTGTCACCGAAGAGCGCCATGTTCAATGGCAAGCCGATGAAAATGGTGTTGGCATTAACGAACATATTGATGAACGTCCCACGACGGCCTGGACGAACCTTCAAAGCCCAAACCAGGAAGAATGCGACGATGTAACCGATAATTACGGCACCAAAGCCATACACAAGTCCTGATGATAAGCTGATCAACTTATCTAAGGTCAGTCGCTTAAGAACGGAGATGAAGATGGACGCAGGTAAAGCGACCTTCATCAGTAAGGTTGAAATTGTTCCCCCAAACTTTTCGTCAAACCAACCCTTTTTCTGTAAAATATACCCTAAAGCAATGATGACAACGATGGTCAAAATGCTTTGAATTGACGTTGCTAAAGCTGTCAAAAGTTACCCCTCCTTGTCAACTGTTACATCTAAATCTTTATATTCTGGTACCCACTTCATGTCGGCAACAGCTTGTTCAACATTCGCAATGTTGTCCTTGTTCAAACCATCAGCAATAGCTTGCTTAGCAACAGCCAATGCAACTGTCTGACTGAAGGCATCAAGCTTTGTGACAGGTGGCAATACAGCAGCACCTGGTTGGCTAGGATCAACAATCCCACCAAGACTGTGTGCAGCAGCAGAGATCATGCTATCGCTTAAGAGTGATGCAGTTGATGCAATCGTTCCTAAACCAAGACCTGGGTAAACCAAGGCGTTGTTAGCTTGACCAATTTCGTAAGTCACACCGTTCAATTCAACAGGTGCAGCAGGAATACCTGTGGCAACTAATGCCTTACCATCAGTCCATGTCAACAAGTCTTCAGCCTTTGCTTCGGCTAACTTAGTTGGGTTAGACAATGGGAAGATAATTGGACGTTCTGTGTGAGCAGCCATTTCCTTCACGATTGATTCTGTGAATGAACCAGGTTGGGTTGATGTCCCAACTAAGATTGTTGGGTGGATAGCCTTCACAACAGCTTCAAGGTTGGTGAGTTCGTCAGCGTTGGCGAATTCACTGCGCTTACGTGCGAATGGCTTTTGTTCTGGTGTTAAGTCAGTCATGTCATCGAACAACAGACCTTGCTTATCAACCATGTAGAAGTGCTTCTTAGCTTCTTCTGGGTCCATGCCTTCTTGAATGAATTCTTCATAGATCCGGCTTGTGATCCCAGCGCCGGCAGTACCAGCACCAAAGCTCAAGTAAGTTTGGTCAGTCATGTTTTGCTTGGTGATGTTCATGGCACCGAGTAAACCAGCAAGCACGATGATCCCTGTTCCTTGAATATCATCATTGAAGGTTGTGATCTTGTCCTTGTAACGGTTCAAGATGTTAGCGGCATTGCTGCGGCCAAAGTCTTCAAAGTGAAGGTATAACTTAGGGAATAACTTTTCAGCAGTTTCAACGAATTGATCAACGAAGGCATCATATTGTGCACCGTAAATCCGTTCGTGACGATTACCCAAGTAAAGGTCATCGTCTAACAGTTCCTTGTTGTTGGTCCCGGCATCGAGCACAACAGGTAAGACTTGGCTTGGGTCAATCCCAGCAGCTGCGGTATAAACCATCAACTTACCAACAGCGATATCAACACCTTGTGTACCCCAGTCACCGATACCAAGAATCCCTTCAGCATCTGTCACAACAATCAAACGAATGTCGCGGCCAGCAGCACTGTGCTTAAGTGCGGCTTCCATGCTATCTGGATCATCGATAGACAAGTAAGTTGCGTTTTGTGGTTCAACGAATAATGCGCTATAGTTTTCAATTGTGTCAGCGATGGTTGGATCGTAGACAACAGGCATGAATTCCGCAATGTGTTCGGAGAATAACTTATAGAACAACACGTGGTTGGTGTTGAAGATTTCCATTAAGAACATCCGCTTTTGCAGATCATCAACCTTGCTTTGGTATTGTGCGTAAGCTTGCTTAACTTGTTGGTCCAAAGTTTGGACAGCAGGTGGCAATAAGCCTTCAAGGCCATAAGCCTTACGTTCTTCAGCAGTAAAGGCAGTACCCTTGTTCAAAAATGGGTTATGCAACAATTGTTCTGGTGTCATTGTCATGTGATTTCCCCCTATGAATTCTTAAATATTTTTTATCTTGCTTTCAACATGTGTCACTATAATCCCGCTCAAAACTTATAGTCAAACCCGGGGATTGTGATAAACTTTCTTTATATGACGTCTCGGAGGCCCCTTATATGAACACTCGTGATTTACAGTATTTTGCGCAACTTGCAGAATCAAAAACTTTCCCAAGTCGCCCGTGAGTTCGGTGTAACCCAGCCGACAATCACGATGGCGCTCAAACGACTCGAAACATACTTCAATGTCCAACTCATGCTGCGAGATCAGAGCCATCAAGAATTACAGCTCACGCCCGCAGGTGAACAGCTCTATCACCACGCACAAATCATTAATCAGGAACTGACACTGGCCGCCCACGAAATCAAGGGTAGCGCAATCCGCTTTGGCCTACCGCCGATTATCGGTAATTATTATTTTCCACAGATGGCGAGCGAGTTAGTGCGTACCGGGCTCATGGATCGGCTCGATACCAAAGAAGCCGGATCGGCCGATTTGTTGCAGGAGATTCGCACCGGCCATCTCGATATCGCGTTGCTCGGATCGAGCGGCCCGCTTGTCGAAGAAGATCTCGAAGTCTTGCCCGTCACCCAATCCCCGTTCAGCATTGTCTTGCCACCCGATCATCCGCTAGCCCAACAACCGGAACTCAGCTTTAATCAACTGGGTAACGAGAAGTTTTATTCTGTTAGCGGAAGGATTCGTGCACGCCAAGGCCTTTGAATGGTTCGAACGCCAAAGTGTCGCCAGCCCCCAAGTCGTATATCGCTCAAGTGATGTTGGCTTGCTGAAGAAAATGGTCGGCGAACACGTCGGCATCAGTTTCTTGGCCCGTCTCGCCATCACACCAGAGGACCATCTGATAACGCGACCATTACTCGGCAACAACCAACCCGCATTTCAGATTTCGGTTGTTTACAAAAAAGGCACGCGCCTATCAGCGTCCCAAGAAGAATTGATTCGTGTCCTGCTGAGTGTCAGCAATAAATAGAAAAAAGTATTCTTACAAACTAAAGAGGTCGTCTTCAGAGTCCTGTGACTCGGGAAACGACCTCTTTTGTGTTTATGTACGCAAGCTAAACGCGCTTACACACACTGCCTGCTCCGCCTAACCAGACTCGCAACAATCATCAAACCTATGATTGCTTCGTGAGTCCCGTTAGTGTTCGATTGCTGACCAGTGCTGGTCGCGCTCTAGAAATAATCGTGTCGCTTCAGCCACCATGCGACCAGTGCACAAGCAACCGCCGTGATCAGCATCAGCCACCAAAACGCATTGTAAGCATGCGCGAACGGTAAGCGCACGTTCATCCCATAAATCCCGCCGACAATGGTTGGAATCGTCAGAATAATCGTGATTGACGTGAGCACCTTCATAATCAAATTCAGGTTATTCGAGATCACCGAACTGACGGCAGTATTGTATTGCTCGAGCACTTTACTCCCTGTGCGCACCATACTCTGCGCCTGTTCAACCTCGACTGTCACATCGTGCAGATTATTGGCTGATTCGGGTGTATTAAAGAACTTAGGCCCATCGTGCAGAATCGAGAGCAGCTGCTCTGAGTGCCCCAACGCATCATCAAAGAAAATCAGGCTCTTTTGCATCGCCATGATTTGATAAAGTTGGGTATTCTTGGCGGCATGTCCGAGCGAGCCTTCCATGCTGTCAATTTCATTGTTCAAGCGATCCATGTCTTCCACAAATTGATGCAGCGTGACCCAGAGTAGTTTCAGCAGAAAGGTTTCTGGCGCAAAAGTTTGAATCAAGTGATTGCCCAAATATTCTTCCAGCGGCAATGGTTCCTGTGTGATGGTAATGATTTGTTTATCCAGCACAAAGAGCGCCAATGGCAATGTTTGATACTGACGATACCCCATCGCACTGTGGGTCTGCACGGGGTAGCGCAAAATCACCATCGCTGGATCTTCCACATGCAGGCCAATCTCAACCCGCGGATTCTCACGCTGATCGAGCGCCGCCGCTAGTTGGCTCTTAGAAAGATGATAGGTTGTTTCTAAAGCAGCCATTTCGCTGTCGGTCGGTGCCGTGATGGCTAGCCACTGACAATTGGCCGTATCCGTTGCTTCTTTGAGTTCCCCTTGATCAAAATACCACTGCGTTTGCATGCTGACTCACCTCTTTTCCATTATACGAAAGTTTGAACACCCCGCGCACCTTATCTGCTGTTTTCATAATTATTTTGATATGGTGGAAAATAATGCCGCGAATAGGCGAAAACAGTTGCCCAATTTATTTGAAAAAGCTACAATATGTAAGGGGTTTAGGAGTACCTAACAAGTTAGGTTGGCTGTACGGCTGACACAGAAAGAGGGAAACCATATGGATGAAAAGCACAAACAGAATTTGCGCCCTGAAGATATGACCAAAAAGGGCCATGAAAAGTTTATTCACTACGCAGATGGGGAGTCGCTTTCAGAAATCAATAACAGTGTTGATGTGCCAGAAAACGCTGGCTTCTGGAAAACATTGCTTGCCTACTCTGGACCTGGGGCACTCGTTGCCGTGGGTTACATGGATCCAGGTAACTGGGTCACAAGTATTACTGGTGGGGCGTCGTATAAGTACGCGCTGTTATCCGTGATTTTGATTTCCAGTCTGATTGCGATGTTGCTTCAAGCAATGTCCGCTCGGGTTGGGATGGTCACAGGTAAGGATTTGGCGCAACTCACACGAGACCACACCAATAAGGCCGGTGGATTCGTTCTCTGGATCATCACTGAGTTGGCGATTATGGCAACAGATATCGCTGAAATCATTGGATCTGGGATTGCCTTAATGTTGCTGTTCCACATTCCACTTGTCGCCGGGATTTTTATCACTGCTTTTGATGTCTTCTTGCTCTTATTATTGATGAAACTCGGCTTTAGAAAGATTGAAGCGATTGTTGCGACCTTGGTTGCCGTCATTCTCTTCGTCTTCTTATATCAAGTGATTCTGGCAAAACCAAACGTTGGCGAAATGTTTGCGGGCTTTGTCCCACACACAGATATCATCACCAACAAAGGCATGTTGTACTTAGCATTGGGGATTGTTGGGGCTACTGTTATGCCCCACAACCTTTACCTACATTCCTCAATTGCACAAGCGCGCAAATATGACCGCAACGACCCTAAGAAGTTACGCAAGGCTTTGAAGTTCACCGTGATTGATTCCAACATTCAATTATCAATCGCATTCGTGGTTAACTGCTTACTCTTGGTCTTAGGGGCAGCGCTGTTCTATGGGCACGCCTCAAACTTGGGTCGTTTCCAAGATTTATACTTCGCATTACAAAATAAGGACATTGCCGGCTCTATCGCAAGCCTGTGCTCTCCATGTTGTTCGCCGTTGCCTTGTTGGCATCCGGTCAGAATTCAACCATCACCGGGACTCTTTCAGGTCAAATCGTGATGGAAGGCTTTATCCACATGAAGATGCCACTCTGGGCACGGCGGGTCATCACACGATTACTGAGTGTGATTCCTGTCTTGATTTTGCCATCATGTTCAAAGACAATGAAGCAAAATGAAGAACTGCTGACATTCTCACAGGTCTTCTTGAGTATCGCCTTACCATTCTCAATCTTCCCACTGACAATTTTTGCCAGTCGCAAAGATATTATGGGCGAATTCACTAGCGCGGCGTGGGTCAAATACACGGCCTGGACTGTGTCGATTATCTTAACAATCTTGAATATCTATCTGATTCTGGGTCTGGTTGGTATTGTCCCAAGTATTGGTTAGAGCGTGAATTCACACGTATTGGCTGTGAGTACTAACGGAACCAGCGCTATAATTGCGGTTTGTGCAATTGGCGTTGGTTGGGTTAGACGGAACAGACAGTGTGAATGACGCGTTTAGAGCGCGACCAGCACCGGTCAGCAATCGAGTACTAACGGGCTTTGAGCGACGTGGCGGGATTCGCCACAGCGAAAAGTGAGTTAGACGGAGATTGTTGGTGGTGGGAGCGCGTTTATATTAGCGCAGTGACAAAACTAAATGGTTTTGTCACTGCGCTATTTTATGATTATTACGACATGCACACCGCTCCGATTTGCACCGCGCCAAACTTCCGCGTTACTATGAGAGAGAAGCAAATTTTAAGATTGAAGTGATAACATGCAATTATTGATGGAACGCATCTATGCACAGCCGCAGCAAGCCGGTTTTCGTGTGCTTGTCGATCGTGTCTGGCCCCGCGGCATCAAGAAAGTCGATGCCCATTTGGATTTATGGGCCAAAACAATCGCACCCAGTACCGAATTGCGCAAGTGGTTTAATCATGATCCTGAAAAATTCACTGAATTCAAACAGCGTTACCTCGCTGAGCTCAGTACCAACCCAGATTGGCCTGCCTTTCGTGACACCTTGCAGACACAATCACAGCCAATTATTTTGCTCTATGGCGCTAAAGATGAACACAACAATCAGGCCGTCGTGCTCAAAGACGCACTGACAAACGCGCACTAGCTGATACTACGGAGGAATTGCCTTGAATAAACGCGACTTTAGAAATGCCCAAATCGACCGTCTGACCGCCCACCAACTCGAAACCGCCGAAGCCAGCGCTGCATTACTGGACAAGCTTGTTCAAAGTGATGTGTGGCAACAAGCACGCACGATTGCCACCACCGTCAGTAGTCCCATTGAAGTGGCAACCGAACCACTGATTGCGGCCGCCCAAGCAGCGGGTAAGCAAGTCTATTTACCCAAAACAATGCCCCATCGCCAAATGGCTTTTCTGCCTGATCCCGGGCCGGAACAGCGCATCACGAGCGCCTTTGGGATTCCCGAGCCCGCCTATGAAGCGGCCCTACAGAACCAAAGCGTCGACTTAGTCATTGTCCCTGGCATCGCCTTTGCGCGCGATAGCCACTATCGAGTGGGCTTTGGCGGTGGTTACTATGATCGCTTCTTAGCACAGTATCCAGGTCACACCGTCTCATTGGTGGCGCCAGTGCAGTTATTTGATACCGCCGAATGGGGCGTAGAATCCTTCGATATACCGCTCCAACAGCTCATCACGCTTGATTAAAATTTGCTAAACGTTCAGCAAGTTTTCCCACCTCATACCGGATTTTCGGTATAATGGATAGCATTATTTATGTCCCACAAAGGTTGACCTAAAAAGGAGTTCATTTATGCATCGACAGCAACGCACGCATCGAAAAGGTTGGCGGATCGGCCTCATTATCGGTTTGGTTCTCATCATCGTCATTGGTGGCTATCTTTTGATTCGCAAGGGACCCAATGTGAACGGCCCCGTTGAAGAATCTGCCAGCAGTTCCTCTCAGCCTGCCACACTGCAGCTACGGACTTACACCGCTAGCGGTAGCGCGGCCGACCAAACCGGTAACCTGCGGCGATTATCCGTCTGGGTTAAGCTGGGTAAGAATCACACTTACAAACGCTTGATGATGTTTGATCGCGATACCACGCCTATGGTGATTACCGATTCCGGTCATTTCACTCAAAGTACGAAACAACTCAAATTAACCAGCGACAGTGCCATTGTTTATGGTTATGCTAATCTCACGGCTTACGATGATAAGACCCCCAACTCAATTAAAAATACGGTGATGCCAGTGATTCGGCGGACTTCCCTGAGTCCATGCAAGACGTGTTGAACACGCGAATCACACTCGATGGCACCACCCCAGACACCTACTATTATCTGAAGAGCCGCTTGCCACTCAAGAACTCCGATCAAACGGTGCCTAGTGTGGTGAGCTACGCCAAAGATCAGGAGCTCGTCAGCATGACGAACGCCTCATCGAGTAGCTCAGAGTCAGAATCGATGAGTAGTGAATCCACTGCCAGCGAAAGTTCAGCAAGCAGTGCTGAAAGTAGCTCGAGTGTCTCAAGCAGTTCAAGTAGCACCACCGACGGCTATACCCCAAGCGCGGATCAAATTGCCGCAGCGCGGGCGCAGCTACAATCGATTGGCGTGAATGATCAACAGTGGACCGACAGCCAAATTTCAGCTGCCATCGTCGAATCGGCCAATAAGGGTGGCGACTCTGTCATTCCAATTCTGGTTCCTGACTATAATGGCGCATCACAGAACATCGCTGCCAATGTCGGTACTGGCAAAATCAAATATGTCGATCAGGCCTATGCGATTCTGTTACAGCAGTATCCAGCCGCCCAATACAGTTCCGAGCAATCGGGGATGACCAGCGATGCCTCAGGATTCATTTTCACTGTGCGCAATCGTGAAACGGGCGCCAGCAAGCAAGTTACCGTCACGGGTGATGGTAGTGTGCAAGGCTAACATGTAACAAGCGATAACTCAGCAAAAATTAGGGGCTGCAAACGAAACCAAATCGGTTTTGTTGCAGCCCTATTTTTGTGCGCCAATAGCTACTATCATATTCTGAAAATAGCACGGTGGCCCCACCCGATACTTTTCATTCCCAGATTTTTGCGCTAAACTGACAAAGTTGGAGGACTTTTATGAAAACACTAGCTGCGGCAAGCTTATCTAAGCAAGTTCAGTACAAATTGCTCTCTGGCAGTATCATTCCACGCCCCATTGCGTGGATGACGACCCTGAGTGCTGATCAACAAACCGTCAATCTCGCACCGTTTTCTTTTTTCACGGGACTCAGTAATCAGCTGCCCCTGTTATCTGTCGCGATTCTACGCCACAACAATCAGCCTAAGGACACCGCGGCCAATCTTTTGGCCAACGAGGAAGCCGTGATTCACATGGTCTCGCGTGATTTGGTCGTGCCCATGAATCAGAGCGCAGCCACGCTCGACGCGACCGTCAGCGAAGTCCAAACACTCGACTTGCCGACGGTGGCGAGTGACAGTGTCCGTGTGCCCGGACTGGTTGCCGCGAAGATTCGTCTTGAGAGCACGCTGTATCAATACGTCCCGATTACGGGGCCTGATGGCGAGATCATGACCGATCTGTTCGTGCTACAAGTACAAACGTTTCATTTTGCAGATGAGGTGCTCGACTCGGAACACCTCTATGTCAATGCCACCGCGTTAGATCCGATTGCACGACTCAGCGGGCCTACTTATGCGCCACTTGGAACGAGTTTCAAGTTGGCTCGGCCGCGCTAATTCAAATTAGAAAGAAGTATTGTTTTGACTGCTTTTATTGCAAGTGTTTTGGTGTTTGTGAAATTCTCATTCTGATTATTCTGGGTTACTGGCTGAGTGCCAAGGGCTGGTTTAACGACCACAGCGGCACCTTGATTGCCAAAATCGTCACCCAGATTGCCCTACCCGCTTACATGGTAGTGACCATCACCCAGAAATTCACCGCAAAAGAATTGATGCAACTGCTACCTGATTTACGGTTTCCCGTGCTCTCAATGGCGATTCTATTTGGGATTTCGTTTGGTGTCTGTGCGGCATTAGCGGTGCCAAAAGGCCGTCGCGGGTTGTTCAAATCGATGTTTTTCAATTCAAACACCGTCTTCATTGGTCTGCCCGTCAATCTCGCCTTGTTCGGCGCCAAGAGCCTGCCCTATGTGCTGGTCTATTACATGGCCAACACGACTATTTTTTGGACAATCGGTGTGTATCTGATTCAAGGTGACGGCCCTAAGCCGGCACACTTTGATTTCAAACAAGCGCTGGGCAAAATCTTCTCACCGCCACTACTAGGCTTCATGGTTGGGGTCGTGCTGGTGTTATTACACATCCAACTTCCCAACTTCTTGATGGCTGACCTTAACTATATTGGTGGTCTGACCATTCCTGGTTCGATGTTCTTCATCGGAATCGCAATGTACCAAGCCGGCCTCAGCCACTTGAAACTCAACAAGGAAACCTGGGCCATTCTGCTGGGTCGGTTCGTGCTCGCACCCCTGGTCATGGTCGCACTGGTCTACTTTGCCGATGTGCCACTCCTGATGAAACAAGTCTTCATTCTGCAATCCGCCATGCCCGTGATGACCAACGCGCCCGTTGTGGCCAAGTTATACGGGGCGGATGCCGATACAGCTGCGATCACCGTGACAGAAACCACCTTAGCCGCCATGGTTATGATTCCAGTCGTAATGACAATGCTACAATTCATCCACTAATTCACCACACAAATAGCGCCTGCGACAAACCTCAATCGGCTTTGTCACAGACGCTATTTTAGTTGTCGTCCAATTATGCTTTTGCCTTCAGGGGGAGCCGCAATCCGAGAATCAATCCAATCAGCCCAATCACTGCAAAATCGCGAACGTGAGCTGAAAACTGAGTGCTTGATTCTGGGTGAGTGATTGCCACTGCTGTAAGCTGAATGTCGCCAGTACGACCCCAGCTGAACCCAACAATTGACGCATTGTGGTGGTCACCGCCGTCCCATCCGCTAACAAGTTTTCAGGCAGTGCATTGGCACCCGTCGTGACAGCTGGCATCATGACAAAGGCATTACCAGCTTCCGTCACCATCGCGAGCAAAATGGCACCCAGGAGGTTCAGGTATGGTGCCAAAATAGCCAGCAGCGTAAAGCCGCCAACAATCAGCCCCATCCCGATGAGCACCACGCGCCGTGGGCCAAACTTGTCGAGCATTTTACCCGTATAGGGGTTCAACAAACTGAGGCCAACCGCAGCGGGCACGAGGGATAACCCCGACACCAGTGGACTGACATGCAGGCGCGTTTGGAAAAACAGCGGCATCACGATAGTCGTCACAATCAACGCGATATAAGAGATCCCGGTCAAGAAGACGGCCTGCGTGAATGCTTTGGTCGCAAACACACGTAACTGCAAAAGCGGTTTGTCTTGGTGCAGTTGCCGATAGACAAACCAAACAGCAGCCACAATCGCAATGATGCTAATGATACCTAGCGCGAGCGTGACGCCTTTGGTTAAGCTTGTCAGCACATAGAGTAAGGCGGGAAAGCTTGCGGCCAGAATCACGGATAACCAATCGAATTGACTCTTATGTAAGGTCATCACAGGTTTGATTGTCGCAAACGACACGCTCAATACCACAACACTGATAATGAGGAACAAAATAAAGAGTGCCTGCCAGTGGAACCAGGTCAGTAACACCCCTGAAATGATGGGCCCGACCGCTAACGCCGATCCCATCACCAGGCCCGCAATTCCCATAATGTGGCCGCGCTCTGTTTCAGGTGTAATCGTCAGTAGTACTGTTTGAAAGCTAGGGAAAATAATCCCGACGGCGAGTGCCTCCAGTAAGCGGCCGACCATAAGCACACTGAAGCTGGGTGCCCACACGCACAATAACGTCCCAATCCCAAATGTCGCAACAACCAGTTGAAACAGCCGATCGAAGCGAATATTTTCAAGTAGCCATGGGCTGACCGGAATCATCAGACTCATGACCAACATAAACCCTGTTGTCAGCCATGAAACGGTGCCCGCACCCAAATGGAAACTGCGCATGAATGCGGGATAAGCCGTACTCAATGCGGACTGAGAAATCGACATCGAGAATGTCCCGGTTAATAATGTGGCAATAAATGCTGGATGATTAAATTCTTTTTCTGTCATTGTTCTCCTCCTCATCATTTTAATTATAACGGTTCTAATTAAGAATGAAAGAAGGAACTCTCATGTAATCGAATTCATTGAAAATTTCAATGCGACACAAAAAATCACGCCCGTTTCATGAAAAGTGGCGTGATTTTTTAGTATGGGAGTTGAAACGCGCACCCATCCCCAGCAATCTCCGCCTAACCTACTTTCGTCCATACCAAAACCCGGTATGTGACTCAAAGTTTGTTAGTGCTCGATTGCTAAACGGGAATGGTCATGCTCTAAACGCGCTCAACCACACTGTCTGTTCCGCCATAGACGTGCTCCAAAAGGCAAAACATTCCGGTTAGCTCATCTTTGCCGAAGCCACAAACCGGCTTCTGGCCGAGATATTGCTAATCCTCATGTTTTGAACGCCTTTTGTCGCACTCTATCGATACAGACTCGTATTAAATCCACGATTGGTGACATAGCCATCCTTGGACCAAATGTTGAGCCGCTTGGCCTTGGCTTGTGCCTGGGCACGATTCAGCTCTTGCAGATAAGTCGTGCTTGGTGCGAAGACATAAGCGACACGTGCGAGACCCTTTTCGACCAACTGCTTTTGTAGTAGCTGGCCATCCACAAACACATAGACCAATATCCGGTCATACTTATCGGCGTAATCGCCGCGATCAAACATAATCGTGACCTGTTTGGCGTTGTTCAATGCATTGTGCGTGTAATTACTGGCCTGCATCCCATAAGGCATCACAGGTGTGTTCGCCTTAACGGTTTCAGGCGTATCAATCAACAAATAACGCGCCTTCAATTGATGCCCATTCAACCGGAAAACTGAGGTATCCCCGTCGACGTGCCGCACAAAGGTCACGGGAATCTGTTTCAACCGCGGTAAGACGTTAAAATTGCGGCCAGTAAACTGTTTGACCGCATCCGCCACATCAGCACTGGTTGAAGTGCTGCTTGTTGTCGCTTGCTGCTCACTTGACTGCGACTGTTGTGAAGAATGATTCGTCGACTGCTGCGTTTGCCCACAACCCGCTAACCCCAAAACAACAACTGCTAAAGCTAACCAAATCCGTTTCATTTTTCTCGTCCAACTTTCACTATTATGTATACCATACAAAAACAGACTGACCGCGTTTAACCGCAATCACCCTGTTGTGTTTAGACTAAGGCAGGTCGATACAAGCTGACCACGACACCCAAGACGGTGACGGAATCAAAGTACATATCTGCCATTGTATCGTTTTCTGGATGCAAGCGAATCCGGTGATCTTCCTTGAAGAAGCGCTTGACGGTAGCTTCGTTCTCTTCCGTCATTGCGACCACAATCTGACCATTCTCTGCTTCAGACTGCTTCTTCACAATAATCTGATCGCCATTGAGAATCCCGATCTTGATCATGGACTCCCCTTGAACCCGCAGCATGAACAAGTCATCTGCCGCGTAGTTCAAATCATCAGGTAATGGGAAGTAATCTTCCACATTCTCAATCGCTGTGATTGGCACACCAGCAGCAACTGTCCCCACGATTGGAATCCCCAATGCTTCTGAGACGCCGATGTACTCGAGCCCCGTACTGGTGATTTCTAAGGTCCGTGGCTTAGAAGGGTCCTTCGCAATCAACCCTTCGTTGTTTAACTTCTCGAGATAGGCCGCAACCGTGCTCGATGAACTCAATCCAACCGCTTTACCAATTTCACGAACGGTTGGCGGATAGCCGCGATTCTCGATGGAGTCATGAATCGTGACCAAGATATCTTTCCAGCGTTTCTGGCTTGCTTGTGTCGGCATGGCACTAACCGCCCCTTCTATTTCTAAATTAGCCTAAGCATACCAAACCGAACAAGCGTTTTGCAAATGTTTTCACTGTTTTTCATGGACTTTTACGCACAATTTCACGGAATTAATTAAAAGTTGTTGACAATAAAATGAGAAGCTGTATCATAATGAGCATTACATGAAAGCAGGTAATTCTTATGACAAGCCAAGTATATCGTTCAGCACAAATCTGGTTTTTCTTCTTTACGTGAACCTATGCGTAAGGAACGTTTACGTGTGGGTTTAAAACCAGCCCACGCGCACAGCTTGTCAAGCGTACCCGTGGGCTATCTCCATCGCCCACGGGTATTTTGTATTCTCATCCAAAATTCAGAAAGAAGGAACTCCCATGACCCAACTCAAAGCAACGCTCGATACTCGCACCAATCACTTGCTCCACCACGCTAAGCCCAATGCTATTCTGGCCTTCAATCAAGAACTCAAGCAGCTCGGCGGCATCATCAATTTGACCGTCGGCGAACCCGATTTCAATACGCCCGACCACATCAAGCGGGCTGCCATGCACGATATCGAAATAGATGACTCCCATTACGGCCCCTCAAACGGGACACTGGCTTTGCGTACGAATGCCAGCCAATTTCTGAATACACGCTATGGCACGCACTACACACCCAATGAGATCATCGCGACAGTCGGCGTCACCGAGGCTATCTATGCGACCTTCCAAACAATCTTGGAACCCGGCGATGAGGTCTTGATTCCCACACCAACATTCCCACTGTATGCGGCGGCCGTGACGTTTGTGGGCGGCCGAGTGGTCACCATCAATATCTCGGAGTCGGACTTCAAACTCACGCCAAAACAACTCACGGCAGCGATTGCGACACATCCGCAAGCCAAAGCAATCGTGCTCACGGCACCTGGCAATCCCACCGGTATCGTTTACAGCCAAGATGAATTGGACGCATTGGTTGCCATTCTCAAAACGACTGAGCTGTTCGTGATTGCGGACGAGATTTATTCCGAATTGGTTTTTGATCAACCCCACATCTCACTGGGCAAGCTGTTGCCGGAACAAACTATTTTGTTCAATGGTGTGTCAAAGAGTCACGCGATGACCGGCTACCGAATCGGGATTATCGCCGCGCCACAAGCCCTCATCGACCAATTGGCCGTCATCCACCAATTATTGGTCACCGCACCAACCAACGCTGCCGTCGCAGCAGCCACCGAAGCCTTTGGACCCGGCGCCAACGACATGATTGACACCGGCATGAAGGCAGAATACAAAAAGCGCCGTGATCACTTGCTACAGGCAATCGAAGAAGCCGGACTCACCTACGCTTATCCAGGTGGTGCCTTCTATCTCTGGTTCAAAGCCCCAGTCGGCGACTTACAAGATTGGAATCTGGTCCGCGACATCGCCCAGAAGGCCAAAGTTGGCCTCATCCCCGGTATTGCTTTTGGCGAAGACGGCCGCGGTTGGTTACGCGCCTCTTACGCGACCAGCTATGAGAACATTGTTGCCGCAAGCACACAACTCATTGCCTACTTCAAACACTAAAGGAGAAATCATCATGCAAATCAAACTATTTTCAGTTCGTCCCGATGAACAACCTGCTATCAAGGCCTATCAAGAAGCACACCCCGACGTTGAACTGCTCACCACAACAGCTGAGCTACACCCGGATACCGTCACAGAGGCGCAAGGCGTTGACGGCATCGTGATTCAACAGCGTTCACCCATCGGTGGTGACGCCAGCTTTTATCAACAGTTACACGACAATGGCCTCAAGCAGATCAGCACGCGCACGGCCGGCTATGATGTGATCGATGTGTCACTTGCAAACGATGCTGATCTGGCCGTCACCAACGTGCCCGCCTATTCACCACGATCGGTCGCCGAATTTGCGCTCATGCAGATTTTCCGCTTACTGCGCCACACCGTCGACTTTGATCGCCAAGTCGCTCACCAAGACTTCTCATGGAACGGCCTGGTTTCACGTGAAATCCACTCCGTCACGGTCGGGATTATCGGCGCCGGGCGCATCGGAGGCACACTTGCCGGTTTATTACATAGCTTAGGTGCCAAAGTATTGGTATATGATGTCGCACCACGTGTCGAGGTCAGCTATGTGGCCGAGTATGTGAGCCTGCCAGAGTTACTGGCGCAAAGTGATGTCATCTCACTCCACGTGGACCTCAATGCCAGTTCCACCCATCTGCTCAACCAAGCCGTTTTCAACCAAATGAAGCCAGGTATGTTGCTGGTGAATGCTTCTCGTGGCCCGGTCATCGATACACCAGCACTCTATGCGGCCATGGATGCCGACACCGTTGCCGCTGTGGCTCTGGACACGATAGAAGGTGAAGGCCCACTCTTTGCCAAAGATCTGAGTGACCAGACCATCACCGATCCGATTGTCAAAGAAGCACTGGCACGGCCCAATGTCTTATTGACGCCACACATTGCTTTTTACACCAATATTGCTGTTGAAAATATGATCCAGATTGCCCTTGATGATGCTATTGCCATCATCAAGGGACAAGACTCGCCGCACACCGTCTAATCAGAAAGGAAAACTGCCATGTCCACCAAGCCAAAGACCAACTTCACCCTCAATATCTTGAACGGTCTCAGCTTAGCCATTGTTGTGGCATTGATTCCCGGGGCTGTCTTCAGCGCCATCGTCAAACTCTTCGGTACGGCACCGGCTGCTGTCGAAATCAGCCACATGTTGAATCTGATGCCTAGCTTTCTGCCCGTGTTCGCTGGATTCGCTGTCGCCTCCCTCTTCAAGCTCGGTTTCATCGAAGCGGCCGCAATGGCTGGCGCCGGTGCAGTCGGTGCCGGCGTGGCCACATTCACCCCCAAGGGCTTTCTGCTCAACGGATCCGGTGACATCATCAATCTTGGCATCACCTTGGCCATCAGTGCCGCTTTGACCCTGTTATTGGCTAATCGTTTGGGCCAGTTCAAAATGCTGTTGCTACCCGCCATCGTTTTGGTTATCGGGGGCGGAATTGGGTTTTTGACGCTACCATACAGCCGCCTCGTTTCACAGTGGATTGGGCAGCTGATCAACACGGCCACCACGCTACAACCGCTTCTGATGGGCATCATTGTTGGTATGGCATTCGCTGCTTGGTGGTCTCACCGATTTCATCCGTCGGGATTGCCACAGCGATCAGTCTTGGCGGTATCGGCGCCGGTTCAGCCAATCTTGGCATCGTGGCGGCCAGCTTCACATTGGCTATGATGGGTGCGCGCGTCAATCCGGTGGGTGGCACATTAGCGCATTTTATCGGTTCACCCAAAATTCAGATGGCCAATATGTTGTCTAAGCCCAAACTCTTCATTCCAATTCTCATCGCAGCGGGTTTGTCCGGTGGTGTGGGTGCGCTATTCGGCATCACAGGCACACCGGCCAGCGCCGGGTTTGGTATCTCCGGCTTAATCGGCCCACTCGCCGCATTGAGCGGCGGAGCGACCCTCTTCACGGTCATCATCGCTTTCGTCGTCATCCCCGTAATCATTGCGGCCAGTGTGAGTTACGTTGCCATGCACATCACTCATTTGATTGATGCAACAGATGTGAAACTCCCGGAAATGCAATAGAGCGCGAGTTCGCACGGGTGACTGTGAGCACTAACGGGACTCGCGAAACAATCGTGTTTTTGACGATTGTCGTGAGTCATGTTAGGCGGAACAGGCAGTGCGAACGAACGCGTTTAGAATGCGATCATTCCCGGTCAGCAATCGAGCGCTAACGAGCCTAGAGCGTGACAAAAGGTGTTTAAAATATGAGAATTAGCAAAATCTTTGCTAGAAGCCGGTTTATGGGTTCAGCAAAGATGAGCTAACCGGAGTGTTTTGCCCTTTGGACGCGTTTCGACCCCACCATCCCCAAGCACACAAACAAAAAGAAGCCGAAACCAAACGCATGCGTTTGATTTCGGCTTCTCTTTGTATCGATTGTAAATCTTAGCGAATCATTGACATCTTGTGCAGTTGGCGACGGTCGCAAGCACTCTTGAGCATGGTGTAGACACCGGCTACAAGTGCATCAACTGCCAAGAATAAAATCCCGACGGTTGCGAAGTTTGTCATCAACAGCGCCGCAGTCACGACTGCCATTGTAATCACAAACCATTTCATAATCCGTAACATCTTTGCTGTCACTCCCTTCGTTGTCCTCTTACTAGGTGTTGATTACTATCATACACGCTTTTGGAGAATTGTAAAGTTTTTGTATCGTCAACATTTACAATTGAAGGGTAGCTTTAGGGATTTTTACGAATTTGTAAATTATTCTGCAGGTTCGCCTGAGACACGTGTCAATGAAACGGTCAACACATTATCGGCTGTGGTATTGTAATCGGCCAACATGCCCTTTACAATGCCCTTTGAGGCCCGTGTGTTGATGTGGATTCCTCATAGTTCTGAATCCAGGTAGAGACAGCGTTAAAGCCGAATTCAAAGCCTTCAAACACCTGCATATATTCTGTTGCGCGTGGATTGGTGGTTACGATGGTCACTTTTGTCACACGTTGATTCTCAATCACCAATGTCAGCTTGATCAAACCATCATCAATCGGTGTTTGTGTGCCATCCGCTAATTCCTTTGGCAACTTGTACGCTGCTAAGCGCATGTTGTCATTGTAAACACGTTGTACATATGCATAACTTCCTAAATCAGCCATTTGATTCACCTCATAAAGTCGCGTATTTGACCTAAGTCGGGTATGATTATAGTATTCCTTCACCGGAAACGCACACAATTCGCTTCGAAAGGTGATATTTATGGAAAACAAAAACCTGGTTCTATCGACGCTTCTTGAACAACAAGTTTGCCGTCGTGATGTTCGACCTGATTTTAGTGCTACTGGCGATTTTGTTATTCACAAAAATTGCTTGGGTGTTCGAACCCGTCGTCACCTTCTTAGGCGTCGTCGCACCACCATTCTTGCTGGCAGGAATTCTCTTTTACCTGACCGTACCGATTATTAATTGGATGGAAGCAAAGCTCAACTTCAAACGCGGGCTAGCCATTTTACTTCTATTCATTGTCTTGATTGGATTGTTGGCTTGGGGAATCTTCAAATTCGTGCCTGCCGTCCAACAACAAGCCACAAGCATCATTCAATCGTGGCCAACACTATGGAAGCAATTCACTGATTGGCTCACAGAACTCAACAGCAAACAAAACCTGATCTCGCAAAAAGATCTCAACCACATCGGCCAAGAGATCATGAGTGCCTTTTCGGGGAAGCAATCCTCAATTCTCTCCGGAACCGTCTCTCAGATTCAAAATGTCATTGGAATTGTCGGCAATGTTGTCGTCACGATTTCGACGGCACCCATCATCTTATTCTTCATGTTAAAAGATGGTGATCAGTTCGTGCCGAATCTCTTACCAATTTTTCCGACTAAAGCTCGGGCCTCTATCGGGGATATGCTCACCGAAATGAACACCAAGGTGGGGTCTTACGTGCAAGGCCAACTCACCGTCGCACTGGCGGTTGCGATTATCTTCATGATCGGTTATAGTGTCATCGGTTTGAAGTATGCGTTGGTGCTCGGCTTGATTGCCGGACCGCTGAATCTGATTCCCTATTTTGGCTCCGCACTCGCAATGGTGCCATCGCTAATCATGGGGCTTTTAACCTCACCGAAGATGCTCATCGCGGTCATCATCGTCTTCTTCATCGAATGGCTGCTTGAAACCCAACTGATTTCACCCCTTGTCATGGGGAGTAAGCTTGAGATGCATCCAATCACGATTGTGGTGGTGCTGCTCACAGCGGGCAATCTCTTCGGGCTGCTCGGCGTCATCTTGGGTATTCCAGGCTTTGCTGTTATCAAAATTATTGTTTCTCGTTTCTTCGCGTGGTACCAAACCATCTCGGGCTTATATGATGACCCTGAGCCCGATGATGACGCCACACCACCCGTACCCACACAAAAGGACTGACTAAATTGATGAGTGTTTTCTTAATCACATTAGATATCGTATTAATGGCCATGGCAAGCTACTACATCTATTGGCAGAGCCAAATCATGTATCAATCGCGATACAGCTTTAGCCAACTGGTTTGGGGCATTGTCTTAGTCTTATGGTTTGTCACCACGGACATTAGCAACTGGTCCTACATTATTTTTGTTTCCATCTTCATCCTGATGTCCATTCTAGCCGGCTTTGGTGGCTTGGGCAGCAAACGGCTAATCGCAACAGGAATGTTCCAGCGCGTGATTCCATACACGGCCATCAACGAAATCACATTGACCCCACTGAGTCTGCCCAATGGCAACGACATGGTGGTTGCGCTGTTCACGATGTCACCACGCCGCTTCGTGCGTTTGACCTTCAAGAGTAATCTCGACGGCATGATGAACGCCTTACATGAAGTGGTGCCAGACAGTGTCAAAATCACTGTGCAAGAAGTCCAATAGGTGAAAAAAATGCTGTGGCGCCCCACAAGAAGGGTACCACAGTATTTTTGTTGACATTTTTTAAGTTAACGCTTACAATCAGTGCAACTCAGTACCCTACTGGACTGCAGGAGATGGTCACATGCCAAAAATGAAAGAACAAAATTATGGCTCTTCATCGCTAGCTTTGCCTTTTTTCTCATACTCGATTGGTTAATGCCGCAAGTCGCCAACTTCATCTCTCGCCTTGTCGTGATTGCGATTGCTGGCGTCATTCTGTACTTTATTTATATGTTTATTACAACAAAAGTCCAAAAAAATAAGCAGTGACAATTCTCTTCGAGAATTGTCACTGCTTATTTTCGTTTTATAGCCGAAACGTGCGGCTCGTTTACAGCGCACTCACAGTCATGCCGCTGATGAACGCCATGATGACATTGCGATCTGCCGTTGAGATCGGTTTGCCGTTGTGTAATAACGCGGTATCCGAGTGGATCAGCTGATCGATATCAATAATTCGTTTCGTTTTATCACTTTGAGCGACATTTGCCTCAGTGTGATCGGGATGTTGTGCTTGATGTTGTAATTCCTTGAACTTTGCATTCAAGTCAATGTCATACAACTGGCTCAACCGCTTGATTGAGCGTTTCTGTGGTTTGCACAAGCCATTCTCCCAATGGGACAAGCTCGCTGGTGTGATTCCTGATTGGCTGGCCACTTGAACGATCGTCAAGGCTTTCTCCTTGCGTACCGTTCGCAGATATTGACCAAATGCCAAATCTAAAGGTCGTAACTGATTAGTCATCGGTAAATCCCCCCTTGCTTAGCAGTACATTCGGTGAACGATTAAAAACTTACACTATTAACTATTCTACCGGACTAATGTTGTTTACGTCGTGTTTACTTTATATTTATAACATCTTCCACAATTTTCCGCAACTAAAAACGCTTGTTATTCGGCACTAATTTGTGCTGCGCTTTGCCCCATGGTTGCCGGAAACTGAGAACCAGACTGAGCCCAACAATGATTGCCAGTGCCCAGAAGACAAATTCATTCATCACCAAACCAAAATTAAAACATAAAAGAGCCCAACAATCACAATGCCAAATAACACATCGAGCATAAATCGGCCAAATCGTGTTTCGGCATAGCTGTCAGCGGACGTTAATGCCCACAATAATAGGGTCGTGATGATACCGAACCCCACCGTCATCGCTTGCTCGCCCAGAGCTGTGGGGGTGCGCACCAACCATGCCCCAATTGTGAATCCAATAACGCCAATTACCATCAAAATCCATTGCAAACTGCGCTGCTTTTTTGTCATATCATTGCTCCTTTTCCTCAATTGCAGCGTCTATTCACCAAATAAGTCGCCGTTAATAACCAATGTTTCATCTTGTGTCACTTTGAAAACATGCACCGGATCGCTCAACACGCCAGATTCCAATAACTGTTCGAGTTCTTCTACCAGATTGTGATACTCGGTGAGTTCATCGCCATATTCGAGCAGATCCTCTTCCTCAAAGAAACTGGCCGGAATGTTGAGATAGTGTGCCGTATTGTTAGGAATATCGACACTCCCCAAGTCCTCAACGTCACTCAATGTTTCTGCTTCCGTAATTTCAATAAATGCCTGATGACTAACTGGAAATTCTCGATTCTCGATCACAATGCGATCGAAATACGTGTCCGCATCCGTTGTTGCAATCCGGAGTAAATCAAATACTGTTGCTGCCATACGCTACCCTACTTTCGATACCCAAGCGCCTTTTGCAATGTCTGCTTGGCTTGGTCTTCTGTGAGCTGGTTGGGATTGTAAATAATAATGCCGCTTCCCATATAGTAGTTGAACTTCTTCAATACAGCACGGTCTGTGAGACTCCGCAACCGCAACTCATCATTGACCTGCTCTAACAAATGCTCTGACCAAGGAAGTGCCATCATCTCGGGCATATCCCGTTCAGTGAGGTAACCCTTATCCATAATTTCGTTTGCGCCTTCAGTCTTGTGATAGCGCGTAATCTCATCATTTGGTGCCATATTGATCCCTCTCTTCTAAAAATAATGTACCCAGTTTATCGCTAAATAGCAAGGTTCAATACCTGTTCCAAACGATTCCTTTAGAAATGTATCACACGCACCTCATAAACTCAGTGAAAACACAAAAGAAGCTGTGCCACAATCGGGCAACAGCTTCTTCGATATTATTGTAGATGCAGGGAGATAACCGCGCTCCAAAAGGCAAAACACTCCGGTTAGCTCATCTTTGTCGAATCCACAGACCGGATGCCACCAAAGATTTTGCTAATCCTCGTGTTTTAACCGCCTTTTGTCGCGCTCTAGACGCGTTCACCCACACTGCCTGTTCCGCCTAACAAGACTAGCGCTAATTGCACAACCCGCAATTATCACGCTAGTCCCGTTAGTGCTCACAGCCAACGTGTGGGTTCACGCTCTTTTACTCACATCCTTGCCCGTTGCTGCACATATTGTGGTGTCGCCTTAGCCTGCGCAAAGCCATACGTGGCTTCCACGATATACAACGGGCGCTGACGGGATTGATTGAATAAGCGGCCGATGTAAGTGCCGATGATACCTAGGATTAAGAAGCCACCACTGCCAAGAAAGAACAGGCTGCTCAAAATCCAGGTATCAAGCGCCAAATCACCTAGCAATGCTGAGATAGCCACAATCAGAACACTGATGCCCAAAGCAATTCCGCTCAACCAGCTCGCCAAGGCAAGCGGTGCCGTTGAGAAGCTCATGAGCCCATTCATCGCGAGATTCAGCATTTTGCGCAATGGGTACTTGGATTCGCCTGCCGTGCGTTCCTGCCGGTCATAGAGTACAGCGGTCTGCTTGAAACCCACCCATGACACCATCCCGCGGACATAAGGGTCAGTCTCATTCATGGTCATCAAGATATCGACCACCTGACGATCCATTAAGCGAAAATCACCTGTATCCACTGGAATGTCGACCTTGGTCATCGCCGCTAACAAGCGATAGAACGTCGTCGCGGTCACCTTCTTGAACCAGGTTTCACCGCTGCGGTGGCGTCGCTTGCCGTAAACCACCGAGAATCCTTTTTGCCACTGATCGAGCATGGCTGGGATTACACTCGGTGGGTCCTGCAAATCAGCATCCATCACCACGACGGCATCGCCAGTCGTATACCGAATACCCGCTGTGATGGCGAGTTGATGACCGAAGTTACGTGAGAAGCGAACCAAGCGGATGGCGCTATTCTTTGCCATTGCCGCTTGAATCTTTGCGACTGTGTCATCCTGTGACCCGTCATCCACGAAGATGAGCTCATAGCGTTCTGGGCGAATGCGGACATAGTTTGAGAGCACGGCTAACGTATTATCGATACCTTCACTTTCATTAAAGACAGGTAGCACAATCGATACTAAGGGATCTGTTGTCATAATGGGACTCCTTTCGCTTATTTGAGTTGATACAAGGTGCCTTGGCTCATACCACCAAATCCACCTTGCATCCCGTTTGCTTGCGTCTGCTTAGTGCTTGAATACTTGCTACTGCTGATCTTCTTACCGTTCTTTTCAACCCACTTCACAATGGCTGAATTGCCGGATTTACCGGAATCATAGAAGTACTTCAATTTACCAGCCTTGACCAGTGCCTTGAACTGCTTGAGCGTGATGGCAGGGTCGGTCCCATTGAACCCACCGATGGCCATCACCGCTTTACCGGTTTTGATGATATATGGAGCGGCAGTGCTGGCATCACTTGTGGCAAAGAGATACTTGGCGTTGCCTTGATGCTTAGTCACGTAGCTCAATAAGCCACTATCGACAGTGCCACTACCAATGCCACCACTTTGACCACCTTGTTGGAGCAAGGCTGGTCCCGCGTATGGAATCCCAGCGGACTCACCGGCCAGGGTTGGGGTCAGCGACCACCATGCGGGTGCGGCGAGCATCGCAACAAGTGCCGCAATCACACCGAGTTTGCCCTTACCTTTGCGCCCGGCGAACAGAATGCCAAGTGCCACAATCTCAGCCACGATGACGAGCCACATCTGCCAGGTGTAACTCATGCTGACATACCAAGCCTGCAAGCCGACTGTCACTACGAGGGTAATCGGTAACAACCAGGCTGTCCAACGTGTGAGTTGTTGTTTGAATTGTTTGAACATGGTGACTAAGCCAATCCCGACCAAGGCCGCGATTGGTGGTGCCAACATGATGGTGTAATAAGGATGGAAGAAGCCAGCGACTGAGAAGAACCCAGCAACAGGCACCAACCACGCCACCCAATACCAGATGTGTTGCTGCTGGCGATTGGTTTGATACCACTTACGCTTGCGGTCATAGAAGTACGCATACGCACTGATGATCCCAATCAATGCCGCCGGTAACAGCCAACTAATTTGTGGGCCTAAGTCAGATTGCAGAATCCGCAATGGCCCCGCTGTCCCGATTGAAAAGGCGTTATTGCCACCGCCCATACCACCACCCATTTTGCCGGATGGTTTCTTCATGCCAGCTGCGCCACTCGGTGGGGTGCCCGCTTTTGCTTTGTTTGCTGTGCTTTCCGTTGCGCCATTCATTGGCGTACCACTAGGGCGTGTGCCGCTCGGTGGCTTCTGGCCAGTTGGCCCCTGACCATTTGTCGGTGCCTTACCGCTGCCCTTAAAGCCGCTCGGTGGCGTGCCGCCCATCTGTGGCTTAGCAGTTGCTTCAGCGCCGGTACCACCGGCTGCGGGCATGCCACCAGTCGTGCTTTCCTTGGATTTGGAGCCCATGCCTGGGAAGGCCCCACCAGTCCCGGTTGTTTGACCTAACAGGCGTTCAGTCCCGTTATAGCCAAAAGCCAGTTCCATCATTGAATTGGTCTGTGAGCTACCGACATAAGGTCGTTCACTGGCAGCCGTTGAATCCACGGCTACTGGCCAAGCCAACGTGAGGCCGGCTAAAGCCGCCGAGGCCATAACCAGCGTCAGGATTTTTTCTTCCAATTCTGCCGTGATGCAATCCAATAGAAGAAGAACATCGCAGGCAAAATCATGAAGGCCTGTAACATTTTGATGTTGAAGGCGACCCCGATGAGACCGAAACTGACGACCACCATCCACGCTTTCTGGCGGTCAACCGCTTTGAGCAGCAGATAACCCGCGAGCAGGAGGAAGAAGACCAAGGTGGCATCCATGTTGTTGGTCCGTGAATCGGCCACCACAATTGGCGTTAAGGTCATCACTAGCGCAGCCAATCGTGCCGACCAAGGGCCAAAGTACGGCTTGATCATGGCATAGAGTAGTGCAACCGACCCGATCCCAAAGAGAATGGACGGTAACACGACTGACCAGCCATGCACACCAAAATTTGGCGGAGATGGCCATGAACCACAAGGCGACAGGCGGTTTATCCACGGTGATAAATCCCGCCGGATCAAAAGCCCCGTACCAGAAATTGTGGAAACTTTGAATCATACTGGTAATGGCGGCCGTGTAATAATCATTGGCACTCGTTGCCTCCCAGATATTCCAACCGTATAAGAAGGCAGCCAGAATCAAGATAGCAACGAGCCACCAATCAATGCGACGTTTTTTTTCACTGATTGTCACGTCCTTTCGTTTAAACACCCAAATTTGCTCAACAAGAAGTTGGTCGGCACGGTCACCATAAGGCTAAAGAGTGGCGCCAAGGTCTTGTTGAATTGCCACCAGTCATTCCAGATTGTCGTGAGCAAGAGACTTAGCACCAAACTCAACGCATAAGTGAGATAATAGCGAGGTGCGACACTGGTGAGCTGCGACTGATGTTTGGCCTTGAAGACCCAGTTCTCATTCAGCAGTAACCCCATGATCGAGGTGAGCCCGTAGCCGATACCCATCGCAGCAGTTGGATTGATATGCCGATACAGCATGAGATACAAGGCATAGGTGATGATGGTATTCAGTGCCCCGACCAATCCAAAGGCGATGGCTTGCTTGAATAATTTCTGCAATTGTGGCACTCCTTTCCGCTTATTCACGACGCCTCAGTTGACGTTGCCTTTAATATAGCGGGGCCACCATAAAATAAACTTAAAGCACATCACAATTACTTGGCGCCTTTAGTTCTATTTAAGGTCGGCATGCGATAATACATATGAGGTGATAACAATGCTGCCACGCATTTTGATTATTGAAGATGATCCGAATCTGCAACAGAGTATCCAAGATTTCCTAGAGCCATTCGCTGATGTCGAAGCAGCCACCGATGGCTTTACCGGTCAGTTCATGGCCGAACAAGATATCTATGATCTGATCATCTTGGATATCATGTTGCCCGAGATCAACGGCTTTGATCTCTTGACCCACTTGCGCCAACATCAAATCGATACACCTGTTCTGATTTTGACAGCCAAAGCTGAACTCTCAGACAAACTGCACGGGTTTGAGCTGGGCGGTGATGACTACCTCACCAAACCCTTCCACCGCGAAGAACTCATCATGCGCGTGAAGGCTTTGCTCAAACGCACGGGCAGTTTCTTCAGTGATCAAGAGCTAGTGGCGGGCCCGATTCACCTGGATTTGGCAGCGCATCAGGTGCACATCGCTGAAGAACTGGTGACCCTCAATGGGAAGGAATTCGATTTGTTGATGTATTTGATGCAGAATCAAGGCACCATCATCACCAAGAATCAAATTTTCGATCGCCTGTGGGGCTTTGATTCTGACACCGCGCTCACCGTGGTTGAAGTTTATATGTCCAATCTTCGGCGCAAACTAAAAGCCACCGCGGCGGATGGCTTAATCAAAACAATTCGAAATGTCGGTTATATTTTGACGGAGGAAAATTAATATGGACTCCAATCGTGGCATCAAACGCCAACAAGCTAAACTCTTCATCACGGAATTACTCAGTTTCGCGGGGCTCTTCTTTTTGCTGGGGGTCATCGTGTTTGTGCTCTATCGCCAATCAGTCTATCGCGATATCGACCAGAGTCTCGACCATCAACGCCAGGCCTTGATCGATGGGCCCAAGATGAACGCGCAACCGCTCACCCCTTTGATGCCACGACAGCAACAGCCGATTCACGCTGATATGCCGCTGCAGTCAACCACACTGGTTTATAACACCGCCGGGCAAATCACGAATCAGGCCAGTCTGGGCCAGCGCAACTACACCTACTTCAAAAATATCGCGCTCGATAAGTCAGTTCTGAACCAAAAACAAACTTTAGAGACCAATCACGGCGTCTTCCGAACCTTGCTGCTCAAGGTCGCAAAGACAAATGTTAATCCTGAGTACGCGGGCCATTATGTGCTCATCTTGCAGAGTGTAGATGGCCAAGTGCGGGCGATGAATACCTTCCGCCAAGTCTTGATTATCACCATCGTCATCTTTGGTTGTTGGCCTTGGGTTTAGCCTATTGGCTCTCACGGCGTGCTATGCGGCCCATCATCCGCTCTTGGCAACGACAGCAGGACTTTGTCGCCGATGCTGCACATGAGCTGCGCGCACCCTTAGCGGTGATTCAGAGCCAGCAGGAACAACTGCTGACTAAGCCGCAAGCCAAAATCATCGATCAGAGTGAAGCCATTGCGACCTCACTCAATGAAACAACGCGGCTCAAAACACTGACAAACGACCTGCTCACCATTGCCAAGGCCGACAGTAACGCGACAGCGCTCAATCCGGTGACCATTGACCTTGTGCCATTCTTTGAACAGACGCTGGCACCGTATGCCGATATCGCCAACAGTCAGGACAAGGCCCTGACCTGGCACGTGCCGGCCGATAGCCGCGCCTCCTTTGACCTCGATCGGATTCGCCAGCTCCTGATTATTTTGTTGGACAACGCGCTCAAGTACACCGCACCGGGTGATTCGATTTGGGTCAATGTGGAATTCGACAAGCGCGATTGGCTACTGCACGTGGGTAACTCGGGCGCACCGATTGCGGATGCGGACAAGGCCAAAATCTTCAAGCGTTTCTACCGCACCGATGCCTCCCGCAATCGCCAAACCGGTGGCAGTGGCCTGGGTCTCGCCATCGCCCAGTGGATTGTGGACAGTCACCACGGCCACATCCGCGTGGTGGATGTCGAGCCGCGTGGCGTGCAGTTCGATGTGCGGCTAAAGAATCTATAAAACAAAAAGTCATCACACTTTTTGAGAAGTGTGATGACTTTTTTAACAGCCGAAGCTGACGTGATTAATAGCGTGGTTCTAATAAGCGCCGGGGATGAACAAAGGTGGTCAGCGCGGTATCGGACTCGGGAACAAAGCCCGCTTTTTCATATAAACTAGCCAACTCGGGCCGGTTGCAAACAATCACAATCCGTGACACCTGCTTGAAATAGTCCGTGAATGTCTTCAACAGTTCATGGCCAATCCCTTGATGTTGATAGTCTGGCATCACCAGAAGATCTTGAATCATCGCGATGGTGTGCATGTCGCTTAACCCGCGAATCAAGCCCACCAACTGTTGATCGTCGTCACGCGCCGTAATCATCGTGGAGTTAGCTAACCCCATTGCGGTGCCTGCTGGATCCTTGAGATAGTCCGTCATACCTACGCTACCATATAATGCTTTTATTTCATGAATCGTCAAACCCGATTCAAACGTGTAGTGAATCACTACAAATCCCCCTTATTTAATATCACCAGTTATCGTTGCTAGACTAATCCTAACGCAAATGCCAACTAATATGAAGCAAATTTTCAAATTAATCGACAGGATGAAGAAATTTTTCAAAGTTAATCGCGAGTTGTTTCATCACAACGCTTACAGAAACGTGTTTAACGGCCGCAACTTGTTGGTATAACGCCAGCAGCGTCTCGTGATAGTCCTGATGTTGGCCTGTAGCCCAGTAAATGCTCTCTAACCCATCCGACTCCACAAGCAACCGCGATAACGGCACCTTACGCAGAACTTGTTGCACCGCGACATCAGTCATCAGATCCGGTCCAATGGAAAAATACGTCGGCAATGCCAAAAACTGATCGAGTCCCGTCAACGCGGAATACCAATGAATCAGGAATGGGCCCGGATGTTGCTGTAAGAGATGTGCGGTTAACAACTCGGCACCCTTTGTATGTATAATGACTGGATGCTGTAAGGCATCCGCCATATCGAGTTGGCGTTTGAACCAAGGCAATTGCGTGGCCAGCGGCACTTTGGTCCACACGGTATCCAATCCGATTTCACCGGTCACCGGTGTTTGCGCAATGAGTTGGGTCATCATTGCTGTTGTCGCTGTATCTGTATGCCACGGATGGATGCCACCGCTGATCAGTGGCGTCTGCCATCGGGTTAATTCCGCCAAGTGCGTTGGATTCTCCGCGTTAATCACACTGCGGATACTCAATTCTTTTGTTGCCACACAAAATGCGCATCAGTCGCATGGCTGTGCGCATCAATGAGACCTATCATCGTGCTGGATTATCCTTAATGCCGTCTTTTTCAGTGAAATCAATGAAGCCCATATTGGTGTCGATATCGCCACCATCACCGCTCAATACCAAAGTATTCATGGATTTGTGGTAGTGAACGACCATGTGTTCCTCGAGGTCATCTAATGAATATCCCTTCACTTTGATGGGGCCGAGGTTGCTATCGATTGTGGCATTGTAATCTGTCGCAGGATCGGTATCAGCAACGACATTAATACTGAATTGAATCTGCATGTGAATCATTGCATGCTGTGAATATGGGCCAACGCCATCTTCAAAGGTCAATAATAATTGCTTGTCTGGTGCCAAGTGGCTCTGAATCCGTTCTACAGCTGCATCATCAAATTTAATTTCCATATCTACACCCTCTTTTTGCGACTAGAATAAGCGTTATCAGCTCAAATGGCAACTATTTCGTCTCGCAAACTTAACATTCTTTCAATATTACTTTACCTTAATGCAAATATTTCGTCACAGTTTTGTCACAACTTCTGGTTATAGTTAGAAACATAGAAATGAGCTACCCACTCATTCCTATCCCAAACCCAACTTTCATTTTACTCCTCCAAAGTAAAATCGGTGATTGGTCACCCAGCCAATCACCCAAACTCCTTTAGTCGCCGCCTACCCACGGCGACTTTTTTGATCTTCTTTTTGTGCTCACAGTTTCAATAAAGCGGCACGCTTCGTTCACAAATTAGTCACAACTTCTGGTTATAGTTAGAAACATAGAAATGAGCTACCCACTCATTCCTATCCCAAACATAACTTTTTCATTTTACTCCTCCAAAGTAAAATCGGTAATTGGTCACCCAGCCAATCGCCCAAACTCCTAAGTCGCCGCTACCCACGGCGGCTTTTTTGTGCTTTACAGCCTGATTTATTGTGCTAAACTATGAAGTGTTATGGGTCATTAGCTCAGTTGGGAGAGCGCCTGCTTCGCATGTAGGAGGTCGACGGTTCAAGTCCGTTATGATCCATTTTTTGTTTGCCGTCATTTTACTCTCTCTGTATTGAGGGAGTTTTTGGTTTGGAAAGGATTCATACGCAATTAAATCTTTTGCCCTTCAGCCAATAGCTATAATTTCAATCATTTTGACAATACCTACATCCTATGAGGTGATATATTTAATTCATTTGAATAGTAGGATAATGACAAAACACCAGAAACTCACTATTGGCTGTCTCTCCCCTATTCTAATTCCCGTTCTTATTTTTGGTGGTATCTCGCTCGCTGAAGCAATTTGGTTCATCCCGCTAAGGCTTGGGATGATGCATTAAAACCGATGTATCAACGATTTGCCTATTTGCCATCTCCTACTGAACTGGTTCACACGTGGCACTTTCCAGAATCAAGTGTGTAACATCTCGCCGCTTACCGTAAAACCCTAGGTAAATAGATGCTGAGCGACGGGCACTAGTCAAATCCCCCAATTAACTGCCATGATAAGAGCATAAACTATTTTCTAAGGAGCTCCTTTCATGACGACCACTTTCACACTCGCCCAACACACCGATCTGCCCACCATTGTCGACATCTATAATCAGAGCATTCCCACGCGTCTTGCCACAGCGGACCTCACGCCCGTGACCGTCGCTTCAAAAGAAGACTGGTTTGCGCAGTTCACACCGGATCACTATCCCATCTGGTTGATACAAGTCGATGGCCAAACAGCGGGATGGGTCAGTCTTGAAGCGTTCTACGGCCGGCCCGCGTACAGTAAAACCGCGGAAATCAGTATCTACATCGATTCACGCTTTCATCATCAGGGGTTAGGGCAACAAGCGCTGGATTATGTTTTCCCACAACTCCAAACGTTGGGCTTAAACACCATCGTTGCCTTTATCTTCCACCACAACCAAGCGAGTCAGGGCCTCTTTTTGAAGAACGGCTTCACGCGTTGGGGGCATCTGCACAAGTTGCCGATATGGATGGCCAGTTACGTGATTTGGATATTTTAGGCAAGCATTTCAACTAAAAAAGTCCGTGATAAATTAACACGGACTTTTTCTATGGACCAGGCTTTTTCCACTTCTATAAAAGGCCGCAAAACCACCTTTTAAAGTCATTTATGCTATGATTATTTCAGATTAAATAATTATTTACTGGAGGTCAACATGGCGGCTTTCATTTTACATTTTAGCGATTCACCCGAACACGGATATATTTTTGGGATTATGGCGCGGCCGGTAAATATCATTACGACCGAGAAAAATTTGCTGCCGAAATTGGCGTTCAGCGCATGGATGCTTATATGTATACTTGGGAAGACGAGCCAGAAGATGTCATCAACGCTCGCATGGACGGTATCTTAGCGGGACTCAAACGCTATGATACTGTCTTTATGCAGTGGCCATTGCCCGTTGTTGATCAACGCTGGCTTCAAAAGCTGTTCTCACATACTCGTGCATTCGGTGCCTATATCGTTTTAATTATCGATGATATGCTCACTTGGCGCGATCAACCTGTCTTTCCCGCACCTGATACGCAGAAACGGGAGACTTGGCTGAATAATCCATCCGTCCAAATTGAAATGAACTTCATCCCACAAGTAGACGGGATTATCACACATTCTACTGCAATGGCCGAGCACCTACGCGAACAGATGGCCATTAAGGGCCGTGAGATTACCGATAATATTGCGATTTACGGACCGGGTGGGAACGCCAGCACCTACTTCCAACCCCCACGAACGCTCGGACACGGTGTCGACTATGCAGGCAATTTGATTTATGCCAAATTCCTTTATGAACTACCCCAGGACTTCAAAATCAACGTCTATGGCGCTTCTCCAGATGAATTGGACCTCGCGCAGCATCCTAACATCTCGCTGACGCCCCGTGTCGATCCTGAAGCGATTAACCAGCTACTTCACGGATCTTTCGGACTCGTGTGGAGTTCCGATTCTTACCCAGAAGCCACCGGCGTGATTGCAGACTATATGCATTACAACTCCTCAGCCAAATTGAGCATGTATCTGGCTGCCGATGAACCCGTCATTGTTTGGCGAGAAGCCTCTTTTGCACCTTTTATTGAAGCTAATCACCTCGGACTTGTTATTGACGACTTATCTCAGCTGCCAGATACATTAGCAGCAGTCTCTGAAGAGGACTATCATGCAATGATTGCGCGTGTCCAAGCGATGGGACCGTTGATTCGCAATGGCTTCTTCCTGAAAAAAGCCATGTTTGACGTGCTGGGTAAACTTTATGATCAATCACAACCCAAATAATGCCTTATTTTGATGTTATGGAGGACCAATCTTGAAAAAATGGATTACACAAATGAACCAAGGTTTCTCTTTTGATGCAACAAGCAAAGCCAAGGTTGATGTCTCTACAATTGCGATGCGCCATGACTACCTCCCACTCGACTTATTTCGTTATGACGATAATGGAGAGTCAGACGAGTCCCAGATTGCCCGCATCGACGGGATTACAGCAGGGGTCAATCCGGGGGACTTAATTGTCCATCAGTATCCCAGTCTGAACAGTTATCGATTCGAGAATCATTTCATCGATCAAATGCACCTCAGAGGTATCTCGGTCATCATTTTTATCCATGATGTCGATACTTGGCGTTTCCCTTATATTCGCGATCAATTCGATGAGATGGCGTACTTCAACAAAGCGGACGGTCTCATCGTCCACGGACAACCCATGGCGGAACGTTGCATGAAGAAGGTGTCACCGCACCCATGGTTGACCACCTGCTTTTGGATTACCTCGATGACGAACATCAGTGGGACAAATATGAAATCAAACCAGAGACTTTTGAGCGCAAGCTAGTAATGGCGGGCAATCTGTTTAAGTCACAGTTTTTGGTGCACTGGGATCTCGACACACCGATTACTACTTTTGGTGTTACCGACGATGAATTAGCCGATTACCTGAATGCTAACTCAAAAGTGACGTACGGCGGTGGGCTATTCCAGTGGGATCTCATTGAAAAAATGCCGCGAGCATTTGGCTTAGCCTGGGATAACAATCTGGATGGCCGCCCCTATGGTGATTACACCCACTACAATCACCCACACAAAGTCTCCCTCTATCTCTCACATGGCATGCCAGTCATCATTTCTAAAGCCAGTGCGGTGGCCCCATTTATCGAGGCCAACCACCTGGGATTCACTATCAATGATATTCATGAGGCTGATGCGATTGTCCAAGAGATTCCCGATGACACCTTGGCAGAAACACTCGCTCAGACCGCTCGAATTGGTCGTCTACTGCGGGAAGGCTGGTTCACAGCGAATGCACTCCTGCAAGCGGAACGACAGCTCTTAATGTCCGATTTCAATGATGGTGGACTCGCACTTTAGCCATCTAACACAAAAAAGCGTTGTGACAAGCTCGAATCAGCTGTCGCAACGCTTTTTTCATCCAATATTCTCAACCACAACAAAACCCCCGAGGGTATCCCTCGGGGGTTTCATTGCGTTGCCTATGACTTGTGACTAACGAAGCTCATTAGTGTACTTCGCATTAATCCATTGGTTTGGACCAACTTGGTACCAGAGTTCATTATTCACGATTTCGCTTGCTGAAACGGTCACTGTTGCGCCGTTTGCTAAGCTCTTGCCACTCACCTTAGAAGTTGGTGATTGCCAAGTTTTGATGCTGTAACCTGGAACGTACTTGATGGTCGTGGTGTTCTTTTGAACCGGCTTCGATGCTGGTTTAGAACCGAGGATGACATTGGCACTATCAATCCATTGGTTACCACCGACATTGTAGAAGACATGACCATTGGCAGCAGTTGCCTTAGCAAAGACCTTCCAAGCGGAGCCCGTCTGGAGTCGCTTGCCAGTAAACTTGGTGCCATTAGCATCGGCCCAAACATTGATACCATAACCTGGTACATAGTTGATCACGGCAACATCATTCATCGCTTGGATATTGCCAATTGTGATGTCCGTCGCCTTGACCCATTGGTTCGTCCCAACACGATACCAGAGTTGGCCATCGCTTGTGATTACCGATGCGCTAATCTTCCATGCCGTACCTGGCTTCAAGATTTGGCCGGTAGCCTTACCACTCACACCAGGCAAGGTGTAAACAGGAACGCCTGAGCCTTGGGTCACAACCCCAATCGTCTTCAGTTCCTTATAGCTGCCTGGCTTAGCATCGAGAATAATCCCAGTGCCTTTGACCCATTGGTTACCACCTAAGTTGTACCAAACAACGCCGTTAGCATCGGTGTACTTCTCATAGGCCTTCCAATCGGTACTTTCTGGTAACATCTTGCCAGTACCTGTGCCATTTGGCTTGTCATAAACTTCAACATCAGTGGAGTGTTGCACAATAGTTGCGACAGCGTCATGCAGAAGTTCACTGCCAGGTAATTGACTACCACCTGTACCAGGTAAGTTCCCCGTGCCGTTGCCGCCACCATTATTGCCATTACCTGGGTTAGATCCGGTACCATTACCACCGTTCCCTGGGTTAGATCCGCCACCATTCCCGTTTGAAGTGGATTGTGCTGCGGAAGCAGCCTGACTCATTGCTGTTGATACAGCTTCACTCGCTAATGTTGAATTCTGACTTGCCGTTGATGCCATCTGGCTTGCGGCCGTTGAAGCAGCACTAGTTGTCGAGTTAGCTTGACTCAATAAGGTAGAGTTTTGGCTTGCAGTCGATGCGGCGTCACTCACTGCTGTTGATACAGCTTGGCTAGCTGCAACTGAGCTGTCGTACCCTGTTGAAGCAGCTTGACTTAACGCTGTTGATACCGCCTGACTTGCAATCACTGAGTTTTCGCTTGCAATTGATCCAGTCTGGCTTGCATCTGTAGAGGCTGAGTTAACTGTAGAGCTAGCTTGGCTCAACAAGGTTGAGTTATCACTTGCAACAGAAGCAGCCTGACTATTAGCAACTGAAATTGCATGACTCGTTGCAGAGTTAGCAGCACTCAATTGACTGTTTTGACTAGCAATAGCAGAATTCTGTGAGTTCAATGCACTTGTCACTTCACTTGCGGCAACACTGGCACTTGCTAATTGACTTGCTGTGGCAGAAGCAGCTTGTGATGCCGCTGTGCTTGCTGCGGAGTTGGCTTCTTCTGAAGTTGATCCTGCAGAGATTGCTTGACTAGCGGCAACGGATCCTGCCTGACTTGCAGTTTGTGATGCAGCGGTTGAACTTGCATTAGATGCAATTTCACTCGTCTTTTCACTTGCTGCAGTACTGCCTGCGGCAGAAATCTGTTCACTTGTTGAACCTGCGGCACTTGCTTGGCTTTCTGCGTTACTGATAGCTTCACTGACAGCGGCTGAGTTTGATGCGCTGGCTGCTGATTGTAATTCAGAAGCGGCACTTGCTACGGAGTTAGCTGCTGAAGCTTGGCTTGATGCTGATGCTACGGCGCTATCGCTCCGACTTGCGATTTCACTCAATTGACTCAAGGCACTATTAGCAGCTGAGTTTTGTGAGTTCAATGCACTTGCTGCGTCACTTGCGGCAACACTGGCACTAGCTAATTGACTTGCTGTGACAGAAGCAGCTTGTGATGCGGCAATTGAACCTGCTGCACTTGCTTGACTATCTGTTGAACCAGCTGATACGGCTTGGCTCTCGGCAACGGATCCTGCTTGACTTGCAGTTTGTGATGCAGCGGTTGAACTTGCATTAGATGCGATTTCACTCGTCTTCTCACTTGCTGCAGTACTGCCTGCGGCAGAAATCTGTTCACTTGTTGAACCTGCAGCACTTGCTTGGCTTTCTGCGTTACTGATAGCTTCACTGACAGCGGCTGAGTTTGATGCACTGGCTGCTGATTGTAATTCAGAAGCGGCGCTTGCTACGGAGTTAGCTGCTGAAGCTTGGCTTGATGCTGATGCTACAGCGCTATCGCTCCGACTTGCGATTTCACTCAATTGACTCAAGGCACTATTAGCAGCTGATGCTTGAGAGACTACAGCACTTGCGGCAGCACTATTACTTTGTGAAATAGAATTGCTGAGTTGCGTACTTGCACTATTTGATTCAATAACCGAATTGTACTGAGATTGTGCCGAATTTGCAGCACTATTATAAATAGAGGTCAATGAGCTTTCATCACTAATGCCATCAGAAACGGCTTGTGATGCGGCAATACTCCCGATATTACTTTCTCTTGCTGATTCACTAATGCTAGTACTTTGACTACTAATCAGTGAGTCTGCGACACTACCAACCTGGCTACCTACAGCACTACCAGCGTTTGAAGCATCTGACGCATTGTAGCCGTCTGAAACAGCGGCACTCGTTCCTGCAGAGGTAGCATTAGATATTTCTTGGCTAATAAAGTTAGACATATCAGCACTTGTTTGTTCAGAAATATACTGTGAGTTGTGTTCCGACATCATTGCTGATGTTGAAGCTGATTCACGAGCACTCGCTTGAGAAGCTAGTTCTGAAGCAGCTGAATTAGCGGTCGATGCCGTAGAATTAGCGTCAGAAGTTGCGCTGTTTGCAGCACTTGCCGTGGAGTTTGCTTGAGACAATGCGGTGCTCATTGATGCAGCAGTTGATGCGGCTTCACTTGCTGCAACAGAAGCCGCAGCCGATGTGGAGGCTTGAATTTGTGAGTTCAATTGTGAGTTGATTGGATCCAAAACATTCAAAATAGCTTGCTTGGTCGTTACTTGACCACTAATAGGATCTGTAACAGTCAATGTCACAATGTACATTCCAGCCTGTGGTGAACCAGTTGGTAAGCCACTAATCGTCACATCATCGATTGAAATTGAGTTGCCCTTTGAGTCCAAAATTGTTGGGAAGAAAGCACTCTGACTAGGTACAGCATCACCAACGTTGATGGTCTGGTTAGCTGAAGTTACTTGTGATAAACCGGTAACGCTGTCTTGAATAGTAATTGTACCAGTTAAGCCCTTCAACTGATCATCCACATTTTGAACAGACGCACCTGCGGCTGTCAACGCTGCTTCAATCTTTTGACGACCCTGATCCGTTAAGGTAACGGTATATTTGCCAACCTTGGAACTATCACCGGTGACAACATAATCACCTTCAACCAAGTCATAAGGTCCATAGTTAGCTGCGCTGCCTGTTTGTGAATCCTTAAAGTTCAAGGTGACTGACAACTTACCAGAAGCGTGTGAGCTTGCCGTTTGGCCATCATACGGTGTAGTAATTGGTTGGCCATTCAAAACAGCACCTTGGCTCACAAGGTTATTACTGTAAACAAAATTAATCACATTACTGCTATCAACGTTGGTGGCAACTAATGATTGCGAATCACCAGCGGTCAACCCATTGCTTGATACTGGATCTTCCACAACATTTGTACCAATTGCAGTATTGAAGAGTTTGTAAAAGGCAGGATTCCCATTTGCATCAGTATAAGCGATATAACCAGCACTCGTTGGGAAGTCAGTTGCTAATAACTGCTTTGAGGTCCCCTTCGCAACTGTATAGTTAACACGGAAGGTTGTTGCTTGATTTTGATACCCAGCGTAATAGATATCCCCAGTTGTATGCGAGATAGTGCCGCCCTTCATACTGGTAACTTGAGCGGTCGTATCATCGCTAACTGAATAATTAGTCGAAGATGGTACGTTATCTCGCTTAGCAGGATCAGGGATTGCATACCCATTTGCTGCCGTTGCAGCATCTTTAGCTGCTTGTTGACCGGCTGCAAAGGCATCAGTGGCACGGGTTGCTTCGCTGTTGTATGAAGCAATATATGCTGCAGTTAACTGGTTGTTCAACCAGTTAACCCCATTCTTACCTAAGACAGAAGATGGATCAGTTAAAGGCTTGAAATCAGCTTTTGTTGCATCTAGGCCAGCGGCACCAAATAAACTGGTGCCACCAGTAATAGTATTAGGCATACTATCGGCCGGTGTAATACTAATCGCACTGCCCTTAGCAACCGTCTTAATTTGTGTGTTAGCAGCAGTATCTGCCGCTTCAGAAGCCTTGAAAGCAGCATCTGAATCTTGTAACCACTTGTAAACCTTGTTATATGCAAGAATTTGATAGTTGACTGAGTTAGACGCCGTTGCTGTACCCTTACCAATGGCATTAGGATCACCAGGATTGATAAAGATCGGTGTATTCAATGTTGTGGCATTAGGCGCCTTGATATAATCAGTAGCGGCGGTTTGGTAAGCCTTCACTTCAGCATTATATAAGCCAAGAATAAAGTCTGATGCACCTTGACCGGGCCGTTGGTAATTGGCCATATCTGCATTTTGGCCCATGAATCTGCTGTTGTCCCCAGACTGTTATTAATCAAATCAGCATCGGACTGCTTAATTGTCCCATTTGCTACCAATGTCTTCAAAATCGCAGCAGTGGATGTTTCAATGGTGCTATGACCTGCGCCGTCACCGACGACATCACTCATGGCCAATTGGGCCAATGGAGCTGCAATCTTGTTCATCCATGAATAGCCAGCTGATTGCATCAGTAAGGACCAGTTAGCAGCCGTCTGATTGTGTCCCATTGCGCTCGTTGGATCTGTTGGATTGAAGGTAGCTAATTGACCCATCTGAGTAGGTGTATAAATCGTGTCGCCGTCAGCCTTTAATTGGTTAACAGGTGTGATATCCATGGCAGCAAGCGCTGTTTCAATCCCGTAATTAGCGTTACGCAAAACTGCAGAAGTAATCCCATTCGCTAAAGCCTGATAAACGGAATTGGTGTAACTCGCCGTTGTCGCACTCCCCATCCCAATGGTGTTAACAATAGTTCGTAATGTATTATTTTGATTAATAGCACCTTGCAAGGAGGCAGGCACATAGTTACTCAATCCATTGGTCATGTATCCATCAGCAAGACCTAAGGAACGAATATCGCCCAAGGCTTGGTGAACAATAGAATTCTGGATAGTACTGATAATGACCTTTAACAATTTGTTTAAACCAGACCATGTATTATTAAAGGCTGTCGCTGCGTCACCAGTAACGAGATTGTTGTTGCCAAAAACCGCAGGCACTAACTGATCAACTGTTGACCCACCCAAACCCCAGAGATGATTGATGCAAAATTAGAACCATCTGAAGTCATATCACCTGCACGATAATCACTCATCGCCATCAACGCTGCTTGATTCTTAGCAGCATCTGGTGTCTTGGTAGGATCCAGCGCATTGGCAATCTGTTGTTGATAATCAATAAGGCCTTGAACATATGGTTGCAAGAAGCTTGCGACCCCAACGTTCCAAAGATCTTGAACTTGTTGTGCAGTGAGTAATGTCCGATATCCGGTAGGTCGTCCTAACCAATCCTTCTGGTCGGAAGAATAGAACTTCCCGTTTGGATCAAGCCAAACCTGTGAGGTCGTATTAATCGGTGGGATGTCCCAGTGATTTGTCTGACCAAACAGGCCAGTAGTGTCTTCACCACCATTACCACTAATGAGCTTATCATTCTGCAGAGTGGCCATTGCAGCAGCGTCAAATTTGAAAGTTTGGTGGTTGGATCGTACATGTTGATCAAATCAGCAATTTGACTAAACGAGTTCAACAGTCCAAAAGTGGTCTGTGTCGTTAAGGTTCCAACCGCATCATGCATAACATCGTGAGCTATTTGCTCAGATGCAGTTAAGTCGTGGTAGCTGTTGCCGCCATTGCCTTAACCTGAACTGGACCCGCTGGCTTAGCCGCGATGATGGTATCTTGCGCCTGCTTGATGACGGCTGCCGTTGTATCAACAGGCAGTGTAAAGACTGTCACACCATTGAGCACTTCTGCTGTTGTCCCCGTTGGTAATTGGGCCAAACAGCCTTCAAGGTGTCAGCATCAAAAGCCATTGTTGCGGCCACTTGGTTGGATGCCAAAGAACCTTCACTATTGGTCGTGGAGGCACTAGTCGTCGAAGCGACGACTGTTGATGTGGTGGCTTGCGAATTAGCGACAGTCGAAGAAGCAGCCGTTGATGGGGCACTGGCCGCGAATAATTGAATTGCGACGTGACTGTTTGCTTGCTGATCCGTGTTGGCGCTTTGACTCGCCTGTGCGCTGTTAGCTGCACTCGTGCTTTGGCTCAGACTAGTGCTAGCTACTGCACTGTTAACTGCACTTGCGCTTTGACTGAGGCTCGTGCTGGCTTGTGCACTGGCACTCGCCACAGCACTTGTACTTTGGCTCAAACTAGATGCCGCACTGGCACTAGCCACAGCACTTGTGCTCTGACTCAAACTAGATGCCGCACTGGCACTAGCCACAGCACTTGTACTTTGGCTCAGACTGGTACTAGTGCTCTGACTAGCGCTCGTACTTGCTGTGGTCGAGGCCGCCGGAATAGTACCCGTCTTGGCAGTCGCCAACGTTTCTTGGCTAGCTTCCTTGGCGACGCCCGCTGATGTATCAGCCTTTACTGAACTACCTTGTGCGATGCTCGCACCAAATAAACCGGCTAATGTTGCTGTTCCGGCAACTAACCAGCGCTTACCGGCCTTATACATCCGGAAACGAGTTTTACTATTGGAGTTGAAAATCTCTGACTTTTTTTCAGGATTCAATCTTCCCATGCTTCTTACCTCCCAAGCTTAATACGAACTATTGCGACATATCGAGCAACAAATGCGCCGTCCGTTGTTCAATATTTATAAAAAACATTTTTAAATCTGCAATGACTCTAATATACCAGCCGTTATTAATTTGTCAAAATATTTCTACTTATTTAATTTTAAAGCTTCTTTTAAGGACATTAACAAGGGCTTTTTTATTATCAGTAACTTAGTCAAGGCTAATTCAAAAGAAGTAATCATAGATAAACACGAAATCAAAAAAATAGACCCGCAACTTGATATCAGTTGCGGGTCTTATTTTATATCCAAAATGGATAACTTATTTTATCGTATTATGCATCTATAATTTTCGCTTTTGTGAGTGGGATATTGCGCATCGCCAACTCATTATAATCACTCGCTGGCATTTCAACCTCGTGAATATAAGGAATCTGATCATTTAAAATCATCAACAAGTTACCGCGCACAGCACCCGTTTCATCAATGGCAGGTTCTGACAGATGCAATACATTGCGCGATGGCGCCTTAATCAACGCGTTAAGTTCCGTGGCCAAATAGCTGATGGTCACCGTGTCTTCGGGCTGTAATTGCATTGCCAATTCGTTTTGATTGAAGCTATCGAGCGTGTCATAACGCCGCAGCACTTCTTGTGTCGCCGGGTCTCAATTGTAATCAGATTAATCAGGCCATCAAAGAAGAAGTAGCGAATCACCACGGCACCCGCTTCATTCAGAAATTGAATCTGCTGCAACTCATTATTGTAATAGATCAGATTACTATAGTGAGAGCCATCAAACGTATACTCTTCAATCGTGTCGTTGGTGCCATCGGGATTCGTGTAATGGATTTCTTTAACCGCACGGTGGGTATTCGCATAGATGGTCATGTAACCAATACTTTCACCGTTATTGACCAGACTAATGAAACCATCCTCTTGCATTTGAATTGCGGTATCTTCAGGTACTGGCGCATGATCAAAGAAGAGATAACGGCCGGGATGATAGGCGCGCCCCGTGATGTGATCAATCAAATTCGTTGCTGGCAGTGAGTGGTCCTTCACCATGCCGTAGAGACCGGGAGAAGGGGCTAACGTCATAATCGTCGCGTGATTTTTCTTCGCCCGTTTGGTGATGTCATCCCAAAGCGGCGTGTTATCTGGAATTGAGTTGAGTAGTTCATAGCGCATGAAGCAAGTCCTCCCATTTCTTCGCAATCACGTGATTTTGATAATCGACGACTGTCTTTTGTGTATTCCGTTGTAGTGTCGTGTAGTCCGATGCGAGCAATTTGTGCACCGCATCGACCAACTGCTGCACGTTGTAGTCGATGTCATCACGCTTGAAGTCGGCCAAAAAGCCATTCACCCCATCGGTCACCAGATCGACTGCGCCAAAGCGGGCCTTGTACGCAATGATAGGCAATGCTGCATTCAAGGCTTCAATGTAGGTCAGACCAAATCCTTCTGAGTACGATGCGGAGAGATATGCATCATATTGGGGATAGATTTCAGCTAATTTGTTGGAATTACCCTTCAATACGATGTAGTCATCCGCATTCGCATCTGTGATAATCTTAGCTAATTTATCCTTTTCCACGCCTTGGCCGTAGATATCCAAAATCACAGGTGTGCCGGCATCATGTAATGCCACCACAGCTTTGATGACTTCATCGACGTGCTTCTCCGGTGCGAGCCGTTGCACAGAGATCAGCTTCAATGGTTCCTCAAGCTGATGTGGCGTGATTGCAGCAGGAGTGTCACTGACCCCACCGACAGGAATCGTCACAATCTGGTCCCCCCGATCAGGAAAATCAATCAGGAAGTCATCGCGTTGGCCCTTGGTGGCAACAATCACGCGATCGGGTTTATCCATGTGCGTCAACATATATTCATAGTAGTTATTCCACAGTGGATTCTTGGGATCGTCACGTTCACCCAAATGATCGGCGTGCACGACATCGATGAACTTGGCGTGTGGCATTGGGGCATCGAACAACGCGTGTTCATTCTTTTCGCCGCGATCAATGATGAAGACATTGGCCTCATCAAACGCCGCATTGACCTTGTGATAGAAATACCGCAACATCAGCACTTCATTAGGGAAAAACAGATGCTCATGGCCAGCCTGATGATAGACATGAATGTTTCGCATCAGGAATTGGCGATGTGGATCGTCCACCGTTTCCCAGCTCATCTTCTTGAGTCCGGTGTTACGATCGAAGATTTCGGTATGGCCCGTGCTAACCAGCAAGACACCGTCATCTTTGTGCTTATTGGGATACTTCACCAGTGTTTCCACAATGTGTAACCCGCTCTTGGTGTAATTGTGCCGTAAGCGATGGGTATTCGTGCTATCAATCGTTGTTTCCTTTTTCGCGTCGAATAGCTGTGTCACACCCTGTGTGAGATAGTCGTCACCGAGCGTGAAATATTCAAAAACATTGAGTACCTGTTCATTGGTCAGGCCCCAAACTTCCATTGCCTCACGCAATTCAGGGGCAAAATCTGAGAAGACAAACCGATAAGGCAGTCCCGCTTGGTCGAATCGTTTCGCACGATAAAATTCAGCGTGTTCAACACCTGAATTTCCAATTCCGATTGCGCCATTAACAAAAATTCATATTATCTGTTGGCAGATCCAGCGTCTCTGCCTCTCCTCCCTGATAAAGTCTCGTGAACGAAACTATTTTGGGTTGCTTGCGAAGTTCATTCATCACTGTGCTGATAACATTTGACTGAGGGCCAGCGTACTGGGGCTGGTCGACATCACCGGTAAGCTGAGGTGCTTGATTGCTTGCCGTACGCCCGCTTGTTGCTTGTGCTGCCAAGCGGGGCTCATAAACTGGCCGGTCGTTCCATAAATACCATAAAAAGCACCCCGCTCTGGTAACACAAAAGGCTGCGTGCCCATGTTCCGCGCGGATAAGGCCACCGTGGTTTCAGCGGTATCGCCTCGCTGCCCATCTGGCACAACCATGACTGATTGTTGATCGAGATCGACATGCCAGTCAGCGTGCAGTGCCGTATCGGCCTCCGTCAAGACGCCATAGTCAAAAGTGAATTGCTCGTGATGAATATTCACTAGTTCAATGGTATAACTTTTCGCCATCTCTGGGAAAAGAAACGTCCCGTGCTGCTCATCAAGAATGACACGATCGACCTCGGCACCGTCCTCATCCCAAAAGAGCACCTGGGTTTGGATGCGGCCGATTAAGTCAGAAATCACACTTTCCCAGTAATAAGTCACGCCATGTTGCAATAACGGCAAAGTGGGCGCCGTTCGCACATCATCATAGTTGGTCACCGATGACCACGTGTGAATGGCCTCTCCTGGTGGCATCAGCTGATTACTGTATTGCACAGCGCCATTTGACGCAAAGCGAATCGTCGCCCCGTAGTTATAGCTCGCGGTTGTGGCGCGTGGCCAAAAGACAAGATCAAACATGGCTATCCCTCCTTAAACACGCGATTAAAATCAGTGGTCAAGATGCGCTCGATTTGGCGAATGAACCAGGAAGTAATGCCTGGGGTATCGTCATTGTGTCGACCAACCAAGCCTTTATGCCACAACCGTGCGCCTTGAAAGTGTGTGGTCAGATAATGGAAAATGTCCGCAAAAGCGGTGCCGTCATAATCATCATTTTCCATATAGGCGAGCACGTATAACACATTAGAGACATCCGCTTGCTTGAAGCAATCCCAAAAGCGCGCATTCATCTGCGCCACGCCATCGGGTGAAACCGGGGCCTGATTATTCAATAGCAAATCAAAACTAGTGGGAAAGCCATTGGGCCGGTTGATACGTTCATTGCCGGCAATGTTGCCCAAGTTAACCAGTGGTTTCCCGACAATCACCGCATGTGGATGCAGCTTGGCACTGTAATAAATCGCACCAGTCGTGCCCATTGAAAGGCCTGACATCAAGAGTTGATCGCGCGAAAAGCCTAGCGCATCGAGCTTTGCCTCAATCGCATCAACAATCTGTTGCTCGAGTGCATCACTACCGACGTAGAACGCGCCCCCTTCGAGTCGGGGATCACCGATAATCATGAAGGGATTCTTGAAGTGTTGCATCAAGAAATTCGCTTCAAACCCTTCCGCCGTCCGATAGCCGGAGAAGTAAACCATCAGTGGTGGTTTCAGGTCGCCCGCATCAAAATACGTCAGGATTTCTGTGTGACGTGCGGTCTCGTCCACTAATCGCTGACCACCTGGGAACAGCTCGCCGAGGCCATCACGAGATAGTCGGACGTGAATCTTGCCGACTGAAATGGCACCCGAACCTGTCGCATAGAGGCTGACTTGAATCATTTGATCGGCGTTTTGGGTATAGAGCCGCAAGCCATTTTTGATCTCCGCGCCACGCAACGTGTAGCGTTTGGTCAGTTCCTTAGTCTTGCTGTGGATGAGTGCGACTTGAAACCACACGTCAACGTCACCGGTCACACTCAGTTCAGGTTGCACGTCAAAATAAGAATCATACAAGCCCCAGCTCACATTGCGCCAATTCAACAGTGGTCCCGTGACCTCGTCGAAGTCACCTTCAACTGTGAGTTTGACGTGACCATCTTGGCTCACGGCGCCTGTGAAGTTCGCATTCACCGCGATATTATCGGCATCTAGGCCGCCCCCCTGTTGTCCATCAAAGCAATCATGATCGAGCACGTCGCGTAATCGCGCGCGATCGGCAAAGGCCACGGAATGGGCTTGCTTGAGCGCCAAAATCCGCGCCACTTCACTGGAATAATCAGCGGCAGTATCCAATAAGATGAGATTAGCCGGCAAGGTGGTCAATCGCGCTGGATCATCGAGAATCGCCGCACCGGCACTGATCAAATACCAATTGTTGCGATAGCGCGCGTTGAGCTGGCCGTCGACAAACAGATATTGCTCTGAATCGGGCATATATGTCGCATCATTATCGACCCACTCGAATTGGTGTTGATGGGCGAGTTCCTGTGGCAAATCGAGTGCCACTGGTCCTAGCTGAAAGAAATGATGTTTGGCCATTACAGTTCCTCCTCCCATTGTGCCAACAGCTGTGGTTGCGCATGCTGATCGATCAATTGGGCATCGATCACTAGTGACTGGCCCCAACGCGTGAGTTGATCGAGATACGTCCGCACGGCCACGGGTGCCGCGGCATCACTCACCACAACGGTCCCGTTGCCATCCTGTTGCACATATCCCGTCGCCGTTCGATTGACTTGCGGAATGCCAGCCGAAATAGCCCGAATCTGCATGAAGAGATTCGGCTCATCACCCAGATCGAGTAAAACTCGGGCCTCATTGAAATCACGGCGAATCGTCGCAAAATCGCTGTTCACACGAAATGTGACCCGCGCCATAAAGTGTTTGATCTGTGACAGTCGATCCACTTTTGTTTTACCGGAACCATCCAGCACGCTTTCATCGACATTCTGCATAAATGGCGTTTCTTTTTCGTGAGTGCCTGTTGTATCTGAACAAACTCCGCGGAGTCGCCACCAATCCCATAAAACTGGGTGATGACGTCCAAGGCACGCTGACTCATTGTTTCGGCCTCAGCCTGATTGTGAACATTAATCTTTAGGGCATAATCTGTGTGCCGTGCAAGGGCGGCCAATAACTTCACGTAGACCGCTTCAGTGCGAGCCGCCGTGAGATTATTCAAGTGCCAATAAATTAACAGGTTCTCGGCTTCATTCGAGTGGCCCAATGCCAAATCAGTCGCAAATGGCGCAATTACGCGCCAATGTGTGGCGTCTTGATCCGGTAGCCGCCGTTGTAGGCGTTGCTTCATCTGTTCGGTCGGCAAAATCACCGCGTGACTCGCACTGATCAACGCCGCATCCGCAGCATCAGGCAGATCCATTTGTGAAGCCACCTGCAGTGTCGTCTGCCAGTGCTCACTGATGAACTGTGCCAGCGCGTGGTTATCGCGGGTTAAGCGCACCACAAAATGATCTTCGGTTGCGACTGCTGGTGTCAACACCGCGCCGAGTAAGGCTTCAAAAGTTGCATAGTCCTTGGGTAAGTCATCCGGCGCAAGTGACCAGTGATAGCCGCTTTGGTCCTGAATCATGGCCTGCTGCCCTTGAGGTGTCCACCAAGTCCGCCGTGTGACGTTGGCATCTTCATCCGCGTCAAAGCTCGCGCTCAAAAATCCGCGATCATCATAAAATTCCGTCCGCGTACCCATCTCTGTCTGCCATTCAACGGTTTCAACAAACCAGGTTGGGCCATGGTCACCGTCCCAACCAATTGTTCTTCACGGTACAGATACACCTCATTGACCCCATAAATGGCTTGCACATCTTTGGCCAAACGATATCTTCAACGCCCAATGGCAGTCCCGTATTGTGATGAACCTGCTGGATAACGTCAAACACGTTCAGCCACTCGGTTTCAAGGAGGTCATTGGCCGCCAAGAAATAGCGCAGCGTTGGTCGATAATCAGTCACAATGAGGCGCGTTGGTTGTGCCGTTGTCGCTAACAGTTGGACCAAATTCACGGTGGCATCTTCTTGTGCGCGACTCGCTTCTTGTGGCCACGCTGGAATCAAGTTAATCATGAGCCATTTCCTTCCTGACGAATTGTTAAAAGACGGAGTAACGGTCTTTTGTCCGTAGCGCCCGTACCTGTTGAATGATGGTATCTGTCAATGTAATCAAAATAAACAAACTGCTGAAGAGCACCGAGAAGTTCGCGGCACCGGGGATATAGAGGCCGACAATCAAAGGGCCAACCCCGATTAATGCCAGGATAAGGTTCCCTAAGAGTGATAAGCGCCCAAAGTGCCCACTCAAAAACATCTCTGTCGGGTCCCCCGGCATCACGTTCAAGAAGTACTCCCCGTTTTCTTTCATTTCCTTAGCCACATTGGTCGGCTGTACATTGAGGTAGCCGAATGCATACCCCAGTAGCACAATCAAAATCCCGTACATCAGAATGCCCTGCCAGGTTTGGAATGAGAACCAGGTCGCCACCCAGCGTTGAAACGCATCGGTTGGACCGACCGTCTGATTGACCAATAAGCGCGGCACACTGAACAAGGAGCTTGAGAACATGAACGGCATCGCCCCAGCCGTTAAGAAACGCATGGGGGAAATATGAGCTCGCATAGACACTCGGCGTCAGTGGGCGCTCAACGTGGAGATGCAATTCCCCTTGATAGAGGTAATACATCACGATGATGAACAAGAGCCCGATTAACACCGCGATAATAATGTGTTGGGTGGTCAAGCTATATGACGTTGTAATCGCGGAACCAACCCCACTGCTCAACCCCGTTGGAATGCTTGCAATGATGCCCGGGATAATCAAGGCAATGGTGCCGCCGATCCCGTGAACAGCATTAAGGTCCCCCAACCAGGTCATGAACATGGCCCCACCGACCAGTACAATCCACGCTATGGCCACGTTCAGGTTAATCCCGATCTGCCAAGGATCGTTGCTATCAAACGCATCGCGAATGAAGTAGATCATTTCAAATCCTTGAATCAGTGAGAAAAACAACGTGAGAAAGCGTTGGATAATTCCGACCCGCCGCTGTGAGAGTTGCTTCACCACATCCAAGTCGAGCGCCGTAATCACTTGCCAAATAATCATCATGGTCATGTACGGTCGCATGCCCAGTGTCAGTAATGATGGCACTGCCGTTTGGCCCCCGGTTGTCATACTGATGAACTGCAAAAAGTTGACCTGATCTAACGACCGACCAGCCGTCAACGGGTCAATCCCGGGAATTAAAATTTGTTGTCCGACGAGAACAATTAATAGAAGGAAACATGTCCATGCGAATCGACTGAGTAAATCATGTTTTTATTCATTATTAGTCCCCTATGGGTATGTCACCTCGACTGTGCCATCAATGTTGTTGACCATCTGAGATAGCATCAAATTTCGTACTGCTTTATCGGCAATATCAGCCTTCATCAGATCAAATGAGCGTTGTGCTTCCTTTTGATACTCATAGACCGGATCACGTTGTGCCTTTGACCGGTTGCTGGTAATGTTGCGCAGTTGTTGCAGGTTATCCACCTGTTCCACCCAGGCCACATCAATCGCTTTGAGAATAACCAGCTTTTGAAAATACAAAAATTGACTCTCATCGGGTAGTTGCTGGTGCTGCTTGGTCAGCTGTTTTTGCATCAACGTCACGAGCAAGCTCTGAACGCTCTTTTTGGTTGCGTTGCGATCGATTTGGGCCAACAAGGCATCCGCTGTGTATTCGTAATCGATGTGATTAACCACAAAGTCAATCAAAGCCGCCGTGTGTTCACGAGGTGCTTTGGGGGCTTGTGCAGCGGCCACGCGCTCGAATAGGCTTTCGATGAGCGACGACAGGTCAGTCGCATCCATCAGCTCATCACGGGTGCGATAAATCGCATCCCGCTGCAGACGAAAGACCTCATCAAATTGCAGTGTTTGGAATCGCTGACCGCGTTCATTCTTTTCCGCGGTCGCCTGCGACTTTTGAATCACCCGGCGGTAACGCCGCTTGGTCAACGGTTCAGTCATGGCTGTATCCTCATGCGTCGCTTCATAGCGTTGCCGAAAGCGTCCGATACGCTTAGGGGCATTTTCGAGCACCACTTTATCTTCGAGTGACACAAAAAACGCTGTCTCACCGGGCTCACCCTGGCGACCCGCACGCCCCCGCAGTTGATTATCGATGCGGGCACTGGTCATGCGTTCGGTCCCAATCACCAGTAACCCGCCCATGGCCTCGACACCTTCACCCAATGCGATATCCGTCCCACGGCCAGCCATCGAGGTTGCGACCGTCACGGCACCGGGCTGCCCCGCTTCACGGACAATCCAGGCTTCCTTTGGTGCCGAACGCGCGTTGAGTAAGGTGTGCACAATGCCGCGCTGTAAGAGCACGCGCGAATACAAATTCGACATCGATACCGAGCCCGTTTCTATCAATACGGGCCGACCGATTTTGTGCGCGGCTTCAACCGCTTCAACTGACGCATAGATTTTTGCTCATTGGTCACAAATAGCTTGTCGGGTTGGTCGATACGGATGGATGGTTTATTCGTTGGAATAGGAATCACGCTGACATTGTAGGTCTCGCGCAATTCATCCGCATCCGTTAGTGCCGTACCGGTCATCCCGGCGAGCTTAGGAAACATGCGAAACAGATTCTGATAGGTCACAGACGCCATCGCGCGGGTCTGATTGGTTAGCTTGACACCTTCTTTGGCTTCAATGGCCTGATGCAGTCCCGCTTCAAGGCGCATGCCATCGAGCGTGCGACCGTTAGCAACATCGAGCAGTGCAACCTCACCATCTTCAATCACGTAATCTCGATTGCGCCGGTACAAATAGTGCGCCTGCAAGGCCATGACCAGGTGCCGATAGAGATCACGATTGGCTTCGCTCAACAGGTCACCCACGTCAAAGAACGCGGTCATTTTGGCCATACCCTGTTCCGTAAACCAGACTTTCTTGGTGTCATCTGAGAGTTTCAAGTCTTCATCTTTTTGGAGCAGCGTGATCATTTGATCAGCCGACTCGAATAGGTTGGATTGCACGCGCGGTGCCCCGGAAATAATCAAGGGGGTCTGCGCCATATCGAGTAAAACCGCGTCGATCTCGTCAATTAACGCGAATTTGAACCCGCGCATATGTTGCTCATCCTGACTGGCGGCCAAGTTATCGATCAGATAATCAAACCCCAACGTGCTGTTGGTGGTATACACAATGTCGCTGGCATAGATGGCATCCTTGTCGAGGTCCTTGTCGTCTTGCCCCGCCTTAGCGGAACCCGCCATGACAGTGAGCCCCAAGAAGCGATACACACGACCCAGGTTCTCGGCATCACGATTCGCCAAATAACTGTTAGCGGTAATCAAGAAGTTACCCGGTCCTGTCAGGCCGTTGAGGTACATCGGCATGGTTGCCGTGAGCGTCTTACCTTCACCGGTTTTCATTTCGGCAATGTTGCCATATTGCATCACGATTGCCCCGAGAATTTGAACGGGAAACGGGGTCAGTCCCAAGATGCGGCGATCGGCTTCAACCACCGTCGCATAAGCGGGCACGATGAGTTGTTCCAGCGTTTGACCGCTCGCTAGTGCTTCTCTAAATTCAATTGTTTTGTGCTGAAGGTCTTTATCACTCAACTCGCGATAGTCTTTTGCCGTAGCAATGACGCGATCCACAAGGCGCTGATATCGTCTCAGCGCACCAGCATGACGACGAATATGCAAAATCATGCTCACCTTCTATCGATATAATTGGCGTGTTAAGGAAGAATATTATCATTTCTTCACAAGCCATTCATGTAATGATGTTTAAAATACATGATATAATTATAGCATGAATAAGAAAAATGGTCAGTCAAGCACCCTCCTGGAGCAAGACATCCGGGCGCGCTTTGACGAAGAGAAAAAACTGGTGACGAACGCACACAAGCAGAAGAATCACGGCAAGGCGACAATGGTGACAATCTCCATTATCTTAGCCATCATTGTGCTCTCTGGCATCATCTACCCACTTTTTCAGCTTTAACAGCGACATTGGCACGCATCAGTTTTTTTAGGCAAAAAAGGCTACGACACAATGTCGTAGCCTTTTTTCAATTTCCGAACAAATAGATTAATCGTGTTCCAAAAGACTGAGAATTCCGGTTAACTAGGATTGATTCAAAGCCTAAATTCGGGCTTTAGCATAAATCCCTGTTAATCCTCATTCTCAAAGCGTCTTTTGTCACAACTTCTTTTTCACGCTTATTAAAAACTAAATAAAGTTTAAAATTATGAGTCATTCAACAACTAAGCTGGTTGATGATTCGCTTCGGCTGCTTTCTTGTAGGCCTCAACTTCATCAGCCGCCGCAAATACAAAGTGACCGGGATAGACTTCAATCAGATCGCGTTCCTTGCCGTCCTCTTCAGCTTCCTTTGCCGAGTAAGCAATCGGTTCGCGGCGCCGTTCCAAGCTTGGATCGGGCACCGGAATCGCTGACAACAAGCTCTTGGTGTAGGGATGCAGTGGATGGTTGTAGACCTCATCCGCAGAGGCCAGTTCAACCAAGCGGCCGTAATGCATCACGGCGATGCGATCACTGATATACTTCACCATCGACAAATCATGCGCGATGAACAGATAGGTCAAGCCTTGACGGTCTTGAATATCCTTCAACAGATTGACCACCTGCGCTTGAATCGACACGTCGAGCGCTGAGATTGGTTCATCAGCGATGATGAATTCGGGTTGCACGGCCAATGCGCGCGCAATCCCAATCCGCTGCCGTTGTCCACCGGAGAACTCATGTGGGTACCGCGTTGCATGGCTGGCGTTCAGACCAACCTCACTGAGCAGTTCGGCCACTTGGCGGTCCCGATCGGCATCATCTTTGGCCAGATGATGGACATCAATCCCCTCGGCAATGATGTCTTTGACCTTCATCCGGGGATCGAGGGAGGCATAGGGATCTTGGAAGATCATCTGTGCCTTGCGCCGAAACGACAACATGTCTTTAGAACCATGCTTGAGCTTAGCGATGTCCTGCCCCGAATACATAATAGAACCACTCGTTGGTTGGTACAACCGAATCAGGCTGCGACCCGTTGTCGTTTTACCTGACCCAGATTCACCCACTAAACCAAGCGTTTCACCCTTGTAGATATCAAAACTGATATCTTGAATGGCCCGCACTTCATTACGCTTACCTGGGTTGAATGTTTGCACCAGGTTACGAATGCTCATTAAGACTTCTTTATCGCTCATGCGTGAACCCCCTTGTGGGCAAATTTCTCTTCCCATATCTGATGGCGCCGTTGAATTTCTGGTGGCAATGTCACTTTTGGTGCCTGTGGATCGAGCAACCATGTCGCCGCTGAATGTGTTGGCGATACCGCAAAGAACGGTGGTTGTTGTTCCAAATCGATTTCTAGCGCGAATTCATTCCGCGCCGCAAACGCATCGCCCTTTGGTGGCGCGATTAAGTTTGGCGGTGTCCCGGGAATGGCGTAGAGCCGCTTGCTCTTGGTTTCAAGTGTTGGCATCGCTTCTAGCAAGCCCCATGTATAGGGATGTTGCGCATTGTAGAAGATTTCATCGACTTGACCATACTCAATGATCTTGCCGGCGTACATTACCGCCACGCGATCCGCAATCCCCGCCACAACGCCCAGGTCATGGGTGATAAAAATAATTGAGGTATCGATTTTGGTTTGAATTTCCTTCAGTAACGACAGGATCTGTGCCTGAATCGTCACATCGAGCGCGGTTGTTGGTTCATCCGCAATCAGAATCTTAGGATTGTTGATGATCGCAATCGCAATCACGATCCGCTGCCGCTGCCCACCGGAGAATTGGTGCGGATAATCCTTGAGTCGGCCTTCCGCATTGGGAATCCCGACTAATTCTAAGACCCGTACCGCTTCGGCTAATGCCTGTTTCTTGCTGACCTTGGTGTGCAGCAACAATGGTTCCGCCACTTGGCGACCAATCGGCATCGTGGGATCGAGGGAAGTCATCGGATCTTGGAAGATCATCGCGATATCGTTCCCACGCAGATGTGTGAGTTCGCGTTCGGTCATATGAACAATGTCCTTACCACCAAACTCAACACTGCCCTTCACAATCTGGGCGTTGCTAGCGAGCAGGCCCATCAATGTCCGCACTGTCACGGATTTACCAGAACCAGATTCACCAACAATGGCGAGTGTTTCTCCCTTGTTCAGGTGGAAGTCCACATCCCGAATCGCATGAACCGTACCGGCGTAAGTTTTGAAATCAATTTCTAAATTTTTGACGTCTAATATTCTTTCCATAACTTGCACCTCTATCGCTGACTCTTAGGATCAAAGGCATCGCGCAACCCATCGGCTAACAGGTTAAAGGCGAGCATCAAGACCACAATGACAATCGCTGGATAAATCAATTGATATGGTTGCACCTGAAGTACTTTTTGACCATCAGATAACAGTGTCCCCAGACTCGCGGTTGGTGCTGGCAAGCCAATCCCGATATAACTCAGGAAGGCTTCAAAGAAAATCGCGGAAGGAATGGTGAACATCGTTTGAATAATAATGATGGAACTCAAGTTAGGCACCAGATGCCGCCATGCAATGCGAGGCCCGGATTCGCCGACCGTCTTCGCGGCCAACACGAATTCTTGGTCACGCAGTTGCAAGGTTTGCGCCCGAATCAGTCGGGCCATGGTAATCCATCCCGTTAAGGCAATCGCCAAAATGATGGAGGTCAAACCGGGCTTGAACACCAATAACATCAGGATTGCAACAACCAAGTTAGGCACAGAGGACACGATTTCGATAATCCGTTGCATCACGGTATCGACACGGCCACCGATCCAACCAGAGATAATCCCGTAAGTCACCCCAATGGTCAAATCAAACAGGGTGGCGATGAACGCGATAAACAATGACACCCGCGTCCCAACGAAGATCCGTGATAACAAGTCACGACCCAGATAGTCCGTCCCGAGAACGAACCAAACATTCTTGCCCAAGCCGGCATAGCGATTGGCCCCGTCTTGATAGCCATTGAAACCAGGAATCCCCCAGTTAGCAATCTTGGGTGGCAAGTTCGCGTACGCCAGATTTTGTTTGTTAGGGTTTGCCGGTGAAACAAAATTGTGATAATCGAAATCACTGCGATTGCAATGATGATCCACATTGAAATCGTTGCGGCCTTATTTTGCCGCAAGCGCCGCATCGCGTCCTGAGTGAAGGTCAATGCCGGCGTATTAATCTTTTCTTTTTCAGATGAGTCGACCGTTACTCGCTTAAACAAGTTCGGCGAAAGTTTTTCATCAGCCATTAGTTTGCCTCCTCGTTCAGACGAATTCGTGGATCGATAATGCCGTACAAGATATCAACAATCAGAATAATAACCGTCAACATCAATGAGTACAGAATCGTCAGTCCCATGATGACAGGATAGTCGTTTGTGGTAATCGACTTAACGAATTGTTCCCCAATACCAGGAATCGCAAAGACATTTTCAACAACCAGTGAACCGACCATCAAATCGACGGCCATGGGTCCAATAATTGTCACGATGGGAATCATTGAGTTCCGCAGGGCGTGGCTTGCGACCGTTTGCCAACGCGTTTCACCCTTAGACCGGGCGAGTTCGATATAATCTGAGCTCAACACATCGATCATCTCGGTCCGCATGAACGCGCGGTGTTTGCCAGTGGCGCCATGGCCAGGGCAATTGTTGGTAGGATACTGGATTGGAACCCATCCCACAGTGCAATTGGGAACAACTTGAGTTTGTAAGCCAAGAAGAACTGCAGCAGTGCTGCAAACACGAAGTTAGGAATCGAGCGGCCAAGGATGGCAAAATCGTTGCCACGGCATCAACCCATGTGTTCTTCCGGATGGCCGCAATCGCACCCAGCAAGATCCCAAGCAAGGTCCCAACAATCATAGCTTGTGCCCCTAATTGTAAGGAAGGTCCGATCCGTGACGCGATGAGGTAGGTCACGGACTGCCCAGCAAATTGGAAAGAGGTTCCCATGTCACCATGCAACAGCCCGACCATGTAGTTCAGGTATTGTTGCCAAACGGGTTTGTCCAACCCATATTGGGCCTTCAAGGCCACAATTTGTTCAGGTGGCAATTTGGGATTATTAAATGGTGTCCCTGGCAGTAACTTCATTAAGAAGAAAGTAATACTTGCCACCAAGAATAGCGTCAAGATCAGGTAACCCAATCTCTTTAAGATGTACTTTATCATAGCTAGCTCCATTCTCAGTCAAGAGTAGACCGTTCCAAGGTCCGATATCCGCAGCTTCTCTGTTGTTAAAACAAAAAGCGAAACTCATCAGAATCAGAGTCCCGCTTTTTGTTGAGGCGATTACTTCAGATAAGCATTTACAAAGTTGTACATGTTAGCTGGGCTGTATTGCAGGTCCTTGATCTTAGAGTTGACCAAGTGTGTTTGGGCCCGTTGATAGATTGGGATAATCCCTTGTTGTTCTGTTAAGATTTCTTGCGCCTTCAGTAAGGCATCCCAACGCTTTTCAGGATCGGTGGCGTAAGTTGTCTTGCTGTCTTGGATCAGCTTGTCGTATTCCGCGCTGCCCCACTTACCATTGTTGTAACTATTGTTGGAAGTGAATAAGTCGAGGAATGTGATTGGATCTGGGAAGTCAGCACCCCATGCGGAGATAACTAAGTCGAATTGACCATTTTGTGAACGTGTCAGACGTGTCTTGAATGGCACTGTGCTGATATTAATCTTCAGGTCTGGTAATTCTTCAAAGGCACTCTGCATGTATTCAGCAGACTTCTTGGCAACATCAGTATCATCTGTTAAGAGTTCGAGGCTCAGTGACTTGGTGTTGGTTTCCTTCAAGCCTTCAGCCCATAACTTCTTAGCTTCTTTGTCATCGTACTTGGTGTACTTGGCAGTTGATTCAGCGGCTTCCTTGTTGAAGTCCTTACCAGTCTTAGGATCCTTAGCAAGACCTTGTGGCACAAAGCCGGCTGCTGGAATTGAGGAATCGTTCAGCACCTTGTCGATGAATTCCTTACGGTTGAGGGTCATTGATAATGCTTGACGCAACTTAGCATTCTTCAAAGCTGGCACTTTCTTCTCGTTCATTTCTAAGTAGAAAGTTGTAGCTTGCTTCAATGCTTGTGCTTCCTTCATGCTCTTAGCTTGAGTGGCTTGGGCACCAGTCAAGGCGGCATCATCCAACTTGCCGGATTGGAACAAGTTCATGGCAGTTGATGGATCCTTGATCACTTGAACGTTGATCTTATCGAGCTTTACGTTCTTAGCATTCCAGTAGTTCTTGTTGCGCACTTCGTTCCAGGAATTGCCGGTCCCGTTCCAGTTCTTTAAGATGAATGGGCCGTTAGAAACGATGGCGTCTGAAGATGTCCCGAACTTCTTGCCTTCCTTCTTAACCACTTTTTCGTTTTGTGGGAAGAAGACTGGGTTGACCATCATCGTACCGAAGTAAGGCATTGGCTTATCGAGGGTAACTTCAAAGGTCTTGTCATCGACAGCCTTCACACCTAATGTATCAGGTGACTTCTTGCCGGCAATGATGTCGTCAGCGTTCTTAATGCCGCTGTATAAGTATGCGTATTGTGACTTGGTCTTTGGATCGATTGACCGTTTCCAGGCGAAGACGAAATCTTGCGCGGTGACAGGATCACCATTGCTCCACTTCGCATTCCGCAATTTGAAAGTATAAACAGTCCCGTTAGCAGTTGGTTCAACAATGGACTTTGCCATTGCTGGTTCTAAGTCAGAACCTGCATATCGATAGAGACCATCCATTGTATCAACTAATGCTTGCCCAGAAATGGCGTCTGTGACAACTGAAGAGTCCATACTGGAAATAACGTCGCCTTCCATTCGGCTCCATGTCTTTGTTGAAGAACTGGAATCACTCTTACCGCCACACGCTACCAAAATCAAAGCAACGGCGACAACACTCGCGATCAGTCCAAGTTGTTTTTTTACTCGCATTTACTTTCCCCTCCATCGATGTTTTAAATGATAATACATTAGAGATGGATTAAAGTAAATAGCTTTTTCTTAGAAATGACGCGTTTTATTTCAAAGTTTTCATGTTTAAAAAGTCACAGAAAGGTCACAAATGCCGTTACATAGGGCTTCGCATCTCTTCTCAATTACTCACCAAATTAGCAGTATCGTTTTTAAAAATTTTTGCTTTTGATCAGTTGTGTCGACAAAACCCCTGAAAACCAAAAACGCGTCATCTCCGATAAGTGAGATGACGCGTTTGTTTGCTTATTTATGCTGTAATTGCGCAACAGCCTGCTCAATCGTCCGGCCAGTCCCAATATGGTTCTGGTTCTTGACGTCAATTGCGAGGAACTGTTGTGTTTGCATATCTAATTGAATCCGATAGGTCATAGATATCAACCTCCATCCTTAAAATACTTGCGATGGTCTCTCGGTAGCGATTCATTAACTATACTCACTTTTTGTTAGTATGTCAAGTTTCGCTCCGCGCTTTGTTTGGCCATGTAAAGAATATACGAAAAAAAGAAGTCGTAACGCAACTATTTAGTCTCGTCACAACCTCTTTTTTGATATCGCTACCATTAGCTATCTTGATTTGTCTCTCTGCGAGTCAGTCGCACTTGCGGTTCCTTACCCAGAATCAGTGGGACATTCTCTTCAACCACATCCGCATATTCAAGACCGAACCACTTGGCTGGACTTTCGGTGATGTGCTTCAAGAATAAACGCGCTTGAATGAGCGCCTTATCCATGGGTCTGATGCGCGTTTCTGGTGAGAGTTCCTCGTTCAAGAGAACAAATGACCAGTCGCCAACGTTGCGATCAGGCATCGTGGTGTACTTTTGCGGTTGCTCTTCCAGTTCACCATTGCGCATCATGTCGGCCACAATCTGGCGCAGGAACACATTGATGCGCTGCTCAACCCGGAAGCCCAAGTACAGCTGTACATTCACCACGTTCTTCGTGCCATAGGTATCTGTGGTGTATGTTGCCGTGTAGGGTTCATCCGTCACGTTCACAGTGACAAACCAATAAGTGTGGGCCCGTTTTGGCCGCTTATCGAGAATAGAATAGAAGATGGTTTTAGGCACAAAGTGATCTTCTTCTACCTGTGTCATATACACCAGATTAGTGGCGTATGTTGGGAAATCATTGTCGTAGCAAAGTTCTTCGAGTTGTTTCTTATACGAAAGGATTGAAACCTTCTCGGAGCGGAAACTGTTCGCCTCTTGAACCTGACTGCCGTATTGCCAGATGAACATGACAAGTAAGATGGCCGTGGCGATCAACGCGGTCATGTAGCCACCGTGCATGAACTTGGCCGCACTTGAAATGAAGAAGACCGTTTCGATGGCACCGAAGAAAAGTAACACCAGGTGCGAAATCAGGAGCGGTACTTTTCTGAAGCGCAGGTATTGATACAACAGAATTGTTGTCATCAACATCGTGACAGTGATGGCCAATCCATATGCCCCTTCCATTGCGGTAGAGGTTTGGAAATGCCAGATAATCACTAAACACATGCCCCACAGAATCATGTTTACAACGGGAATGTAGAGTTGCCCCTTCATATTAGTGGGATACACGATATGTAAACGTGGTAAGAATTTCAGCTTCATCGCTTCAGCAACCAGCGTGTACGAGCCAGAGATCAACGCTTGTGACGCGATAATCGCGGCAAGTGTCGCAATGGCAATCCCAAATAACCGCACGTTACCAGGCATCATTTCAAAGAAAGGATTGAAGTCGGCACCGTATTGCGCGTGACTACCTTGTTGCTGATTCAACCAGACAATCTGGCCAAAATAATTCAGGACCAAACACAAGTTGATGTAGGGCCAACTACCATAGATGTTATCGCGGCCCACGTGGCCCATGTCTGAATACAGCGCTTCCGCACCAGTCGTCGCCAGGAAGACACTGCCCAAAATGAAGATACCGGCATGATTGTCGGGATTAAACAAGACTTCAATCGCGTAATACGGATTGAGTGCTTTGAGCACGGAGAGATCTTGGACCAAATAACTGAGGCCAATCACGCCCAAGAAGGTGAACCAGACCAGCATGATTGGCCCAAATGCCTTCCCAATCAACTCCGTCCCGAAACGTTGAATCAGGAACAAGATACTGATAATGATGACCGTCACCACAATCACCGTATCCTGCGAGCTAATCAGCGTGACATCGCCAATCTTGAGATTCTTGAGCCCCTCAATTGCGGTGGTCACGGTCACAGCTGGCGTCAACATGCCATCTGCCAGCAGCGCCGCCCCACCAATCATCGCGGGGAAAACCAGCCACTTGGCACGCTTTCTGACCAAGGTGTATAACGCAAAGATCCCACCTTCACCATTGTTATCGGCGCGAAGAGCAATCAGGACGTATTTGACCGTTGTAATCAGCGTCAATGTCCAAAAATCAATGAGACTGAACCCAACAAGAAGTGCTGATCAATCTGATTCATGCCACCGTTATTACCGACAATGGATTTCATGACATACAGCGGGGAAGTTCCGATATCCCCGTAAACAACACCCATCGAAATCAGCAGGCCAGCCATCGTCAATCTCTTTTGCGATTGCCCGCTGCTTTAATCGTCTTCAAATTGGCACCACCTTTCAGGATTAACGCCTTTTGTTATACGGCTAATGACACAAAATAGCAATCATCTTCCGACACTTACATTCGCCGACGAATGGCGCGTGCTTTGCGGTAATTCATCGCAAAGATTGCCACCGAAATCAAAATTGCAAGCGTTGAACCGATGAAGAGCGTTTGGTAACTAAATCCTTCAATCACTAACGCCCCAATCAGTGGGCCAAGTGCGCGCCCAATGGACGCAAACACTTGAACAAAACCCTGATAGCGTCCTTTTTGATTGGCCGGTGAGTACATTTCGACAAATGTCGACACTGCCGGCAGTGCAAGGATTTCTCCCAATGTTAGCACACCCATCGAGGTCAAGAACAACCAATACTGCTTGGCCCAGATTAACACCAAGAAGGCCGAGGCAAACAAGACAAAGCCCAAATTGAGCCGAAGATTGATGTGCTCGAGCAACCAGTCATCAAAGTGCGTCAAGACAGGCTGGAAGATGACAATAATCACGGCATTAAAGGTCCACAGGAAGCTATAATCCTTAACGGTCATGCCCAGATGTAGCATGTAAGTTGAAATGTTGCTCTGCCACTGTTCATAGGTAATCCAGGTGATGAGCAATGTGATCAATAACAAAATAATCCGTGTCCGATAAGGATTGACCTCTGGTGCCCCAGCTGCCTTGACCACCGTTTCCCGTTTGGTCGTGGTGCAATCCGATAAAAAAGTAAGGCAACCACAAAGAACAGCGCAAAGAGCGCAAAGGCCAACATGAAGAGATACGTAATTCCGAGCGGCAAAATGTAGCCAACCACCAACGTCCCGATAACTAAGCCGAGGTTTGACATGAAGTACAAGACGTTGAAAATATAGCTGGGTTTGCGACTCGTCACGATGGTCGCATACGAATTCAGCGCCGTCACTACGATACCGTTCCCGAAGCCCAAGCCGATGAGCAGCAGCGCATAGGTCGGCCAACCGTGCCAAAAATCAACGCTGCTGATGCCAATGTATTGATGGCAATCCCCATTAGAATCGTTGGATACGGGCGCCACTTATCAAATAAGTAACCACCCGCGTAATTACCAACCACCATGAACATGGAATAGAGGAATAAGACAATCCCGGACACCGTCAGTGATTCATGCAGATATTCATGCATGTAAATTGTAGTGAGTGGCCAGATGAAGCTTACCCCAGTATTGGTGACCAAGGATCCCAAAAACAACCATTTCAACTTTAATTCCTTTTGCTGCAACTAATCGCCTCCACTATTGCGTCATATTAAAAGCCGGGCCTGGTTGGGGCTCAGCTTTTCATCGTGCTTTCGAATAGTCTCACTCTAACCAATTCGCACAGAGAGTTCAACCACTCTCAGCAAACAAATTGTTTTGTTTCACGAAGTCATGGTGAAATCGTCATAGAATTTTCACATTTATTCGATAATCTAAATACCGTAGAGATAAGCAATCCAAACAAACTTGATTTCTTCATTTTACTCCTCCTAAGTAAATACAATTCGGTGTTAACACACCCAAATCAAGTAAAAGAGGCCACGTCGGTAAGCGTGGCCTCTTTTTTATTCTCTTACTTATCACGGACTGTGAAGCGTTGCTTAATGTGTTGTGGGTGCTCGAGTTCGTCAAGAATGGCTGCGGCCATGTTACCGGTTGAAATCTGGGATTGCCCCTGATCATCCGCTAATAAGGTGTCAGTGCCCATCACATACCCTGTCTTGGGCCCCGTTGGGAAGGCTTCACTCGGTGAAACACCAATCCAGTTCACGTTTGTGACAGTTTCCAGGAATTGCCATTCTTGGTACTGGAAATTCGCGCCATCATACCACGGTGCCTGTGAGGCTTCTGGTGGGAACTCCTCAAACATTGGCTGTGAATCGCCAGGCATCTTGAGACTCGCACTCCCCAAAATAAAGACAGCCAGTGTTGGTGTGTTGGCAAGAATCTCAATGATGTGCTTGGCAAAATCGAGATGCAGATAACCTAAACCGGATCCCCATGGCACACTCAAGGCATCCACCACGCATCAAAACCCGCCAGATCCGCTGTTGTGACATCTTGTGGCGCCTTCACCAACAATGGTACATCGGGTGCCAAACGCCGGCGCGCAGCCGCTTCATCCCGCACAATTGCGGTGACTTGATGGCCCCGCGCAATGGCTTCTTCAACAATCACATGACCCGCACGGCCACTACCGCCAAATACTGCAATCTTCATCTCATCGTCCCCTTATCTTCTTGGGCGTTGTTTGAAAGCATCACAATTATGGGATGTTTTCATTGTTCACGCTTTCCTACTATTATCTACCAGATTCACGTTTTGAGCGAATAAGTTGTCTCAAAGGTTTCCGGCAGCGGTTCAGTGCGGTACACTAGGAATAGTATTTCTATCAATTCGAGAGGTTGATTATATGTCAGTAGAATCCAGTTTACATTACCAGCAACAATTCTTTGAACGTTTTAATAAGGCGTGGGAAGCACAATCAAGCTTCCAACTTTACCGCGGCCTCGATACGACCGCAGATAATTTGCGTTTACCAATTACTGAAGCACCTGGATATGTGTTAGCTTACGATAAGGGCGCGCAAGAAGAACTGCACGATTTTCTTCAAGCCCGATTCGTTAAGTTTCTGCGTAGTCACGTGCCTTTTTTGAAGTCAGTGATGATGGTCATGTTTACTTTGGTGACTGGTACCACCGGCGCGAATTCGGTGAACTGAGTGTCTTCAGCCGCTCGATTGTTCAAGTCACCGATGAAGAACAAGCTATTTTGCCACAATTGCAAGCCTTCGCAAGCGATCCTGATAATTATCTCGATAACCAAATCGAAGCCATGCGCAAGAGTGTTTATAGCGAGGTCAACCACCTTCAGAACCAGTTAGAGAGCGATACCGCTACGACACAAGCACAAGACAGCGATAGCAGCACGCCAAACGGTGGCGGCTTCCGCAGTCTGCTCAAGACGTTCATCGACCCCACTGAAGAGGAAGAAGAACAAGTTGAAGCACCTGAACACCATGAGAATCAACAATTGCGCCAACAATTCGATCATATCAAGGCGGATGCGGACCGCACCTTTGACGCCAACAAGCGCCAGTTACAGGTTTCAGCCGCCATCACCCGATATGAATATCAAGCCGTGATGTCTACCTACAGCTCTATCGCGCAATTTGAAAACATCCTGGGCAATTTGAAGGAAGACTTCATGCGCGCTTTAGAAGTAGAGGGGGACAATCAACATGCTTAACTTACGCGATTCTAAACTCAAATCAATTTTGACATCATTGTTAACAGCGAGTGAGGCTCGTGAACAAGTGACGAACCACTGGCAAAATGCGCAAAAGAGTTTCAAGTCTTCCCCACTCGTTAACAGCCAGGCAGCCGAAACAAGCTTGCTGGCGAGCTACACCGATCTGTTGGGTGACAAACTCTATCAGGCACTCACTGAAGTCAGTGGAGTCAGCGCTGATTTTCTCGATCGCATCTGGATTGAGAGCGCCGCTAATACACCCGAACAATCCGGTCTGAAGTTCAATCTCGAAACAAAGACCGGCACACTGGGTCTCTTCAGCGTAATGAACCCATTGAGTGACGATGGCCACTTGGTCTCTGAAAACTTGCCAACACTCCTGCAAATCACGGCTAAGGATGCTGAATTAGTCTTTACACAAGCGGAACTCGATCAACTCAGTACCATTATCAAGGTGCTCTACACCGCTGACTATCGCTTCTTGAGTATCGATGACACGGTCTTACAACCTATCGATCAACTCAGCTTCAAGACCAAGTATGACAACACCCAACCCCTCACAACGACAGTTCACGTCGACGAACCCGGCAACGTGCAACTCAGTATGGACATCGATCCTAACGCCGTTGTTGTCGCTATCAAATTCTCGATGACGCCGGTCACGACTGGATGGACTTGGGTACTGAAGATTTGACTAAGACCACGTTCAGCTGGGCATCAACAACTATCCCGGACGAATTAGTGGATCACAATTTGACCTTACAACTCAACTTGCGCTCCTCAAACAATTCACCAGCACTCGACGAACTCTTCGTCACTGCCTCCAACAATGCCATTTTGATGCGGCAATTGCCTGGCAACGGTCACTATGAATTGGTCTTACCAAACAAGCAGCCATTAACGGTTCAAGTCGATCCTAAGAGCGATACTTTGAAGCTCGGCTATCCAGAAAACACGATTCAAATCATCGAATTGAATAAACAATATCCGTTTATTGGTGACTGGTTGAAGCAAGTCTTGCCAAAAAACCAGCTTTTAACTGAAAACACGTGCAATTTGACCAATCAGCCCTTACAATTAAATCAACGTCCGACTCGCCCACTCAGGGTTAATGGACAAACATAGAGGTTGTGACAAACCCATTCAGCTTTGTCGCAACCTCTTCTTATTAATCGGCAATAGCCTAGGAGGAACGTCTATGGCAAACGAATTTCCACAAGTGGTCACAATTGGTGGCTCAGATAGCGATGGCAGCGCCGGTATCCAAGCCGATCTGCACAGCTTCTTCATGCGCGGCACTTATGGCACAGTGGTGTTAACCACCGCTGTTGCTGGTAATTCCTATGGGATTCACGACAGTACCTTGATTCCGCTCGATTTCATCGATCACGAATTCGATGCATTGGCGGATGATCTTCAGATTCGCGCAGCAAAAACTGGTATGTTGGCCAATTCTGAAATGATCAGAACCGTTGTCAAAAACCTTAAGAAGTATGATTTCGGTCCACTCGTTCTCGATCCCGTCATCATCACCAAGCATGGTGCAATGTTGTTGGAAGAAGAAGCCTTCGAAACGTTGAAGAATGAACTCGTGCCATTGACGACTGTGCTCACCCCAAACTTCTATGAAGCGGAACACATCATCGGCGAAACCTTGGATACGGACGAGAAGATTGTTGCGGCAGCTAAGGCCATGCAAGACATGGGTGCCAAGAACGTGATGCTCAAGGGCAAGCACGTGCCAGGTGAACAGACCGAAGTACGCGATTTTGTCTTATTGGAATCCGGCAAATCCTTCTGGTTAGCCGAGCCTTATCATGAAACGGATCGGGTCAACGGCACAGGTGACTCACTGTCCGCCACCATCGCGGCTGAACTTGCTAAGGGCAACACAGTGGAAGATGCCATCCGCATCGCTAAGCGGTTTGTCAATCAAGCTATCGGACACGAAATTCAAGTTGGTCACAAGTATGGGCCAATCAACCATTGGGCAAACCCATTGGTCAATCCAGAATATTAAGAGTGCGACAAAAGGCGCTCAAAACACGAGGATTAGCAATCGAGTACTAGCGAGCTTTGAACGTAGTGCCAGTCATGGCACGAGCGAAAAGTAGCTAGACGGAGATTGTTGGGAATGTGAGCACGTTTCATCATACAAAAAGGAGTTAGTCACAACACCAATGATGTTGTGACTAACTCCTTTTCGTTTTAATTCTGAGTGATTATTTGTTCCGATACGTCAACCAGCCGAATAGCTCAGTAATGGCCATGACAACCAGGAACCCACCAAAGATCCGGAAAGCCAGGATAGCGGCGCCGAATGGGTGGAAGAACAACAGGACGCCTGCGATAATCACCAAGATACCATAGAGAATAGCCGGAATCGGTGACACATTGACGAACTGCTGGTCACGTCGCGCACTGACGACATGATTGATGCCATAGACAACCAGCATGATGCCCAGAATCCATGGCAATGCCGCCACAACTGGTCGCGAGAGCAATAGCACTAACACCGCGGCGACCAACAAACCGGTACCGCTCATCGTGCCATAGCCACTGCGGCGGCCGTTAGCAAAAGCCGTAATAGCGCCAAGAATCAACGCGCCGGCAATCAGCCACACCACAACACTGAAGACACTGTGTGGTGCGATCACAATCCACGCCCCAACACCCAACATCAACAATGAGCGAATCCACGCGGACCGTTGCAATTGTTCATAGAAAGATTGCATATTCATAACCCCTTTTTGTCTCACTTAATAACCTAAGAATAGCACAGTCAAGCGCATTCGCCCTCGGTCAAAAGTGTGATTTTCACATCGGCCTCACCACTGCTCATGATTCCAAGTGCGACCATCGATTTCACCTTCCGCCTGTTCAAGGCGCTTTTGCTGTTCCTGAATGAAGCGATTCAACTCATGATAAAAGGCCTGATCGGGATAACTCTTGGCCTGCTTCTCCAAATCAGCCACCTGTTCGTGGAGCCAGTTTTCAAGGTCATTCATTCCGATTCCCCCGTTTTTAATTCACCTAGCGTCATCTGTAGCCGCTCCAGTTGCTCTTGTCGTTCCATCAATTGATCCACCAGCAACTGCCCACTATCGCTATTCACACGTGATTGGAGCTGCGTCAAAAACCATTCCGCGCGTTCGTTAAAGCGCTGCGGATGGGCCACCGTCAGATACTGTTGATAGCGGACCAGCAAGGCTTGATGTTCCGCTTCCGTTTGATAATCAAATTGAGGAATGGTCAGCGGTGGCATCAACGTTAATCCCGTTTTGTGGGCAAGAGCGCGATACGGCGTCAACAATTCACTCACACTAAAGCCTTCCGCCCCACCAATTTGATACGCTGCTAACGGCTGACTGAAGCTAATCACAAAACCCAGCTCTTTGCCCTGCAGCAAACCACCGGATTCGTTATAGGCCACTTGCTTGAGCCACACGGTGTCCAACCACAGCTTGAGTGAGGCCGGGGCACTGTACCAGTACAATGGGAATTGAAAGATCAAACGATCAGCCGCCTGAATGCGAGTGGCTTCGGTCTGGACGTCAAAATGCGTCTGGGCATCGAGATGATACCACGTGACATCGTCTAAAGGTGCCGCGCTCTCTTTTAAGAATTGTTGCGTATTGGATTGCTCGAGCTTGGGGTGACTGACAATAATTAACGTTCGCATAGACATACCCTCCTGCTGTTATTTTACCAGAGTGCGCCCACTTGACGGCATCAATGAGTTTGAACAATAAAAATGAGGTTGTGAGTCACCCATCTGGGTCATCACAGCCTCATTTTTTCATCTTATTAGAGAGCCAAGTTAGACTTCAAGATATTGCTTGTAGAATGCCAAGGTGTAATCCCAAGCCTTGTCCACGTAGCCTTCAGCGTGCTTGCCGCCGGTGACAAACTGCGTCATCACTGGGACGTTTGCCTTCGCCAAGGCATCCGCTAAGCTGGTCACACCACTTGTTGGAATGATTTCTTGCAGGGAGTTAGCCAGGTACATTGGGCCAGCCTTCTCGGTCACCCGCTTGAATGGTTCCACATCATCGAACTTGGTCTCGTCGCTATCGACATAGTTCAAGATGAACCACTTATAGAATGGATCGTTGCGGCCGCCTTGGTCAATTTGGGCACTCGCTGTTTTGACAAAGTCAGTGTGGGTGTCAGGTTGCGCCACAACATCTGGGTGGGATTCAAACCAATTCTTGATATCAAAAATCCCGGACCATGACACGGTTGGAATGCCTGTTGCCAAGCCGACATCAACGGACAAAGACCCACCGGCACTGGAGCCAAAGACCGCAATCTTATCGCGATCAAAGTCATAATCGGATTCCTTCAACCACGAATAAGCTTGGAGAACATCTTCACGAGCAGCAGGGAAGAAGGTCTTCGGTGCTAAGCGATAGTTTGGTACAAAGACAACAAACCCCGCTTCTGCAAACCGTTCAGCCATTGGCGCTTCCTTGGACTTATCGCCACGGAACCAACCGCCACCATGAATGTCCAAAATTGCCGCATGATTTGGGTTGTCCGGTACGAACACATCCAACGTCAAATTCAAATCTGGTGAATAGACCACATCGTTTGTCACAGTTACTGCCATGATAATCCCTCCCAAGGTTAACGCGTTGCACATCACGTGAGCACGTTTTCAATACCTCGAGTATAGCGCTAAATGGTTCAAGTGGTATCAGATATGCTCACTGAATCCCCAGTGCAGCATTCAGCTTCTTTTGAACCGTCGGCAGTGCCACGCGATCAAAATCATTGACCCATTGTGCTGGCAGGTAATTGAGCGCGACTGGCTCACTGTCAGCGGCCAAAATTGTCAGTTGCCATTGTTGATGTGTGAAGGTGTGCTTCACCATTTTGACCCCCGCATCGGCGAAGGCCACGTTTAACCCTGTGCTCGCCGCGAATTGGTCAGCGGCTAACTGAATCTCATCGGTCATCAGTGTGGTCTCCGCCAGCTCGTCGCGATTAATCAATGGCATCATCCACAGGTCGGCCAACAAGCCCGCGCTAGGCCGCTGCTCGAGTAGCCACCCGGCCTCACTATGAATCGCCAAGGCGAAGTAACGTTTCACAACCGGCTTTGCTTTTTACTTTTCACCGGATAGGCTAGCACCTCATCATCCAAGTAGCTCTGGTCAAACTGTGCCACCGGCGAGTGTGCGGGATCGGGATCCTTGGCACTCATGTATGTGGAACCCAGATCCATGACCGCTTGGTTGAAGTCGCCTGGTCGGTCCTGTGGCAAAACGGCGCGAATCACCTCATCAAAAATCTCACGGCTCTGTGGCTTAGCAATATCCGCATCGATTTTGAACAGACGCGCAAAGACACGAAAGGCATTGCCATCGATAGCCGGTTCCACTTGGTTAAAGGCAATGCTAGCAATCGCCCCCGCAGTATATGGTCCAATACCGCGCAATTCTTGCAATTCCTTAGCCGTGTGCGGCCACTCACCATTGTAATCGGCCATCAATTGTTTGGCTGCACCTTGCAAGTTCTTCGCTCGTGAATAGTAGCCAAGGCCCTCCCACGCTTTGAGAACATCCGCCTCATCCGCTTCAGCTAGCGCCTGAACGGTCGGAAATTGACCAATGAATCGCTGATAATAGGGAATCACCGTCTGTACTTGCGTTTGTTGCAACATCAGCTCGCTGACCATCACATGATAGGGATCGTGATCCTGCCGCCATGGCAAGTCCCGGCCCTCTTGGTCATACCAATCAAGTAATGCCTTCTGAAATGCTTTAATTTTTGCTTGCGACCATGTAATCATGTCTGCCACCTTTTCTCTGATATCGTGCTTTCCATTATACATGAGTGGCCGACGTTGGTGATGCGCGGTGAGAAAGTTTTCGAGCCGCTTTCTAATAACCAATGCAGCCAAAAAATACCTATATAATATTATTAATATATTAGAAATGGTTAATGTTCTTTTGACACTATACAGTATCTATGTGAAGCTTATTAGCGTTCTTGGCTAGACAAAACTCATGGCCACACTTGGCGAATAGGAGACTTCTGATGAAACGACGAACTAAGATTGGCATCGGCTGTATGACCATCCTACTGATCCCTGTACTATTTTTGATTGGCCTCTCAATAACCGAAAAGATTCAATTGCACATCAGTCAAACTAAGGCAACGCAAGTGATTAGCCAGCTCGTACCTAAAGAGAAGCAAATTATTATCGAAACTCGGTCCCATCCTGGCGGCATGCTTGACCTCACACCGCCAGATACCTATGTCACCACCGTCACAACACAAAAGGACTACGAACTCTGGAAAAAGCTCGTGCTACAGCATGGCCAGCTATTATCGAGTGATCATTTATTACCTGATGGTACCGAACCATCAAATTTAAAAGCATTCGTTAAGAATATTAAGCATTGTGAAATCAACTACGAGTCGGAGCAATCAATTGCCAACTCAAAACCTGATATGACAAATTTAGATATGGGTTTGGGTTCCCAAGCCTACTACATCTATCCTGATCCCAAAACGATGAATCCCAATCTAACACGATTTTCTAAGACATGGCAGGGTTCGCTGCAGATTATGTATGATCACTTTGCCTACCTGCCGTCTAATACTGATCTTGTTAAAAAATGGCGATTCCCAGCCAACGCTGTCCAGGATTTAGCAGGTGAACGTAAATAATTGTAGCCTTCTTAATTATTCGAAATTTTCCCTTTAATTCAACTATACGAAGAGCTCTACTCTCTAAGGGACTGTCATAACCTGGCACAGCCAAACGAATAAGTCTGCAATATACCTAGCCTATCAAATGGTTTATCAACCCTTGCATCTTTTTAAGCTATACTTGTTAATCCAAATTTTGAGATCAAGTGCTGACTCCTACGTATCCTCACTCTCAACTTATTAGTCTCATTTCTAATGTATAAAGGACTCATTTAAATGACTTAGCGATTTATCAAATGTAATTTGCAGTCAAAATAAAGATGATTGAGTGTACTCAAATGCCTCACAACGCTAGAATGTCGACTATATTTTGTTTTTACTATCCTATGTGCTACGATCAAGCAGCGGGGACTGTACATCTTTTTTAACCCGTGCTAAAATGAAGACATAGAAAAAGACACCGTGTTGGTCCACGATGCCCTAGCAAATCGCTTTGTGGCGACTAGCTTCAACAATTATACTTTAAGCAATAACCGTGTCAGTTAGCTGCCGAACGGTTATTTTTTTTCGTCGTTTTTCATGATCGTGGCCACGAGGGTTCCGAACATAATCATCAACGTTAATACCTGATAGGTATCCATTCGCTGAAAAACCGACTTTCAAAAAATTTTCCATAGGCATCACCTCAATGCGTTTCCACGTTGAAACTAGCCACCGTCCAATTTGCTATGATAATTTTACCAAACATTCAACTAAAAATCATCGAGGATTTCAGACCTGCTCTGACTTGCAGCAGATCGCCTGTATACTTCATTTTTATGATATTACATCTGTTTCCTATACAACAACTGCTACAACGCAGCTGATACGCTCGTTTTTCCGTTTACGTCAGCTTATGCGAACGTGTAACATTGGGACATTCTAACTGAACTCATAGTCCGGTGCTTCTATATATTCGGCATTCATTTCTTTTGCAATTTGTTTCAATCTCGGCTCAATACGATTCTTTGCCGTCTTTGTCATATCAATAATTCTGATAGTTACAATGTCTTCAATTCGCTGATCCGCTCTAAATCCTGGACGACCAATGTCTATTAGCCCATCTTGTTCAAAAAGTTCCAGGTACCGTTTAGAGTCAAGCTCCTTCACAACATCCCATTCACGCTCATTCCAGTAAGTAATGGATTTTTTCGGTGAACCCTTTTGTGACCAGTGCGCAATGAACATCAATATCATTACTTGAGGTTCTTCAAATGCTTGAATGGTTTTCTTATCGAAGTTTTTAGGCATCAGTTTAGCTTGCATAACATACTCATATAATGTCTCGAATTTAACAATTTTCCCTTCCAACAGAAACTGACCGTATTTTGAGACTTCCAATCCTGTTTCTGCTAATTTGTTAAACCATGATCGAGCTGATTCTTGGCTATTCTTTTCAAAAATACTGCTCTGTCGCAAAATCAGATTATATATCCCAGGATATTTATTTTCTTGTGGCCACAGTTCAACCACAGTTTTAATAAGTTTAGTCTGTATTTCCGAGGGTAAATCAACGTAGCCTTCAACAATATATGCTTGGAAGTAAGGTCTAGATTCAAGTGTGCTTTGCTCAAATATCGATTCAATCGGAATTTCCTTGCCTAATTTGTTCAGATATTCAAGTTGCGAAAGTGAACCTGACTTCTCGAAAATAAGGTATGCTTGAGGATCTTGATGGTACGGTTTTGGAGCCATGTCACCATTTTGGGCCAGAACTTTGCGGAAATTTTGTCTTAAAGTGGGATTAAGATCGCTTAACTTTTTATTATCTTTGTTGAAATCAAATCCACTCAATAATAATTGGTACACATCTGGGTGAAATAGAAATACGTAGATGATATACAGTTGAGTGTCCGTTCTAACCTTACCCACTTTGGCATTGTGAAAGAAAACAAAATTCACCTCGTCGTTAAATCTTTCTCGATCTCTCAAAGTTCTAAATTCTTCTATACATATGGTTTCAAGGTTTTGTGCAGCTGGTGTCCAATTTGGTAGAACAGTGCCCAATACCGCATAATATTCGTGCCAGATCGATGTGGGTTGCATTGAGTAAGGCATTTCGAGAGTTACATCTATAATCTTTTGCATGTAAGTGTCATTACCCAGATCTATTTTATTTTTATCTCCGACAAAACTATGGGGAATTTTCCCTTTAAATTATTGAACACCTTATAGGCATCTTTTTGCTGTTCCGGACTAACTCGATCAAAGTCATCGAAAATCAAAATTTTATTTTCTTGTCCGCATCTAAGTTTCACAAGCCAAAATACAGACTGTCTTTTTTATTTGAAATCGATTCAGCACCGTTCCCGCGACTAGTAGTCCGATTACTCCCCAAGTAATGAAAAGATTCTGTTTGGGTTTTGCGACGTAGTATTGTGCAGCCCAGGCGTATCCACCCACCACTATTAACGCAACAATCCAACCAATTCGATACAAGACGGGATGTAATTTCTTTGCTATTAGTTCTAATACAGTTTGATTATCTGTTTCTTCCCATAGATTAACCATTATAAACTTCTTATTCTGGAATGCTTTCCGGGTTTCATTTAAAAGACTGGTTTTGCCTGACCCCCAAGGCCCATTTAAAAAATATGTTCTTTTGTCTTGGATTTGTTGTTGCATCAGTTTGCCATTGTATGTCGTGTCTATCCCTGGCACCTGCACATTGCCCTCATAACCCAAAACATTATCCGGATTAATATACAAACTATTGTCTTGTATTACCTTGCTTTCCCTGTCTGCGCTTTCCAAAATATATTCTCCTTTAATTTTAAGAAATCATTCTTCCTAAGACAAGTATACATCATACTAAAGCTTTAATATCACAATAAGTTATCAAATATGGTATATTGAATCGAGCATGTATTACTTCTAAACTCTCTCTTCCCCCGCAGCTTTATTTAGACTTTCGTGATCTTTTCTGCTGTATATCCATCATTAAGTCTCAGTTGTCACCTTCACTATTAGAAGAAACATCTTAAAACATAGCAATGTGTTAAAAATTTATAATTGGGCACATAAAAAAGCAACGTGCTGACTCACGTTGCTTCTTTCAATTTTTCCAGTCCCTATACCCGACTGTAACCTGCATATGTTTGCGGGTTACGGTTATTTTTTGCCCGAAATGTTAATATTTCAATCACAAGCTCGGCAAAACTGACCATTAACAACAATGCATTAGATATGCTCACATGTGCCACCCCCTCTCAACAAACTAACCGTATCACCTTGATCCATTAACGCAAAATAAGAGTTGCTTCCCAAAAGTTTCACTTCTTGTAGCTTACTTATAATTAGTGCTTTCCTCCTTCAGGCATGAGTATAGCACGAAAAATCTATTGAACTGAGTGTGTCACAATCAGCACAAAAGTGGTCATCTTCTTGATACTACGTCCAATAATAATTAACACGGACACACAAAAAGCGCACCTTGGTCAGCAAACAATGCTGACCAGGGTGCGCTTCTTAATTAATCGGTTCTTTCCATGCCATCACGACGAATAATACGTCGTTGTTGTTCTAAACGTTGTAATCGTTGTTGCTCCTGCTTTCTTGTGCGTGCAGCTCGGTCTCGTCTTTCCTTAGTCATTGCAATATCACGCTCTGGGCGCTTTAAAATATGGTCAACCATTATCAATCACCATTATTTCCCTTTCTTTTCAAATTCAAACGCGGTTTTGAATTCTGAATTTAGCACGATAAATGCCTTGAACGTGCTACCTTTGCTGCTCTTTAAACCCGTAACAAGCTTTGTTGTACGCCCGTTATCAATCAACTGCTTTACCTGCGTGTCGGTCAACTTCTTATGTGCGACTTCTGGCCATAGCATGAAGTCACAATCTGGATTAGTGCAGTGATACGCTCGTGAGAAAACAATATCGCCCTGGTGACATTTAGGACATTTGCCAATCATCGATGCGGCCAGATTCTTCTGCAGTAATTCATCATCAAGTGGACGCTTCTGTTCTGTTACCAATTCTTCGCGGACAAATGCCTTAATATCTGTCAAGAAGCTCTCCGGCTTTTCACGGTTTTCCTCAATCTCTTTCAGTTGATTCTCCCAGCTGGCAGTCATTTCTGCGCTACCAAGCTTTGAGTCTTTAATCAGCTGATACATTAGCAAGCCTTTGTCTGTCGGCTCATACTTATTTTTAGTCAACTTCATGTATTGCCGATCCACCAGAGTTTTGATGATATTTGCCCGTGTCGCTGGCGTTCCCAAATTCAGTTTTTCCATGATTGAATTTTTACCACCCAATGAGCTTGGTGTATAAGCCTTTTGTGGTTGAGTCTGCTTTTCTAACTGATCAAACTCAAGGTAAACTGTCTCTCCTTTTTCAAATTCCGGTAGCTTGCCTTTATCCATGTCTGTTTCATTTTCGTCCTGATCATCTATTTGGACCTTTTTCCAACCTAGATTAGTTTCAACATTCCCTGTCGCACTGAATTCAAGAGCATCTGCATTGATTTTGACCTCAGTTCGATCGTATTCACGATCTGGGGCAAACATCATAAGCGAGCGTTGCGCAATAGCGATATAAATATTGAGTTGGTCTTCTGGTAACTGATCCAACTTAGGCAACAAAGTGGTAGGTAATAAGGCCGAATGGGCCTTATAGTCACCAACATATTTCTTTCGTGGTTCCGAATTTTTCAACTCGACATCTAGGCCCAAAAGAGTCATCAATTCTGGTGCACGCTTTAACATCTCGTTAAATTCCTCGGCCGATATTAGGCTTTCTTCCGTTCGAGGATAAGTAACAAAATTCGCGTCATATAGCGCCTGCACAAGCTCTAAAGTCTTGTCGTTGGTGTATCCCCAATTAGCATTTGCAAACGACTGGATACCCGCTAAATCAAATAATTGCGGCGCTGACTGTGTTTTATGTTCCTTCAATACGTCTCCAATTTCGGCAGTGTAAGGTGTGTGCAGCTTGTTTTCTGCCATCACACGCTCTAACTCGGTCTTTGATGGAAACTTTTCCTTGGTTTTAAACGTCACCTTAATCCCACTTTTTTCTGTTTTGGCTTGTAATAGCCAGTAAGGCACTGGCTTAAAATTGTTTCGATCAAGTCGGTTCTTGGCCACTAATGCCAGGACCGGCGTTTGGACACGACCGGCACTATAAACTTCGTGATTCAGACCCGCATGCGTTGCCTTTAATGTAAATAAACGGGTGAAATTCATGCCAACCAACCAATCAGAGATTTGACGTATTCGGGCTTCTTGGTAGTAGCTATAAGTCTCTGCAGCGTCTCTTAAAGACTTAAACCCAGCTTGGACGGCTGAGGGGAGATTAGAGTTGATCCACAAACGTTTAGTGATTTTGTCGGTAGCACCAGCTGCCTTGATGATGGAATAAGCGATATTTTCGCCTTCACGGTCCGCGTCAGTCGCGATAATGATGCTGTTTGCTTGATCAAAAACAGCTTTGACGTGCTTGAACTGTTGCCCTGCGGTTCCGCCGCGGATCACACTCTTAAATTTACCAGCGATTCCATCTATAGCTATCGGCGTTGATATTCATCTCACAAAGGTATAATGCATGCGTCAACAAGGTTATTGGAGGGGTATTATGAACATTCTCATTGGTATTTTGTTTTTGTGATAGCTGGTTGGCAATTTTTTGCTGCCTATCGCGCTTTCCATCAAGTTCGGACAGAAGGTAACGCCTCAACGTCACCATTCATCGGTTGGGGACTGTGGTCAGGTTTGATTTTCGGAATTATCTTACTCGGTGCCGGCATCAGAATACTCATGATGTAGGTAGCACAAAAATAAAGCGCGAGCCAACACCATCACTGGTTGTGGCTCGCGCTTTATTTTGAGAACGTCTACATGCACATTCTCATATGTCTAGTTTTCTTTTTCTAAGCGGTCTGCTTCGGCATCAATTGTTGCGAATCCGGACATGCCAGTCTTCTTTGGGTGCTTAGCAGCATCGGCTTCAGCCTTCTTGGCCATTGCCTTGCGCTCTTCCTTACTGAGTTTGCCTGCCATTAGATCTCGCCTCTTTTGAATTGAACTTAAAGGGCAGTGATTAACTCTTCACTATCTGTTATAACACTCTTTTATTAAAGTGCCAATCAAATCAAATGACGCACCCGAACCCGGCTGGTACCGTCGCCGACCGGTTCCACATTCAGCTGATCACGAATCCCCGTGCGGAGCTCATTCACGTGGCTAATGATACCAATCAAGCGGTCCTGACCCTCGATGGTCTCGAGGGCTTCAAGTGCAATCGCCAAGCTATCGGTATCGAGTGAGCCAAAGCCTTCATCCACGAATAACGCATCGATATGGATGCCACCGCTCTCTTCCTGAATCACTTCGCCCAAGGCCAGCGCCAGGCTCAGTGCGGCGATGAAGCTCTCACCACCGGATAAGGTGTGTACGGAACGTGTTTCGCCAATCTGATCATCATAGACATCGATTTCCAGTCCTGAGTGATTGCGCAGACTGCCCGCTTCAGTGTGCAGAACGAATTGATACCGCGATTGCGTCAACACAGAGAGCCGTTGATTGGCCACCGTCAGCACTTGTTGCAAGTAGGTTTGTAACACATAGCGTTCCAAACTGATCTTCTGTTGTCCCGTCCCCGCCATCACATCGATGAGACCTTGCAACTCCGCGGCAGCCGCCATGGCACTCTGTTGTTCCGCCATCAACGCGGCCAGTTCCTTGGCTGTTTGCGTATCATGCCGCAATTGTTCTTGGGCCTGATACAGGGCCTGCTGGGCACTTTGTTGTGCGGCATCCGCGTCATCTAGCGCTTGTTGCATGCTTGCCAAGTCGACCGGTTCACGGTCGGCAATGCGCTTCACGGCTTGTTCGAGTTGGGTTGTCAGTTGCACCTGCTGATCGTGATAAGCCTGCAGTTGCTGTTGCATGGTTGGTAATTCAGGTAACTGCGCAAGTAAGGCAACGAAATCGTCTGAATCAATCTGCGCGTCGGCTAGGGCCCGGTCAAAGTCAGCCGTTAACTGCGCGATTTGTGTCTGCAGTGCGGTGTGTCGTTCTTGCTGCTGGGCCAATGTCGCCTTAGTTTCGGCTAACGTCACCGAAACATCTGCGAGGTCATTTTGATTCGTGGTCACAGCAAGCTTTGCGGCCGTCACATCTTGGCTGACTTGGTCGAGCTCACTTTCGATTTCTGGCAGTGTCCGCCCCAGATCGGGCAGATTCTCGCGATGCATCGTGAGTGTGGTCGTTGCCTCGGCCAAATCGCGGTCAAGCGTGGCCAGTTTGGTCTGTAATTGCGCCGCGTCTGTCTGTAGCCCGTTCAGCTTACTGGTCAAATCGGCGAGTGTCGCAGTCAGTTCGGTGTGCTGCTGCCGCACATCACTAACTGTTTTCTCGGTTGCCTTCAACTGGCGATTGAGAGGGGCCAGCTGCAGGTCTGACGTGAAGGCGAACAAGTCCGCCTGCTCATCTTGCGCTGTCGTCAGCGCTCGTTCACGTGCCGTCTGTGACTCCTGCAGCGTGGCCATCTCCTGGGCAATGCTATCCAAGCTCGTCGTCATGGTCGTCACTTGTGTCTGCGCTGCCTGGCGCTCGTGGTCTGCTGCATCCACTTCCGCTTGCGTAACGGCTGCTTCGGCCACAACGGCTGGATGCGGATGGTCCAAGCTCCCACACACGGGACATGGGCTGTTGGGACTGAGCTGATCGACAAGTGAAGCGATTTGGGCTCGCAACTGGATATCACGCAACTCTTGATAGTGCTGGTCAGCCTTTTTCAGTGCCGACTTGGCTGCTTCAAGTGCGGTGATCGTGGTTGCTTGACGTTGTGCCAGGGTATCGAGTTGATCGACCCCGGCTGCCAAGTCACGGTACTGTTGCTGCCACTGCGCCACAAACAAGGTCTGCGCCTGCAATGTGGCCTCTTGATTTGGTAACTGTAACGCTGTCAGTGCTGCTTGCGTGGCTTCAATCGCTTGTTGGGTGGCTTGTTGCTGGTCAGCATTCTGTGTTGCCTGCTGTTGCAGTGTTGTTCGATGTTGGGTTAATTCGGCGACATGCGCCGTTTCCGTTTGCACCGCCTGATAGGCCTGTTGCGTCTGCTGTAACTGTGTCAGTCGGGTTTCTTGTGCCTGGCGCGCGTCGCTTGATCAGCCAATTGTTGTTGCGTCGCTTGCAACTCAGCTTGCCGTTTCTGTGCTTGTTCATATGTGGCTTGTGTTTGCGCGATTGCTTGCGTGAGACTAGTTTGTTCTTGTTGTGCTTGTTGCCGCTGTTCATACTGACCGCGATGCCGTTCCACCGCCAGCAATTGATCGACACGTGCCTGTTGGGCTTGAATCGTCTCAGCCTGTGCATCGAGTTCGGCTAATTGGTGCTTGGCCTGATCACGCTCAACAAACGCGGCTTGTAACTGCTGACCATCTTGCAGCGCATGCTGGGCATTTTTGAGAGTCAGCGCTTGGCCGTCGCAGTGGCGGTTAATGTGGTCACTGTTTGCTGCTGTTGTTCAAGCTCATCCGTCATCAAAGGTGCGACATCAGCCAGAGGCACGGTTTGATCAGGCGCTTCAGCCCAATTGAACTGATCGCGCAAGAGCTCGGCCCGCGTCAATTGCTTGGCCGAAGCAGCCTGTTGATTCTTCGCCTGCTGCTTCAGTGCTTGGGTCCACTGGTCATAGATGCCGGTCCCGAAGAGGTCACGCAACAATTTTTCTTTATCATTACTGTTGGCATCTAAGAACTTGCGAAAATCACCCTGTGGCAACAAGACAATTTGCCGAAACTGGGTATCATCGAGTGGCAAAATATCGCTGATTTCTTTGGCCACTGTGTTAGCTTTGGTAAATGCATCGATTTCTTGACCATCGCGCATCACACTGAGTTCAACCTTTGCGGGCCGCTTGGTGAGCCCATCCCCACGCTTTTTGGCGACCCACTGCTCAGGCTGCCGCGTCAATTGATAAGTCAGTTCCTGATGGTCGAACATCAGGGTTACCGCCGTATGGTCAGAGGCTGTCGCAAACTTGGAGCGCATCTCGCTCCCATCACGTTCTTCACCGGCCGTTTTGCCATACAGCGCATAGACCAGCGCATCAAAATTGTGGTTTTCCCACTCCCGGTTTGGCCACTGATCAAGAAAACCGGTGCTTCACTGAACTCAGTGAAATCAATGGTCGTATCGCGGTAGGGGCCAAAATATTGTAAGTGTAGCTTCGTAAATCGCATCAGTCTGCCTCCTTGGCCGCACGCAGCGCTCGTTCTGCCCATTTCTGTTGTTGGGCGGATAGCGGTTGATCCATCTGTTCTTCAAAGAGTTCAGCCAGTAATGTCATCGGTGCCAGATGTCGTTTGGTGACGGTCAACTGACTGGCAATGGCGACCTGTTGTTTGCGCCCTAAGCCGATAATGCGTGGATACACCTCGCGTAATTTTTGCATCACATTCGGAATCACCTGCACATCGGTCAAGGTCACCGCCAGATAATCATCAGTGTTCATTGTCTGGCGGTAGTCCGAGGAGAGCAAGGTTTCAAAGCTCGCCGTTACCGTTTTGACATCGTGTTCCGGTACCACCGGGATGAATTCACGTGTCATCGTCTCGGTATCCACGATGTAGACACCCTTGTCCTGATTGGCCTCACTGACGCTGTACTTGAGCAGCGATCCCGCATACTGAATGCGGTCCATATTGAGGGCGTGCCGATTGTGCAGATGCCCCAGCGCGACATAATCAAACGGTGCCAGATCATCAACAGCCACTGAATCCAGGCCACCAACATTCACCAGCGTTTCGGAATCCGAGTGGCTGCTCCCCGCCGCAAAAAGTGTGCGACGAGGACATGCCGCTTATCGGGTTCAAACTGCGCCACCATTTCCGCCACCACGCGGGGCATGGCGCCATTGATATTGGTCAGCTATCATCATCAAAATATTGGCGTGCCGCGAATGGTTCAAAATAAGGCAGCAGGAAAATTGCGTGTCATCAATCGTGACACTCGTGAACGCTTCGGATAATTGCGTATTCAGATAGAGTTGGGTGGCTTGATACCACTCGCGACCGGTTGCCAAACGGACGGCGCTATCGTGATTTCCAGAAATCGCTAGGACGGGTAATGCCAAATCGCGATTCAGTTCAACCAGCATCTCATTGACGGTGGTCACAGCCGCCTCGCTGGGCAGCGCGCGGTCGTATAGATCACCGGCCACCACAATGGCATCGACGGCTTGGTCGCGGGCAATCTGCTTGACTTGTTCAAAAACGGCCCGTTGATCTTCAATCAGATCAAAGCCCGCCAGTTTCTTACCGATATGCCAATCGGCGGTATGAAGGAATCGCATATTATCACCTTTCTTGTTTGAGAGCCTTTAGAGCGTGACAAAAGGCGGGTAGAACATGAGGATTAGCAATATCTTGGCCAGAATCCGGGTTGTGGATTCGGCAAAGATGAGCTAACCGGAGTGTTTTGCCTTTTGGAGCGCGTTTAGAGCGTGACAATCCCCCGGGTAGCAATCGAGCACTAACGGAACTAGCGGTAAATTGCGGGTTATGCAATTGCCGCTAGTTTTTGTTAGGCGGAGATTGTTGGGGATTGGAACGCGTTTATGTTGAGCCACCGCCTTCGTTTCGCTATGCTATAATTGAAAGTGGTTACATAATGAGGAGGAATTCAATCGTGAATACATTTATTTTTGATATCGATGGGACACTCATCGACTCGGTCGGTATGTACATTTCCGGCCTACAAAAACATTACGCCGTTATGGCAAAGAATACACCCGTGAGGAGCTGGCTTTTACTAACGGTATCCCTGCTACTGAAAGTTTACCGCAACTGGGCTTCACAGACGAAGAGATTCCAGAAATTTTCGACCAATGGGCCAAAGATTCAGCAACATTCGCCGATACCGTGGATTATTTCCCGGGTGTGATTGAAATCCTCGAAAAGTTACACGGTCGCGCCAAATTAGGCATCGTGACCTCAAAAGATCAGGGCCAATTCGCCGAAGACGATGCCCGATTTAATTTTTCACAGTACGTTGATACTATTGTCGTCGCTGGTGATGCCAAACGCAACAAGCCATTTAGCGACCCGATTGAATTGGCGATGGAACGGCTCGACGCCGATCGCGGCAGTACTGTGTTCGTTGGCGATACACCGGCGGATTCACAGGCTTCCAAAGCAGCCGATGTGCCTTTTGCACTCGCCACTTGGACCAATCCGGTAAGCCCTGAACTCGAACCAGTGGCTTACGCCCTCAAAACACCGGAAGATCTACTGACACTATAATTTAGGAAGAAAGAGGCAGTGACAATCCCGCTGGGTGTCACTGCCTCTTTCAATTTCCAACTTATAATGAATAATCGCGTTCCAAAAGGTTGAGAATTCCGGTTAACAAAGAAGTGTGCGAACTCGTGCTTAGCAACTGAGCACCAGCATAGGTTCGTTTAATTGGCGATTCGCGCCAATAACGAACCAAGCTGGGCGCAAGTTGTTGCGAGTTCAAACACGTTAATGGATTGATTCAAATCCTAAGTTAGGGATTTATCACCAATCCCTTTTAATCCTCATTCTCAAAGCACCTTTGTCACAGCTCGCCTCTTTATATGTACAGATTTATTTCAGTTGATGCATTTCGTCCACATCCTGCGCAACCTTGAGTCGACTGCGCTGGAGCACATAGATGGCAACTAACACCGTAATCACACCGATGACTTCAACGACAGTCACCTTTGAGTGGAAAACAATGATGCTGAGCACGAAGGTCACCACGGGTTGTAAGGCATCGAGAATGCTGACAACAGATTCGGGCGCATAGGTCAGACTGATGAGCAGCAGGCTAAACGCACCCACTGTGCCGACGAGAATCACGGTACCCAGCCCAATCCACAGTTGTGGCGTCAGCGGAGGGTGGTTGATCCATACTGGCCGCCAGATATTGAACCCAATCGAAGCAATGAATGTCCCCCAGCCCAGCACAACAAATGGTGGGTACTTAGCAACTAACGGCTTGGGAATCGTCACATACATCGCAGCCGTCACCCCGGAAAGAATCCCCCAGATGATGGCACTCACAGGCACCGCCAAACTCGAGAGGTTCCCCCGCGTAATCGCGAGCACCACCCCGATTAACGCCAGCGCAAATGCGATGAGGTCGCCACGCACCGGTCGTTCGTGATGCGCAATTGTGGCCCACAGCACGATGAACAATGGCGAGAGGTACTGCAAGATGGTTGCTGAAGAGGCATTGCCCTGTTCAATACTGATGTAAAAAGTATAGAGGTTAGCCGCCAATCCAAAAGCAGCGTAGGCAACCAAGCGCAACAGATCTTTGGGATGTTTGAAGATTTCAAAAGTCTGCCCGCGATACATGATCAGACTGACCACTAGCAAGATAACGCCAGCCCCCAACGTCCGCGCGCCGATAAACCACGGTGCCGGAATGGCCTGATTTTGTGACACATACTGCAACATCGTTCCCGAAATACCCCATAAGGTTGAGGCAAGACAGGCAAAAAGATACCCTTACCCAGTGACTTGGTGACTGGTTGTTGATTATCCATGTGGTTCTCCTTTGATTAAACAACGAATTTAATTTCTAATTTTTCAGTGTAGCAAGCTTTGATGAAAATTGGCCTAAAAACAGATTAATTGCGTGCAGCCAAAATTAATCGAAATCTGCGACAAAATCTAATTTAAGCCAACAGAAAAGGCGACTCGGTTCGATTACCGAATCGCCTTTTCACGTATTATGATGCTGATATTTGCTTTGATGGCAGAAGTGCGATGACCACGTCCGCGAGCCACAGCCCAGTCAGAACGATACCGGCCAGAATTTGAATGGTAGTATTGTTCGTTGAGGTGATGGGACCGGCAATAACGGCCAATCCGCGCGTGAAAATCAGCCACCACGGATTCACACCGGCATCACGATACCGCCGTGCCGCTAAACTGATGCTCGGAATAATGATGGCAACATTCGCCAGGATAACCAACAAGATTCCCAAAATAACAACGGGAAATATTGGATTCAAGACAGAATCACCGAAAGTAAAGCTGGTTACGATGAACACACCTATTGTAATTGTCAGCACTTCAAGAATGACCTGCCACATCACCATCCACCAATAAGCAGAACGACCACTACGACCACTGAACTGCGCGTATTGTTGGAAAAACAGCCGCAGAGCAGCAAATGGTCCCACCTTGCCTGATGAATCCGATGTGATTCGGACGCGGTCAAAGCTCGGCAAGATTGTGAGCACAAACTCTACCAGTGCCAGTAAGAACATAATGACTGTTACCCAAGCGTGCTGAACAAGAGCGAGGGTATTAAATGCCGGCACCAGGCCGCCTACTGCAATCAGTCCGTGAATCACATACCCATAAATAACGGGAATCCCCGCATCGCGATACCGGCGAATTGTCAGACTAAACGTTGGAATTAAGACCAGTAGTCCGATGATAATATTGGCAATGCGACCAACTTCAAGACTGGCGAAGCTCGCCACCACCCCGCCAATAATACCCAGTGCGATGCCGATGAAGAGCACCGCCCACCAATAGGCCGCTCGAGTGCTGCGACCAGCAAAATCAAATGCTCGAGTGAAATATTGTTTAACCGCTGTGCCAAAGTGCATCATCGTCAATCCCTCCTCCCGCTATGCCGCCGCAACACTGTGCTGTTGATGGCTTGGCCACAGCACAATAATCAAATCGATTAAGAACAACGCCACCACAATGCCGGCACTGATATAAACACCCATTTGGGTTGTTGTCGTGCTCATCGTCACAACAAAAATCAGCATGCCACCGCGAGTCGCAAGGAGCCACCAAGGACTGACGCCGGCATCACGGTAACGCCGTGCGGCCAGGCTGAGTGATGGAATCAACATGGCTAAGTTGATTACCCACAGCAACATGCCCGTGAAGAGAAGGCCCATCAGGACACCGGTGCCCGCTGGATCATTGCGCAACAACACGCTGACAGTTCCAAACGACAACCCATACAAGCCGAGCTCAATAACCACTTGCCACATTACCATCCACCAATATGCGGAGCGACTGCTGCGGCCCTTGAACTGCACATATTGTTTCCAGAAAAGCTTGAACGCGTGTCCAGGACCCACAGCACCCGTGTCGGCCGCGACTTTTTTCTGCATCGTAACTTGGCCGCAACACAATCACAAATTCAATCAGGCTCAGAATCATCGCGATGAAACTCAACGCGAAATAACTTCGCATCATCTCAAACGGCAGGGCGTCAAATGCTAACGAGGCAACCAATGAGCCACCGTGAATCACATAGGCATAGATTGCTCGCAACCCCGCATCACGATAACGTCGAACCGCTAAACTGAACGACGGAATCAGAAAAATTAATCCGGGAATCAAACTGACAATGCGAATCTGATTGTATCGGGCACTATCCAAACCACCAGCCTGTTGAAAAGCCAACCCAGAACGTCAGCGGTATGATGATAATGCCGATGGTCAACGCGACCCACCAATACGCGGCGCGGCTACTGCGCCCCTTGAAGTCAAACGCCCGCGTCACATATTCTTTAATTGCACTTCCCCAACTCATACGTTTATTTTTCATTTTAGTTTCCCCCTAGGTCGCCACGCTGTTCCCATAACCAGCACGGCTATTTTTGATTCGTTATGATTGGTCTACTTGGGCACTTGGCCGCAAGACAATGATAAATTCAATAATTGCTAAAACAGCTACAATCCAATTCAAAAAACGAAACGATGAAACATTGATGCGGACATGACATTAGTTGTTAGCGAAATCACCACCTGACCTCCGTGAATAACATACGCATAGCCAGGACGCATGCCAACATCACGATAACGGCGAACTGTCAAACTAAATGTCGGCACCAACACTATGAGACTAATGAAAAATCTAACCATTTCTAACCAACCATTCCAAGAATAATTAAATACATCGGTTAGAATTATGATGGGACTAACAACAATGGCGAATGTAAATAGTGCCCACCAATACGCGGCGCGGCTACTTCGCCCCTTGAAGTCAAACGCCCGCGTCACATATTCCTTAATTGCACTTCCCCAACTCATACGTTTATTTTTCATTTTAGTTTCCCCCTAAATGCTGTTTGAAAATAATCAGTCATGCTGTTCCCATAGCCAGCATGACACTCTGTTAGCTGCAGCGGCTGATTACCCGATGCGGACACGGATTTTTCCCGAATCTCGTTGCTCATAATATACGCGCAGTTTCTATAATAAGCGAGTATAAATGCTTATTTTTTATAATTGGTCTACCCAATATTGATGAATTGCTATCTCACAATAAAAAGAGGTTGCAGCGCTTGCCGCAACCTCTTAGTTGTCATCGGTCGAAGATACTGGCCTACTTATAAATTTCGGTTTGTTGTTGCTTGACCACATCATGAGCCATGAATTCATCATAAGTGGTGTCCGCACGGTCAATGACGCCGTTGTGGCCCACTTCCACGATGTGATTGGCAATCGTCTGAATGAACTCGTGGTCATGACTGGTGAAGACAAGTGAACCCTTGAAGTCGATCAACGCATCATTCAATGCTGTGATACTTTCCAGATCCAAGTGATTAGTTGGATCGTCCAGTAAGAGCACGTTGGCCTTACTCAACATCAGCTTGGAGAGGTAACTCCGCACCTTTTCGCCCCCGGAGAGCACGTCAACGTTCTTCAAGACTTCATCGCCTGAGAACAACATCCGCCCTAAGAACCCGCGCAGGAATGTGTTGTCACTCTCTTCCTTGCTGGCAAATTGACGCAACCAATCCAAATACTGATTTGGTCTTCACTAAAAGCTGGGCCCAAATCTTTTGGCATGTAGGCCTGACTGGTCGTCACACCCCATGTGATTTCGCCCGTGTCGGGTTCGAGATCCCCCGCGAGCAATTGCATCAATACTGTTGATGTCACATCATCGCGGCTGATGATGGCCGTCTTATCGCCGGGACGCAGCGTGAAGCTTACGTTGCTCAACACTTGGCGACCATCAATGGTCTTAGATACATTATCCACCCGCAACAAGTCGTTCCCGATTTCGCGTTCAGGTTCAAACTTGATGAATGGATACTTGCGGCTACTTGGTTTGATGTCATCCAAGGTGATTTTTCGAGTTGCTTCTTCCGTGATGTCGCTTGCTTAGACTTAGAAGCATTCGCAGAGAAACGTGCCACGAATTCTTGCAGCTGTTTGATCTGTTCTTCCTTCTTCGCATTGGCATTAGAGCGCAATTCTTGAGCCAATTGGCTGGATTGCAACCAGAGTCGTAGTTCCCGACAAAGAGTTCAATCTTACCGAAATCGACGTCACACATCATGGTACATACTGTGTTCAAGAAGTGCCGGTCATGGCTGACAACCAAAACGGTGTTCTCGTAGTCGGCCAACCAGTTTTCTAACCAACTGATGGCTTGTGGGTCGAGCCCGTTAGTTGGTTCGTCCAGTAACAAGACATCGGGCTTACCGAATAAGGCTTGGGCCAACAAGACCTTCACCTTTTCTGATTCCGGCAAATCGGCCATCAATTGTTGGTGAACAGATTCGGGAATGTCCAAGGATTGCAGTAATTGTGCTGCGTCACTTTCAGCGTTCCAGCCGTCCATTTCAGCGAACTCACCTTCGAGTTCAGCGGCCTTGATTCCGTCTTCTTCAGAGAAATCGGCTTTGGCGTAGAGCGCATCTTTTTCACTCATCACTTCATATAAACGCGTCCAACCCTGTAAAACAGTGTTCATGACGGTTTGATCGTCAAAGGCGAAGTGATCCTGCTTGAGGCTGCTCATCCGTTCGTTTGGTGATAAGGTCACCGTCCCCCGTTGTGGGTGTGATTTGGCCTTCCAAAATCCGCAAAATGTGGATTTACCAGCACCATTTGCGCCGATAATCCCATAACAGTTGCCGGGTGTGAATTTGAGATTGACGTCTTCATAAAGTTTGCGATCGTCAAAGGTCATTGAAACATTATTTACAGTTAACAAAGCTGTCCTCCTGATTTTAATTAATCGTATGCCTTATGGTATCAAAGATTCACACCAGTCACAATCGACTGTGGGCCAAAAGATAGGGAAACCTTAATCTCACTCACCACATGTTCATAAAAAAGCTGTGACTTCACCCTTGCGGATTGTCACAGCTTCTTCTTAGATTCCAAATCAATAACTTAATCGCGCTCCAAAAGGCTGAGAATTCCGGTTAACTTGGATTGTTTCAAATCCTAAGTGCGGGATTTATCACCAATCCCTGTTAATCCTCATTCTCATAGCGCCTTTTGTCACAGCTTCTCTCGTTATTTCTTTTCGTTATCTTGAATCTTTTCCAGTGCCTGGTACTGCGACATCATCCATGACAGGTATGTCTTGTCCTTTGGTAATGTTTCCGTCACCTTGAGGCAGGCACACCGGCCTTCTTGGCCTCTGCCGTCAATTGATCGACGATTTTGCTGTCGGCTTGTGTGTTCTGAACGAAGAATGCAATTTTCTTATCGCGAATGTCCTTCTTCATGGCTTCAATATCAGCTGGGCTCGGATCGGTGCCATCTTCCGTTGCCTTGGAGAAGTGTTCGTTGTTGACCTTGTAGCCCAGACTATCCAGCGCATAATCAAAAACAGGTTCTGACACATCCACTAACGATTGCTTGCGTTCTGCTTTGAGCTTCGCCACCAAGTCTGTCATTGGCGTCAAGGTCGCAATATACTTCTTGGCGTTGGCATCAAAAGCTTTGGCGTTTGCCTTGTCAATTTTGCCAAATTCTTTGGCTAATTGCGTGGCTAATTGCTTCATCGTTGTTGGTTGATACCAGAGGTGCTCGTTGTCGCCCTCTTTTTTATGTAGCACGTCTTCACCAACACGGATATAAGTCGCACCATTACTGTTGGCCTTCACCAACTTATCCATCCAGCCATCGTAACCAATCCCGTTAGCTAACACGACATTGGCCTTAGCGACGTCCTTACCGACCGCTGTAGTTGGTTCATAATCGTGTGGGTCAACTTCTGGTCGATTGATAATGGATGTCACTTTGCCGTGATCACCCAGTACCGCTTTTGCGACTTCACCATAGAAGTCCACACTCGCGACGACTGTAATCCCGTCTTTCTTCACTTCACTTGCGGGCTTGGCCTGCTGGCACGCGCCCAAAAAGGTCACAAGAATCAATAATGCGGCCCCAATCCCCCAAAACGTTTGTGCATGTTGGTCATCCTTTCTATGTTCGGCCTCAAATCGTAACCGTTACGTTTAAGGATACCGTGAAATGACGAGAATGCAAGCAAAATAATAAATAACAGAACGTATTTAATTTATCGCCAATCTTCTCACAGCACTATCAAACAAGAAAAGCTGAGCCGTTTGCTATCGGCTCAGCTTTTCTTTAGTTAATTTGTTAGATGCGCAACAACATCATTCACCGCAACATGACCAGTTTGGTCCAAGGTGACATGCTGACCAGTATCTAGAGAATTTGTCACAACGATAATAATTGTCGTGTCTTTCCCTTTTCCTGAACTAGCTGACGATTCATCGTTGCCAGTTCCTGACCGGCAGTAATTTTATCTCCAGTTGAAACGTGGACCTTAAATGGTTCACCTTTTAATTCAACGGTATCAATTCCCATATGAACCAGAATATCTTCACCATCGTCGGTTCTGAGACCAATACCATGCAATGTGTCTGCAATCATTGTCACAGTGCCTGAGACAGGGCTATAAATTTTATCCTGCGCTGGCTTGATCCCAAAACCATCACCCATCGCTTTCTGTGAAAAGACGGGATCTGGAACAGCATCAATTGTAACTACCTCACCATCAGTTGGTGCAAGAAATGTCTTTGGTTGCCAATTCACCTTATGCTTCTTCAAAAATTAAACATCTTAATCCCTCCTATTGTGTGAGTGAAAGAGTTGATCGATTGTTTCAGACGAATCAGTCAATTTTTTCGCATTCACTTGGTAATCCTTCTGCAGGTAGTGATAATAAACCAAATCAACCACATACAACTGACTCACCAAGGAAGTCGTCGCAGCGGATCGGACCTGCAGGCGATTCTCACTACCATCTGAAATCAATACGACTTGAGCGTATTTTGCTAATGGGCTGCGAATATCTGTTGTTAACGCAATCACTGGAATCCCCTGCGAAACAGCTAATTCAGCTAGTTTGACAGTTTCAACCGTCCGACCAGAATGTGAGACTAAAAATAAAACTTGTTCACTATTTTTAATTAACAAATTAACCGCCATTTGATGGGTATCTGAGGTATTAATTACTACCTTGCCGACCCGTAGGAATTTCTGTGTAATATCCTGCGCTACTAAATCAGACGCGCCCAAGCCATAAACATGCAGAATTTGTGCATCCCTCAATAAACGCACAGCTGATGAAATCCGGTGTGTCGTTAATTGTTCATTCGTCGTCTCGATTGTGCGCTGAATCCTTAATGCCATTTTAGCTTTAATCACATTGAGGCTGTCTTTGGGTGAAACCTCGTCATATAAAGCTGCATTGCCATTACTTGCTCGCGCCAACTCAACCTTTAATGTCTTATAGCCGTCGAGGCCCAAATGCTTGGCAAAACGGACCACCGTCGCCTGGCTCACCCTACTTTGTTGAGCAAGTTCACTCACACTTAGCTGCGGTACTTGTTCCAAATGATCAAGCATAAACTGACCGAGTCGTTGCTCTGTCGTACTCATCTTTGGTAAATGCTCATGAATTGAAAGTAGGATTGTATTACTCATTAATCATCTCTCCTAGACGGTAAAATCATTACCTGTTCGTCGCTCGCCGGACAAAATCATCAGCGTCACTCAGCTGCTGCTGTGCTATTGCAACGCTATCATCATGATTCAATAGCATCACAATCGCTAACTTGACGGAACCATTTGTGGCTTCAAAAGCACGAGTTGCGGTCTCTCGATCCACTTCGGCAATTGTCATGATAATATTCTTAGCACGTTCAACCAATTTCTCATTCGTTGGTTTAACATCGACCATCAAGTTGCCATAGGTTTTACCAATACCGACCATCGAAGCCGTTGACAGCATATTCAGGACCATTTTTGTGCGGTACCCGCTTTAAGTCGTGTGGAACCAGATAACACTTCAGGCCCAGTAACAACATCGATGGCGATGTCGGCATGCTTGCCAATGACAGAATCAGCATTGCATGCCAGTGCGATTGTTGGTGTGCCTAATGTTCTAGCGTAATCCAAGCCACCAATCACATAAGGCGTTCTTCCACTTGCTGCGATACCAACCACAACGTCTTGTTGCGTCAAATGCCGCGCTGACAGATCAGTTTTAGCCAATTGTAAGTCGTCCTCAGCCCCTTCAACTGCCACAGTCATGGCAGAAGCACCGCCAGCAATCAGGCCTTGAACCGTTTCCGGGTCAGTCCCAAATGTCGGCACACATTCTGCAGCATCTAACACACCCAACCGACCGCTTGTCCCGGCACCAATATAAAATAATCGGCCATTTTCCTTTAACGCTTTGGTGATTACTTCAACACTTGCAGCAATTTGCGGTAACACTTTTTCAACCGCTTTGGCGACTCCTTGATCTTGTTGATTCATTACCGTGACCATCTGTAATGGCGTCATCAAGTCTAAGTCTGTTGTTTCAGGGTTTCTCGCCTCAGTTGCTAACTTTTTAATATCATCCATTGTAAGTCTCGCTTTCTACATTAACAATTTGAATGGCCTGATTGGCATCAATAAAATTCAACAAGTCCAGATCAGCAGGAACAATTTGTCCGATCACATTAACAGAAGGATCTGCGGGCAATGAACACTTAATCAGTTCTAATTCGCCTTCATATCTACCAGAACGATGGTTGTCTAATGTAATTGCGCCGTGATTGCGTGAAATTGTATTGATTGCTGCAATCTTGTTTTGAAGTAGCAAGCGCCCCTCCACAATACGGACAACATCACGCGCAACATCCGCGCGCTGGTGTAACACTCGATCAAAATAGTTTGGTGCTTGTGCTGACAACATCGCGTGAATTTCCAGAATATTTTGCTGCGTATAAGCTTCAATCTGAGCTAAAGTCGTTGCCTTAAGCTCAGGATCACCGATAAAGACGTGAGTGACTGCCAAACGTTTCATCTCAATCATCGCGGCTAACGGATGCATGTAACGTTGTTTTTCTAGTGTTGGCAAACCAGCAAATACAGGGCCGCGCCGTTCTCCATCACCAGGAACAAAAGCCATCACAGTGAAACCATTCGCCTGTAACCAGCGATTACGATTGGCAAACCATTCTTCGTCTAACCCTGTAAACTCTCGTGGATAATAGTTATGCCAGGCTTCGAGATGCGTAAAATCGGCTTGATTGGCCGTCAATACATCGATATCTGCAGACGTAATTGTGCTGGCATTTAATGCAATTTGGAATTTTGTGAGAGTTGCGCAATTTCTGTCATATCAAAGCCATCATCAATACGGAGCGTTGAGACACCTAGTTTTTCAAAAGTGTCTAGATGGGCACGTGAAATATCTAACCGGTCCAATGCGTTGGTTGAAACATCCAACGTCATTTGCAAATGATTAGCTTTACAAATATCACCTAATGCCGCCAAGTTGCTGATTAATTGACTTGGATCATCCTCTGGCAGATTAATTGAGGTAAAAACACCTTCAAAACCAACATCTGCGTATCGTTGAATTCGGTCAATTTCATGTTGCGTTAGCGCTTCATGTAAATAAACAGAAAATCCGAGCATCCTAATCACCTACTTCTCTGGATAAATTTCGTTAATCCGACTTTCGTCAAATCCAAAGAACCATGTCACAATGAATCCACCGAGATAGGCAACTAACAATGCAGCAAGATAAGTCAGCTGTTGCCCTGGCTCCATAATCAGTAAGCCGAATAACCCTGATACCCCTTGTGAAACTGCCCCTAGATGGAACAATGAAGCCGCGATACCACCAAATCCGGCACCAATACATGCTGTAATAAAGGAACGACCTAATGGCAATGTTACGGCATACATTAATGGTTCACCCACACCTAGAATGGCAACTGGGATAGAGCTCATTACCATTTTCTTGAACCGCTTATTTGTTGTTTTGAGATATAACGCGAGCCCGGCGCAACTTGACCACCACCGGCCATCATCAAAATTGGCAACAAGTAATTGATCCCTTTTGTAGGTCCTGTTGGATCATTGAGCAAAACATGAATAGGTGTCAGTGCCTGGTGCAAGCCGACAGAAACTAAGCCCAGGAATGTTGAAGAAAGGATAAACCCACCAAACACACTCATCTTGGAGTAGACAAAGTCCATCACCAGATAGATTGCGTTAGTTAACCATGCACCTGCGGGTTGTAGGAAGACCACCGCTAGCATGAACCGATAATAACTGTCAATAATGGCGTGAAGAACGTGTCCAGCACACTTGGCATAAAACGACGAATATTCCGTTCCAACCAGGCGAAGAAAATCCCCATAAAGAGCGCTGTAATCAAACCACCGACACCAACAACATAGTTAGTATTCGTAAACGGCATTGCAATTGCTTGTGACCCCAGTGGGAAACCTGGCACAATAACCCCTAAACACAGGGTGCCACCGATACCACCGAGAATGGCGCTCCCTTTGAATTCTCTTGAAGCATTCATTCCGACAAAGATTGGCAGGAAGGTAAAGAGACCCCAACCAATTGTTTTGATTGTCATGTACCACCAATCAGTCACGAACGCTTGTCCTGTTTGATAGTCGATAACGTTGGTCAGTCCGTTAATCAATCCCGCTGCAATAATCCCTGGTAGCAATGGAATAAAGACATTAGCAATATGCTGTAAACCGCGTTGTAGAGGCTTGTCGTGCTTTGCCTTATTTGCCGTTTTATTTTCCTTTGCAATTGATTTGACATCCGTGCTTTGGCTCGCTGTCGTATCAGCCGCAACATCGGCTGGATCTTCTTCACCTGATCCCAGTGGCACACCAGTCATTTCTGCAAAAGGTTCAGCAACCTTATTGACTTTCCCCGGACCCAGCACAACCTGTAATGTGTCGGCATCGACTACAGCAAGAACACCATCTAAGGTTTTTAAAGCATCTGTATCAACTTTGCTCTTATCTTTAACACCCAAACGAAGTCGTGTCATACAAGACACATTTGATTCGATATTCTCTTTACCACCTACGTGATCGAGAATTGCTTTGGCCATTTCCTCATTTTTCATGATTTACCCCTCCTACTTTTTAAACTCATTCAAAACCCAGTTGTATGCATTAGGCGTTGCTTTTGTCCAATAGGTCCAATTATGATTATCGCCCGTGTCCTTGACATACTTGGGTGTGATCCCTTTCTGTTTCAAATCAGTCACAAATTTATTGACGTCTTTGATGGGAACCGTTGTATCATCCGCTGTCGTTTCAATATAGAATTTCGTATTTTGTGACTTTGCGTCGATATACTGAGTTGGGAAAAGTTGATCATAAACTTTGTCTGACCAATTTGTCTTACCATCCGTGAATGCGTGCATGTTCATCCTGATTGGATTCGTTTTTGCCAACTTTGTCCAGACAGATGGTGAGATTAATAATGCCTTTGAGAAGTATTCAGGATACTTTAGTGCCAACCGAGCTGCACCATAACCACCCATTGAAATACCGCCAATCGCATGGTCCTGTGCGGATTTGGACACTTTATATGTCTTATCGATAGTCGGTACTAAGTCCTTCATAATAGCCGATTCCATTTTTAAGCCATTTTTCTGATTGACATAAAAACTGTTAAACCCATCAACAAAAACAACAATCGCATCAGAATTTAACCGATGCATTGACCCATCAAGCATCTGTTGTGAGTTGAACCGTTCCAGTAAATTTCTATGATTACCGTACAATCCATGCAGCATATAAACAACTGGATAGCGCTTGCTACCAGCGGGATCATAATGTGCTGGCAAATAGACATCATAGTTCCAATCCAAATGCATTTGCTTCGAATAAACCGTTGTTGTGACAACTTTGCTCGTCGGTGCAGCAGCTGTTGCCTTTGCTTTACCCGATGAACAGCCCGCCAAAACCAATAACCCAACCACACTGCAAGCTAATACGAATAACTGCTTCGCTCTAAACTTCATGTGAATCCCCTCCATATTTGTTATCGCTTTCAGCGCCAATTATAGGGCTAAAGAAATTTAATTTCAATACCAATTTTGTTTTTGCGAAATTGAGAAATTTTATTTCAAACACCAATTCAGCATTTATCCGCTTTCAGTGCTATATTAGTTGCAGATTAACTTTTTCCTTCAAAACTTAAACTTCTATCCATTTTTATAAATATAGGTATGTACCAGTATTCTCATGAAGTTAATCGTGCTATTGTCTGATGTAATTAGTTTCATAATGCTAAGGGGGTTTTTATATGTCAGATACAGTTCTCGTCACGGGTGCCACCGGTTATATCGGTGCTTGGTTGGTTCAAGATCTCGTACATCGTGGCTATCACGTTCGCGGGCTCAGCCGGAGTCAGGAAAAAGCAGATGTGCTCAAACAGTTGATTCCAGAAGTTGAGATGTATGTCGGTAATATCATGGACCCGGCTTCGGTCAAGCCCGCACTCGATGGTGTGGATGGTGTCTTCAGCGTCGCAACAGCCGTTGATCCCAATGCGCAGGATGCCGCAACTTGGCGGGCAGATATGGCTAAAGAAATCGAGACTTGGTTCACTGCCATTGCCGCTCAACCCACCATCAAGCGCGTGGTCATGACCGGTTCCGAATCCGCCATGGGTTGGGGTGATAATGACAAGGCCGTCTACAATGAAGACGACTGGTCCAAGGTAGACGATCCACATCAGTACGACGCCTATATCATTCTCAAAGCCGTTGAAGAAAAACTAGCTTGGGACTTTGCGCATGATCCAAGTAAGAATGTGAACCAATTTCAGTTGAGTGTCAGCTTGGTTTCGGGGATTGTTGGCCCCGCGCTCACACCTTGGAGTATTCACCACAGTTCACCACTCTCATTCTTGAGCGGTCCATCTGTCCCCGACTTCAAATTCTATGCGAGTGATGTGCGCGATGTTGCCGCTCAACACATTGCCTTGTATGAGAATCCTGAAGCAGTCGACAAGCGTGTCTTGATGAACAACTTGGTAGCGCGGGTCAGCACTGTTGCCGAGCTCGCTAAGCAATTACCACTCAGTGAACAACAAGTGCTGTTCCCGAATGGCATCGCCACCGTCCTCGATGCGAAAGTCCTCATGCCTGTACTCAATCTCTCCTACAGTTACGCTGTCGTGACTAAGAACCTCGCACGCCATGTCGGCGGCCAATATACTTATCAAAGTCTGTACCCTCAACTCTATCGTTATCAGTACACCGACTTTGTCCAATCCACGCTCGACGGCTTACGCTTAGCCGCACGCCAATTGCTCACTTCAAATGCGAGTTTATAACCATCTGTACACAAAAACGCCTGTGATACCTCGTTTGGGGTATCACAGGCGTTTTATATTCTAGTATTCCACCGACACAATCGCCGGGTTGTCCGCAAACACACTCAGTAGCCGGCGAACATCACCACTCTCATTGGCCTCGATTTCGAGTGCCACGCGGAGCTGTTCTGGCGTTTCCTGTTTGATGCGAACATTGTGCACTTTGATGTGGTAGCGGCCCAATGTTTTTGGATGGCCTTCATCTCGTCACCGCCGCCGTTCACAATCAGGGTTAATGTCCCCGTATCACCGGATGGCAGCCATGAGAAATTGCGGTGCAACAGGATTTGGATGGCAAGCACCAATAAGGTTGTCGCCAGACCGATGAGGTAGAGTTTAGCCCCAATTGCCATGCCGACAGCGGCCGTCGTCCAAACCCCAGCCGCGGTGGTCAACCCATTGACGTTGTTGCGCCGAACCAGAATCGCACCGGCACCTAAGAAACTGACCCCACTGACGACCTGCGCCGCCACACGGGAAGGATCGAGCGACATACCCTTCAACTGATAGATATCAAAGAAACCATATTTGGAAACAATCATCACAAGCGCAGCCCCCAAGGCCACGATCATATGTGTGCGAATCCCCGCTTCTTTTTGGCGGTTCTTACGTTCATACCCAATCGCAAAACCACAGAAGGCAGCGACGAAAAGGCGCAGAATTAACTCTGCTTGTGTTTGTAATGCCATTTGTATCACTTCTTTCTTGTATTAGCTTAACACATCTCAAATTTGAGGTATGCGTTCCTGACAAAGGCGTTAATCTATGCTAGACTATTCTTGATTATAATTATTACAATCTGGAGGGACTCACATGCCAATTAGTTTACGCGATACCCAAGATGTTTATAAAGATGCCGGCGACGATATTATCTTCGCGACTATGAATCTCAAGCGCGAGGATCAAGCTGCGGATTTGGAAGCTGTTCAAGACCTCGCAGAACACTTACCTGCGTTCACGAATAGTCTCAATATTCGCTACCCCGAAAGCCACTTAGCTGTTGCCTTTGGTTTCTCTGCCAATGCTTGGCACTACTTATTCCCTAACGCTGATGCACCAAAGGAATTAGTTGAATTCGAACCCGTTGTTGGTCCCAAGTACACCGCGGTTGCCACACCGGCGGATCTATTTTTCCACATCCGCTCAACGAATTCCGCTGTGCCATTTGAATTGATGTCTGAAGTCATGACATTGATCAAAGACAATGTCACCGTGCTTGATGAAACCCATGGCTTCCGCTACTTTGAAGGCCGTGCCATCATCGGCTTCGTTGACGGCACCGAGAATCCAAGTGCATTGGACACACCTGAGTATGCGGTCATTGGCGATGAAGATCCCGAGTTCATCAATGGTTCCTATGCCTTTGCCCAAAAATACACGCATGATCTCGAAGCGTGGAACGCACTCAAGACAGAACATCAAGAACAAGCCATTGGGCGTCACAAGTTCAATGATATTGAGCTGAAGGACGAAGAAAAGGCGAAGAACGCGCACAACGTGGTCTCACAAGATAACGATGGCGGCGTCGAACACAAAATCGTGCGGATGAACGTGCCATTCAGTAACCCTGCTGAAGGATTGAACGGGACCTACTTCATCGGCTATTCACGTTACTACAGCGTGACCCGCCGGATGCTTGAAAACATGTTCGGCCAATCCGATCGTTTGCTCGACTTCTCCACCCCTGTCAGCGGTGAACTCTTCTTCATCCCATCCCGCTCATTACTGGGCCGGATTGCAGATGGCGAATTGTAACCGATTCGGCAGTCATCGTCAACTCACGCAGAGCTAAATGATTGCAGAAATCGCCGCGGCAAACTACACTAAGCGTATTTCGTAGCGTGTCAGAGGAGGATATCTTATGCAAGCATTTGGTTATACCCATGCCGGTGGTCCTGAAGTCATTGAGGCAGTCACTCTGCCAACACCTGAACCCACTGCGCAACAAGTTCAAATTCGGGTTGAAGCGATTGGTTTGAATAACCGGGAACGGGCGGAACGTCAAAACGCGCCAGGCCCAATGGTGACTGGTCGCGATGTGGCCGGTGTGGTCACCAAAGTTGGCGCCACTGCATCATCTTTTGCCGTTGGTGACCGCGTCGTGGCTCACGTTGAACACGGTTATGCCGAAACGGCTGTGGCGAATCTCGATGCCGTAGTTGCGCTGCCCGATGCCATTTCATTTGAGGATGCGGCGGCCATTGTGACACCTGCCATCACCGCTTATAAGACGCTCAATGCCTTTACAACGGTTAATCCCGGTCAGACCCTGATTATCAAAGGTGTCACCGGTGCGGTTGGTGCCATTGCCGCCCAACTCGCCGTGGCCAAACAAGCTACCGTGATTGGGATCGGCGCGGCACGCAACGCTGATTTCGTTGATTCACTGGGTGTCAGCCAGTTCGTTGCTTACGACCAAGTGGCGATTGCCACAGCACTCGCTGACCGCGGCGATATCGTGATGAATGCGGCAATGGATGGTGTGGGCACCGATGATGATATTGCGATGGTGAAGCCTGGTGGCACGATTGTTTCGGTCGCACACGGCGTCCCTTCCAGCAATAAGAAATTCGATTTTATCAATATTCGGCCAACCAATACACCAACGGATGCCCAGGCATTAACGGCCATCATCGCGCTGATGGCGGATCACAAGTTGCACATGCCGATTGACATGACGCTCCCGTTCACGCGTGATGGTTTCGTTGCTGGGCATCAACAACTCGATGTTTCTCATACCGGTCGAATTGTCATCAGTCGTGCCTTAAAGGGCTGATTCCTGCGTGAATTCTCAAGTAATTAAATGAAGAGCCTGTGATAAAGCCAATCGGTTTTGTCGCAGGCTTTTCGTCTTATGAACCCTATTGACTCAAGTTGATTCTTATCGCCGCCACGCGCTGTCGCCAGCGCGCGCGAGACGTGCTCACTTTAGCATTCAGTGCTACACTTAAGGCAATATTTTTGGAGGAGGGTACCCGCGTGAATCAAGTTTTCTTCTTTACTATTATTCTCTTTGCTGTGGTGCTCGCAAACGTGTTGAATCGCCACATCAAATTCATCCCGTTACCATTTTCCTCATTGGACTCGGTATCGTGCTCACCATTGTGCCGAGCTACCGGAACTTCGCCTTTGATCCGTCTGTTTTCTCATTCGCGATCATTGCGCCACTGCTGTTCAATGAAGGCCAAAATGCGTCACGACTATGGATTGGGCGAACACTCGGCAACATTGTCTCACTTGCCATTGGGCTTGTGTTGGTCACCATTATTGCGCTAGGGATTACGGTCCATTGGCTCTTTCCCATCATCCCGCTCGCCTTGGCGTTTGCGGTCATTGCCATTGTATCGCCAACTGATGCTTCCGCGGTCAATGCCGTGAATGAATCGACACCACTCGCGCCTGAGCAGATGTTGATTCTCAGTAACGAATCGCTGTTCAACGATGCGGCCGGAATTGTCGCCTTTGATCTCGCGTTGACCGCGTATATCTCAGGTAGCTTCTCGGCTACCGGTGCCGCCGTCGACTTTCTCTACGTGTTCTTCGGTGGCATTCTGGTTGGTGCCGTCTTGGGAACACTCATTGTCAGTCTGCGTGCCTGGTTGATTCGCATGGGCGATGATGAACCCATCATTATGGTGACGTTGCAATTAGTCACTCCACTGCTGGTTTACTTTATCGCCGATGAACTCGAATTATCCGGGATCTTAGCCGTTGTTGCAGCCGGGATTGCGCAAGGCGTTGAGCGCGATCGCTTACGTCTCACCAGTGCACGCATGCAGATGGTGACTACCAACGTCTGGGAAATGCTATCCGGCATTCTCTCTGGGCTTGTGTTCGTGCTCTTAGGGATTGCGCTGCCTAATGTCATCACCAGCAGCCTGAAAAGCGCGACTGGTTTTGGCACCTTAGTCCTCATTGGGGTCGTCATCTATGCACTCAAATTCTTGTTGCGGTTTGTCTGGAGTCGTTTCTTGGTGCGCGTGCCAAATACCAAGAATCGGCTCAACGATGCCGCCATCATCGCTTTGAGCGGTGCCAGTGGGACCATCACGCTGTCTTTGGCTTTTTCGATGCCCACCAGCATGAACAGCTCACTGCGCCAAGCACTCATCTTGATTGCGGCTGTTGTCATCATCATCAGTCTGGTCCTACCACCGCTGTTGATGCCGCTGCTCCTGCCAAAACCACCCGTCCAAAAGAACGGGCAGCACGTTTGGGTGCGGCGCATGCTCTCCGCCGGAATTGACGCGGTGCGTGCCAACACGACCAATCGGGCCGAGGCACAGGTGGTTGCCGATACCTTGAGCCAACAACTGATTCTCGATGACGCACCGAGTCGCCGGCATCAACGTGTGCTGTTCAGGCAGACCATCGATGTCGAAAAAGCCACGATTGAAGCCATGCGCAAGGCCAAAACCATTACCGATGATGAAGCCTATTACTACAATCGGTTCATCGACCTCAATGACTTCACCGCGGATCAACGCATCTGGAAGAATCTCTGGTTGCGCACTCGCTTCACCTTTCACATGGGCTCCATGTACAAGGATTTAGCGAAGCGCAAAACGCGTTTTTGACCACGCCAATCAATCTCGAACCCATCTTTTGGAAGCGCCAGTTCAAGGCACACAATGAAGACATTATTCCGATTGAACAGGCCGGCTTCGATGCCGTCATGGATCAACTCAACAAGCTCGAATCAAACGCGAACCGCTCTGAAATCAATAACATTCGCCGTTTCTACCGCGATCGGCACCGTCGGATCAAGGTGGACGCCGTGGATGGTGACATCATCTATCAATTATTCCTCGATGCTTTCCACGCGGAATACACTTTTGTCCAGAACGCCCTGAGCCAGGGTCAGATTCCATCCGACCTCGCAGAACGCCTGCAACAACGCATTACCTTCGACGAACTCACCTACCTTCAAAACCGTGAGTCCTTCCAAGTTTAATCAAAAATGTTCTCATTTCGCAGTCAAGTGTTTGCGATTTTTAGACACTTCCGTTAAAATAGCATCTATCGAAAAAATAACAGATGGGATTGAGAACAATGCAGCGAAAATTAAGTGCGCGACATATGCAAATGATCGCCTTGGGTGGCACGATTGGGGTAGGACTATTCATGGGTGCGACCGCCACCATCAAGTGGACCGGTCCTTCAGTCCTATTCGCCTATGCTATCGCTGGGTTCTTCCTCTACATGATTATGCGAGCACTAGGGGAAATGCTTTACGTCGATCCCGATACCGGCTCCTTTGCCAAATTTGCCACCGAGTATATGCATCCCGTATTCGGTTACCTGACCGCCTGGAGTAATATTTTCCAATTCGTGGTCGTCGGGATGTCTGAAATGATTGCCATCGGTGAGTATTTCAAATATTGGTGGCCGACACTGCCCGGTTGGGTGCCGGGTGCCGTGGCCATCACCATCCTGGTCTTAGCCAATCTGATTTCCGTTAAGATGTTCGGTGAACTCGAATTCTGGTTCGCCCTGATCAAGGTCGTCACCATTATCTTGATGATTGTCGCCGGCTTTGGTGTCATCTTCTTTGGCCTCGGTAACGGCGGCCACGCGTTAGGCTTGAGCAATCTGTGGTCTCACGGCGGCTTCTTCCCTAATGGGTGGATGGGCTTCTTCTTCGCCTTATCGATCGTCCTCGGCTCCTATCAAGGGGTTGAATTGCTCGGGATTACCGCGGGTGAGGCTGAAGACCCACGACCAACCATTGTCAAAGCGGTCAAGGATACCGTGGGCCGCATCTTGATTTTCTACGTCGCGCCATCTTCGTGATTGTCACCATCTATCCTTGGAACCAGCTCAGCAATATCGGCTCACCTTTTGTGCAAACCTTCTCCAAGGTCGGAATCACATTTTGCGGCCGGCTTGGTCAACTTCGTGGTCATCACGGCGGCGTTATCAGGGGCCAACTCGGGAATCTACTCAGCGAGCCGAATGGTTTACACGCTGGCTAATGCCCGCCAACTGCCAAAAGCCTTCACCAAGTTGAATCGGCATGGCGTCCCATTCTATCCTGTGGTTTCGATTGGCTTCGGTATTCTGTTAGGTGTCGTTCTCAATGCCCTACTGCCACTGATTTATCCCGCCGCAAGCAATGTGTTCGTGCTGGTCTACAGTTCGAGTGTGCTGCCCGGCATGGTGCCATGGGTCGTGATTCTCATCAGCGAAATCAAGTTTCGGAAGGTGCATGCCGACAAGATGGCCGAGCATCCGTTCAAAATGCCTTTTGCGCCTTATTCCAATTATCTGACGCTGGCGTTCTTGGCCTTAACCCTGTTCTTCATGATATTGAATCCAGAAACCAATATTTCATTATTGGTTGGGGTCGTTTTCTTAGCCATCATGACCACGATTTACTTTGTGAAGCACAACAAGCAACCGATTATTGACCATACAACCGAAAAATTTGAAGAGTAACTCATACTAAAGCGTCTGAAACAAAACCGATTGGTCTTGTCTCAGACGCTTTTAGTCTGCAAACATATTTGCTTAATCGTGTTCTCATTGAATGCGTAATTAAGCGCTTTATCTGTTATGCTATGCATAGTCAAAAATTATGCCTGATGAAAGGAATACACCAATGCATGCAATCCTACTCGTTAATCTCGGCACACCAGACGCTCCCGATGAAGAGAGCGTTCGGCGTTATTTGAAACAATTCTTAAGTGACCAACGTGTGATTCAAATGAATCCGATTAAGTGGCAGCCGATTCTGCGCACCATGATTCTGCCCAAGCGGCCGGCCAAATCTGCCGCCCTTTACCAGCAGATTTGGACCGAACAGGGTTCACCACTGGCGTACTATACAGAAACACAGGCACAGCTGTTGCAAGAACGGCTGCCAAACCACATCGTGCGACACGCCATGGTTTATGGTTCACCATCAATTGAGAGCGTATTGAATGAGCTCAGAGAATTAGAAATCACTAAACTCACTGTGCTGCCACTCTATCCACAGTACTCAAGCACCACAACCGCCTCCGTCTTTGATCAAGTCAGTCAGTATTATCAAAAACAGATTTACATTCCAGAGATTCGCATGATCAGCGACTTCAGTATGGACCCTGATTACACCGCCGCCATGGCCGCCAAAATCGATGCGGTCGTCAACGACATACATCCCGACCAAGTGGTGTTCTCCTATCACGGCATTCCTCAAAGCTATGTCGATCAAGGTGATCCCTATGCGGCGCGCTGCATGACCTCAACTGAAGCGATTGTTGCTCAGATGACGACCACGGTCTCAACCAAGCTCACCTATCAATCACGCTTTGGCCGCGACCCCTGGTTACTGCCCGCAACAGACACCACACTGAAGAAGCTGCCGACCCAAGGCATCAAAATGCAGTCATTGCACCTAGTTTCGTCGCGGATTGTCTGGAAACAGTCTACGAAATCGACATCGAAAATCGCGAGTACTTCATGGCCGCTGGTGGCGAGCAGTTCACGTTTGTGCCACCATTCAATGATGATGCAGCCTTCATTGATCTCCTCGCTAAATTGGCAACCACACACTAATCAAGCTTTAGGTGACGAAAGACTTTGATTGCTCTGGAGAAAGAAGGCATACACAATGAAAAGTTGGCAATCCTACCTGTTAACCGTTGCGCTCTATCTATCAATTTCTTTTGTTTTGTCGCTCGTTCTGCACCGTGAATTCAAGTGGTGGATTGACATTGCCGTGCCAACGGGAGCTTTTATTGGTAGCTATCTCGTTATTCGCCGGCAACACAGACATAAGTATAAGCACTAAAAAAGGAAGCTGTGGCATCACCCAATCGGGTCGTCACAGCTTCCTTTTTTCTGGATAATGAAGATTAATCGCCGCTCTTTTCAGGTAAGAACGGTGCGACAAGATCCGCCAATGCATTCAGATTACGTGTTTGAATATAAACGGTCCCCTGACCATGGAACTGATTGACTAAGCCTTCCCCAGTCTTGAAGCCAACAAAACCGCTGGCGGGTGCGATGTTGTAGTCCAAACTCTGTGACCACGCCACCACATGGTCGTTGTCGATGATATAGTCGCGTGAACCATCCAGTGTGACCTCGAGAATGTCTCCATAAGCGCTCACAAGCATAGCCCCACTACCTTGGCTCTCCATCACGAAGAAGCCACCCGTGCCACCAAGAAGCGCGTTACTGGTCTTTTGACGCACCATGGTGTAGCCGGCTGTCGCATCCGCAGCTAAGAAAGCGCCCGTATTCAAGCGCCATTGATGGGTACTATCCAGAGGCAGTGCACGAATCGCACCAGGATTACCGGGCGCAATCACCAATTCACTCTGTGGTGCTGTCCCGGTTGCGGTGGTGATGAAAAATGATTCACCAGATGTCATGCTGCGGCCGATGGCACTCATCAAACCGCCCAGTCCCTTTTTGCCATTATTGTTCATTTTACCTTCGAGCTTGATCTGCCCATCGTGGTAGATCATCGAGCCTGATTCAATTTGAACCTGTTCATCTTGATCCAAGGTTAACGTCACAACTGGAAATGCGGTATCCGTTGAAATTTGATAGTTCATGCCAAAACACCCCTCTATTTTTGTCTTCACTCACTTCATTGTACCGCATCCATTCTTCCAGACGCCCACGATTTCACTCGTCCTGCATGGAATTGGTCCAGTATTCAGTGTATAGTATTATTGTAAGCGATTCATATCACGGAAAGGAGCTGGGTTGATGTCTTACATTGTCAAAAAAAGATTGCGACTGCAACCAAGGAACTCATGAGCGTTAAACCCTTCAGTCAGCTTTCCGTGACCACCATCATGGCCGAAGCGCATCTGCGCCGCCAGACATTCTATGATTATTTTGAAGATAAATACGCTGTTTTAGCGTGGATCTATAACGATGATATTCAAGCCATCATCAAGGACAACCTGGATTATGAACATTGGACTGTGGTGCTGCACCATATGCTGCACTACTTCCAAGCGAATCAAGCATTCTATCAAAAGGCACTCGCGATTCACGACCAGAATGCCCCGGAACAGGCGATTTCGGAACACATCACGCAACTCATCGAGCGCGTGTTGACCGAGTTCAGCCATAAGGAAAATGTCAAGCTATCCCCAGCCTATCGTGATTTCTTGCAAAAGATTCTCACGGCAAGTCTGGTCAGTGAGCTCAGACAATGGATTATGAGCCCAACACCGCGCCCACTGGATCTAGAAACCAAGTATCTCCAGACGTTCCTCGAGGATATGACCAATGGAGTGGTATTGCGGCATCAACACGATCCGCGTTACCTCCATCAGCCATTTCCCCACGCGAATCCTCCCACGGGTTTTCCTAACCAGTGACGCCACTGTTCGGTTAAACCGAGTAAGGTGAGTGAAACACCTTGCATCGAGTACGACGTCAGCAAGGTTCCCGTCTTGACAAACTGCATATCAAAACCATGTAACCTAATCAGCTCGACCGCATCATGGGTGAACACGAATTGGTCCATGAGTGGCAACCCACCCAAGCCGTTAATCATCACCGCCATCGGTGCCTTCTCCGGCCAGTCGTTAATCTGGGTGAGCTTATTGACCAGCTCGCGGGCCAACAACTCGGACGACACCATCGGTTCACTGCGATAACCCGGTTCACCGTGAATCCCAATCCCATACGCAATTTCTGCCGCGCCCAAATCAAAGGCCGGCTTTTTGTCCCGGTGCTTCCGTGCTCGATAATGCCACACCCAAGGTTACCAGCTGGTGATTCACCTCTGTGGCCAGGGTCTGCAGATCAGCCAATGCCATGCCGGCATCAGCGGCAGCACCTAGCAGTTTGATCATCAACACTGTCCCAGCCACCCCGCGATGGCGCGCCGTCAGCGTGTCGGGATCAACGGACTGATCATCAGCAACAGACACCAACCCGATTTGGTAGCCCTCCGCCACCAGTTGTTCACGTGCCAAAGTGAAATGGCGCATATCACTGGCAAAGTTCTTCACGATAAACAGGTAAGGACGTTTGGGGCCCAACACCTTCATGGTCGCCACAATGCTTTCAACACTTGGTGGCGTGAATACCGGCCCCAATATCGCGGCATCGAGCAAGCCATCACCCACATACCCGACATCGAGGGGCTCATGGCCACTTCCGCCGCCACTGACTAACCAGACCTTGCGTTTGAGATTGCCGTTTGCAATCGCGAGTTGGCGGCCGATTTGATGCAGGGTTGGGTGGGCCAGCAATAACCCTGCTAGCATCTGTTCCACCACTTGTTCTGGTGCATTGATTAATTTCTTCACGATAAGGCCTCGTTCCTATCAATAGCGTTATACAGAAAAAGGCTGTGACAAAACAAGCGTTTTGTTCACAGCCTTCCCTTAGATTTCCAAACAATAAATTAATCGCGTTCCAAAAGGCTGAGAATTCCGGTTAACTTGGGTTGTTTCAAATCCTAAGTTCGGGATTTATCACCAATCCCTGTTAATCCTCATTCTCAAACGCCTTGTGTCACAGCTTCTCAATCTCTTAGTCAAAGAGCAGTAAACACTTTCAGCTTAGCGCCTAAATTAAGCGTTTACAAGTGCTTTGTTAACAAAAATCGGGTGAAGCTCATGACTTTCTTCATAGGCATGGGCATAAGCGGAAGCAGCCTTCATTGCATTGACCACCATCTCTGGGGTCACCGCAAATGGCATATTCTTCATTGTTTCATCCGGTTGTGTCGCCAAAACACCGATTTGATGCAGTTCGTCGTCAGACAATTCATCTAAGTGCGTGGCTTCCATCGTGATAGGCAGACCCAAAGTGAGATAGAAGTTGATGTACTTATCGAGTTCATCGTGCGGTGTGCCTTGTAAGACCAATTCAACCATCGCGCCAAAGGCCACCTTTTCACCGTGGGTCAAGTGGTGAATGTCACCCTTAACCGCTGTGAAGCCATTGTGAATCGCATGGGCAGCAGCCAACCCGGCATTTTCAAAGCCAAGCCCAGACAACAGTGTGTTGGCTTCAACAATTGCTTCGAGCGCTGGGGTCACCAGATGATGCTTGTTGGATTCAACCGCTTCAAAGGCATAATCCCAGAGCACGCGTTCACATTCGGCGGCAATCGCACGGCCAGCGAATGTTGCGGCACCGTTGCCCATTGTCACACCGTGCTTTTGGCTTGTGGCCTTGGCTTCGATGTTAGTTGCCATGGCATCAGATATCCCAGAAATCAATGTCCGAACTGGCGCATTGGCAATCACTTGCGTATCCATCAACACCAAGTCACTGTGACGTGGATAGAATTCGTATTGATCGAAGGTCCCATCTTCAGTGTAGAGCACGGATAAGCCTGCTGTTGGGGCATCCGCGGAAGCCGCTGTCGGTGCAATCACCAACTTAGCATCAAGTGCCTTGGCGATACCCTTGCTGGTATCAAGTGTCTTCCCGCCGCCTAAACCAATCACCACATCATTATGGTTCTCTTGACCAATGGTGGTGATACGATCGATTTCTTGAACGGAGGCTTCCCCGTTGAAGGTTACCTTAGTCACGGTAAAATCATTGTCCTCGAGATAACTGGCGAATTCGTTGCCGACAATTTCCCAAATCAATTCGTCAGCCATAATCAACAGATGTGATCCGAGTTGCTTGATGTAATCTGCGGAATGTTCGAGTAACCCTGCACCTTGAATATACTTATCTGGACTCACAAACATCAAATCTTTAGCCATAATACAATTCCTCCCAATAAAGTTGTTTTGACACATTGATACACATCAACAGTAATCATTCATCTTCATCAAATGCCCCCACATCTGACGGTCAAACAAGTCGCGCTACTTAATCTTTAGCGGTGCCAATTGTTTTTCAATCTCGCTTCTTGGCACCCCACTCTGTAACAGTGCCGCCGCCGAGTACGCCCCCTCTAGGAAGGCCACGTCATAGCGAATGAGTGGCTTTTCACTGAAGTCAGTCGCCAAATCCAGATTCATCTTGGCACTGCCCAGGTCGTAGAACACCATCAATTCATCGGCCTTGTTCTCATCGATGGCTGCCAAAATATGATCCATATCGGTCCCAATTTCCCCCGAACTGGTCCCGCCGCAGTCGTCAGATTGATGTCTGGTGCGACTTGTCGAATCAATTCGGCCACACCGGCCGCAATCTTAGGCACATGCGAAATCAATAACATCCCTGTCGTCATGCGTTAGACCCCCAGACTGTGAGTAAATCCTTGAACAACATGCCAGAGCTTGCGGCACCGGGATCGATATGCCCGATGGAACGTTCGCCCAAGTAGGATGCCCGGCCCTTGGTTGCTTGCAGTGGCTTAGTGGCCTCGACGTAACGATCGATTTTATCGGCCGTCAGTGTGTTGGCTGCCAAATCCTTGGCCACCGGAATCCACACGTCGAGCATGGTCTTGTTGCCAATGGCCGCACCGCCGCGCTTCGCAATGCCGTCAGCACCAGCCTGAATCATCTCGGGGAAGGTGGCATCGTTCTTAGCGGCCTTACCCATCTCAAGAAACGCTGTGCCGTACAGTGGCCCGGATGCACCACCGACCTTACTGATCAGGCTCATTGCCACGGCCTTCAAACCGGCAACCAGATCAGCAGGTGGGTTCTGGGCCAAGCTCTCTTTGACCGCATCCATCCCCCGCGCCATGTTATTGCCGTGGTCACCATCGCCAATCACGGTATCCATTTCGCTGAGATTCGCCTTGTTGGCTTCGATGGTCGCTTGATACTTGTCTAACCATGCAATTAATTCTTCAACTGTCATAGTGTATCCCCCCATCCAATGGTGTGTGCTGGTGCCTTCAAGTAGTCCAGCCACTTACCTTCCAGATTCAATACTGTCAGTGAGATGCCGGCCATATCCAGTGAGGTGACATAATTGCCGACCTTTGTGAATTGCACCTGAGCCCCCATGGCGTCGAGTTCATCCAACACATCATTCATGAAAATATATTGTTCGTTGAGTGGTGTTGCGCCCATGCCATTAATCAAAACAGCGACCGCTTGCCCCTTAACGGATTGTTCCGTTTCAATTTTACCGAGTAATTCTTTGGCCAGTTCTTTGGAAGGAACCAGTTTTTCGGTCTTATAACCGGGTTCGTTGTGAATCCCAACACCGTATTCCATCTGGTCTTCACCGAGATCAAAGCCTAACTTGCCGACTTCTGGCACAGTAGCAGCGCGCAAAGCAACGCCCAGTGTCTTCACTTTTTTGATGACCGCTTGGCCTAATGTCGCGAGGTCGCCGAGAGCCATTCCGGCTTCAGCTGCCGCACCGACAATCTTTTCAACCAATACCGTCCCGGCAACACCGCGCCGGCCTTGGGTGTACAGACTGTCTTCAACCGCAATATCGTCATCGACAATGATGCTTTCAACTTCGATGTCATCGAGGTCAGCCATATCCTTAGCCATGTCGAAGTTCATCACATCGCCTGAGTAATTCTTAACAATCAGTAAGACACCGAGGCCTTGATCGGCTGCCTTAATTGCCGCATAAATCTGGTCGGGCGTTGGTGAGGTGAAAATCTGTCCATTCACCGCTGCCGTTAACATCCCCTGACCGACAAAACCGGCATGCAAGGGTTCGTGACCGCTACCGCCACCGCTGACAACCCCAACGTGCTTGCCTGCCTTAAATGCAGCATCTGAACGCAAGACCGCCGTCGTGTCTGGAATCAGTTGCACATATTGTGGGTAGCTACGGGTCAACCCGGCTACCATCTCGGGAACAACATTCCCGGGTTCATTCATTATTTTTTCATTTTCAAGGTCCTTTCTGTTTTTGACTACGTTTACATACTATAACAGCGCTTACATTACATGCAATGGACAAGTGTTGGGCTTTGTCCCCGGACATTCGTTATTGTTTGTCCGTTCACAAATGCTTGAAAGCGGTTAAAATGATGCTTGTAACTTAAATCTGGAGGCGACAACGCATGAAAACAAATTTTGATTTTTTGATGCCAAGTGTTAATTTCTTCGGTCCTGGCGTGATCGAAAAGATCGGTGATCGCGCAAAAATGTTAAATATGAAAAAGCCATTAATCGTGACAGACGCTTTCCTAGAAAAGGTAGAAAATGGTCCGGTTGCTCAAACATTAACTTCTTTAGAAGCAGCTGGTGTCGACTATGTTGTCTTCAATGGTGTGGAACCAAATCCTAAAGTGCGTAATATTCAAGCAGCTAAAAAACTTTATCTCGAATCCGGTTGCGACAGTATCATCACGGTCGGTGGTGGTTCCGCGCACGATACAGGTAAAGGAACCGGCATTATTTTAACCAACGGCGACGATATCACCACCCTCGCCGGTATCGAAACGCTTGAGAACCCACTTCCCCCATTGATGGCAGTGAACACAACCGCTGGGACCGGTTCTGAATTGACACGCCACTGTGTCATCACCAATGAAGAAACCCATTTGAAGTTTGTCGTGGTCTCATGGCGCAATATCCCACTGGTTTCCTTCAATGATCCCTTGTTGATGTTGGACGTCCCCGCTAAGCTAACCGCAGCGACCGGGATGGATGCGTTTGTTCAGGCAATTGAACCTTATGTGTCCACCAACCGCAATCCCATCACGGATGGGCAATGTCTCCAAGCCATCAAGCTAATCGAAGGTAGCCTGCGCGAAGCCGTCGCTAATGGCCACAATGTTGAGGCTCGGACCGCCATGGTCGAAGCCGAAATGTTGGCCGGCATGGCGTTCAACAATGCCGATCTGGGCTACGTGCACGCGATGGCTCATCAATTGGGTGGTCAATATGATGCGCCGCATGGTGTCTGCTGTGCCCTGCTGTTACCAGTTGTCGAAGAATTCAATATCATCTCCGATCCAGAACGCTTCAAGGAACTCGCCGTTGCCATGGGTGAAAATGTTGACGGCCTCTCCACACGAGACGCCGCAGAACTTGCCATCAAAGCGATGCGCCAAATGGCCGATGATGTTGGTATTCCACGCACATCAAGGCCATCGGGGCAAAGCCAGAAGATTTCGAATTGATGGCCGAAAATGCATTGAAGGATGGTAATGCCTTCTCCAATCCGCGCAAAGCCACTAAGGCACAAATTGTTGAGTTATTCCAAAAGGCGTATGACGCAGAATAAGAGTGCGACAAAAGGCGGTTAAAACATGAGGATTAGCAATATCTTGGCCAGAAGCGGTTTATGGCTTCGGCAAAGATGAGCTAACTGGAGTGTTTTGCCTTTTGGAGCACGTTTAGAGCGTGAACCCACACGGTTTGGCTGTGAGCACTAACGGAACTGGCGTCAAATTGCGAATTGTGCAATTGACGCTAGTTTTTGTTAGGCGGAGATTGTTGGGACTGGGAGCGCGTTTAGAGCGCATTCTCCCCTCCTCACTTGACGCCTCTAAATATTCATGATAAGTTTTACACATCAAATAACGAAAGCGGTGAACTGCCATTGAAGTAAGCTCTTGGACACAATCGAAATTAACTGCCCCAAAAACAACGGGATTAGTTTGCGATGGTTCAAGTGCCGACTTCAGCGGTAACGCTGCTCAATAATGTCACGGCTACAGGCTTTTTAGCATTGTCGTGACTTGAGGTCGACTTGAATATGAGTCGACCTTTTTATGTGCCACAATCGATGCCACGCACCCGATTTTTGGGGTTCTCACTCACAAGGAGGCCCTTTGATGTCAACAATCAACATTCAAAATCTCACATTCGGTTATGATGCCCAAAACGAATTACTCTTCGACCACGTTCAGCTCTATCTCGATAGCAGCTGGCACCTCGGCTTAGTGGGCCGCAACGGTCGCGGTAAAACCACTTTTCTCAAGTTGCTACAAAATCAGCTCGATTATCAAGGCAGCATCGACATGCCGATGAGCACGCAATACTTTCCACAGGTTGTGAGCGATCCAACACAACTCACGCTGTACGTTGCCCAAAGCATCAGCGATATTGAGCAATGGGAGCTCGAGCGCGAACTCTCGCTGCTCCACGTCGATCTGGATGTTGTCTGGCGCCCATTTGAGGAATTATCCGGTGGTGAACAAACCAAGGTGCTTTTGGCACTCCTTTTCACCAATGCGGACGACTTCGCCCTCATTGATGAGCCCACAACGCACCTGGATATCGCGGGCCGTCAGCAGGTTGCCGATTACCTCAAGCGCAAATCTGGCTTCATCGTCATCAGTCATGACCAAGGCTTCTTGGATCAAGTCACCGACCATATTTTGGCCATCGACCGGGCAAAATCAGCCTCTACCAGGGTAATTACAGCACCTATCGCGATGACAAGGAACGCCAAGATCAGTATGAAATCGCTGAAAATGGCAAGCTCAAAAAGAAATTGGCCGGCTCAAACACACCGCTGCTGAAAAAGGCCAAATGGTCTACGGCGCGCGAGGGCGATAAGTACGGCGACCGCCACGTCAAGGGCAGCGGTGCGATCAATAACACTGGGTTCATCGGTGCACGAGCCGCTCGCGTGATGCAAAAGCGCAAGAATCTGGAACACCGGATGGATAAGGATATCGAATCCAAGTCACAATTGCTCAAAAACATCGAAACACCGGCCGATTTAACCCTCAATTACATTCCTGATCACCATCACAATCTGATTCATCTGGATCAGTTCACCTTGGGCTACACGCACTCCCTCTTTGAACCCATTGATTTAGACGTCAATCGCGGTGACCGTGTCGCACTGACGGGAATCAATGGTGTCGGCAAGTCGACGCTGTTCAAGCATCTGCTGGGGCAAGCAGCGCCAATCACGAGTGGCACATTGACACAGGCCAAGGTGATCCAAAGCCTCGTGCGGCAACAATACCCCGATAATCGCGGGACACTCGCCGATTTTGCGACTGCTCGTGGACTCGACTACTCTCAGTTTCTCAATAATCTGCGTAAACTCGGCATGGCACGCAATGCCTTTACCACGCCGATTGAATCACTCAGTATGGGCCAACAGAAGAAGGTGGAACTCGCAGCCTCACTGAGCCAGCCTGCCAACCTCTACTTCTGGGATGAACCACTCAACTATTTGGACACCTACAATCAAGATCAACTCGTCCAGTTGCTCAATCAAGAAGCACCCACAATGATTTTTATTGAGCACGATCAACACTTCATTGAATCGGTCGCCACGAAGGTGATTACGCTCCAACCGATTAACCCGCGCTAAGGCAATTATCATCGCAAAGTAATCGCTTTCGTGTTATCCTTGAGGCGTAAATTCAAAGAAGGAGCGATTATTATGGTTGACGGTTCTTTGTATCACACGTATGTCAAAAATGAAGCGGGGCTTGTCGGCGAAAGCTATGTCGAAGGCAATCAAGGCCTCGCTCTTGGTGTCAGCAGCTCTCTGATTGATGCACCAGGCGCAAATCCTGAACAATTCATCGGCTTTGCCTTGTCCACCTGTTTCAATGCCACCTTGCGGATTGTGGAACACCGCGAAAAATGGCAGAAGATGCCCAGGTCCGGACGCGGGTTGATATCGTGAAGGACAATCCCGGTTACAAATTCATCGTGGAAGCACAGATTTTGATGCCATCACTCGATACCGAAACAGCGCAACACGTCATCGATACCGCGCTTGACGAATGCCCAGTTGCCAAGCTGCTCAAGGACAATGATACTGTGACCTTCCGCTTGGTCGATGCCTTTACGGACGAACCTGAATTAGGCGAATAATAGAGCGTGACAAAAGGCGCTTAAAACATGAGGATTAGCAAAATCTTGGCCAGAAACCGGTTTGTGGCTTCGGCTAAGATGAGCTAACCGGAGTGTTTTGCCTTTTGGAGCGCGTTTAGAGCGAGAACCCACACGTTTGGCTGTGAGCACTAACGGAACTAGTGGTAAATTGCGATTTGTGCAATCGCCACTAGTTTTGTTAGGCGGAACAGGCAGTGTGGGTGAACGCATTTAGAGCGCGACAGGCCTCGGTTAGCAATCGAGTACTAACGGGCTTTGATGAACATGGTGCTCTGCGCCATGGGCGAAAAGCGAGTTAGACGGAGATTGTTGGGGCGTGGAGCGCGTTTTGAGCGCGACAAACTCACCTAACCAAATCAAAAAAGGGCCACGACATCATTGCCGTGGTCCTTTTTGCGTGGCGCGTATCAAACCCAACTTATTCGTTGGCTTTCAGCGCATCCAACATATCGATATGTTGCAGCTTGCGATGCGTCATCCACATCACAATTGCGGTGAAACCGAGCATCAAACCGGTTGACCACGCGTATCCGCTCCAAGTCATCGCCAGTGGGAAGACGACTTGTGGCGTTTCCGCCTGTTGCAGAATATACGCTGTCAGTGCATTCCCAACGCCATATCCCAAGATAATGCCGACAACCGTCAACACGATATTTTCGCGAATGATATAAGCGGTCACCTCGCGATCGAAGAAACCCAGCACTTTGATGGTGGATAATTCCCGCAACCGTTCCGAGATGTTGATGTTCGTCAGATTGTACAACACGACCAGTGACAAGGTGCCTGACAATAAGATAAAAATCAAAATCACGGGATTCAATTGTTTGGTCATCGCCGAAATACTGCTCAATTGTTCCGTCTTCAAACTGACGTTGAGCACCCCAGGAATTTTCATTGCACGCTTAGAGAATCGTTGTTGCGCCGCACTCGATAACTTGGGCTGCTTGACCAAATAGGTGTTAATGGCGGATGTGCCGCGCATGTACATGACATCACCGACATAATTTGCCATGACGCCGGCCACCTTAATACGTTTGGTCTGACTGCCAACCTTGCATTGCACTGTGTCCCCCTGTTTCACGTGTAACAATCCGGCCATCTTTTGACTCATGATGACACCCGTCTGCGGCAGATGTAAGGTGTCCCCTCTCGTCGTGGTCATGTGCACAAACCGCCCCAACTGAGTGCTGTTTTGAACCTGATTCAGATTCACATTATTGACCTGCTTTTTATTGGCCCGAACGGTCACCAGTGAGCTGCTCATGGGCAGAACCTGAGTCACATCCCGATCACGCCGCAAGTCACGGGCAACAGCCGCGGTATCGGCTTGATTCGTGGTCCGCACACTGGCCTGATAGGTCAAAATATCATTGATTTGGCGCGTACCCGTGGCTGTAATTGAATCGCGAATCCCAAATCCGGTTAATAACAATCCCAAACCACCGGCAATACCGATGACGGTCATAATCAGGCGCGACTTGAACCGGACCAGGTTACGATAGCTGACCTTTTGGTTAAAACTGAGTTGGCGCCACAACCAGGACCAGCGTTCCATCAAAATCCGCTTGGCCGATCGTGGGGCTTTTGGCAGCATCAATGCCGCCGGTCCGACCCGCAACTGTTGCCAGATCACAATGATGGCCGCTCCCAGCGTCGAAATCAATGCGAAAATGACCGCCAAGGCAATCGTGCCCCACTGATAATTGATGACGGGTTTGCTGAAAATATACATCATTGTGTACAGATTGAGCACAAAGCGTGGCAGAAATTCACTCCCGACCACGACCCCAAGCGTTGTCCCAAGAACGGCCGTCAGCAAGGCATATAACCAGTAATTCCGCGCAATCGCACCGTTGGTATAACCCAAGGCTTTCAAAATTCCTAGTTGACCGCGGGCTTCTTCTACCATCCGCGTGATCGTAGTAAACGTGATCAATGCCGCAATCAGGAAGAAGAAGACCGGAAAGACGTTAGCAATTGCCGAGATGCGGTCGGCGGTATCGCCATAGGCACTGAACCCAGGTAAGTCATCGTGCGTCTGTACCTGCAATTGAAACGATTGCGCCTTGAGTTGGGCCAGATTGGCTGTCAATTGTGCGCGTGGTGCCACTTGTGACGCGGGTAACTGTGCCAAAGCCTGTGTCAATTGACTCACTTGTTGCTGCTGCTTTTTTGCTTAGCCGCTAACTGACGGTTCAAAATCGGTGTGAGCTTTTGCTTCAATCGGTCGACCTGATCGGTGTACCGCTGGTCAAAGAGCGCTTGATGATCGATATGCGTGCCACGAATCGCCAACATGGTCGCAACGGGAAGCTGCAACACCGCCGACTTGGCATAGGCGAAGAACGCAACTGTGCCGTCGCCCATGGTGGCCGCCCCACGCATCGTGCTATCAATGTATTGCGGTGAATGCGCAAAACCGACAATCTTCAATTGTTGTGCCTTGAAGCCACTGGTTTTGGCTAGCTGCACGGTCTGGCCCAAACGATACTTGAACTTGGTGCGGGCGCGTTGGTCCAGTACAATCTCCTTGTCCGACTTCGCTAATCGGCCGCTGACTAACATCGGGCAATTTTGTTGGGTCGGTTGTGCGTACAGATTCACCACTTGGCCAGATTTGGTCTGGACTTGGCGATACTTCACACGCGACACAGCCACATCCCCTGCCGCTTCAAGTTGGCGCTGGTCCGCTTTGGTGAATCCCGCTGAACTGATCACTTGCAGATCGCTCAAGCGTTGCTGATTGGAAGCCGTGATGGCACTGTCTTTGAGCGCCGGCCCAATACCGCGCACTCCGACGAACAGTAAGACACCCAAAAGATGATGAGCACAATGGCAACGAAGCGGCCCAAGCGTTGATAGATATCTCGCCATAATTTTCGCGTTAAGATAGACATGGTCATCACCACTCAATCTCACTGACAGGTACTGGTTGCTCTTGATCGACCACTGAGCGCACCTGCGCATCGTTGATCTGAATCACCCGATCGGCCATTTTGGCCAGTTCCGCATTATGCGTGATGATAATCACCGTTTTGTGGTCGCGACGGCTCGCCTGTTCAAGCAACGTGAGCACCTGCTTACCGGTTTTGTAGTCAAGCGCGCCCGTTGGTTCATCACACAACAAGAGCTTGGGGTTCTTGGCTAATGCCCGCGCAATCGCCACCCGCTGTTGTTCCCCGCCCGAAAGCTGTGAGGGGAAGTTGTTCAGCCGCTGCCCCAAGCCCACCTGCTTGAGTACATCCGCCGCATCCAAGGCATCAGGCACAATCGATGCCGCCAGTTCAACGTTTTCTCGGGTGGTCAGGTTCGGAATCAGGTTATAGAATTGAAACACAAATCCGACATCTGATCGACGATACTGCGTGAGTTGGCGCTGGTTAAAATTGGCGATGTCCGTGCCATCCACAATCACGGCGCCTTCGCTTGGGGAATCCATACCACCCAAAATATTCAAAATTGTCGACTTTCCAGCCCCACTGGGGCCCAAAATCACGGTTAAACCGCCCTTCTCCACTTCAAATGATAAGTCGCGATTCGCCAGAATTTCTGTTTCGCCCATCTGATACCGTTTGGTGACATGTTGCACTTCAATATATGCCATAGTTACCTCCTCAAATATTGCGTTTCTTATATTATGCACTGATGACTAGCAAAGTGCATGCAATATGCGAAAACGGTTGCGTGGCCATTTTCAGAAAAGGTGTTATTTTTAAATGACAATTGTATTAAAATGTGTTAATCTAAAATTCATTCTTTGGAGGTAGCCTATGCGCAATTTTTTTTAAACATTTAACTCGAAAACAAGATCCCGCGGTTTACGCGGATAAAGACGCTGAGATGCCCCGTGTCCTCGGGGTCAAGGATTTCATTGCACTGGGAGTCGGAACCATTGTTTCCACCTCCATCTTCACGTTGCCAGGGGTTGTGGCCGCAAAACACGCCGGACCCGCGGTAGCACTCTCGTTCATTCTCGCCGCTTTTGTCGCCGGGCTAGTCGCTTTTGCCTATGCCGAGATGGCCAGCGCACTACCTATTGCGGGTTCCGCCTATTCTTGGATCAACGTTGTCTTCGGTGAAATCTTCGGTTGGATTGCCGGGTGGGCACTACTAGCGGAATACTTTATTGCCGTCGCGTTTGTCGCCTCGGGACTCTCCGCGAACTTCCGCGGCCTTTTGGCACCAATCTTCACGCTACCCAAGCAACTCGCCAATCCGATGGGAACGGATGGCGGAATCGTGGATATCGTTGCGGTCGTTGTCATTGTCGGTGTCGCGCTGTTACTCAGTCGCGGTATGTCCGCGGCAGCGCGCATCGAAAACCTACTCGTGATTTTGAAAGTGCTTGCGATCTTGCTCTTCATCATTGTTGGGCTCACCGCGATTCACGCTAAAAATTATGTGCCATTCATCCCGCAGTATCATGCGAATGCGGACGGTACAGCATTCGGTGGCTGGCAAGGCATTTATGCCGGGGTATCGATGATCTTCTTAGCCTACATTGGCTTTGATTCCATCGCCGCCAACTCAGCTGAAGCCAAAGACCCACAAAAGACAATGCCACGTGGTATTTTGGGCTCATTAGTGATTGCCGTGCTGTTGTTTGTGGCCGTTGCCTTAGTGCTTGTCGGCATGTTCCACTATTCCGATTACGCGAATAATGCGGAACCCGTTGGCTGGGCGTTGCGCCAAGCGGGACATCCAATTGTCGCTGCCGTCGTTCAAGCCATTGCCGTGCTTGGGATGTTCACCGCCCTGATTGGAATGATGATGGCCGGATCACGTTTGCTCTACAGTTTCGGTCGCGATGGGATGTTACCTGCTGGTTTGGGTAAACTCAATCACCGCCAACTGCCGAACAAACGCCTTGATGGTTCTGACCATCATCGGTGTTGTTATCGGCGCCTTCTTCCCCTTTGCCTTTCTTGCGCAGCTGATTTCAGCTGGCACGTTGATTGCCTTTATGTTTGTCTCATTAGGTATCTATCGCCTGCGTCCTCGTGAAGGTCACGATATCACAGAACCTGGCTTCAAAATGCCACTGTACCCTGTGATGCCCGCGTTAGCTTTCCTTGGATCACTGATGGTTTTCTTGGGCCTAGATAACAACGCCAAAATTGGTTCTGGTATCTGGTTCTTAATCGGTATCATCATTTACTTTGGTTACGGTTGGCGCCGCAAAGTGGATGCTTAACTCAAGACGTAAAAAGAGCAGTCATGACCTCGAATGAGATCATGACTGCTCTTTTTACATGCTTGAAAGTCACTTTATCAACTCATGTTTAACTGACGCGGCTAATCGCAAGTGACTGTACATTGGCGGCGGTTCCTGTCAGCGTCATCCGCAAGGCAATCCGACCACCATCGATATCATTTTGCGTCACAGTAAAGCGGAGTGCCTTACTCAATGTCACGTTGCTGTACTGTGCCAAAATATTATTCTTATCCAAACTGATTTGACCAATATTGGTCATCGTCGTTGGGTTCTTCACCAGGTCAAATTGGGCGTTAGCAAACCAATTTGGTGTCGCATAATTCAACTGCACCTGATAGGTCCCCCGGCTGAACTTGATCAAAGCCGTAGAGATATTGGCCATTGGCACGATTCGTATAACTGATGGTGTGATTCTCGATCGCATAGTACCCGTTATCCGATGCTTGATCAAATTGATCCGCATTAATCACGGTCACTTGGCCTATCTGGTGACTTAAATGCCGTGGAGCTGATGCCATCTGCAGCTTCAATCCCTTTAGACGAACTTGATCTGTCAATTGCTTGAACTGCAAGACTTGTGGGCCGCCTTTGAGGTAAACCCGATCATGAATCGTTAGCGTTTTACCAAATGTTGCCGGCACACCAAATGTTTTTAGCGTTTGACCAGTGACACTACCATAACTCGTGCGTAACTGATTCAACTGTAACGCGTCTGTGTAAGTTGTCCCGGGTAATACAATGCCATTGCCCGCAGTGTAATCGATGGTCACATCGTAATAATTCCCCATCGGTACATTGACCCAATAGTTGGTCGCCGTGTTCTTATTGCTGGTATCGAATCCAGATACTGTGTTCTGATTCAATCGGTTAGCAGAAGTTAAAGCAATCCCATCGGTGCCCATCGTGAGTGGGTTGACCTTGAGCAATTGCTTGGCCGAAGCCAGTTCTGTCTGCATAGCTTGATAATCAGCATCACTGAGATTGGCTTGCGCTGCTTTTGAGTTGAGATCAAAAAGCAATGCATCGTACTGTGTCAGTGTTTGATCATCATATAACTGCGGTTAATCATCTGCGCCTGTGCTAATTGATCACGGAACGTCTGAACATTAGTATCGATGGATTGACCACTAAATACTTCAGTTGTGAATTGCTTTAACTTGTTTGATAATCAAAGAAATCCCGTGAAGCGCTGGCATGACCATCTAACTTGCCATCAAGCAACCAGAACTGCTTATTGATTGCATCACTCGCATTATAGTTTGCGACACTCTCTTCATAAGGAATCAGTTGGTCATCCAACGTGTGAATCACAAGGAGTGGTAACTTGCTCTTGGCTAATTGCGCCTGAGGTGAAATTTCTGCTAGGGTCACTTGTTGCTTGGCCTGTAATTGTAAATCCACATCATGCAACAGTGCTGTTGGATTCAACAAGTTTACCACTTGCTTAATCGCATCTTGACCAATAGGCGCCGACTCAACGCTTGCTACAAGTTGGTTGACTTTGTCGCTAAGGAGATCTGACATGCTCGAATAACTGCAGTCGTCAATGACACCCTTGACCGAAGATGGCAGTTGGCTAGCACCGGCCGCTTGCGTCACACTACCGGCACCCATCGATAACCCATAGAGTGTAATCTGACTATCGGTACCCACAGTTTGGTCAACACGCTTTGCCCAATTAGACAGGTCCTCTGGTGCGCGATACCCAAAGTCTACTTCCTTGCCATCACTCAAGCCGTGATCACGTTGATCGGGCAACAGCACATTGTAGCCCATTTCGTAGAACATTTTGGCCATATAGGCGAAACCTTCGCCTGAATTATCATAGCCATGGACCGCAATCACCGTTTATTTGTTTTCACCGGATTAGCGATGTAATAAGCGTGCAACTTCCCACTACCAGAAGCATCATCAAACGGCATGTACCAGTCTTCTTTTTGAACATTATTGAACCAAGCAGGCACCGTCTTTACAAAAGCCTCAAGTGCTGCATTGGGTTTCACGTATTGAGGTGACACATTCTTTTGCGTATCGCCGCTAGCAAATAATGAACTGAGTGATCCCAATCCTAACTGATTAAGACTCGCGGTGAGTTGTTGTACCGTCTGACGCTCAAAAAGGAAACTATAAATCACATTTGCCAACTGACGCCGAATAATTGGAAATTGTTCAGGATCAATTTTTGAACATTACCCACTAAGGCTGAGACATCTTGGTCAGTAAACGTTGATGTTGCTGGTTGTGCCAAAACCGATTGGGTGTCACTCGCTTGGACCGTGGTTGGTTGTTGGTGATTAACACCCACCAATAGACCCAAGGCAACTAAGCTTAGTGTTGATAGTTTTACCCATTTTTCATCAAATTCCTCCTTTGATTTCTCACCCTTATTATTCTAATCGAAATCGGGTAAAGCAACTATTCACGCTTCTTTATGTAAATAAACTCACGTAAACACCTCTAGTATTCTAAGTAATGATTATTTAATGATGGAAGATTCCACGAATAAATACTAGAAACATAATAAAGAGCTTGCATTATGTCCATTCAACGCTTTAGACTGGGGAGAGATAGTTACGTTTTTAGGGGGAAAAGCTCATGACTCGTTCGCATCATTCAAACTCATTCAAATTCAGCACGTTATTAGCGAGCAGCGTGGTGTTATCCGGTCTCTTGCTGGTCGGGCCAAGTCTGCCAGTGACGACAACGCATGCCGCACAGTCAACCGTGACACGTGACGCCAGCACGCAAGCCGCTTATGCGATTAATCCACCCAATCTAGAAATGATTGCGAAGGTGACACAGTTGTCGCCGGCTCAGTTGATATCAGTAACGCACCGGCAGGCACTGCCTTTACAGCGACACTCAACGGACCTGAGGGACAACAGACGGTCAATGTCGATGCGGATGGCACGTTCCGTTTTCAATTAACTAATCCCGCCGGAGCCAATGCTGCGTACTCAGCAACTATTACTGCAACAACGCCCACCGGGACCCTGACTAGCTTGCCTGCAACAGCTGCCGTGCGCGCGGCAGGCACTGTTGATCCCCTCTTAGGCTACACCGTGCCTGCGCCCACGATTAGCTCCCTTCAGGATGGCGACACGTCATTCTCTGGTAATGTGAATATTGCTGGCGCACCAGCAGGTACATCATTCATTGTTTTTGTGGTCGACAGTTCCGGCACCCCAATTGCACAAGCAAATAACGTCGATGGATCGGGTAATTTCTCCGGGACCCTGACTAATGGTGCGTCTTTCAAGGCCGGCGAAACCTATCACTTCACCGCCGTTGTGCAGCGTCAGGCCGATGGTGATCCCAATCCTTTTTACAAATACAGCAGTTACACCTCTGTTGTTCCACAATCAGTCACACCCCCTGAAGAGAATCCTTTGGCAGATTATACGGTGCCAACACCTGTCTTTTCCCCACTCAAAGTCGGTGATACCACGTTGAATGGCACCATTGATCTCAGTCAAGCACCCGCCAACACAACATTCACAGTGACCGTCACCCTACCAGATGGCACGACGACCACCGTCACTCCTGATGCCACGGGCCACTTCACGGTCGCATTGAATCAACCGGTTCAAGCCGGCCAGACATTCACCGGTATCACAACGGCAACCAATGACGGCTTCACAAAGACCGGTCAGCAAGGCTCTATCACGGAAACTGAAGCAGAGAACCCACTGGCCAATTATACTGTGGCACCACCAACCGTGAACGATGTCTTCGTTAGCGATACCACCGTTACTGGTCGCATCGATACAACTGGCGCCCCGGCTAACACCACTTTTGTTGTCACCCTGACGCTGCCCGATGGCACAAAAGACCGTCGTTCCTGATGCCAATGGCAATTTTTCATTCCCAATTGATGCTGCACAACTCGGGCAAAACTATCAACTGATGGTGACCGCGACGAATGGCGCCTTCACCAAGGATAGTAGTTCTGTATCAGTGACAGTCAAAGCGCGGGATAATGGCAACGGCGGCAATACAGGTAACAATGGTAATAATAATGGTGGGAACACCGGCAATATTAACCATAATGGCAACAACACAACTGGTGGTGGCCGTGTTCCAACTACTAATCAGCCATCCGCACAGAAACCCCACATCACATTGACGCATGAGAACCAAACCGTTTTCCCAGCGACCAGTGATCAGCAACAATCTTGGCTGACCGCACTCGGTATCGCATTGATGAGCCTAGCTGGATTACTTGGTATTCATCGTCGCAAACAATCAAATTAAAAGCATCGTTAACTGTTAATAAAAAGGGCTGTGACAAACCGAAGTTTGTCACAGCCCTTTTTCTATCAATAATTAATCTTCGCTACCCATCAAACGTGCAGTGAATGCGGCCAATGCAGCACCAACAAGTGGGGCCACAATGTAAACCCATAAGTGTGATAATGCAGTGCCACCAGCAAACAATGCTGGCCCGATTGAACGTGCGGGGTTCAAGGAACCACCGGTCAAGTTCAACGCAACGATAATCAAGAAGGCCAAGGTAACACCGATTGTGATACCAGCGAAGTCGCCATTGTCATGATCCTTGCTGGTTACGTTTAAGATCACCATCAAGAATAAGAAGGTCACCACAACTTCAACTAAGAATGCCATACCAGCATTGATCTTACTGAAGTCGGTTTGACCCAATGAACCAGTTGGTAAGCCCAAGGCACCCACGAACAACCGGACAAAAGCACTGGCAACGATAGCACCCAAGATTTGGGCAATCACGTAGCTCACGTAATCACTGACGGACATCCGCCGATTGATCAACATTGCGGTTGAAACAGCCGGATTGAAGTGGCCACCAGAAATACCACCAAAGGCATAGGCAGAAACCGTAATGGCCAACCCAAAGGCTAACCCAATTGTCAACGTGTCGCCCTTGGCAACTGTCACAGCACCGGTCCCTAAGAAGACAAGCATAAATGTCCCCATGAACTCAGCTAAAAATTTACGCATCATAAACCCTCCAAAATATTCAAATCTAAGAATTAATAATACCTGTTTTGATGTTCTTTTTAAAGCCTTTTATCTAGGGCTTTTCACCGGTAATGACATTAAATCCAGTAGGCTTCTCTACCATTATTCTGTTATGCTATAACTATCTATTTAAAAGAGAGTGAATAAGTATGCCAAAAGTCACCATATCTACCATCGCCGACGCGGCCGGGGTCTCCAAAGCCACGGTATCGCGCTATCTGAATGGCCATTTTGAACGCATGTCCAGTGAGACCAAGCAAAAATTGCCGCGGTCATCAAGCAATTCGATTATTATCCTAATCGCCAAGCCAGCTCGCTGAAATCCAGTCGCACCCATCTGATCGGTGTCGTGGCCGCCGATATTTCAAATATCTACTCGACACTTCTGATCAAAGGGATTAATGAAGTGGCACGCACCGATCACAATCAGATTATGATTGGTGACGCCGGTGACCGATTGGAACAGGAACGCGAAGTGCTGCAGTTGCTCCTCAGCCAAAATGTGGATGGCATCATTCTGCAACCGCAGAGTGCTGATCCCGCCGCTTACCAATTCATCACGGCGGCAAACACCCCCATGGTCATGGTCGATCGCCTGACACAGCCCTTATCATGGCCGACGGTGACATCGACTGACTATCGCTCGAGCTTCGAACTCGCGCAACATGTCGTTGCCAAGTACAACGAAATCGCAGTTTTTTCTAATCCGATTCAATTGGCTTCTCCGCGTTCCCTGCGTTATCAAGCCTTTGTAGATGCCGCTGCCGAAAAAGGCGCCCATGTAATTTTGGTTGAGACCACAGGCACGCGGATGGCACCACTGGCTGATTATTGGCGCACGCACAAAGAACAACACCCCGCCATTTTTTTCAACCAACGGGCGCTTACTCATGGCGGTGCTGCAGTGGTTACAAGACAATGCGATTCAATACCCAAAGCAAGTCGGTATCTGTGGATACGATGACTGGGACTGGGCGAGCCTAGCCGGTCCCGGTATCAGTAGTGTCGCGCAACACCCCACCGCCATTGGGGCTGTGGCAATGCACCAATGATGGCACAAATCGACGGTGAAACACTTCCTGCTTTAGACCAACAAGTACCCGCTACTGTTAACATTCGGCACTCCTTATAGTCAAAACCCGGCAATCAAAATTTTAATATTTCGAAAAGAAACCGCTTGACATTTTGTGGAAGCGGTTTTATAGTACCAATTAAGGAAACCGGTTTCCCAACTGTGAGCAACCGGTACAGCTTTTTAACTTAAGGAGGAGTTCTCATGGTTCAATTAGCGGCAAACTTATTATTATTGGCAGATGAATGGCAAGCAGGTAAGTCTCAGGCTGAACTGATTCCTGAATTAATCGATTTGGGCTTCAACACAATTGAAGTACGGCGCGAATATTTCCGCGATATCGATAAGGAAATGCCTCAAATCGCACAATTAGTCAAAGAACACAACTTGACCCTCTACTACAGTGTGCCCGATGACGTCTTTGTTGACGGCCAAGTCAATCAAGACCTGCAAACCTACTTGGATGAAGGTAAGCAAATGGGCATCAAGAAGATCAAGTGGAATATCGGCGACTTTGCCAACTTTGATGAAGATTTGACCGACGCGCTCAACCCACTCGTCTCTCAAGGGATTGAAGTCAACATTGAAAACGATCAAACCCAAATCAGTGGCCGCCTTGAACCCGTGCAGGACTTCTTAGATGCTGTGCAAACTGCCAATGTCGACTTAGGGTATGTCTATGATTTGGGCAACTGGCCTTTTGTTGGTGAAGATCCACTGAAGGCTGCCAAGGCATTAGCACCATACGTTCGCTACATCCACGTGAAGGATGATGTCACTAGCGGCAAAGCCCCTGTGACTGTGCCACTCGATGAAGGTGATTTGCCATGGCGCGACATCTTAGACGTCTTACCACACAATGTGCCTGTTGCCATTGAATACCCAACACAAAACCATGATGTGATTACAACAGCGATGGAAAAAGTGAACGACTATTTCCAAGCATAGGAGGCTATTATGTCCAAACGACTCAACATCGATCCAGAGAAATTCGCGTACAAGTTTCTAGACGCGATCAGCATTGATATTTCTCCCGACAAAGTGGACGTCGAAAAAGCTTCAAAGGAAGCCTTAGCGGCATACTTGTCCGCTTACTATCTAGCTGATCGCTTCAATCACACTGAAAATTCATTCTTCGCTGATCCGGATACACACGTCGCACAATCCAGTTATCAACGGATATTGAGTGAACTCAATCAATATTAAGGAGGCCCGACATGGGTAGCATTATAACCGGACTGTTATTAGTCCTCACTTTTGTACTTTTCATTGTTTATGCCATGCGTGGCGGGAACCTGACCGTTGGCTTCTTCGTCATGGCGATTGCCTGGACCGTCATCGGTCTGGTGCCACTAAACATTGCAATCAAAGAAATCTTTACCGATCCCGTGCTCAAATATGGGGGGACCGCGCTCTACATTATCTTAGGTTCCTGGTTTGGCCGCGTCTTAGTCGATACCGGGATTGCCGGCAGTATCAGTCGTAAAACACAGGCTGTGGGTGGTAAAGCACCCGTGCTGGCCACGATTCTCATCGCTATTATCACCGCACTGATTTTCTCCAGTGCTTATGGTGTTGGTTCCGCGATTGCTGTTGGGGTCATCTTATTCCCTATCATGTTCTCAATCGGGGTGCCAAAGAACGTTGCGGTTTCCGTCTTCACCTTATCCATCGGTGCCGCAATGTACATCAATCCTGTGTTGTTCAACCAGTTCAAGGTCTTCTTCAATGGCGTTGAATGGGGCGATCGTTACTTACGGTTTGGTTTCGTTGCCATGGCAGTCCAAATGTTGGTTGTCATTGTCATGATTCTGTTCTACGCGCGCAAGATTCGTAATGGGAAACCAATCATTGTGGCCCCTAGCGAAGGTGAAGAAGTCAAAGAAGTTAGTCCCTTCACTTACATCTTGCCTGTTGTTCCTGTTGCATTGAGCGTCTTCTTCAAGTGGGATGCCATTCCTGCACTATTGCTTGCCACACTGTTAGCATTCTTGATGACTGGCAACATGAAGTCATACAAGGGCTTTGTCAAGATGATGAATGACACTGCCAAAACAGCGATTGGTGATATTGCTGGTCTGTTGATCATGTTACTCGTGCTCACCATGTTCCAGAGTGCAGCGGTTCATACCATGGGTCAATTCACCGGCGTCTTCAAGAGCATCATCCCTAACAACCAATTCCTGTTAGTGCTTATCATGATGGTGATTGCTCCACTGTCCTACTTCCGTGGACCATTGATGTTATACGGGGCAGGTGCGGCCACAGCGGCAATCTTTACCGCAACTGGTCTCTTCCCACCATACTATCTGTACGGCTTACTGGTTGTGCCAACCATGATGGCTGTTTCTGCTGACATCACACAGTCTTGGAACTTGTGGTCAGTTGAATATGCCAAGCTGGATACCAAGACTTTCTTGCTGACCGGCTTACCATGGGCTTGGATTGCCACCATCGCAAACTTACTCGCTGCTTACACACTTTTAGCTTAGGAGGCTACTGAATATGTCTGAATTCTTAACGATCGGCGAACCTATCTCCCTGTTTGCTTCTGAAGATGTGGACGCATCACTCAAAGATGCCGTTCACTTCCACAAGTTCTTAGCAGGCGCTGAAGTCAACGTGGCTGTCGGCGTATCCCGCTTGGGTCATTCCGCGCAATACGTGACCCGCTTAGGTGAAGATCCATTTGGGGACTTCATCAAGGATCAATTGAACGAGAACCATATCGGCACCGACTACATCGATTCCACACCTGATTACTGGACTGCATTCCAATTGAAGGATCGTGTTTCTCACGGTGACCCAAGCATCTTCTACTTCCGTCGTGGCTCAGCTGCTGCTCACTTCGATAAGGCGATGCTCGATAAGATTGATTTCAGTGATTTGAAGTTTGCCCACCTATCTGGGATTTTCCCAGCTATCTCTGATCAAGCCCTCGATGCCTTCAAGCACTTGATCGACTTGTTACACGAACACAAGATTCGCACCACCTTCGATCCCAACTTGCGCCCACAACTATGGTCTTCTAAGGAAAAAATGGTTTCAACCATCAATGCCTTAGCAGCCGAAGCCGAAATTATTTTGCCAGGGATCAACGAAGGTGAAATCCTGATGGGTAGTCGCGATCCAGAAGCGATTGCCGACTTCTACCTGAACCAAAGTGACATCACCCAAACAGTTGTCGTTAAGGTTGGCCCTGAAGGTGCTTACGTGAAGACCAAGGACGGCGATTCCTATACTGTGCCTGGTTTCAAGGTTGATCACGTGGTTGATACGGTTGGTGCCGGTGATGGCTTTGCATTAGGCTTAGTCACCGCATTGATTGAAGGCAAGTCCTTCCGCGATGCCGTTATCCGTGGTAACGCCGTTGGTGCCTTTGCTGTGCAAGCGCCTGGCGATAACGATGGCTACCCAACCCAAGAACAGCTCGCTGAATTCTTGGCAGCCAACCCACGCTAATAAATGTTAAACTAAACATGACCCAAACATCAGCAGGTTGTGACAAAAGTCTCTTTTGTCACAACCTATTGGTGCGTTTAGACAACCTCGTCCACTAAGGAGGAAATCATGCAATTACAAGTCGCAATTGATCGCGTCACTCTTGACGCCGCTGTGGCCGTCGCAAAGCAACTCGACGGTCATACCGACATCATCGAAATGGGAACCTCACTGGTTAAAGATTATGGTTTTGCTGGTATTCAAGCCATGCATCAAGCCATCACCAAATCCAAATTACTCGTCGATCTCAAAACAATCGATGAAGGGCCCTATGAATTCAAACAAGGTTACGCTGCTGGTGCCGATATTTTGACCGTGATGGGTGCAAGCTCTACCGCAACACTGGATGCCACCTATCAAGTCGCTGAAGATCAAGGCAAGCAGATGATGATTGACCTGCTCGAAGTCGATGACACCAAGCTCGCGACGATTACACATTACCCCAACGCCATCTATGCGCTGCATCACAGTGTTGACCGTGCCGACAAAATGAATCCAGTCGCGACTGTCGCTGATTTTCATGCCGCACATCCAGAAGTGGCCCACTTGGCAATTGCCGGTGGTATCAACTTGGATGGCGCAAAAGAACTCGCTGAACAAGGCCTGACTGATATTGTCATCGTCGGTTCAACAATCATGAAGGCTGCCGATCCGGTGGCTGCAACCCAAACATTTATGGAGGCTATGAACTAATGAAACTAATCCCAGATATTATGAAAGAAATCAATGAAGTGATGGCACTGGTTGATGAAGACCAACTCGATGCCGCAATGCCACTGCTCACCAAGGACAAGCGAATTTTTGTTATCGGTGCCGGTCGCTCCGGCTTCCAAGCAAAGGGTTTTGCCATGCGCTTGATGCACATCGGTTACACCGACTATGTGATGGGCGAAACCATTACCCCTTCTATTCAAAAGGGTGACACATGGGTTGCCATCTCTGGTTCCGGTACCACTAAGGGAATCGTTGCCGATACAGAAGCAGCGAAGAAGCTGGGCTTAAACGTGATTGCTTTGACCAGCGCACCAGAATCACCACTGGCCAAGTTGGCTGATAAGGTCATCATCGTGCCAGGTGCAACAAAGACTGGCGCCGGTGTGAAGTCAATTCAATTACTGTCCACCTTATTCGATCAAACCGTCCACATCACGCTGGATGCGTTGACCCTCAAGCTGGCCAAGCGCGACGATACCAGCAATGCGGATGCCCTCCACGAACACGTTAATGTTGAGTAACAACTAACTCTCAAACAAGTCTAAGGAGAAATAACATGCAAAAATGGATTACTTGAACCGGATGCAACAAGCTGGTGTGATTGCCGTTGTTCGTGCTGATGACGCTGACACAGCCGTTAAGTTGAGCCAAGCCGTTATCGCTGGTGGCGTGACTGGAATTGAGCTCACCTTCACCGTGCCTCATGCTGACCAAGCGATTACAACATTGGTCGATCAATATCACGATGATGCTAGTGTCATCATCGGTGCTGGTACCGTCTTGGATGCGACAACCGCACGGATTGCCATCATGAACGGTGCGCAATTCATCGTCAGCCCAAGCTTCAATCAAGAAGTGGCCGAAATCTGTAACCTCTACGCCGTGCCTTACGTTCCTGGCTGCATGACACCAACTGAAATGCAAAGTGCCCTCATTGCCGGTGTTGATCTGGTTAAGTTGTTCCCTGGTAACGTCCTCAAGCCAGACATGGTGAAGGCCGTTATGGCACCATTCCCATTCCTCAGCATCATGCCTTCTGGCGGTGTTTCCGTTGAAAACATGGCTGACTGGTTTGCTGCAGGTGTGAGTGCTGTCGGTGCAGGTAGCAACCTCACCAAGGCAGGCTTGTCCGGTGACTTTGCTGCTGTGACTGAAACAGCGAAGGCTTACCGTGCGGAATTAGATAAGATTCGCAAATAAAAGAGTGCGACAACACACGTTTGACTGTGAGCACTAACGGGACTAGCGCTAAATTGCGGTTTATGCAATTGGCGCTAGTTTTTGTTAGGCGGAACAGGCAGTGTGTTGGAGCACGTTTATGTTGTGACAATCCCCGGTTAACAATCGAGTACTAACGGACTTTGATGGACATGGCGAACTTCGCCATGTTCGAAAAGTGAGTTAGACGGAGATTGTTGGGGATTGGAACACGTTTGAGTGCAACAAGACACATTTTGGCTGTGAGCACTAACGGGACTAGCGCTAAATTGCGGTTTATGCAATTGGCGCTAGTTTTTGTTAGGCGGAACAGGCTGTGTGTTGGAGCACGTTTAGAGCGTGAACAAGGCCGCTCAAGACATGAGGCTTAGTAAAATCTTTGGTAGAATCCGGTTCGTGGATTCGTCAAAGATGAGCTATCCGGAATGTCTTGGTCTTGTGAACGCGTTTATGTTGTGACAATGCTATGTTAAGCAAAATCAAAAGGCTGTGACCTATCCTTGTGGATGGTCACAGCCTTTTTTATAGCATCGCTAACCCTTGCAGAATCTGCCGTTTAGTGGCGGCAAATGTCGGCGTAAGTTCAAATTCCGCCAGACTGGTATTGCCCCGATCAACCACCAGCTCATCAAGCACTGTGGTCGGTGTGTTACCGACCAGATAGATGCGGTCAGCCAATAAAATTGCCTCATCGATATCGTGCGTAATTAAGAGCGTCGACAGCTTTAGTTCCTCTCGCATCTGTTGATACCACAAATGCAAATCACGCTTGGTAATCGCATCGAGGGCGGAGAACGGTTCATCCAGCAACATCAACGGCTTGTGCATAAAATAGGTCCGCAATAATGCGGCGCGTTGCTTCATGCCACCTGAGAGTGCGGCCGGATAGAGATGTTGCGTCCCATCGAGGCCAAAACGGGCAAAAGCGGGTGATGCCTGTTCTCGCGCCGCCCTCTTGCTCATTCCTTTCAACCGCAATGGGAGCGCCACATTGTCGACAATCGTCGCTGTGGGTAATAACAAATCCTTCTGGAACATGTACCCCACGTGGCCCGTGGTGTTAGTGATATCGACGTCATTCAAAAGAACACGACCGGTATCGGGCTGATCGAGTCCCGCCACCAGGTTGAAGAGCGTCGTTTTACCGGTACCACTGACCCCGACAATCGCAACGGTCTCCTGGGCCGCGAGATGAATATTGATATCATGCAACACATCGCGTGACCCGAAACGTTTGCTGATCTGTTCAATTTGCAATAGCATGCGCACACCTACAGATACTTATTGGTGAAACCTGTGTTGTCCGGAATCTTGGACTTCACCAACTTATTATCGTTTAACCAGCGATAGAATCGATTCCAGCGGGCTGGATCAAACTTCCCCCACGTTTTCTGTTCAGCTAAATATTGCGTGGACAACCACTTTTGGCTCGCCACAATCAATTTCTTTGAGCCCTTTAGCTCAAGCACTGCCTTCATCAGCGCGTCAGAGGCCTCTGATGGGTGTTTGGCCGCTTCCGTGTAACCTTGGCGCATGGCCGCAACAAACTTCTTGGTGACATCAGGATGTGCCTTCATGTAGGCATCGTTACCGATGATAACCGGTGTGTAGTAATCAAACGTTGGATTGAGCTTGCGGAAGTCAAAATAATTCACGGGATAGCCCTGAACATCCGCGTTAATCTTCCCCCAGCCTTCAAATACCCAGATATCATCGACCTTCTGTGACTTCAAAGCGGCCACTTCATCATCAAAGTTAGCGGGCACCATTTTGATTGAGCTGAATTTACCGCCATCCTGATTGACAACCGTCTTGACGATAGCTTGTTCAATCGGTAGGTTCCATGTCGCGTAACGCTTGTTGTCCATCTGCTTAGGACGGGTGATGTTGTCGGCCTTGCGCGACATGATGCCGCTAGTATTATGCTGCACAACAGCAGCAATCGCGGTCACAGGTAACTTATCCTTGCCTGCCACGTGTGGTGACATCACATCTTGATACGAGAACCCAAACTCGGCCTTACCCGCAGCGACCAGGCCATCAGCCCCATCTTCTGGTGGTTGCACAACTTTAACATTGAGCCCCGCCTTCTTGAAATACCCCTTAGCCATCGCGAGATACATCCCACTGTGATTGGTATTTGGTGTGTAGTCGAGCACAACGGTAATCTGTTGCTGTGCCTTTGATGATTTTGATTGTTTTGCTTGCCCACATGCGGTCAACACCAACGCTAAAACAGCGATCAGTGATACCAGCCAGGCACTTCGTTTAATTTGCATGTTTTCTCCTCCAAGGTTCGACAATTCGTTGTAACCAACTCACTAATCCCATGAGTCCCAAACTGAGTGCGGTAATGATGATAATAACGGCAAACATGCGATCAAATGCATAAGCCTTCTTAACGCGGGTCATGTAGACCCCGAGTCCAGCAATCCCGCCGACCCATTCACTGACCACAGCGGAGATCACGGCGTAGGCCACGGCAACCCGCAGCCCGGCAAAAATATGATCGATGGCGCTCGGCAACTTCACAAACCAGAGTGTCTGCCACCACTTGGCTTGCATGGTTGCGAGTAGTGTCAATAACTCATCCGGTGTCTGGCGCAAACCGGCCAGTGTTTCAATGGCGACTGGGAAAAATGTGGTGAGGCAGATTAAGATGATCTTAGGCATCATGCCGTAACCAAACCACAGAATCAAGAGTGGTGCTAGCGCAATTGTTGGCACCGTTTGGCTGATCACCAGCAAGGGATAAACCATCTGATACAGCCACGATACCTGGTCCATGATAATGGCCAGCACAATCCCGAGCAGTAAACCAAGCAGCAGCCCCCACAGTGCTTCTTGAAGGGTGACCACCAGATTGCTCATCAATAGGCCCCAGTCAGCAATCAGTGCCTCAAAGACCGCAATCGGTCCCGGTAACATGAACGTTGGCACCTGCCCCGTTGCGGTGACTAGCCACCAGATACCAAGTACTAACAGGACTGCCAGTAGCGGCAGAAGTCTAGTGCTTAAACTTGCTGGTTTTTTCATCGATGGTGAGCCCTTCATTTTCTGGGAAATAATGAATCTTGATGTAGATCATGTCTGATGATGCGCCCGCTTTTGCTGCCACCCGGGGCACTTCCTTGATGACCGCCATCATCTCATCGTAGTCACCTTCCAGCGTGGTCTCAAATGGCCCAACCTGATATGGAATCCCACTCGCGGCTAAATGTGCAATCACGGCATCGACCACAGGAACCACTTGATCTTGCGGAACATCCATCGGTAACACTTGAATCGCGATACTTGCATTCATAAACAAACCCTCCCAATTTTTAGGGACAGAAAAAGGCGACCACCCAGCGGTTTCATACCGGGCGGTCGCCAACACGCGAGACTCATCGCGTGATTTGCACAGTAGCCAAAAAGAGCCACTTGTGCCGCTAACTTCCTACGCCAGTATTATCCGGACAGGTTCTAAGGGTCGAAGTTGCCTTCCTCTCAGCCGTTAAGCTCCCCTGATGTTTTCGTTTACCCATTTAACTTACACGTTCAAGATTCATTTTGCAACGCTTAATATTTATTCTCAGATTGCGAGTCGTTTCACTTGTGAGAAAAACCAACACAGCCTATTCTTGAATTAATACTATTGGAGAGAGGATAACAGACATGGATAAAACAAAAAGCACCTGGACAGTTACAAGTCACACTTGTTTTAGGGTTATTTTCACTATTGAGTGGCCTGTCTGGTTCCAGTACTAACCTTGCGATGCCACAGATGTCTGTGGATTTGGGTATCAGTAACAGTGCCGCAACGTGGATTGTCCAAATCGGCCTGATTACCACCGCGATTCTGTTGGTGATGTTTGGCCACATTGGGGATCTCTTATCAAAAACCTGGTCTTCATCGCAGGTGGCGTTGCCTTTATTTTGGGTTCTTTATTAACGGGGGATTGCCCCCGTCTTTTGGCTTTTGATGATTGGACGTGTGGTTCAAGCGGTCGGGTCCGCGATGATCATGGCCAACTCAATGGGGATTGTCACGCAATACTTCCCTAGCAGCAGTCGTGCTGAAGCCTTAGCGGCCATCTCCATGTTTACGTCCGTGGGCTCTATCTCTGGGCCTGCGTTTGGTGGTTTGTTGATCACCCAAGTGTCATGGCGCTGGATTTTCTTATTCAACGTTCCTATCGGTTTATTAATTCTGTTGTTTGGATTCCGCACTTTACCGATGCCAAAAGTCACGCGAGGCAACCTGCAAAATATCATGCAGACCGCTAACTGGCGCGGTCAAAACTTATTTACCGCCGGCATTATTTTCTTCTTCCTGAGTGGTTACTTTATTCAACAAGGGACAGACAAATTACTCATCGGATTGGCTGTTTTGGCCGTTGGGTTAATCATCACGGTCTACGCCTTCATCCAAGATGATCGCGCCAAGAAACCTTGGATTGAACCTGCTTTATTGCGCAACCCAACCTACATGATTTCTGTCAGCATCTTGTTACTGGTGATGTTGGTCAATGCGATTTCAAACATCTTACTGCCATTCTACTTACAGAGCTACGGTAAGATGTCACCATTCGTCAGTGGGCTGATTATGATGCTGCAATCCGTCACCATGTTAGTCGTCTCACCAATTTCTGGCTATCTGGCTGATCACTGGGATCGGCAAAAGCTGACCATTATCGGCTTGATTGTCCTGATTGTGTCGCAAGTCGGTTATGCCCTCTATCCAGCGAACATGAATCTGTTGTTAATCGTGATTCCTATTGTGGTTAACGGGGTCGGGATTGGTCTCTTCTTATCACCTAACAACGCTTTGACCATGGATTCCGTCGATCAGAGTGTTGCCGGTGTGGCTGGCTCACTCAATTCCTTCGCACGGACTTTGGGAATGACCATCGGGATTAGCATGGCCTCATCATTGCTGTTCTTACAGCTACCTGGCGTTGCTAAGATTACCCCACAACTGGGCAATCAATTCTTGTCCGCGTTCCGCAACGTGTTCTGGATTGCCACAGGCCTATCAGTTCTCGCCCTGTTCATCGTCTTGTATCGCTTCTTGAAACGCACAAAGAAGCCGGCAACCACAGCCCCAACAAGCACCACTACAAAGTAAATGACACAAAAAGACTGCGACGTATCAGACGTCACAGTCTTTTTTGTACTTTTCAAACAATCAAGATCAATCGCGTTCCAAAAGCACCTTTTGTCACAGCTTTTTTCTTTATAGTTGGCCCCAAGCAGAAGAACCAATTGTTGGGAACAAGGTCACAATCCGACCAATTTGTTCCTTATCGAGCTTCAAGGCAATCGCTGGTAACAGGGTGTTGATCACATCATCCGCGCGATCACTCACTTCTGTTGCCCCGACCAAGTGATGTCCTTGATCAAAAATCAATGCATTTTGACCGAAGCGTTCCTTGTTAACGTGGCGATACCAATCGTCCAAGACGTCGTGCTTTTCAATCGTCAATCCGTCCTTTTCAGCGGCTTCAATTGAAACCCCGACCTTAGCAATCCGTGGTGAAGTAAAGACGACGGAAGGAATAGCAGGATAATCAATTGGCGCATCGCTTTCACCCGCAAACTTGCGACTGAGATACATCGATTCAAAAATTGCTGTTGGGGTTAGGCGTGGTTGCTTCTTGTCGAGCACATCGCCTGACGCATAGATGTTATCAACGGTTGTCCGCAAGTGTGAGTTGACCTTAATCCCGTGTTCCGTTGTGACAACACCGACCTTTTCCAAGCCCAAATTCTCAATATTTGGAATCCGGCCCGTCGCATCCAGAACCCAATCCGTCGTGAGCGTTTCATCTTGATCGGTCACAACATGCACTTGTTGGTCGGCCTGTTCAATTGCGGTCACTTGGGTATGCCGCATGAAGCGCACGCCCCGTTTTTCGAGGTCAGAAATGATGGCTTCAACAAAAGGTTGGTGATAGCGCCGCAATGCCTTATCGCCACGCATAATCATCGTGACCTTGGCGCCCGCTGCGTTTGCGATTGTCGCAAATTCCATGGCGATGTAGCCTGCACCGATAATCGTGATATTGGCTGGCAATTCAGTCAGATTCATGAAGTCACTGCTATCATGGGCGAGATCAGTACCGGGAATAGCCAACCGGTGTGGCCGCAAGCCTGTCGCAATCACAATCTTGTCAGCGGTCACTTGTTGGTCACCGACTGCCACCGTGTGCGCATCAACCAGTTGCCCATAACCGTGTAAGACCTTAATCCCAACAGATTCCAGCAATCCATTGATAAAATTAGGCAGGTCATCAATCACTTGATGCTTGTGGGCCATATTTTGGGACCAGTCAATGCCTAATTGTCCCGTCACAATGCCACTGAGTGCTTCTGCCCGGCGTTGCAACTCTACCGGTGCGTCGAGCGTGATTTTGGCATTACAACCACGATTAGGACACGTTCCGCCGATCAAATCAGCCTCGATAATCCCCACGTGCACACCCTTAGCTGCCAACGGAATCGCACCATCAAAAGTACCATGCCCGCTACCGATATATAACACATCATAATCATAAGTCGCCATTGTGCCATCTCCTTCATCATTTGCCATTATTGCCTATACCACTCGTGTTATCCGAGTTAAGGTAAGCGTATCACTGCCTTCTGTGAAGGCGCAAAGAAAACGCTCAAGCACCTACTGACGTTCACTGTTTCACACCTGACATAGACGCCTTCACAGCTTTTAGCCACACTATCAGGAGAACATGGCATCCACTCGTTGGTACCACTTCTGAAAACTCCAGTTGGTCCAGACAATCACCGCGCCTACGGACAAAAACAACCCCAGCCCTGGCCATAGCATGCATACAATGACCATTGTTACGATGCCAAAAATGAAACGTAATATCTGAAGCGGATGGTCAAAAAATTGCGCAAACGCTAAGACAATCCCGTGCTTCAAATTAATGGCATATCTGGCTTGAATAGCCATAAACAATAAGCTAATCGCGACGGTCATCATGATCCCCATTAAAAGCACAAATTGAATCATTAAAATCCATGGCTGATTAATTTGAGTGCTGAGATAGAGATTGTACAACAGTGCGCCCAACATTCCGGCAAATAACCAAAAATGACAATTTGCCTTCACAAAGTACTGGCGATAATAGTGCCACCCCTGCTTAAATCGGTAGCCTTGCCAGTGCCAGTGATGGTCCAGAAATAATTCATTCACTGTTTGCAATGCCGGACCGACACCAAGTATCAGCAGCCCCATGACAGAGAAAACAAAAAGTAGAAATTTAAAATCATCATCACAAAACACGCGTAAAAATAATCTGTGCTGTTTTACCTATCATTTTGCTCACCTCGTAAAAGTCATCTGAACCATACAGAAGGCTGTGCCCTCACCCCTCATAGGTCGACACAGCCTTCTTTTCACTTAAATGCATTTTATGCCTTTAAGAAGTCATCATATTGTTTTTGTAGCGCAGCTTGCACCTTATCGTAGCCGGCCTTTTTGAGTTCTTGATTCATTTGCTTAATCGTTGGTACAGGATCGGCCGTTCCCGTATTCAGAATGTCAGAATACTTACTCATCACATTCGACAGATTCGTCAGCTCTGTTTTATAAGCACTCGTGTCGGGCATGAACCCTAACATCACGGATTGTTTGGCCGTTTTAATCTCTTGATCTCGCTTATCAATCATCGCCTGCGTCACTGTGTCCTGAGTATAAAGTAATTTATTATTACCCATCATCCACGCGCCAATAAAATAGCCCGGTTTGTAATCAGCGGTGGTTTTAATCTTGCCATTCTTTTCATCGGTGAATTGCCACTGCTTATTCTGTAATCCCCAAACAATGTTATTCAGTAACTTTTTGTTTGAGTTGAGCAGTCCTAAGATCTGTACGGCTTCTTTCTTGTGCTTAGAAGACTTAGAGACGCTCCACAACGCAATCTGGGACTGCGCTTGGCTCTTTAATGGCGCTGTGATCGGCTTACTGGTCATTTGCTTACCACCTGCCGCGTTGATCAAGGTCGTATCGCCATAGTCAAAACTCCCTTGCGTTTCTTGACGAACCAACCAGCTGGCATCTTGTAGTCGATATTGCACACTTGAAGTCGCTGCATCCTGAGGAATATAGCCTTTCAAATAATACTGATGTAACGTTTTGAGGTTCTTTTTGCATTTCCGCTGTATTGTAAATATTAACAATCTTTTTGTTCTTGCCCGTCGCATCCACCGCAAAAGGCAAACCGTTTCCTAAAGGATATTCCATCGCTTTGCTTGAAACTTTGTAACCTTGGCCAATTGCAAACGCAGCCACACTAGGGTTAGCCTTATGGAATTTGGTCAGAATTGGTTCAAGGTCTTGATAGGAGTTGACGCCATCAATATCCAGATTGTATTTATTCACAAAGTCATCGCTGAAGGTCAGCATGTTTTGCGCATAGATATTCGCGTTCACTGGAAACGCATAAATCTTATCCTTAACGGTCACGCCCTTCCAATAGGCAGGATCAGTTTGATCATAGGCCGTCTTAGCGTCAGTTTGAATCAAGTCAGTCAAATCGGCATAAGCACCCTTCTGGGCATTCGTCACGTAATCACGCGTAAAGGCGATATCGTAGGTATCACCAGAGGTCACCATGACATTATATTTCTTATCGTAATCGCCCCAACCAATGAAATTCATGTTCAAAGCCAACTTTGGGTACTTCTTCTGAATTTCTTTGTTGGCAGTTTTGATCATTTCGTCATAATTTTTAGGCTTATCGCCTGGCATATACATGGAAACCACTGTCTTGCCATCATTATTTGTGCTTGAGGCTGAGCTACTTTTGCCACATGCTGCTAAAACCAATGTGCTCACAGCAATTGCAGCTATTGAAATAATATGACGCCATTTCTTCATTTTAGAATCCTCCTCTTGTGTTATCCTTTAACGCCACCAACGGTAAGTCCTTTAACAAAGTGTTTCTGAAAGAATGGATATGTGAGCGCAATCGGTAGTGTTGCGACAACGACGACAGCGAATCTGATTGCCTCTGTCGGCACTTCTGATAATCCCGCTGCCGCTGAACCACCTGATTGCATTTGCTGCGTCAACATCGAGATGTTGTTTTGGATCCGAACAAGTAAGTACTGAATAGGTGTGACCGCATCACTGTTTGTGTACAGCATGGCATTGAACCAATCATTCCAATAACCCAGTGCCGTGAACAGACTGATGGTCGCAATCCCAGGAACAGCTAACGGAATCACAATTTTGCTAAAGATACGTAGCTCGCCAGCACCATCGATTCGTGCCGCTTCAATGATTTCCTCTGGCACTGATGTTTTGAAAAAAGAGCGCATGATTAAAACATTGTAGACACCAAAAGCAGACGGCAATATCAGCGCCCAGATATTATCTTTTAGATGCAGCATCTGCGTCACAATCAAGTATTGCGGCACCATTCCAGGTGCAAACAGCATCTGCAACAAAGCAAAAAGGTGAAGAACTTTGCGAAGGCAAAGTCACGCCGCGAAATTGCATAAGCATAAGTTGAACTACACATCGCATTAATCACGGTCCCAACAACGGTGACAAAAACGGTGACACCAAAAGCATGAAATACCTGGCTCCCAGAATTTGATAAATGTTGATAGCTAGCCATTGTCCAATGCTTTGGCCAGAATTGATACCCATAGAGGGTAATGTCAGCTTCTTGGGTTAAAGAAACGACGATGATAAAGAAAAACGGAAACAGGCAGCTCAATGAGAAAATCAGTAAAAAGATGTTGAAGACAAGATTAGTGCCAGCACCGAAACTGCGAATATCCACTGCTGTAATGTGTTTTTTCTTTCGCATGAGCGGTTCCCCCTAAAATAGACTTGATTCCGGCTGTAATTTTCTAACGATTGCATTGGATCCAAGAATCAAAAGTACGCCAACAAGGGACTGCATTAAGCCTGCCGCTGTCGACATGCCTAAATCACTACTGGTCGATAGCGCCCGATAGATATAAGTATCAAAGGTTTGTGTGACATTAATAAGTGGTGCGCTCGCTTTTGGGACAATGTAGAATAATCCGATATCTGTTCGAAACATGCCACCAATATTGAGTATCAACATCAGTGTGGCAACAGGTAGGATATGTGGTAGGGTCACATGCTTAATCTGTTGCCACTTGTTGGCACCATCCATCATCGCTGCATCGTAATACGCAGGATCAATCCCCATAGCCGTTGCAAAGTATAAGATGCTGTTGTATCCAATCCCCTTCCAAACGCCCAGGAAAATGATAAGTAGTGGCCAAATGCCAGGCGTGTTGTAGAAATCAATCGGTGTGCCATTCATCGATTGAATCAAATGATTGATCACGCCTTTATCTGTACTGAGAAAAGCATAGAGAAATGCCGCCATAATCGGCCAAGAAATGAAGTAAGGGAATAACATCGAAGTTTGATAGACCTTCAACAACCGACGATTGCGTAATTGGCTCATCACAACGCCAAAGAAAATTGCAAAAAGAAATTCAACCCTAAAAAGATGAGATTGTAACCCACGGTATTACGCAACACGATCCAAAAATCGGCCGAGGCAAAGAAAAATTTGAAATTCTTTAAGCCAACAAACGGGCTGTGAAATAGGCTATACCAGAATCCGGCATCAGAGTATTGAAAATCCTGAAATGCCACCAGGTTTGCTATCACAGGAATATAGAAAAATATAATCAGAAAAAGAGTGCCTGGTGTGACTAACAACAAAAATACGATTATCATATAATTTTTGAAGAATCCGATTTTAGGTAAACTTGGATTCTCTTGTAAAACCATTTGTCCTTGCATCCTTTAAGCTCCCCCATTTTTTAATTTGAACCAACAACCCATTAATCATTGATTCGATTAGCAATCACATTGATTAAGTAACAGAAATTTTCAGTCTTTTGGGACATAAAGTGAATTTTTAAATCTCAGCCAATTAATCAATAGCCACTATTAACTCTAATTTACAGCGTTATATCAAGTCAATCACGTTATAAAATAACCATTTTTATATAACAAAATTACTTTTATAGCTCTTTTTTACAGTAGGATTCAGTTATCTTTTCTAAGGATGTTGCCAATCAGTGGCAAAGTCTTAGTTCAAAGGCTAAACCAGCATTTCCCGAGAAATAAGCCCCGCATGGAATTAAACATTTCCCCTTCAATAACAAACAAAAATGACAGGTATTTATTTTTACTAAAAATACGATTTTGCATAATTGGACACAAAAAAAGGCTATTCACTTGTTTTTAACGTGTGAATAGCCTTTCTAATGTTCATTCAATTATTATGCTACCATAAATATATAACGCGGATTCTTGTTCATCTTCTCAACTTACAGGCTCAACTTTTGCCAGTCCTTCATGGATTCTCGATAAATCGTGATCACATCATCAACATTGAGTCCCACATAGGCATTAGTTTGCAACTGACCCACTTTAACCGCACTTGTGGCCATGACGTTGAAGTTGGCTTCATCCTTGATTCCGACTGCTGGCAAGGTCATTGGAATGCCCAAGTTTTCAATCCAGTCTTCAGTCCGATCAATGGCTTCCAGGGCAACTTGTTGGTCATCCTCGCCATTGATCTGCCAAACATTACGCCCAAACCGAGCAAACAAGGCAACGGTATCCTCATTCAGCACATGTTGCATCCAACGCGGTGTCAGAATACCGAGACCCTCACCGTGCGTGATGTCATAGTAAGCAGACAGTTCGTGTTCCAATGGGTGCACGGTCCAACCATTTTGGTTACCAGAACGCACAATCCCATTCAATGCCATGGTGGCACTCCACATCAGGTTAGCACGTGCATCATAGCTGTCAGGTTGATCTAAGGCAACGGGTGCCCACTTGATGACAGTGCGCATCAAGCCTTCAATCAAGCCCTTGCTGACATCATTGGCTGGGGCCTTGTCGAAGTATTGTTCAATCAAGTGGCTCATGATATCCATGGAACCAGCAGCTGTTTGGTTAGCTGGGACAGTGAATGTTAATTCAGGAGCCAGGAATGAGACAGCAGGCGATTGCGGGCCACCAGTCCCCAGCTTTTGCTCTGTTTCTGGATTTGAAATGACGGAGCCAAAGTTCATTTCGGTCCCGGTTGCGGCTAAGGTCAAGATATCAACCACAGGTAATTGTGGCAGCAACATCCGATCGGCACCGTTAGCCTTCACAACTAAGTCCCAAGGATCGCCTTCATAGTAGCGTGCAGAAGCAATCACCTTGCTGGCATCGATAACGGAACCACCACCGACAGCCAAGATAACTTGCACATCGTTGTCTTTAGCCAATTTTTGGCCTTCACGAACGGAATCAATCTTAGGGTTTGGCGCGATGCCACCTAATTCAACAACTTCCAGTCCGTCTAACAACTTCAACACACGCTCGTATAACCCGGAACGCTTAATGGATTGTCCACCATAGGTCAATAACACCTTGTTCCCGAACTGGGCCACGGCATCATGCAATTCTGCATCGATGTGGTTGCGACCAAAACGAATATCTGTGGTGTTGTGATACTGAAAATCATTCATAAATCGACTCTCCTTATTCATCGTGCACCCGTCAAACTCAAGTCTCAGTTTGTGCGGTGCGCTTTTTTCGTACACCCAGATTATACGCTAATCCCAGTAAAACTCACACTTTTAGGCCTAATTAGCGGCCAGCATGGATGAATATTTTTTGAATTAAAATAAAAAATCTTGCATAATCGTGTAAATGGGTATATATTCAATTAAAATTCATTTCAGGAGATGAGGACATGCGAAAAGTTTGGGTCACTATCGTGGGATTGTTGCTCGGGATTTTGCTATTAGCCGGACAGTCTGTACAGGCGGCAACGGATTTGCCCAGTATACAAAACGTGGATATTTAATCGTTGGTCTTTCTGCGGACTATGCACCACTCGAATTTCACACCACCATCGATGGTCAAGATACCATCGTCGGGGCGGATGTCGCGATGGCCAAGAACCTCGCCTCATCCATGGGGGTTAAATTGCAGCTCAAGGAAATGCAGTTCGATGCCTTGATTGGTGCACTCAAGACCCACAAGGTGGACATGATTATCTCAGGAATGTCCGAGACACCCGATCGTGAGAAACAGGTCACCTTCTCCAAACCCTATCTGGAAGAACGCCAGGTCGTATTGATTCGCAAGAGTGATGCAAAAAATATCACACCATTGCCGATTTCAGCAACGCCAAGGTGGGTGCCCAAAAGCAAACCACCCAAGAGCAGTTAGCTAAGTCACAACTGCCCGGTGCGGTGGTTTCCAGTCTCGACAAAGCGAGTGATGTGGTCAGTCAGGTCAGCTTCAACAAGCTGGACGCCGGCGTGTTATCGAGTATTGTGGCGGATGCCTACGTCGCGCAAAACAAACAACTGATGACCATTGATCCCAAGTTTGCTACGACAACCAGCCCAACCGCGATTGCCATGGCAAACGGCCAGCCCAAACTCGTTGCTGCCGTCAACAAGGTCATCACCAAGATGAACGCAAACAAAACCTACCAGACTTATCTCAAGCAGGCTTATCAGCAAGAAGGCGCCAACCAAGGTTTTTGGGCCAAGTACGGCGGCTTCTTCTTAAAAGGTGCCGGCTACACCTTACTCTTTGCCATTTTGACCGTGATTTTTGGTTCCGTCATCGGCACACTATTGGCGTTATTAAAAATCGGTCACACCAAAATCGGCAAGCTGCTGGCCAACATCTATATTGAATTCATTCGGGGCACGCCGCTGATGGTGCAAGCCTTCATCGTCTTCTTTGGGACCCAGTTCTTCGGTATCAACCTCTCCGCTTTTGTCTCTGGTGCCATCGCGATGGCCATCAACTCCGGCGCTTATGTCGCTGAAATCATTCGTTCCGGGTTGAACTCCGTGGCGGAAGGGCAAACGGAAGCGGCACGCTCATTGGGCTTATCCAACACCCAAGCGATGCGCTATGTGATTTTCCCACAAGCACTCAAGAACATCTGGCCAGCACTGGGGAATGAGTTCGTGACAGTCATAAAGGAGTCATCCGTGCTCTCAGTCATCGGCGCGACCGAATTAATGTTTGAAGGTTCCGTCGTTCAAGGCGCCTCGTTCCAACCATTCTTACCGATGCTGATTGTGGCAGGTATCTATTTCATCATGACGTTCAGTTTTTCCCCGGTTATTGCGGGTTGTCGAAAACGTTTCAACTAATTTGAGGAGGATTCATTATGAAAAAAATTGTCTTAGCTTACTCCGGTGGTCTCGATACATCTGTTGCCATTCCCTGGTTGATCGATAAAGGTTACGCGGTGATTGCGGTAGCGTTAGCGTCGGCCAGCCCGATGCCGATATGCCAGCAATTCAGGCCAAAGCCAAGCAAGTCGGTGCCATCGAAAGCATCGTGATCGATGCCAAAGCGGAATTTGCTGATCGGTTCGTTGCCCCCGTCATCAAATCAAACGCCCTGTACGAAGGCGAATATCCCCTAGTCTCCGCGCTGTCACGGCCATTGATTATCGAAAAACTGGTCGCGATTGCACACGAGCAGGACGCGCAAGCTATCGCCCACGGTTCAACGGGCAAGGGCAATGACCAAGTGCGGTTTGAAGCCGCGATTCACGCCTTAGATCCCAACCTATTGATTGAAGCACCGATTCGGGATTTCCATTGGTCGCGTGAAGAAGAAATCGACTACGCCAAGGACCACAATGTACCCGTTCCTATCGGCAAAGCCTCACCTTATTCCATCGATGCCAATCTTTGGGGACGGGCCAATGAAGCTGGTGTCTTAGAAGATCCATGGACGCAAGCACCCGCCGATGCGTGGACCATGACCGCACCGGTTGAAGAAACGCCTGATACACCTGATTTCCTCGAGCTCACTTTTGAGCACGGGATTCCCACAGCCATCGATGGCAAGCCCCTCCCCTTATTCGAATTGATTGAACACCTCAATACCCTCGCCGGCAAACACGGTATCGGTCGGATTGACAAAATCGAAAATCGGCTCATCGGTATCAAGTCACGGGAGGTCTATGAAGCACCCGCAGCGGCCGTGATTATGGCAGCGCACAAGGATCTCGAGAATCTGACGCTGGAACGCGATGTGGCCCATTACAAGCCATTGATCGAGCAGCAACTGAGTACCATGATCTATGAAGCCAAGTGGATCAGTCCCCTCTTTGATGCCTTGATGGCGTTCATCGATGCCACCCAAAGTGTCGTCAATGGGGTTGTCAAAATGAAGCTCTTTAAGGGGCAAGCTACTGCTGTTGCACGTCAATCCGAGAACTCGCTCTATAACAAAGATCTCGCCACCTACACCAGTGCCGACAGCTTCGACCAAGAAGCAGCAGCGGGCTTCATCAAGCTCTGGACACTGCCAGCGACCGTCTTTGAACAGGTCAACCACATTCACGCTGAGGAGATGAATCCACATGACTGATAAACTCTGGGGTGGTCGGTTCACCCAAAAAGCGGCGGCATGGGTCGATCAATTCGGTGCCTCCATCACATTTGATCAGGTGATGGCGCAAGAAGATATCGAGGGCTCACTCGCTCACGTCAAGATGTTAGGCCATACCGGCATTCTCTCGCAAGCAGAAGCCGATCAGATCACATCGGGGCTCCACGCACTTGAACAGGATCTTGCAGCAGGTAAGCTGCACTTCACTGTCGCTGATGAGGATATTCACCTCAACTTGGAACACATGTTAACGGATAAAATCGGTTCGGTGGCCGGCAAACTGCACACGGCCCGGTCGCGGAACGATCAAGTCGCCACCGACCTGCATCTGTGGCTCAAGCATCGGTTACCCGAGGTGTTAGCTGCGATTACCAATCTCCAGACGGTTCTGCTCACGCAAGCAGAAACACATGCGGGCACCATCATGCCCGGCTATACGCATCTGCAACACGCCCAACCCATCACGTATGGCCACTACCTCCTCGCCTATTTCTCCATGCTGCAACGGGACTATGAACGGTTTGAATTCAACCAAAAGCATACGGATCTGTTGCCCTTAGGTAGTGCCGCCTTGGCTGGGACGACATTCCCCATCGATCGTGAGTTTGTCGCTCACGAATTAGACTTTGCTGATCTCTATCACAACAGTCTCGATGCCGTGTCCGATCGGGACTTCGCGCTAGAATTCTTGAGCAACGCGGCCATTTTGATGCAACATCTGTCGCGTTTGGCCGAAGAGCTGATTCTTTGGTCGAGTTATGAGTTCAATTACATTGAGCTCGCCGATAATTTTGCCACCGGTTCCTCAATTATGCCGCAAAAGAAAAATCCCGATTTTGCCGAGTTGGTGCGGGGCAAAACGGACGGGCATATGGCAACTTGATGCAGCTGTTGACCGTGATGAAGGCCATACCACTGGCCTACAACAAGGACATGCAGGAGGACAAGGAATCCGTCTTTGATACCTACACCACGATTATGGGCTCACTGGATATCTTCAGTGGCATGATGGCAAGTCTCACCGTGCACGAGAAGCGGATGGCAGCAGCCACCACCAATGACTTCTCCAATGCGACGGAACTGGCAGACTATCTCGCCGCCAAAGGCATTCCATTCCGGCAGGCTCATGCCATCGTCGGTGAACTCGTACTACAAGGCATCAAAACCCAAACGCCACTGCAAGAAATGTCGCTTGAGACACTGCAAGCTGCTAATCCTGCCATCGAGGCGGATGTGTATGCTGAATTGAGCTCGGAAGCGGCCGTCAATCGGCGGACATCGCTGGGCGGCACGGCGGTCATCAATGTTCAAGCCGAAGTCGTGCGGGGCAAAAAGATACTGGCAGACAGAGCGTGAACCCACACGCTTTGGCTGTGAGCACTAACAAATTCTTCCCACACAAAAAAGCGACCCAGACAAATGTCTGGATCGCTTTTTAAGTATTCATGCTAATTGCATCTTACGAAACAATTCTAAGTATGAAAAATTAGATTTCTTCTGGAACCAACTTAACAGGCTTGTTACCAATCCAGCCAGTGATTTCTTCGAAGGTTGCTTGGATAGCTTCTGTACCAGGCTTGAGTAACTTACGTGGGTCAAAGCCCTTACCAACCTGATCCTTACCTGCTTCGATATATTCGCGAGTAGCTTTGTCAAAGGCAAGTTGGCATTCAGTGTTGATGTTCAACTTAGAAATACCCATTGTGATAGCCTTTTGAACTTGTTCACGAGGAATACCTGAACCACCATGAAGAACTAATGGTACGGATACGGCTTCGCCAAGTTCCTTAAGACGGTCGAAGTGCAGACCCTTCCAGTTATCAGGATATTGGCCGTGAATGTTACCGATACCAGCAGCCATGAAGTCAACGCCAGTAGCAGCGATTAACTTAGCTTCTTCAACATCAGCTAATTCGCCTTCACCAACAACGCCGTCTTCTTCCCCACCGATTGAACCAACTTCAGCTTCAACGGAAATGCCCTTAGCATGTGCTAAAGCAACGATTTCCTTAGTCTTAGCTAAGTTTTCTTCGAAAGGTAAGTCATGACCGTCAAACATAACTGAGTTGTAGCCTGCTGCAATAGCAGCCTTGGCAGCATCATAGTTACCATGGTCAAGGTGAATAACAACAGGAACTGTGATATCCATAGCCTTAACTGTGGCTTCAATCATTGTCTTACAGAATTCGTAGCCGCCCATGTATGTAGCAGCGCCCATAGAAGTTTGGATAATAACTGGAACGTTCATCTTTTGTGCACCAGCTAAGATAGCGCGAGTCCATTCCAAGTTGTTGGTGTTGAACGCACCGATAGCGTAGTGGCCCTTACGAGCAGCAGCAACGATCTCTGTACCGTGTACTAATGGCATAAATCAAATTCCTCCCAGGAAATTTAAATGTATTTTACTTACTGCTACAGTTTAGCATACTTTTTCAGAATATGCTTTAGAAAATTCAAGATTGTATTTGTACTAAATACGGGCTTTAGCACACGTTTAGCAAAATGTGCTGAAGCGTATTTCAGTAACCGCTACCACGCTTTCTGAAAGCGAATTCAAAAGAACGAATCTGTCTCGTCAGCACCAATAAAATCTCAAAACCCGGTTCAAAAAATAGTTCAATTCTAGTGCTCATAAGCCTTATTTAATCTGAATCACATCGTCACTGGCTTCACGTGGACCAATTCACCGTTCAATCCGGCATGAATGCCCTGGGCGATTTTGTCTTGGCGACTGGTATGGACGAACTGGAACTTGTTGGTTTTGACCAAGAGCGGATTATCACTGTGAAAGTCACTCGGCAATGGCTGATTGCTGCCTTTGATCAGCATCACAATGAACTTGAATCCGTCACTTGTCACTTCACACGGTGTGTAGTGCAAGGTGTCACTGAAGAACTCGATGACACTGCCCGCTGGCACATAAAAATACGCGGCATCGCTCAACTCGAACTGACCGTCGTGCATCTGACCGCGCTTGCCCAACACCATCACTACCGGCGACATGAAGACATTGAGCTCACTGCCCTGGTGGTATTCAAACGCCGTCAATGCATCCGCGTGGCCCGCACACTCGCCCGCTTCGATGGGTAGGCCGCCAAAATATCCCGACCGATTTCTTGCACCACTGGGATGGCTTCCATCGCTGGATTGCTAGGTACATAGAGATTGGTATCACTTGGAATCGCAACTTGGTCCATGAAGGTGTTCAATTCGCTGACATCGTATTGGGTGTACACCTGCCCGTAGTTCTTAAATGTCGCATCGGTAATCTGTTGGATATTGATTGTTGGATTTTGTTTGCGTAATTCATCGTATGTTGTCAATGGCTAGACTTCCTTTACAGTGACCTGATTGAAATAAGTATCGAATAAGGCTGGATTGACGAAACCCGTCTCGGCTTCCATGGTATTGAGCATACCAGTGGTCATCGCCGTCTTCATCACGACATCATCGCTGGCGTGGTTGTCCAGCGCGAGTGCCAGTCCAGCTAAGGTTGAATCGCCTGAACCAACGGGGTTGACGACATTAATCTTTGGAATGGTCACCTGATAGAAGCGATCCAGGTGCTTCACGAATGCCCCCGCAGCGCCCAGAGACACCACAATCCATGCCACACCATCAAACACAGCGTCAGATAAATGTTGCCGCAATGCGGTCAAATCGTGCTTATCAACCGTAGTGTTCAGCAGTGCCCCGAGTTCATCTTCGTTGGGTTTGATCAACAATGGCTTATCCGGCGCATCGAGCCCAGCCTTGAGTGAGGCACCCGAAGAATCGAGCAGGACATCCACATGTTTCGCCTTTGCATGCGCTACCATTTTGGCGTAAAAGTCTGATGCCAGTCCGCCTGGCAGGCTGCCAGATATGGTAACCAGCGTGGTTTGGTCCAATAGGTCATCAAAGTGGGCCATAAACGCGTCCGCATCCGCTTCGCTCAATGTGGGCCCCGCTTCTAGAATTTCAGTTTGATCACCACCATCGTGAAGAATCGCAATCGAATTGCGAGATTCCTGATCGATGTGAGTAAAGCTATGTCCAATCCCATCACGGTCCAATTGTGCCTCGATGTATTGGCCGAAATACCCGCCTAACACGCCGGTCGCGGTCAGGTCATGCTTCATCAAATGCAACACCCGCGACACGTTCAAGCCCTTACCACCTGCTGTTTTACGCACATCCGCCGTCCGATTCACCGTATCAATTGCGAGTGTATCCAAGGTGTAAGCCATATCGATTGATGGATTCATGGTCACTGTCAAAATCATTGTTTTAGCCTCCCATTATGAGTTCTCATAAAAAAGAGCGTCGGCAAAATCGAAATTTTGTCACACTCTTTTTGGTTTGTCACGCATTAATCGTGATAAACGCCTTCGTTCCACTTTTCAATTTCTTCATCAAAGAAGTGTGGGTTGTCTTTTTGATCTGGATTTGGTGTGGCAATGTTATCAATCTTGTTGATGATTGCCTTGTTGGCTTCGTCTTCCTTGTAGTTGGCATCGAGGAAGGCCTTGACGATATCTTCAGCCAAGTGTTCGCCGACTGTGGCGCCACCAAAACCGATGATGTTGGCATTCAATTGTTCCCGTGCGTACTTAGCCGAGGTGACATCAGAAACCAACGCTGCGCGAATATCATCGTTCTTATCAGCAGCAGTGGAAATCCCGATCCCGGTCCCACACAGCACAACACCTAAGTCAGCGCGGCCATCAGCAACATCTTCGGCCACTTTCTTCCCGTAAATTGGGTAGTGGGTCCGGTGCTTGTCGTAAGTGCCTTCGTCAATGACGGTGTGGCCCATGTCCTTCAACATATCTGAGATTTGAATCTTAACGTCTGTCACGATGTGGTCGTTACCGATTGAAATAATCATGCTCGTTCCTCCTTGAATCGCTTTTCGTCTTCAGTTTATCGAATCAATTAGATCATTTTTTCCAACATGTCCAAACGAACTTGATGACGGCCACCCGCATATTCGGTGTCCAAGTAACGTTGGATGATTAACAAGGCCTTGTCGTAACCGACAATCCCGGTACCAATGGCGATGGCCTTGGCGCCGTTATGTTCAGCGGTCATGTGGGCGGTATTTTCTTCAGCAACGTTCGCTGTGACCATACCCTTGACCTTGTTTGAAGCCATCGCAGAACCGACACCGTAGCGATCAAACATGATTGCCTTGTGTGCTTGGCCCTTCATGATGACGTCTGTCACTGCCAGTGAAGAATCCACAAAATCATCTGATGGTGTTTCGGAAACATCGATCACACGATATTGGTTGTCCTTCAGGTATTGCTTAACAGCTTCCTTCATTTCAAATCCATCTTTATCTGCACCAATGACAACATCCATGTTACTTTTCCTCCTTATTGTCTGGGATCACAGGAGCTGTGATCACCTTTGTAATCTGATTGCATTCAGCAATGGCGGTCGGACTTGCGCCGCTATCGGTGATGAGACCATCGATTTGATCGAGGTCGTAGAAACTATAGAAGTCACGCTTGTTCAACTTGCTGTGGTCACCCACAACATAGCGTTGATCCGCATTGTTCAAGGCAATGCGTTGCGTTTGGCCCTCTTCAGGGCTGGCATTACTGACAGATTTGCCAGAGATACCGTTGACACTGATGAACGCCTTCGTGAAGCGCAAGCGTTCCAACATCTCGTTAGCCAAACTACCAATGAAAGTGCCCGACCGTGCGCGGTAACTGCCACCAATCAATTGGAGCGTGTAGCGGTTCGTCTTATCCTCAAAGCTTTCAAATACGGGCAAGCTATTGGTGATCAGACGCACATCGGCGACTTCCAAATGTTGTGCGACCAGTTCATTGGTTGTGCCAGGCCCCAAGTACACGGTATCGCCCGGTTCAATCATGGATGCCACAATCTTGGCAATTTCGTTCTTGGCATCGACATGCAAAGCTCGTTTCTCTACCCGGGACAGTTCGGTCATTTTCACGTAGTTACGGCTTTGCGCACCCCCGTGAATCCGGATAATGGTCTTGTCCTCTGCCAATTCATCGAGATCGCGCCGGACAGTCATCGTCGAAACATTGAGCTGTTCGCCGATTTCATTGACCGTCACAATCCCCTTCTGGTCCACGAGTTGTCTAATGGTGAGTAATCTTTCTCGTTTCAGCATTGAGTCGCCTCGCTTTTGTTCTTAATTGTTTGTTTTGTTTATTTATTACGTGTATAAGATACCATGCCAGTTCAGTGACGTCAAGCGCTAAAATTCAAATATTTTCGGTGTTTTTACGTCTCTATAGGAAAACTCGCGTTATTAAAAAAGCGATTACAAAAAGTGGTTGACGTTTGGAAGCGTTTGTATATAATGAGAGTTGTAACAAGTTAGAACAAAACAAAACATTTAGAAACAGAGGTGGCCCATGATGATCGAACCTGCACACAGTAAGCTCTTCTCTCCTGAACTCATCTTCATCGAAGACGCAACCACACAGGAAGATGTTTTTAAGCAGGTCTCAGCGAGACTCGAAACATTAGGCGCGGTCAAGCCTACATTCTATGATAATTTGACCGAGCGTGAACGCAATTATCCAACCGGGATTGATATGAGTGTTGTGAACACCGATTACCCTAACGTCGCTATTCCCCATACGGAAGGCGAATTCGTGAACACGCGTCGCATTGTTCCTATCAAGTTGAATCATCCCATCACGTTTCACAACATGATTGATCCAGAACAAACATTTCCAGTTAAGTTCCTCTTCATGATTCTGAACAACGATCCTGAAGGCCAAGCCAACGTGCTCGCTCAGATTATGGACTTCTTAACCACAACGCCTCAGAGCGAATTGGAAAACTTGTTCAACGCAACAGATACCGACAGTATTTATCAACTTTTGGCAACGCATTTTAAAAACTAACTTATATTAGGAGGAAACTGATCATGATTAAGATTTTAGCTGCATGTGGTGCTGGTGTTAACTCAAGTCACCAAATCAAGGAAGCAATGGAAACCGAAATGAAGAAGCGCGGTTATGATGTCCGTGCCGATGCTGTCATGGTGAAGGATATCACCCAAGACATGCTGAAAGACTATGATATTTTCACCCCAATCTCAAAGACTGACTTAGGTTTTGACGTCAACATCCCTACTGTCAACGCTGGCCCTATCTTGTATCGGATGCCTGCAATGGCAAAGCCTGTCTATGACAAGGTTGAAAATGTGATTAAGGAAGAAAAGCTGGGCTAATTCGTTAGCCTACTTTTCATGTCAACGGGCATCATCTAACTTTGGGTTTTAGACCATGCGGGTGACACTGGGTCATCCACATACATATATAGAAGGAGTGAGAAAGAATGCAAGCCGTCATTGATTTCGCCAACACGATATTCAAGCCTATCATTGATATGGGTGCGCCATCGATTATGCTGATTGTCCTGACCTTGATTGCCTGGGCTGTCGGGGTCAAATTCACCCGAGCCCTTGAAGGTGGGATTAAGTTAGCGATTGCGTTAACTGCGATCAGTAGTGTCATTGGGTTATTGACCACTACTTATCAACCAGCGCTGAATGCGTTTGTTAAGTCGACTGGGATTGACCTTTCCATCACCGACTTGGGTTGGGCACCATTAGCTACCATTACTTGGGGCTCACCATATACCCTGTTTTTCTTAGCTATCTTAGTTATTGTTAACTTAGTTATGTTGTTCTGGAACAAGACAAACACCCTCGACGTTGATATTTTCGATATCTGGCACTTATCATTCACCGGGTTATTAGCCATTTTTATGGGTGCCAATCTGTTCATCGCAACATTACTGGTTATCTTCATCGGGATCTTGAAGATTATCAACTCTGACTTGATGAAGCCTACCTTCAACGATCTGTTGGATGATTGGGAAAACCCAATGACCACAACTCACTTGAACTACATGATGAACCCTATCATCATGGTCTTCGACAAGTTATTCGACAAGATTTTCCCTTGGTTAGACAAGTACGATTTCGATGCTGCTAAGCTGAACCAAAAGATCGGTTTCTGGGGCAGTCGTTTCGCCATCGGGATCTATCTTGGGATCTTCATTGGTTTACTGTCACGTCAAAACATTACCCAAATTGCAACGTTAGCCTTCATGGCCGCAACCTGCTTGGAGTTATTCAGCTTGATCGGTTCATGGTTTATCGCTGCTGTTGAACCACTCTCACAAGGTGTGACTGACCTTGCCAACAAGCGCTTAAACGGCCGGATGTTAAACATCGGTTTGGACTGGCCTTTCTTAGCTGGCCGTGCCGAAATCTGGGCTGCTGCCAACGTCTTAGCACCAATTATGTTACTCGAAGCACTGGTTCTCCCTGGTAACAAGATTTTACCTTTAGGTGGGATTATCGCCATGGGTGTTACCCCTGCTCTGTTAGTTGTCACACGTGGTCGGATTATTCGGATGATCGTTATCGGGGCTTTGGAATTACCACTGTTCCTGTGGGCCGGCACATTATCTGCACCATTTATCACATCAACCGCGCGTGCCTTACACGCTCCTGGTATCCCAGCAACTGGCTTGTTCAGTTCCGCTACCAAAGAAGGTCCTATCGAACAATTCATCGCCATCTTAGTTGGTAAAGCTTCTAAGGGTGATATCATGATGATTCTCTACGCAGCACTGGCATTAGTTGCCTATCTCGCTATCTTCATGTGGTACCGTCACGAAATGAAGAAGCGTAATCAAAAGTATGCGGACGCTGGTCACGAAGTTAACGATGACGTTAAACTTGTCCCATCCGCTACGACTGATAAAGCAGCAGATGCAACAGCATAATGACTTAGAAGCCACTCGCCATGCGGGTGGTTTTTTTATGTAATCGCTATGAATCGTCAAACAAAAAGAGGTTGCGACCAAATCCTTGCGGATGATCGCAACCTCATTTTTTATTGCCAACAATACTTGATTTAGATTTTGGTTCGATGTGCGGCACGTTCGGCCCGCTTCAAAGCGCCATCCATCTTCAACAAGCGATACAGCGCATAAACGGTGATGAAGACTTGACCCAAGCGTACAATTTCGTTGTTCATGTATGTTCCGAACAGACTAGCGATAATCACAATGGCAGCCCAGAATAAGTAAGTTTTCCGACGTTGTGTCATGGTTGCACTTCCTTCTCTTTGTTTGTTATCTCTATTATACGCGAAAATAGAAACCGTTTCCACAAAAATAAACAAAAACGAACAACAAATAACACGCATTATCATTGACGAGCGCGCTAGCAACGCTTAACTTAGTAATCAATAAAGGGGGCTTCATGATGAAAATTCTCGTGACTGGTTTTGATCCTTTGGTGGGGCCACGATTAATCCCGCGCTAGAAGTGGTCAAACGCCTGCCGGAGCAGCTAGATGGTGCAACGATTATTAAACTCGAGGTACCAACTGTTTTCAGCGCCATGATGCCGCTGATGCAGGAAGCTATCGCGAAATCCCAACCCGATGTTGTGCTTCATATCGGTCAGGCAGGCGGTCGAAATGCCGTCACGATTGAGCGAGTCGCCATCAATCTCGACGACGCGCGCATTCCGGACAATCGAGGCGATCAACCCGTGGATGAACCCATTGCCACAACGGGAGATTCAGCCTACTTCACCCAGCTGCCACTCAAGGCCATCGTTCAAGCGATTCGCAAGGCTGGTGTGCCCGCCCAAGTCTCCAATTCCGCCGGCACATTCGTCTGCAATCATCTGATGTATGTCTCCCAATTCATCCGCGCCAAAGATTATCCCACACTCAAGGCTGGTTTCATCCATATTCCTTATCTGCCTGAACAGGCCCCTGATAAGCAGCCCAGCCTAACGCTCGACCAAGATCTCATCGCCATCACGGCCGCTTTACGCACCATCATCGCCTATGATCAGCGACCCGATATCAAGACAATCGAAGGCGCGCTCAACTAGCCACTTAAAAAGCGTATCACGTGATCCACATGGGCCGTGACACGCTTTTTGACTTTAGACGGTAACACTCTCACCGGGTTTAACGATTTCAACCACACCTTCTGGTAACAGTGCTGCAAACGCCGTAGGGTCTTGCTTAATCAATGGGAACGTATTGTAGTGAATTGGTACACGTGCTTAGCCTTGAGCCGCTTAGCCGCACTGGCAGCCTCCTCTGGCCCCATGGTGAAGTTACCGCCAATCGGTAAGACCGCAACATCAATATCAAAGCCATTACCGAACAAACTCATATCACCAAAATTTGAGGTATCACCCGCGAAATAAATGGTCTTATCATCGGCCGTGACCATGTAGCCACATGCCTCGCCCATATAGACAGGTAACCCATTAATTTCGAGACTTGAGCTGTGTTGGGCATGGATGACTTTGACGGTCCCAAAATCAAACGTCCACTTTCCACCCAGATTCATTGGATGGCCTTCTGGCGCGCCTTGGCTCTGAGCGTAATGAACCAGCTCAGGCATGCCGATGATAGGTGCATTGTTGCGCTTACTGATTTCAATCATATCGCCACTGTGATCGTGATGGCCGTGTGTCACCAGAATCGCATCGCACTTCACATCTAGATCCAAATCGGTCTGAGGATTGCCATCAATCCATGGATCGACCAGAATTTGTTTGCCTTCATCCGTCGTCAACATCATACAAGCGTGCCCGTGAAAAGTTAATTGCATCGTCATCATCCTCCTGTTTTCCGTTTCAATTCGTTTTTATTATACAACGCGATGCCGCAACGACTCGTTTTGCGCACTCGCGAATTTTACGAGTCACCAGCATTGGTTGTTGCCGCGACATCCACTATAATATGAAACGTACATCATTGGAGGAATACATATGTCTAAATCTTGGTTCACTTGGCCAACATTTGTTGCCATCACCGAAATCTATATCGCACCCTTGAATGTGATTTGGTTTATTTTGGGAACAGCGGCCGCGCAATATCTCTACGGCACCATCAATTTGGTGAACGTCATTCTGTGTTTGCTCGACGTCTTTATTTTCGATCTCGCCGTAAACGTCTCGGATAATTATTTCGATTACAAGCACGCGCACGACCGGGAGTACTACACCAAAAAGGTCAACGTGATTGGCAAATTGAATCTGCCACTCAGCGGTGTCCGCAAACTGATGATTGCCTTATATGTCATTTCAGCTATTCCCGGCTTCTTCCTGTTCTTGCGCACGGGTTGGCCGGTCTTAATCTTCGGGGCTATCGGGTACTTCATCGGCATCTTCTATACGGCCGGTAAGTTCCCCATCAATGCCACCCCATTGGCTGAAACGACCGTGGCACTCTCTATCTCTTACTTGATTCAACTCACCTGCGTCTATGTCTGCCTCTATGGACAGCACCCATTCACTTGGCAAGTAGCCGGCGAGGTCTTCCTCGTTGCCTTACCGCAGACGCTGATTTTCTTCGGGGTCCAACTGGCTAACAACATCGCCGACCTCAAAGAAGACATCGCTAACCATCGCTACACCCTGCCTTATTTCACAGGTGCAAACAATGCCATCATCATTATGAAGGTTGTCAACGTTGTCGGTGCACTGTGGCCACTGGCTAACGTGGCGCTCGGATTTGCCCCTTGGCCCGTGCTGTTCAGTAGTTTGATCTTGATTCCAATGTGGCGCGGCCTCAAGCCCTTCTTTGCTTTACCTGACAAGCAAAAGACATACATGGGCGTTATTAAGAGCACGACGCTGTTCTTTATCGGTTACACCCTGCTATTCACGATTGGAAGTATTATTTAGAGCGTGACCAAAGGCGTTAGAGTGCGAACCCACACGAATTGGCTGTGAGCACTAACGGAGACTAGCGCAACAATTGCGGTTTGTGCAATTGGCGCTAGTTTTTGTTAGGCGGAGCAGGCAGTGTGGGTGAGCACGTTTAGAGCGTGATCAAAGGCGCTTAAAACATGAGGATTAGCAAAATCTTGGCCAGAAGCCGGTTTGTGGCTTCGGCAAAGATGAGCTAACCGGAGTGTTTTGCCTTTGGGAACGCGTTTAGAGCGTGACAAATCCCCTAAAATCAAAAAGGTGACACCGAAGCGATTCAGCTCCGATGTCACCTTTTTTAATTTTATCCTCGTTCCAACGCGAGTTTTTCGTTTTCGGTATTCAGTTCTTCCAGTTGTTCTAATTGTTGCAACTGTAGCGTTTGCGCCTGGTTAATCTCACTGTACAGCGTGCTGACCATGCTGTGTGGTAATTGGCTGCTGGCCTGCTGAACAAGTTATATTCAAACTGGAACGCTTGAATATACAAGTCACTATCGACCTTGATTGTTTCACGATTATAATCGTGGCTCACCCGCGTCAGATAATCATTGACGGCTTGGCGCACCGCATAGATGTATGAGTTTTGACTCTGGTGCTCACCCAAACGCTCGCGCAAGGTATTATCCAAGAAGACATCGACATGTGCCATGACTTCCGTATTCAGGTTGGTCACCGCCGTGCGCGTATCTTTCCACTGTGCCCATTCTTCAGGCGTCTTGCTGGCCTTAAATTGTTCACGTGAGCGTTCGCGTTGCCGCGGTGTGACCACGCCATGTTTAACATGCCACTTCGCGTGTTTGTACTGTTTCTTCAGCACGTGCATTTCATGTTTCAACGTATGTTTATTCTTGAACTGTGAATTCCAGTTGTTGAGGATCTTGTCATAAATATCGACCACCATGGGCCCGTAGTTCGCATCCACTTCATCACTATGGACATAGGTGCGAATGTAGTCCTTGGTACCATCCAACAATTGCTGAAAGTCATTATCAATGACCGGCCGTTCCACCCAACCTTTTTGTGTCTGCAATTGCGTGGTGAGTGCCTCACGCACATCATGGTCATCGATGTGTGGGCGCACTTGCAAGGTCGCGTAATCGACCATTTTGTTGCGCACATGAGCGAGATCGTCATCCGTGTAGCCTGTCGTGTTCTCCGGCATGAGTCGTGGCAATACCAGCGCGCTAACGACCATACTGATCAAAATCACCATGGTGGCTACGATGATCAGCTCTTCGCGATGCGGAAAGGCATGGCGACTGATGACACGTGGCAGCGAAAAAGCCATCGCCAGTGTCATGGTGCCGTGGATGCCACCAAAGGCAAAGATGCGCGCGTATCGCTCGTGCCGCACTTGTTCTGATGAGCCGAGTAACGACCGCACAGATGGATTGTCTTCACGCAACGCCCATACGTAACGCACAGCCAACATGGCCGCATAGATGAGGACAGAGAGGCCAATCAATTGCAGTGAATCGATGCCACCCATATCGACAAAATCACTCCAGACAACCGGCAGCGATAAGCCCAAAATCATGAAGACAATGCTATTCAAAATATTGGTAATGGTATTCCAAATGGTCGTGGACGTGAGTTGCACCTGGGTTGATGTGAGCCGCAACCGCACGGATTCCCAGTTGTGAACAATTCCCGATGCCACCACCGCCAAAATCCCTGAGACACCGAAGAATTCAGCAATCAGATAGACGGCAAATGGTGTCAGCAGACTGATGGGAATAATTGTCGTTTCTGGATTGGTCGCGTGGACATTCAGCCACACGCGCAAACTGACAATCAGTAGCCCCAGGCCAATCCCGATTAAGACACCACCGATAGCAACAAAAGCAAAATGCTGCAATCCTGATGCCAATGAAAAACTGCCCTTTTCAAGCACGGACAAGGCCAAATCTAACATGACCAGCCCAGTCGCATCATTGAACAGTGACTCTAGTTCCAGCGCATCACCGACACCACTCGGCATTGCCCCGTTTGTGCCACCCGTAATCGATTTGACCGCAACGGCATCCGTTGGAGTCACAATCGCGACCAGTGCGATGGCCAGCGGCAGTGTCCAGTTGGTCTCAACAAAATTGGTGAGCAGTCCAACGATGAGCACCGTAGCCACAATCAGCACCACTGATAGCATGAAGATGACACCAAATTTTGCCGGATTTTCTCAAATGATTGACGCTGCCCGTCCACAAACATTAACGGGGCAATAATGACCAGCATGAAAAACTCAGGTTCTAACTCAAAGTTATGAAAAATCGGCGTGAACGAGAGTAACAAGCCCATTCCGATAAAGATAAACGCGTCGGGAATCCGCGGCATAAATTGTTTGACGATATTGGCCGCGATGACCCCAACCAGCAATAAACCGACAAGATACAGTGTTTGCATGGTACTTCCTTTCGTGTGAAGCGTAGCGCTAAATCAAGATACCTTCACAGTGATCCACTTCATGTTGAATAATCTGGGCAGCAAAATCCGTGAATTCCTGCTCGTGCGGTTGGAATTGCATATCCAAGTAGCGCACGCGAATGCGTTGATAGCGCGTTGTTTCACGTTCACCGGATAAGGAGAGGCACCCTTCGCTGGTTTGATAGGCGTCGTGTTTCGCCGTTATTTCAGGATTGATCATTGCCACTGGCAACATGCCCAGTTGGCACACGATCACGCGCTTGTTGACGCTAATCATATTCGCCGCCATACCCACACAGTGATCGCGATGTGCCATCAGCGTGTCCAGCAAATCCTGGGCCACGGACACATCCGCGCGTGTTGCTGACACCGCTTTTTGCTGTAGTAACATCGGATTTCGATTAATCGATTGAATCATTGACTTCCTCCGATCTGTTTTTGCCCATTATAACAAAAATAATCCCCGGTCATTCCAAAAAGAATTGACCGGAGATTATATTTACTTGCTTTAATCTTTATAGATGTCATTCTGCGCTAGTGGTGCGCGATAAAGTCCTGGTGCGCCATCAAAAATTTTGACCCGCGTGGCATCCATGTCTGTGATGCGGTAGAACCCCTGTTGAAACTCATCGTAGTGCAACGTTGATTCGCATGCCCACATCAACGGTTCCCGGTGTTGAATCCAGTTGCCTAGCGTTGCCAACTCCGGATAATCCTCAAAGCGCAGTGTCGTTTGATCGAATCGCACCGAATAAATCGTCTTGAAATGCTTACCAAAATTCATTTTACCGCCTCCATATGTAACCGATTACATATAGTTTAACACTATATTAGTTAATTTCAATATAAAAACGAGGTATGACAAAACTCGAAAGTTTCGTTATACCTCGTTTGCTAACCGGGACTCGTCACGCTCTAAACATGCTTACCCACACTGCCTGTTCCGCCTAACAAAAACTAGCGCCAATTGCATAAACCGCAATTGTAGCGCTAGTCTCCGTTAGTGCTCACAGCCAAACTGTGTGGGTTCGCACTCTTTTAATTAAGCTTGGCTCGCTTCACGTTTTGTTCCATGACCGTTCCCATATAGACGAATGGGAGATAGATGAGCGTTGCCAACACAATGTTCAATGCGGCAATAACCCCACCTTGCCAACTAGCTGTGGCGATAATCCCACCGATGATTGGTGGTGTAACCCATGGTGCCATCACGGTACATGCCGGCATGAATCCGACGGCTGTTGCAACGTATGCCACTGTAATACATACCATTGGTGCCAAAATGAATGGCACGAACAGGATTGGGTTCAACACAATTGGTAACCCGAACATCAGCGGTTCATTGATGTTGAAGATCCCAGGTGCTGTGGCCAAACTTGTCACGGTCATATAGGCTTTGTTCTTACGACCAACCAAGAAGATGGCAATAATCAAGCTGATAGTCACACCAGTACCACCCATGTTAACGAATGAGTCGAATAATGGCTTGTTAACGATATAAGGAATATCCTTGCCGGCCTTCATCGCTGCTAAGTTAGCAGTGATAGCTGGGGCGTTGATGGTTTGCATGAATGGTTCGATCATGTTAGCACCATGTAACCCGAAGAACCAGAGGAATGGGGTGATGAATGCCAGTAACAGCGCTGTTGGATAACTGTTGGCCATCCCCATGAATGGTTTTTGAACGGCTGCGTAGAAAGCTGTCACAACATTTTCAACGTGTGCAGCGTTGAAGAAGGTTGTCACAAGGGCCACAACAGAGATGGTAATCATCGCTGGCAGTAATGCTGCGAAAGAAGCAGCAACTGCAGGTGGCACACCATCAGGCATCTTGATGACTAAGTGCTTGTTACCAGAAAGACGACGGAACATTTCAACTGAAATAATGGCTACAATCAAAGCAATGAATAATCCGGATGCATCCATGCCGGCAGCACCGCCGACAGCAAAGAATCCACCCAATGAAACGATCCCAGAAGCCACAGGATTAACATCGTATGACTTACCCAGGTTATAGGCAACTAAGAAGGCAATCATAATCCCTAAAATAGCGAATGTCCCGTTCCAGATATTGCCCCCAAACATTGTCCAGATATATGTACCCTTAATCTTCTCACTGAAGATGCTGTTCATTAAGTTCGCCCAACCCGGTATTGGTAAGTTATTAATCAATACGGCAAAGGCCCCGAGGATCATTAAAGGCATTGTGTAAGCGAACGCATCACGAATCGCAACCAAGTGGCGTTGATTCCCGATTTTCGCAGCTACAGGTAGAAAATGTTTCTCCATGAATGCGATAAATCCTTGCATAAAAATTCCCTCCATTTCTTTTTGTGTTCCCGCTTACATTTCAGTTATAGCATATTAAAAATTCCTAAACAATCGAAAAAACTAATAACAACGTTTATTTTCTCATTATCACAGGTAGACACGTTTAACGAAAACAATATTGATATACTGCCCGCGACGCGCGTCACTATGCTTTATCGGAGCTGTTACATTTGATAAACAACGTGACAGCGCGTTTTATGTTAAGCGGTTTCGCAGTTGTCGTGAAATGGATTGAAACCGTATTTCAGTTATTTAATCAACTTTAGGACTAGACCAATGATAGGATGTTTCATGAAACTTTTTTCAAGAAATCATAATCTGTTTCACCGTTTTTATCTCGGCAGGCATAATTTCCGCTTGACATAGACGAACATATGTTCGTATTATTTGTATAATCAATCTGACGGGGAGGAGTTCTTATGGACTATCACGATGAACCACGTGGCGTCTTTTTTTCTGATTGATAACAAGTCGTTATGCCAGTGTCGAGGCCAGCATGCGCGGTCTGCCGCCACTGGAGACCTGCTTAGTCGTGATGAGCGAACAGGCCAACACCAATGGCGGCCTGATTCTGGCAACTTCACCCATGGCAAAGAAGCTTTTTCATTTGCAGGCCAACGTCTCGCGGCAACGCGACTTGCCACAAGATGAAAAGCTGATAGTGGTGCCGCCACGGATGAATCTCTACATCAAGCGGAATTTAGAGATTAATGCAATTTTTAAAAGCTTTGTCGCCGATGAGGATCTGCTTCCCTATTCCATCGATGAATCCTTACTCGATCTCACGCACTCCTGGCGCTTATTTGGCGGCTCACCGCGCCAAGTGGCCGAACGAATTCAGACGACCGTGCGAGAGGAGCTCGGCCTCTACACCACGATTGGTATCGGCGATAATCCCACCCAGGCCAAACTCGCTCTGGATCTCTACGCCAAGCACAATGTCGATTTGATTGCCGAGATTCATTACCAAACCGTGCAGGATTTGATCTGGCCCATCACTGACCTGACCGAGGTCTGGGGTATCGGCAGGCGCACCGCTGACCACCTCAACCGCCTAGGCATTCACACGATGGGCGAACTCGCTGCCACCGATCCCTGGCAGCTCAAGGCCGAGATGGGTGTTATCGGCGCCCAGTTGTACGCCACCGCTTGGGGCGTCGATCGCGCCAAACCGCGTTACCGCGCCACCCCAAAGGAACGCAGCTACGGCAATTCTCAGGTGTTGCCGCGCGATTATCGCCTCCAAAATGAAATCGAGACCGTCATCAAAGAAATCGGTGAGCAAGTCGCTTCTCGGTTGCGCCACCACCATGTGCAGGCAACGCGAATCAGTCTCGCCATTGGATTTGCCTATGCCACCAAGGAAAGTGGCGGTGGTAGTGGCTTTGCCCACACCGTCACCATTGACAGCACCAATCGCAACCAGCCGATTATTGATGCGCTCTTCCACATTTTTCGTCAGTCATGGGACGGCCAAGTCGTGCGCAACATTGCCGTTTCCGCTGGCAAGTTGCATCAAGATACGGGACTACAGCTCAACCTTTTCGCCCCGCCGCAGCAACAGTTACGGCGAGCCGATATCGATGCCTTGGTCGATACCATTCGCGATCGTTTCGGCTTCACCGCCCTCATCTATGCGCGCAGCCTGATTGATGGCGGCACCGCCATCCAGCGCGCTTCCCTTGTCGGCGGGCACAATGGGGGTAACGCCTATGCATAACGATTTGGTCCTCATCACCAGTAAAATCGACACCCTCTTCACCCGTGCGATGCACACGCGTTACTGGTTGGTGGTTGTCGATGATCACTTCGATCAGCAATACAATTTCTTTTTCACAGCCTCAAAAAGGGCCACCGCGAGCGCTCAATTCCGCTCCATTCGGTGACCCAATATGATTTGATTTATCTCGAGCGACTGCTCGCAGCGTTGCGCCACACACGCAATTATCGATTTACTTTCGTAATTTTGAAGGCCAATTTTGGCCGAGCAACCATTATCTCATTCAAAGGAATGATTCACATGCACATTCGACCAGTCGACGACCCGGAAGCAACCGCCGCCCAATTCTTTAGGAATGATTATCACGACCGGGGCATGTTGAAGTGGCAGGGTTACTACCTCTCCGATCACACCAGCGCACTCAAGGCTGAAGCCAAGGACGCCGAACAAATGTGGCACCAGCAGATTCCTGCCCCCATGCTGCCCGCTCACATCAAGACCATCCTCGAGCAAGCACAAACCAAGCAACAAACGGTGATTATCTACACGAATATCACTGACCTCGAGCAACGGTTTCAAGTTCCCCTCATCGGCCGCATCCAAGGGTGGGAAAATCAGATGCTCTATCTGGGCGATGCTAACTTTGTGGCCATCACCGATATTCGCGCCGTCATGATTGATTCAACCGATTAGTCCGTTGGCGCTAGTCCCCGCAAGAGAAATTCTGCACTCTCATTGACCACATCATCAATCGCCTTAGCGGTATGATTCGTCAATAACACGGGCAAGATATAGCTCAAGACCGTGCCCACAATGTAGCGCATGATGCGCTCCGCCGGCCAATCAACGAGTTGGCGGGCGCGCTGGTACTGCGCAATCACGTCAGCAATGATGGGTTGTGCCCGAGTGACAAACAGTGCCTGCATCTGTTGCACCATGTCGGGGCGTTTGAATAATTCACCCAAAAAGACTTTGGCCGAATTATGGTTTTGAAATAAGAAGGTGATGCGATCGCGCAAAATCAGCCGTAAGAATTGCTCAAATGGCATCTTTTGTTGCTGCGTGACCACCTGCAAGAACTCATTCATGGCTTTGGGAAAAACATGCTCGGTGAATGGCTGCAAAATGGCCTGCAGAATCTGCGCCTTGGTTTTAAACTGTCGATATACCGTACCCTCAGCCACATTGGCTGCCGTGGCAATATCGCGAGTGCTGGTGGCTTCGAATCCCTTCTCAGCAAATAGCGTCAAGCTGGCCGTCAGCACCGCCTGTTGCTTTTGCGGCATATCGCTGGCCTGTAAAAATTGTTCGAATAGCGTTTCAATATGTTCGGTCATGTGTTCCTCCTAAACTTGCCGATATCGCCGCATCGTGAGCAAGTTTGCGCCAAGAAAAATCAGCGCAAAGAGTAGCAGGATGAGGACGTTTGGCCCAATCTGTGTCAGTGTGCTGCCTTTCTTAATCACATCACTGATCCCATTGGCACCATAATACAGTGGCATCACATGTGCAATGATCTGTAACCAGTTTGGCATATTCGCGACTGGAATCAAACCAGAAAAGAAAATCTGTGGAATCGCAATGATGGGAATGAACTGCATCATTTGAAATTCCGAGGCGGCAAACGTCGAGACAAACAGACCCATCGTGAGTGCCACAAGCGCTAAAGCCAGATTGAGCAACAGCACATTGGCCACGTTGCCAAGCACCTGAAGTTGGAAGACATTGATGGCAAACAACACCACTAAGACAGTTTGGATCAAGCCAAACACACCGTAACCCAGCAGATAGCCGATAATCACTTCACTGCGCTTAATCGGTGTCGCTAAGAGCCGTGACAGCGTGCCCGTGGTCCGTTCACGCAGCAAGGCGATGCCCGAAATCAGGAAGACGAACAGGAACACCACAAAGCCCATCATGATTGGCAAGACGGTATCAAAATAGGTGCCGTCTGCGCTGCTATACAGGTAATGCGTTTTTAAGGTATAGGACGTCCCCGCTACTGACGCTGATTTTGGAACAGCCCGTCTCAAGGCCGCTTGCATCTGCATCAGCGCCTTTTGCTGGGCCTTGATCGTGGTTGCTGCTGCTTGCATCTTGAGTTTGACCTGCGCCTGTTTGAGCGCCGCCACAATCATCGCCGACTTGCCTTCATCGGTATTTGCGAGCGTTAATGTCAATTGGGTTCCTGATTGCCGCAACACACCATCACTATCTTGCTGCCGAATTACATGGGTGGGCTTGCTGTTTTCGGCGACGGTTTTAAGTGTGAGGTGATTGCTCTTCATCGCTTGTCGCAGTGGCGCATCGATGCCTTGTACGGCTAATGTCGCCTTATTGGTTTGATTGTTTTGAAACAGAAAAAATACGTCAAAATCAACAGTGGTGCTCCAAACATGAGTCCGAGCGTGCGCTTATCGCGCAACATCTCGCGAACAATGCGGTTAAACATGGCTAATATGCGCATCTTGCTGCCTCCCTGCCGCTAAAAAGACTTCTTCGATTGATTGGACGTGATAGGTAGCCATCAGCGCTGTGGGGCTTCCCTGCGCGATTGCGGCACCATCACGAATCATCAGTAATTGGGTCGCCTCTTCTGCATCTTCCATCACGTGCGTTGTCAGCAGAATGGTTTTGCCTGCTGATGCCATCGTGTGTAACTCCGTCCAAATCTGACGCCGCAGCTCGGGATCAATCCCAACGGTGGGTTCATCCAGAATTAAGAGCGGTGGGTCATTCAACAGCGCAATCGCCAGGGACAAACGGCGCTTCATCCCGCCTGAATACGTGCTAACGCGGCGATCGAGATCTGGCGTCAGTGCCACGACCTCTGCGGCATGCGCCAACTGTACTTGCAGTGCCGAGCGTGATGCGCCCTGCATCGCGCCAAAGAAATTGAGATTCTCACGCCCGGTGAGGTCGGTATACAGTGCGTCGGTTTGCGCCATGAAACCAATGTGAGCGAGCAGTGCACGATTCGGCATCGCCTGATCGAAGACGCTGACTCGGCCAGACTTAGGCCGCAGCATACCCATAATCGTCTTGATCAGAGTTGTCTTGCCCGCGCCACTGGGGCCAATGAGTGCCACGATGTCCCCGGGATTCGTTTCGAGGTTGATATCGTTCAAGACCGTGGTTGTCGCGTAGCCTTGAACCAGATGTGTGACTTGAATCGTTGCCATTATTTCCACCTCCATAATGAGTGAGTACACACTCATTATGACTGTAAAAGAAAAGAATGCAAGTCTGCATTCTATTTTTTATGCCGTTGACGCCGCGCGATGGCGTGTTTCACCTTAGGCTCCTTGCGCACAAGCAACAACGTATACACCAAACTCGCAATCCCCGACTGCAAGTAGATATTCCAACTGGAAGCGGTGGAGAAATTGCGGAAGCTGAAGAGATCCTTGGCAATCTCATTGCCTGCTTCTTCCAACACATTGACATGTTCACCCAACATGACGGCAAACACAATCCCGTACACAAAATCAATAGCCAGCCAATCAGGTACCACCAACCCCGCCGCACTTCGACAACGGGCCGGTCATGTTTGTCCTGTTCGCCCGTCACTTTCACGCGCGCACCCCATGACTGGAGCCACGCCATGAGCACCCCAAAAATCGCGGTGACGACGATGGCCATCACTGATGGATGATGCTGGTCTAAGGCGAGCCAGGCCATAATCAGACTGTATACCGGCAAAATTACGGCTTCAAACCGTGACACTTTTTCAAAACGAAACAGGTTGCGCGTAAAGAAGAAAATTCCCAAGATCAATAAGAGCATACCGCCCATGATGATGCCCTCCATTCTATAAACAAATGGATTCTGAACGTTTAACCTGCCCTTGTCAACTAGAGCTTACGCTGGTTCAACAACCAGACACTGAGCCCCAATAGCATCACCGCGCCGCCAACACTGAGCCATAAAGCCGGTGCCAAGTGCTGCAGCGTCTCGCTGCCCTTGGTCAGTGTCACATTATCACTGATTAGGCTGATCGGATTGAATCGCTGTGCATCTTTCCAGAAGTTGATGAGGTACAAGGCCGCAACCACAATGATGGTGGCCAGTAAGCCACTATAACTGTTGGCAGAAAGACTAGAACCACACACAATGACCGCAATGAAGAAGAAGCCAAAAATCAATACGGGCACAATACCCTGCCACAGATGTGGGGAATGATTGTCCGGGAAATAATACCAGGTATAGCCAAATGTCACAGCAAATGCGAGCAGAATGGCCAGCACCCATTGCAGATAGGCCACGACAAACTTGGCCAGCACCACGGCATAGCGTGGTAAGCCTTTGGTCACCAGATTAACCAGGGTGCCATGTGCCAATTCCTGACTAACGGTGCCACCAAACAGAATGGCCACGATATAGATGCCCATCTGCGTGATATTCTTGTAAAACTGCGTCCATGAATCCACCGAGGTCGGCTTGGGTAAGGTGATTGCCATCTGATTGCCCAACGTTGCCTTGAGCAGTTCCGGCGTCAATTTGGCGAATAACGGACTGAGAATCCCAAAAATCAAGAAAACGATGAGCAGAATCAATACCCGCCGTGTCCGCCATGTTTCGAGCCATTCTTTTTGGATAAATACCGCGGTTGCTCTCATGCAATCACCTCCAAAAAGATGTCTTCAAGACTCGGTTCGCTGCGATCCATCGCCACCGGCACCAACTGATTGGCTAAGAGCTGTGATAGCACCGCATTGGCTGTTTCTGTGTAGTCATCGTGATAGGTCACAACGACCCGTTGCGCATTTTGTTTACCCTGAATTAAAGTCGCTGCTTGTTTTGCCTGTGCTTCCGTTTCAAAGCTTAGGACGATTTGGTTCACCGCATACTGGGCCTTAATCGCAGCCAATGTGTCGTTCACCTGCAGCTGACCGTGGTGCAGAATCCCCACGCGGTCGGCCACTCGCTCCACATCGGCCAGGATATGGGTCGAAAAATAATGGTGGTCTGCGTTTTGAGACTCGCGAGCAGGGTTAAAAATTCGCTGCGGCCAGCGGGGTCAAGCGCAGATGTCGGCTCATCACAGATCAAGAGCTTGGGACGATTCAATAGCGCCTGCGCGATGCCGAGACGCTGCTTCATACCACGTGAGAACCCCCGAATGCGATGTTTATTGTTCGGTAAGCCAACCAACGATAACATTTCCGGAATGCGCGTTTTCAATTCATCTGGTGCCATCGCGGTGAGGCGCCCACAAAAGCGCAGATACTCCGCGGCCGTCATGTAGTTATAGTACTCAGGCACGTCAGGCAGATAGCCCACCGCCTGATTCGTGGCGGTCTCACCATAATGGACGGGTTGCCCAAAAAGATTGATTGTCCCCGCATCGATGGTATCCAATCCCAGAATCAGCTTCATCGTCGTTGTTTTACCCGCGCCATTCTCACCCACAAAGCCAAAGATGGCCCCTTCTGGCACCGTAAAACTGAGATCATGCAGCACTTGCTTATCCCCGAAGTGCTTATTCACGTGATTCACTTCGAGCACGTTCATGCTTCTGACTCCCGACCAAAGGCAAAGTAAATAATGGGGCCGATAATCTGTAATAAGACAACGATGAGCACCCACATGATGCGGTTACCGAAGCGATAGTGCGGATGTCGCAGCACATGGATAAGTGCCGTCAACATCAGCCCCACTTCCAGAATAATCAGTGGGATGAAAAATGGTAAATTATCAGTAAAGAATTGACTGTTGTTCACGATGGAACCTCCTTTAATTGTTTCGCACGACTCAGATAATATGTAATGAATTCAGTATAGCGCATTGCCACATACTTTAATGCTTTTAAGATTATGTGAATCCGCTAACAATTAAGCGCATTCATGCTATACTGGAAATACGACATTTCAGGAGGACAATCATGATCAAACTCTTTGCAACCGATATGGATGGTACTTTTTTAAAGGCCGATAAAACTTATGACGCCGAGCGTTTCGCCCAACTCCATCAACAAATGCTGGATCGCAATATTCAGTTTGTGGTGGCCAGTGGCAATCAATACTTTCAGCTGCGCTCATTTTTGAAGCCTACCCCGATGTGATTTTTGTGGCCGAAAATGGCGCCTATATCCGCGATACTGAGCACATCTACAACGTGGAAAGTTTCGACGACACCACCGTCAACGAAATGCTCACTGAATTGCAGGATATCCCAGACATTCAGATTCTCGCGTGTGGCCAAGAGAGTGCTTATACACTGAACACAACGGACCCAGCTCACGTTGAAGAGGCGCGCCACTACTATCATCACCTAGCTGTCATCGATAACTATGCCCAAATGGATGATAATATTTTGAAGTTTGCCATCACCTGCCCAGTACCGCAGACACAGGCCTTAATTAAAGACTTCACAGACCGTTTTGCTGGGCGTGCTGTGCCTACCAGCAGCGGTCACGGCGATATCGATTTGATTCAACCTGGCATCAACAAGGCATACGGTCTCACCCATTTGGGCCAGCGGCTAGGCATCTCACTCGATGACATGGCCGCCTTTGGTGACGGTGGCAACGATATCGAGATGTTGCAGGCAGTGGGAACCGGTGTGGCCATGGCCAACGCGCAACCAGACGTCTTAGCGGTGGCGAATCACGTCACGGGCAATAACGAAGACCAAGGTGTCCTCCAATTCATCGCTAATGAATTGGCTCGGCGCTAATCGCGGAGGTCGCAGATGATTAAACTCATTGCCATCGATATCGACGACACACTGCTCAGCTCCAAACACGACCTATTGCCAACCACCATCGATGCCATTCAGGCTGCGCTCGCCCAACGGATCAAAATTGTGTTGTGTACTGGCCGACCCTTAGCTGGGGTCACTCCTTTCTTGAAAACACTGGGTATTCAAGGCGATGATCAATTCGCGATTACCTATAACGGCGCCGTGATTGAATCCGTCGCGGGACACATCATCGCCAAACGCCTCATCGACAATGCAGCCTATCGCGCTATGACCTCGTTTGGCCGGACCCACCAGATTCCATTCAATATTGTGGCGCCGGACAGTGCCATCTATACCGCTGATCACGATGTGAATGCCTTTATCGTCATGCAAGCGGCCGAAAATAGCGCTGGCCTCTTCATCCGCCAGCCGGATGAACTCGCATCTGACTTTGCCATCGCCAAAGGCTCATTTGTCGGTGATGCCACCATGCTCGATCAGGTGGCGCCGATGGTCACGGCGGCCTTTTCACCACAACTGGCCGTCATTCGTACCGCACCCAATTTTCTTGAGGTGGTACATCCAGAAGTCAATAAAGGCGCAGCTTTGCAGCAACTGGCTGAACACTTACAACTCACACCACAGGAAATTATGGCCGTGGGTGATGAACGCAACGATATCCCAATGTTTGATTTTGCCGGTACCGCTATTGCGATGGGCAACGGTAACGCCATCGCCAAGCAACACGCGGATGCGGTCACCGATACCAATGATAACGACGGCTTGGCAAAGGCCATCCGTCAATATGCGTTGAGAGCGTGAGCTAATACGGTTTGGCTGTGAGCACTAACGAGGGCGAGTCTCTATTGCAGCTTTATGCAATAAAGGGCTCGTCTTGTTAGGCGGAACAGGCAGTATTAGCGAACGCGTTTATGCTGTGACAAGAGACGGTTAGAACACGAGGATTAGCAAGATCTTTGGCAGAACCCGGTTTGTGAATTCAACAAAGATGAACTAACCGAAGTGTTTTGTCTCTTGGAACGCGATTTGGCTGTGAGCACTATCAATCCATCAAAGTCATCACCCGAAAATAGGATGGTGACTTTTTTATTCTCATAAAATAACAAACGTTTTCTTTTTTATGACTAGACAGCTCAAAAATCTTCCTGTATAGTTCATCACGTAAATCGTAATGATTACTATTTAAGGAGGAGTTAAGGTGAAAGTCTCTCATTTCGTTTTGTCGTTATTAGCTGCCACAACCCTATCGAGCAGCAGCATCAGTTTGGTGACACCACCGCCAATAGTGTTTGCTGCCACTGCACAAATTAACCCCGTGTCAGCTGGTGCTAGCAGTTTTTCCGGTACTGGTCAGCCCAATACCAAAACCACCGTCGCCTATCTGTCCTCGGTATCAGGCATTAAGTCACGCTTCACTGTGATAACTGATGATAAGGGTCAGTGGCACGTCAACGTAGCTGATGAACCGAATATTTTACGGCACCTATCAGCGCCGGCGACACCATCACTGTTGGTGACACCACCGTCACCGTTGAGGCCGCTAGCAAGTCCGAGGTGAAAGAGTCTAGCTCTTCACCCACCCCACAACCAAACCCAGCAGAGCCCGCATCGAATCTCGAACTGGCGATTGCTAACGCCAGTCCTGACACCAGCACAATTACCGGTAAGGCCAAACCAGACCAGCGATTAACCGTCATCTATAACGGGCCTGGTAAAGACAGCAACGTTCAATACAAATTATCAACCACAACGACAGCCGATAAGAACGGTGACTGGTCGTTGCCAGTTGCTCAGTGGACTGCGTTGACTTCCGATTTCATCGGCCTGGGTGACGGTGGCAATATCATTATCTTCAGTCGCGATGATGCTGTTGCAACGCAAGTGAACCATCCGCTAAAAGATGAGAAGAAAACTTTTACCGTGAACCCCGTCGCTCCCTACCCAGCACAGTCGACGATCACGGGCACGGCCGCCCCAAATCAAAAACTGACAATTTATTATCAGCAACAAGTCGGTAAAAACTTGGTTTATGATGTCACTGCGGATAATACCGGCCATTGGTCACTGGATATGGATCAGCAAGATGACGATGAGACGATCTCTTTTCGCTCGGGTGACCACTTCATCGTTGTTAATTCGGCGACACAATCCTACATCACGGGGACAGTGGCGCAAAACAGCCCAACCGTTTCGCCCGCAAGCGATTCACAGACGACTAGTCAACCAGACACAACAACACCCAAAACGATTGTCGTCCCACCCGTTAACAATCACCCTGTAGTCACTCACACCCCAATTCCGCAAGTAACCAGTCCATCACAATCGGCAAGTACCACGCCTTCGCAGGTCCAACCAGCAGCCACCAAATCACTTGAAGCGGGCACCGTTATCATTAATTATGTGAATCACTACGGTGTCGCGGTCTGGAACTCACCTAACCCTGATCAGCGTGTTACCGGTCAACTGTTACCGAGCGGAACCGCTTGGCATTACTCCGACAGACAGACCGATGTTGCTGGCAACACGTGGTATCACGTCGGTCGTGATCAATGGCTTTCCGCCCGCTACACGCTCAAAGTCACACCTGTAACAACGGAAACAGTTGGGGAAGTGCAATACGTCCCAGGTTACGGCATTGCGGTATGGCAATCACCACTTGGATACAATTTCATTCCGGGCAAAAAGCTCATCCATGGTAGCAAATGGCGAGTATTCGCTGAGGTCACGCAAACAGATGGTTCCCACTGGTACAATCTCGGCGGTCAACAGTGGGTGTCGTCACAATATTTTAAGTTGAAACCTTAATCCCAAATTACATAAGGGGCGCTCTTACCCTTGAACAAAATAAGAGGCTGTGACAGATTCCTTTCGGATTGTCACAGCCTCTTATTATTAGGTACCAAATCTAAGTAGGTTTAATCATCTAAGTGGAAATGTTCGCGCTGTTCATGCAAGTACTGACCGGTCAGACTCTTTTCTTGTGCCACCTGTGCCGGCGTCCCTGAAGCGATGATTTGACCACCACGATCACCACCGCTTGGACCCATATCGATCACGTAATCCGCATTCTCAATCAAATCCAAGTCATGTTCAATCGCCAACACGGTACCACCCTGCTCGATTAAGGTCTGCAAGACATGGAGTAAGACCTGCACATCGAGCGGATGGAGACCAATGGATGGTTCATCAAAGACAAACAGCGTGCCTTTTTGCGACTTATTGATGTACTTCGATAACCGGAGCCGTTGGGACTCACCACCAGATAGCGTCACGGTACTTTCACCGAGTGGGATGTAGCCCAAGCCCATCTCATCCAGCACCTTGAGTGTGGCTTCAATCTTTGGCACATCCGCAAAAACCGGAATCGCAGCCGTGACCGCGAGTTTCAATAGATCAGCGATGTTCTTGCCGTGCCACCGAATCTGTAATACCTCGGGATTGTACCGCTCACCATTACAGGTTGGGCAAACTTGTTGCATATCCGGCAGATACTGGATATCCAGATTGATTTCACCAGTCCCATTACAGGTCGGGCATGCCCCCTGTTTGAGGTTATAGGAGAAATAGCGCTTATCAAACCCGCGCGCCTGACTTTCGGGCAATGCGGCAAACAAATCGCGCAATTCATCCAGCACATTGGTGTAGGTTGCCAGTGTGGAGCGAATATTCTTACCGATTGGCGTGGCATCAATGGCGTAGACGTGCTTGATTTTTTGTTATCGATATGGTCAACGAATGCCGGTGGCGTCTTGGGGGATTCGAGTGCTGGAATCAGTGCATCAAACACCAGTGTCGATTTGCCGGCACCTGAGAAACCACTGACCACAGTGAAGCGATTCACCGGAAAACTGGTCTCGAGGTGATCGATATTGTGATAGTGTTCAATTCCGATATCAATCCGCCCCGCCTTAAATAAATCATCAGCCGCTGCCAGTGGGCGCTGAATCAGCTGTGCACTCCCGGTGATGAATGGCGCCATCCGCGACTGTGGGTCGGCCAAAATATCATCGACGCTGCCCTGTGCGATCACTTGACCACCCAATTCACCGGAATCCGGACCGATTTCAATCACGTGATCCGCGGCCGAGATGATGGCTGGATCGTGATCGACCACCACAACCGAATTGCCCTGTTCCACTAAGTTCTTCATGATGGTGATGAGCCCCTGCACATTGGCCGCATGCAACCCAATCGAGGGTTCATCCAAAACATACAGGACACCCGTTGTCTCGGTGCGCAGTGTGCGGCTCAGCTGAATGCGCTGCAGTTCACCCGTGGATAAGGTGTTACCTGCGCGACTCAGGGTCAAATAATCCAGCCCCAAGTTCATCAGCGGTTGTAGCAAGCCCTCGAGCTCTGTCAATAATTTATCGCCCAATGCCTGCATATTATCGGGTAACCACGCCCGAATCGCTGGAATGAATTGCTGCAATTGCACTAATTCCAGATCGGAAACTTCAGCGATATTCTTATCGACCAAAAGTTGTGTTAACAACTTGGGGTTGAAGCGACTCCCGTGGCAGGTTGGACATTCACTGAATGTGTAGAACTTGTCCAAGCGCTTGATGGTGCGCACGTTGTCGGTATTGTTCAGCGTATCCTCAATCGCGTTGTAGGCATTCTCGTAGACCGCATGATCCATGTGGAAGACCTTCCCAGTACGCGTTGGAATATTGATTTCATATTCCTTACGCTCGCCGTGCAGCACGAAGGCCTGCGCTGAGGCCGACAATTCTTCATACGGGGTATCGATATCGACCCCAGCAGCTTCGACCACAAACGGAATGAAACTGCGACCAGGCACCTTCCAAGAGGCCACGGCGCCTTCTCGAATCGTCAACTTGGGATTGGGAATCAACTTGCGCGAATCGATTTGGCGGGTCACCCCGGTCCCATCACAGGTGGGACATGCGCCATACGCATTGAACGCAAAATCTTCCGCCGAGTAGGCCATGAAGGTGACGCCACATGTGGGACACACAATTTCACCCATGCCGCTCTGACCATCGTTGGGCAAATCCATGGCTTGCGCAATCGCGAGTGTCGGTGGCACCTGATGCCCATTGGGACAGCGGGGCGAACCCAACCGTGAAAAAATGAGGCGCACGATGTTCAGTGCTTCGGTGACTGTACCGACTGTCGATCGCACATCGGGGACGCTGGGACGCTGCTTGAGCGCAATCGCACTGGGGATGTGCTTAATGCTCGTCGCGTCGGTCGGCTTGGCCTGCGATAAGCGTCGTCTGGTGTATGTCGATAGTGAACTTACATAGCGCCGCATCCCCTCGGAATACAGCACCCCCATCGCTAGTGACGATTTCCCCGAACCACTCTTGCCGGTAATCGCCACCAGCTGGTTCAGCGGCACATTAACATCGATATTCTTCAGATTATTGACTTTGGCGCCAATAATTTCTATTTGTGTTGGACGATTCTGTGACATCTTAATCCACCCTTCTTGATACGAAAAAAGCGACCACCTCTATGGTATCGCTTTTTGGATTATCGCGCAGACGGTTCGTCTCTCTTAATCTTTTTGGTGCCAAGACGCGAATATGGTCACTGATTACTTTCATTTCAAGTGGTAAGTGCGTGCTGGGATCCCCGTCAATTCGAGTGCGCAATTTTTGTTGGCCGTCACAGTGAGTTCAGTCGCTGTAAAATACGTCATGCCGGGAAATTTCGAGAATTTACCGCTCAAGAAATACGGCAGCGCGCGCAACGAATGCCAAATCGATAACTTGGGTGCCACAAACACATGAAATTTGCCGTCATCCGGTTTTGCCTGTGGCGCAAAATTCGTGAAGCCGCCCACCGAATTCGTCATCGTCACCAGCATTAACTGAGTATCTTTTGTCCACTGATGTTGGGGACTCTCGAGCTGCAGTTGCCAGTGTTGATGTTGCGCCAACACCTTTGCTCCTCGTGCCAAAAAAGCCAGTGGGCCAAAGCGCTGTTTCTCCTTTTGCGTCACCGATACGGCGACATTGGCTAACACGCCGAGCGTCATAGTACTGATCATATAGTGATCGTTCACCTGCCCGACATCGATTGGTCGCGCGCTCGCCGTTAAAATATTGCGAATCGCTAAATCAGGCAGCGGTGGAATCTGTAACACGCGCGCCAAATTATTCACAGTTCCCTGGGGAATAATCCCCAAAATAGGTGGTGTCTCTCGTGGCACTAATCCCGCCACCACCTCGCTGATTGTGCCATCGCCGCCGACAGCGACAACAATGGCGCTTTCAGCGTGCCGTGCGAGTTGTGTCGCATCACCGGCTGATTTGGTGGGCGCTAATTCAGCCGTACCACCGTGGCTCACTACCGCAGACTGTAACCGTTTAGCTGCCCACTCGCCTGTATTGTGGCCAGCGTGTGGATTATAGATAATTGTCATTGTCGTCATCTTAATCATCCTCACCTTCCTGGCGCCTGCCTGTCTCCCTCTAACATACTGCAATGGCGATCATTTTTCGACATTTGCGTCCTTGCAGCGCATTAAGTTACACTGAAAGGTAAAATTTTTCTGGGAGAGGTGACACCATGGACGATAGTTTAACCACGCGATCCGCAATCAAAGAAACGCTGCCCACCGTATTCGGGTATCTCGGTATTGGCATCGCATTTGGCGTCATTGGCCGCGCGTCTGGCTTTAGTACTTGGCAAATTGTATTGATGTCCCTGATTATCTATGCTGGCTCCTCGCAATTCACTACGGTCAGCTTACTAGCGGCCGCAACGCCTGTATCATCGATTATTTTAGCCACCTTCTTGGTCAACTCGCGCATGATTCTGATGAGCACCACGTTAGCGCCCTACTTCAAGCGTGAATCCACGGCGAAGAATCTTTTGTTAGGCACCTTGCTGACTGATGAGAGTTTCGCATTAGGGATGAACAAGCTCAACTACACCGAGGGCAAGTTATCCTTCACCTGGTTTAACACCGCCAATTGGATCGCCTACCTTACGTGGGCCGGTGCTAGCGCGATTGGATCGCTGCTCGGTGGTATTGTCGGTGACCCCAAACAACTAGGCTTAGACTTTGCCATCGTCGCGATGTTTATGGGCTTGCTCTATCTACAACTCATTACCGATCGCTCATTACCACGGTCACTGCAACTCCTTGTTGTTGGTATCACACTCATTTTGACTTATCTCGGCATGATTTTTTGCCCAGCAATCTCGTGATTATCGTGGTCACATTAATCGGTTGTGGACTGGGGGTGTGGCTCAAGCATGCCTTCTTCTAACGTCGTGTTACTCACCATCGCCGGCTGTGGCTTGGTTACCTGGCTGTCACGTATCCTGCCACTCGTGCTCCTCAAACACTTCACCTTACCCAAGCCTGTAATTGAATACCTCGCCTTCGTTCCGATTGTCATCATGGCCACTCTGTGGTTCAGCAGTCTCTTCACCGCCAATCCGGGCCATCTGCCACAGCTCAATCTCGATTACGCGCTCGCTTCATTGCCCACCGTGGTTGCGGCCGTCATCTCCAAAAGTCTGCTCGTGATTGTGGCGGTCGGGATTATTTCCTTAGCTGGCTTACGTATCCTCGGCATCGCCTAATTAACAGCATTAAAAAAAGCACTTGTGTCGTCACTGACACAAGTGCTTTTCAATGTCCGAACAAAATAGCCTAATCGCGTTCCAATGTCTTACAAGGTGCTTCGAAACCCAACAGAAACCGCAATGGCGAGAATCAAGATAACAATCAACGCCACCGGTGCGACCTGACCGATAACCGCCATTATCAGTAGCCCAATCGTCAGTATCCACAATATCACCATAAAAATACCCAACACTCGTCTTGATTGTGTCATGTTTTCTTCTCCGTGCGTTATCGCCAGAAAGTCGTGATATCCTGCTTGTCTTCAATGTTGAACGCGATTAACTCCGCTAACAATTCATGTGACCATTCCTGATCCCACTACATCTGAAAAAGACGCTTGCTACTCTTGTAGCCCGCTTGCGTAATGGTATCGCGATACAAATCGAGTGTCTTATCTTCAACCGCAATCGAAATATGGTTCGTTGCGGCACTGAACCCGATAATAAAGGTGCCGTGATCCGTTAACATCGGCTGATTCCACGCAATCCGCAGCAAAAGTGTTGGAAACCGATCTAGCGCCCATTGAATCAATGCCGCCAACTTTTGCACATGCGCTGGGTCATCAATACTGGTCATGAATTCATCTAACGTGTTGTACTTTGCCATCGTCCACGCCTGCCTTCTCAGTGATTTAGTTTCATTGTAATCGAATTCGCCAAGTGGGTCATGTTTGCGGGTTTCACGTGAAACATTATTTTGAACAATGCGGGTGTGCGCGATTAATAATGATGGAAAAACAAAGAAGGTTGTGTCGAAACGGTATCCGTTTTGACACAATCTTCTGATTATATTCCGGAACAATAAGGATTAAGCGTCTTGCCGTGTTGCCGCGATGTCGACTTCGCGGATGTTGCGTTTGTGGCATATCAAACATAAACTTCACGGTTTCGGCCACATGCTTAGGATCGAGGGTTAATCCCCCCATTGATTCCTTCCAGGCATTATAATCGGTCAATGCGGATTCACTGGTGACATGCGTCAACAATTCAGTTTCGGCAGCACCCGGTGCAATCAACATCACCCGCACGTTTTTACCGGCATTTTCTTCACGAATCGTTTCGGATAAGCCGTGGACACCATACTTTGAAGCCACATAAGCGGCATGATTAACGAATGTCTTTTGCCGGCCAATGATGACACGTTGAGAATCGTACCGTGTTCGTGTTCACGCATCTCGTTTAAAACGATTTGTGTGCCATTCAGCACGCCCATCACATTGGTGTCGAGCATGGTTTGCCATTCACGTGGGTCTTGATTCTGCACGTTACCGAGCAACATCACACCGGCATTGTTGATGAGTAATTCTGTCGGGCCATAAACAGCTTCGGCCTTGCGCACAGCTGCTTCGAATTGATCGTAATCAGTCACGTCGACAGCTTCAGCCATGGCGTGATCGAAGTCAGCGGCTAACGCATTTAGCTTTTCAATTCGGCGTCCTAAGAGTAACATAGGGTAACCATCTGCATTAAAATTTTGCGATTTCGGCACCGAAGCCAGAACTCGCACCAGTAATAACAACAAGTTTTTTCATTGTGGTGCCTCCTGATTTGATTGATGTTGTTATTATATGAGGCGTTGATAATCAAAACAAGTACGCACTTTGATGTAACCACCAACCAGAAAGGATATTTATGCAAAAACTAACTGCGGCAACACCGCGTTATCTCAACGAATTTGACGCCACGATGCAAATGATTCAAGGCAAGTGGAAAATCATGATTCTCTATGAACTCGCAGAGACAGGATCACGTCGCTTCGCTGATCTGCAACACCACATTCAAGATGTCTCCCACAAAACACTCACCAGTCAGTTGCGGGAACTCGAACACGACGGCCTCATTGATCGCCATGATTTCAAAACCGCCCAACCACACGTTGAATATCGTTTGACCGATAAAGGTGAATCGCTCATTCCCGTGTTGGATGCCATCTGTGACTGGGGCGATACGCACGTCGACACCGAACTCGTCGCTCGTTCCCTCTGTGATGAATAACCGCAATAAGGAGAGATAACAATGCCATTAATGCGAATTGATATGTACAAAGGTCGCTCTGAGGAGACCATCAAACAGATTCTCGATATTTCTTACCGCGTCATGCTAGAAGCGTTCGGTGCTCCTGAAGGTGACCGCTACCAGGTCGTTTCCCGGCATGAGCCCTTTGAGATGCAAGTGCTCGATACCGGTTTGGGCATTGAACGTACGGATCAAGTGTTGATTTTCAGTCTGACCACCCGCCCCCGAACAACCGAACAGAAGGAAACCTTCTATCAAAATCTGGTGACCGAACTGCATCAACAACTCGGCATCCGTCCCGAAGATGTTGTCATCAACCTCACCGTTAATAGCGATGAGGATTGGAGCTTTGGTAACGGCCGTGCCCAATTTTTGACTGGCGAATTATAAGAAGTGAGCGGCTAGTTTGCCCGCAATCAAAAATGGTCCTGTGATAAATCCGATTGGATTTATCACAGGACCATTTTTAACGCTAACTAAGCAATCACGACCACCATACCGGTGCGCGCATTGTTCATAATCCACTGTGCATCAGGCGCGGTTAACCGAATGCAACCATGTGAAGCAGGGGTGCCCAGCTTCTTAGCTTCACTTTGGATGTATTGGCCCTGGCCATTAATGACAACGGAATGGAACAGGTATTCACCGTGATTCAGCCACGACGTCCAGTAGCGGGCGCCAACACCCACTGAGGCGTTGAAGAAACTAGCGCCGCGTTCCGCTTGCATATGGAACGTCCCACGTGGGGTCGCATTATGCATGCCAGTTGAAGCATACATGGTATACAGCGTTTGATTTTTCTTATTACGCACATAAACGCGCTGATTAGCGATTGACACTGAGAAGTAATCACCAGCTTGTAGCTTAGGATATGGCTTATTCTCAGACGGCTTCATCCAGTTAATGGCCGGCGTTGCTGGTGCAATGTACCGCGCCTCTGCCCATTGGTTGCCGCCTAAGTTGTAATACTTTTTACCGCTGAAATTCTTGTATCCCTTGACTTGCCATTTGCTAGCATTGGCCAACTTACGCAAATAAGTCGGTTTCCCCTGAGCATTGAAACTGCTCAAGTTGATGCCATATCCTGGCACATAATTCACTTGCCCCACAAATTTTTGCGTCACCATTCCCGCGGTGACAGGTGTTGCCGCATGAACCGGTGTTGCTGACCACACTGGTGTGAGCAACAAGGCTGCAGCGATGCCCAAACAGAACTTTTTCCAAACCTTCATCAAAAATCCCTCCAACTATATATTTCTCTTTTATTATACCCGATTTTCTTTATTAAAAATATCGTTGCAAATAAAAAAGCACATCGAATGTGCTTTTTTTAATTTAAATTGTGTGTGAGTGCAGCTAATACCGCATCTCGAGAGACTTGATCGCGAACAATAATCAGCTTATTGGTCATCTTCAACCGCTGCAAAACGGGCTGTAATCGGCGCCGTTCTTTGGTGGGGTAATGCCAGACAAAACGCATAAACTCGAGATAATCTCGGTCAAATTGCTCATGAAATTGTGGCGGCATTTCTGGGCGTGTCTGTCGATCGCGGCGAAATCGCATTGAACGTCGCACCACACGCCAGATGGCATGCGGCCGCGAAATTTGAAACCAAACCACAATGTCACTATGCTGGAACCGCGTCTCAATCGTATCGTAGTAATTGCCATCAATCACCCAACTCGCATGTATATCGATAAAATCCTGCTGTTGCTGGATAAACTGCTGGCGCGCCTGAGCACTGTAATCCAGACGATGCCACAAGGTATCCAAGGACATCAGCGGCAAATCAGTCGCCGCGGCTAATTGACGTGCAAACGTGGATTTGCCCGCACCCGGACTGCCGATGAGACTAATCTTCATCGTGCGGCTCCCGTTTGGCCTTCGTGGGATCATATCCATATCTAATGGGACTGAGTAAGAGCCACAGCGTCAACATACCAACAATCAGCACACCCGTTAATGGCACAAAACGGGCCATCACCAGTGCAAACGCCATGATGTAATAGATCCAGCGCGAATAACGATCAATCAAACTGATTTGGGGATTCTTTTGGAATAGGACATCTTCCATCAGCGTATATGCCAGCGACCACAGCGACCAAACAATCACATAAAACATCTCTGGTTGCCATCGCTCTGGATATTCGGATAGCCATGATGTCGCAAATGGCGCCACTGAGAGGACCAGCAGCCAGAAGGTGTTCGCCCAGTAGAACGCGTGCGTCAAATTAGTCGCGTGTTTCAGCAGATTATGGTGGTTATACCAGACCGCCATCAATTGTGTGAACGTGACAATGTAGACAATATAACTGCGCCAATTAACAAACAGTGCACTAAATGTATACCCGTGTGGCCGCGGAATTTCCAACACTAGTAGCGTGACCACAATTGCAATAATCGCATCCGTAAATGCCTCAAGTCTGCCCTTGTTCATTCTCTCACCCCTAACTCCTCATTTCAGCTATCATCTTACCCATTTATCCAACTAATGCACAAAAAAAGAGCCGCAACCATG
>NZ_BBBX01000001.1 GCF_001311785.1 Lacticaseibacillus saniviri JCM 17471 = DSM 24301 | reverse complement strand
TTTTGTTTCCAAAATTTGGAGGGTATGATGATGAAAAAATGGTTTTTAGCAACACTGGCATTAGTTATATTGGGCGTCGGCTTGGCTGGTTGCGGGCAGAGTGCCGCGTCAAAAAACGACGGCCAATAAGGTCGTCAAGCTCGGCGTCGTTGGGGCTGACAATCGTGTTTGGGAAGCCGTTGGCAAGACGCTCAAAAAAGAAGGCATCACGTTAAAAATTGTACAGTTCAGCGATTACAATCAACCCAACACGGCACTGGTTGATCACGATATTGATCTCAATGCGTTCCAACACCAATTCTTTTGGATAACTGGAACAAGACGCACCACGCGGATGTTGTCAGCATTGGCCGCACATTGATTGCACCACTGGCCGTGTATTCCAAGAAGGTCAGCTCCCTGAAGGACATCAAAAAGGGGATAGCATCGCCTTACCCAACGACCCAACAAACGAGGGCCGCGCATTACAGTTGCTGGAAACAGCCGGATTGATTAAGGTGGCGGATAAGGCGTTACCGACAACGCGGGACGTGACCGCTAATCCACTGAAACTGAAGCTCAAGGCATTAGATGCTGCGCAAACCGCAAGCAGTTTGGCCGATGTGGATGCCAGCGTGATTAATTCTGGGGTGGCACAAGATGCCAAGCTCAATCCAAAGAAAGCCATCTACACAGAAAAGGTCACTAAGAAGAGTAAACCTTGGATCAATATCATTGCCGCAAACAAGAAAGATAAAAATAATGCCACTTACCGTAAAGTGGTGAAAGCTTATCAGACAAAAGCCACAGCAGACCTGATTGCCAAGCTTTATAACGACGGTGAAGTACCCGCTTGGAACCAGAAATTTTAGCAGATAGCTTGACACCTGTTTGAAAACTGGGTATTATCAAAACAATTCAAATTCGACAAACGAACGATGTGAGAGAGTAGTTCAACTCAGACTGTACAGAAAACCCACGCCTGCTGAGAGTGGGGTAGCGCGGTTGAACGAAGATGGCTCACGGATCGGTGCACCGAACCTTTGGGTAAGGCTGCAATGGTTGGCAACCATTATCTTGCACGCGGGTTGATTGGACCCGTTAGTGAGGATACAGCAGTAATGCTGCATCGAAGTAGAATGGTATCGTGGGGAAACTCGCTTCTAGCTGATTAGTTAGAGGCGAGTTTTTTTGTTGGCGAATTTTGGGAAAAATGAGGAGGAAGTCAATATGAAGTGGTTTAAACGTTTGGCGGTCGTTACCGCAGCATTAGCAAGTGTCTTGTGTTAGCAGCCTGTGGGAGCGGCAGCAGTAGTTCCGCATCCAAGACAGTTAAGGTCGGCATCATGTCCACAGATAAAGAAATCTGGACCGATGTGCAATCCCGCTTGAAAAAAGAAGGCGTCGATATCAAATTGGTTGAATTCACGGATTACAACCAGCCTAACCAAGCGTTAGAAGATGGCGATGTGCAACTCAATGCGTTCCAACACCAGAATTTCTTGGATAACTGGAACAAGAAGCACAATACCAAGATTGTAGCAATTGGCAATACCTACATCGGACCTATCCGTGCTTATTCAAACAAGATTAAGTCACTGAAGGACTTGAAGAAGGGCGACAAGGTCTCTGTTCCCAATGATCCATCAAACGAGGTCGTTCATTACAACTCTTAGCTGAAAACAACATCATTAAGCTGAATAAGGCAGCCAGCCCAACAATTCGGGATATCACCGAAAACAAGCTGGACTTGAAGATTACGGAACTCGATGCTGGCCAAACGGCACGGAGCTTGGATGATGTGGCAGCTGCCATCGTCAACAACGACATTGCGGCTTCCGCTAACCTGAAGCCACAAGATGCCATTGCGGTTGAAAAGATTAACGCGAAATCTAAGCCTTGGGTCAACTTCATTGCTGCCAAGTCTTCAAAGAATAAGGACAACAAGACCTACCAAAAGATTGTGAAGGCTTATCAAACAAACGCAACAGCGAAATTGATCAAGAAAGTCTACAAGGGTTCAACGTTACCTGCTTGGAACTACAATTTTAACAAATAAAGGATGTTGGTTATGGCCACAGATACAGTGATTAAACTCGAACAAGTCGATGTTGAATTTGTCGAAAAAGAACGCGCAGTTCACGCAGTCGATCATGTCGATCTGGAAGTGAACCGCGGCGATATTTATGGGATTGTGGGTTACTCCGGTGCCGGCAAATCAACCCTGGTGCGCCTGATCAATCTCTTGCAGCGGCCCACGAGCGGCAAGGTCACGGTCTTAGATCAAGACTTGTTGCAACTGGTTCCAGCCAAGTTGCGTCAAGAACGGCGCCGCGTTGGGATGATTTTTCAGCACTTCAACCTGATGGCAAGTCGCACGATTGCAGAAAACGTCGCCTTTCCACTCAAGGGGACAGGGCGCTCGAAGAAGGTTATCAATGCCAAGGTTGCTGAACTTCTCGACCTGGTGGGGCTGGCTGATCGGGCGAATGCTTATCCCGCCCAATTATCGGGTGGTCAAAAGCAGCGTGTCGGGATTGCTCGGGCGCTCGCCAGTGATCCTGAGATTCTGATTTCGGATGAAGCGACCAGCGCGCTTGACCCCAAAACTACCGCATCGATTCTGGATCTATTGAAGTCACTGAATGAGAAGCTCGGGCTCACTATCGTGCTGATCACGCATGAAATGGAAGCCGTAAAGCAAATCTGTACCAAGGTGGCCGTGATGGATGCCGGTCAGATTATTGAACGCGGTAGTCTGCTTGAAATCTTTGCGAAGCCGCAACAGCAGCTGACGAAGGATTTCATCGATACCACCATGCAGTTGGATGAGGCCCTCACATCCGTGTTGGCACAACCAACCGTGCGGAATCTGACGGCAAATCAGCGCTTGGTCCGGTTAACTTATCTGGGTGACACCACGGATCAACCACTGATTGCAACACTCTATCAACAGTTTGAAGTGGTTGCCAACATCTTGTTTGGTGACATTCAGATCCTGCAAGATACACCATTTGGTAATTTGATTGTGGTGTTATCCGGTGAGGAGAGTAATCTGACGCGAGCATTTGATTATCTGGATTCCCATAACATTCAAGTGCAACATATTGATCCAAAGGAGGCACGCTGATGTCAGGTTTAGCTAAATTTTTCCCTAATGTCGTGCCAATCTGGTCCGGTGATAACGGGGTGGTTGATTCCATCAACCAAACACTCTACATGACGATTTGGACCGCCGTTGTGGCAGGAATTATCGGTTTGGTCCTCGGCGTGCTGCTGGTTCTGACCGATGAACATGGCTTATGGGCCAATCGGCCGTTCTACTGGATCCTCGATAAGTTGGTCAATATCTTGCGAGCCGTGCCATTCATTATCTTGCTCGCGATTATGACGCCAATGACGCGTACAATTGTGGGTACCGGGATTGGCCCAACAGCTGCCTTGGTGCCCTTGATTGCCGGAACAGCACCATTCTTTGCGCGCCAGGTTCAAAATGCGCTGTTGACGGTGGATGATGGTGTGATTGAAGCCGCTGAATCCATGGGCTTGTCGCCATTGCGGATCATCTTCCGGGTTTATCTGCGGGAAGGCTTGCCTGAACTGATTCGGGTCTCTGTCTTAACCATTATTTCGGTCATTGGTTTGACTGCCATGGCCGGCGCTGTCGGTGGTGGTGGTCTTGGTAACTTGGCCATTGCGGTCGGTTATCAACGTTATCAATACGATGTCATTGTGGTGGCACTGGTCTTCATTTTGGCCATGGTTTTCGTGGTACAATTCATCGGCGACTGGTGGGCTCGCAAGGTGACGCATTAATCGTTGTTAAACAAAATAGACGCTATGTGCAAGGTCATGAACCTTGGCGCACAGCGTCTATTTTTGTTTGCCCGTGATTTTGTCAGGTGGGCTATTTTCTTCTATAATATAGGTCTACAATGAAGCGAACCAGTTAAAAAGCTGTTGCATGTTGGGGTCGTGGCTCGCCATCATTTCGGGGTGCCATTACACGGCATAGATATTGCGCTCGGCATCGGCAAACGCCTCGATCACCTGATCGTTAGCGGTGGCGACGATGTCTAATCCAGGAGCTAATGTGTGCACCACTTGATGGTGGAGTGAGTTGACTCGGTAGCGTTCACCTAAGATGGGACTGAGAAAACTTTCAGTAATGGTGACGTTGTGGGTGCCCAACCATTCGGCGGTGGGTGCTTGCAAGTGTTTGATGGTCGTTGGCACCAGTGCGAGATCCTGGTCGAGCGTTCCACCCAAACCGACATTGATCAGTTGCAGACCGCGGCATATTCCCAGAACCGGTTTTGGGCCTCGATGGCGGCCTGCATGAGGGCAATCTCCCATTGATCGCGTGGCAGATAAGTTTGGCCCAGTGCTTGATGGGGTTCTTGATGATACAGTTCAGGACTGATGTCTTGGCCACCGGCGAGAATCAAGGCATCGACTTTCTCGATTGCTTGCGCTGCACGTTCTGGGGCTTGAATCGGCAACAAAAGCGGCATGCTATCACTAGTGATGAGGGCATCGAGATAATTTTGGAAGAGGTAACTCACCGGTTGCTCGTGGAAGACGCCAGCGCCGGGCAGTAGACTATTTGCGGCTAAGCCAATTGTTTTAACAGACAACAAATCATCTCCATTCAGGTAGTTAGTGAAATTGTAGCGCTTTATTTGTTTACCGCCAAGCATTGTTCAATGTGTTATCCTGCCGTACAATGATAAGGGATGTTATTAAAATCACAAATTATGGAGAAAAGTAATGAAAACATTAGAAATTAAAGATTTACACGTCAAAATCAAGGCGTTACCTGATCACCCAGAAATTCTAACTGGGGTTAACTTAACGCTCAAGACGGGCGAAATTCACGCCATCATGGGCCCTAACGGTACAGGGAAGTCCACGTTATCCGAAACAATCATGGGTAATCCCGCTTATGAGGTCACACAGGGTGATGTGCTCATCGATGGACAAAGTATCTTGGATTTACCTGTCGATGCCCGTGCGCGCGCCGGATTATTTTGGGGATGCAATATCCTTCAGAAATTGCCGGGGTGACCAATGCCGAATTCATTCGTGCTGCCATCAATGCGCGGCGTGATGACGATGATCCAATCAGTGTCATGCAGTTCTTACAACAACTGGATCAGACGATGGAGACCCTTGAGATGCCCGCTGACATGGCCGATCGCTATCTCAACCAAGGTTTCTCTGGTGGGGAAAAGAAGCGGAATGAAATTCTGCAACTGATGATGATTCAACCCGCTTTTGCCTTACTGGATGAAATTGATTCCGGGCTCGATATCGATGCGTTGCGTGTCGTGGCTAAGGGTGTCAACATGATGCGTGGCCCAGAATTTGGGAGCTTAATCATCACGCACTATCAACGTTTGCTGGATTATATTGTTCCTGATGTGGTGCACGTCATGAAGGGTGGCCGCATCATCGAAACAGGTGGCCCAGAACTGGCCTTATCACTTGAAAAACCGGCTACAGTCACCTGGAAGCGGAGGAATAGCCATGTTACCACAAATGCCAAAAATTCCATTGGCGCGCTACCTCAAACAGACCGTGAGTCAGGTGAGCCCAGTGACGCTCGATGGGGCAACGGCTACTGAGCGCCCATACACGCCAACGGATGAATTAGAAACGTGGTTAGTGCGCGATCAAGCTGTGATGACAATAGATGTCACAACTGATGAAACGGTAACCATTACCAGTGACCACAGTGCAAATTTGGTCATCAATGTGGCGCCGCATGTGACCACCACCATCATCGAACGCTGGCGCAGCACCGATGACGTGACCGGTGTCTTCGTGCACGTCAACATCGGTACGGGCGCTCACGTCACGTACATCAATGATGATGCGATTGCGGCCCAGACATTGGTCTTGAAGCGAGAGGCCGTTGTTGAAGCGGATGCGCAGTTAGTGTGGACCATTGCAGGCTTTAATGTGGCCACGGGTGCCGCATTGCTATTGACCCGTCTTGCCGGTGACGGTGCGACCGCTACTGTCAATGTGGGAGTCTTAGCCACCGCCAAAATGCACCTGGGTTACACGACCCGAATTGAGAATCAAGCACGCCACACGACCGGTCATATCAACCAGCGTGGGGTCATCATCGATCAAGCCCATCTGGTTTTCAATGGGATCGGACACATCCAAAAGGGTGCGCGCGGTAGCGACAATCAACAGGAGAATCGGGTCCTCATGTTATCCGATGATGCGCGCGGTGATGCCAATCCACTGCTGTTGATTGACGAAAATGATGTCACGGCCGGCCACGCGGCTTCAGTGGCTCGGGTTGATCAGGGTCAAATGTATTACCTGATGAGCCGTGGCTTGGATGAAGTGACCGCCAGTCGGCTCGTGATTCGCGGTTTCCTCGAATCTGGGTTTGAGGCGATTAAGGATCCTGAATTGAAGCAAGCACTGTTTGATCGTATCGATCGGGGGCTGGCGCATGAAATGGCGTGATGACTTTCCATTTTTGCGGCGCACCCGGATCTCGTGTATCTGGACTCGGCGGCAACGGCTCAAAAGCCACAGATTGTCCTCGATGCGCTCACAGACTATTACATCAATCAAAATGCCAATGTGCATCGCGGTTTGTATCAGCTCGCGTTTCAGGCAACTGAAGACTATGAGAAGATTCGGCAACAGGTCGGCGAATTTGTCGGTGTGAATGCGGATAATATCGTCTTTACGCGTGGCACAACGGAAGCGCTGAATCTTGTGGCCAGTAGTTTTGGCCCCCTTGTGGTGCACCCAGATAGTGAGATTCTGGTCACCGCAGCGGAACACCACAGCAATTTATTCCTTGGCAACAGTTGGCGAAACGCACGGGGGCTAAGTTTGTCGTCGTGCCACCCGATGATCAAGGAATTGTGACAACAGACGCGATTATTGATCACGTCACGGCTAAAACCGCGATTGTGGCCGTGGCCCAAGTCACCAATGTCACGGGGCATGTTGTCGATGTAGCCCGCATTGGGCAAGCGGTGCACGCTAAGGGTGGTTATCTGGTGGTCGATGGCGCCCAAGCAGTCGCTCACATGCCGGTAGATATGCGCCAATTAGGGGCGGATTTCTATGCTTTTCCGGCCATAAGATTTATGGGCCAACGGGAATCGGGGCATTGGTTGGTAAGAAGCAGTTGCTGCAACAGATGCCACCGATTGCGTTTGGTGGAGAAATGATTGACATGGTGACAGAAGCTGAGAGCACATGGGCACCCAGTCCACTCAAGTTTGAAGCGGGCACACCGAATATTGCGGGGGTCTTCGGACTCAGCGCGGCGATCACGTATTTGACCCAGAGTGACGCTGAGGCGCGAGAACAGCACGAACGGGCCTTATTGGATCAATTGCGGACAGGATTGCAGGCCATTCCCGGGATGACCGTGTATGGCGATTCAGAGGGTGTTTCAGTGGTGAGCTTTAATCTCGCCGGCGTGCATCCACATGACCTGGCCACCTACCTCGATGAACAATCAATCGCGGTGCGTGCTGGCCATCACTGCGCGCAACCACTGATGACGCAGCTGAACATTCCAGCAACCGTGCGCGCCAGTGTTGGCCTCTATAGTAATGAGGATGATGTTGAACGATTATTAAGTGCGGTGCGTGCTGCAGGGAGGTATTTCAATGAGTCTGAGTAAGTTAGACCAACTCTATCGCCAGGTCATTTTGGATGCCGCCAGTCACCCTAAGCACCATGGTGAGTTAGCGGATGCCACCCAATCAGTGACGCTCAAGAACCCCAGTTGCGGCGACTTGTTGACGCTCGATCTGGATGTGCGAGATGGTGTGATTCAAGACATTGCGTTTAGTGGTTCGGGCTGCACGATTTCACAAGCCAGTGCTAGTCTCATGACGACGCAAGTGTTGCATCAACCCGTCGACAAGGCCTTGGCGGATGTGCAGATTTTTTCGGATCTGATTATCGATGGTGATCATCCACAAAAGACCAATTAGGTGATGCGGCGATTCTGGTGGGTGTGCATCAGTTCCCAGCGCGAATCAAGTGTGCGACACTGGCTTGGAAGGCACTCTACCAAGCGTTGACCAAAGGAGAAAATAACGATGACAGAGACCAAGAATACTAAAAATAACGAAACTGTGGCGGCGACCGTTGATTTCTTAGATGAAACGCGACCGGGCGATTTCAAGGATGATATCGCGCCCGTTTATTCAACCGGGCGTGGCCTCACTGAAGAAACCGTGCGCGAGATTTCAAAGGAAAAGGGCGAACCCGATTGGATGCTCGACTATCGTCTGAAGGGGTTTGAAACCTATCAGCGGTTAGCGATGCCCGATTTTGGACCCGATTTATCCGGGCTCGATCTGGACACCATGCTGTATTACCAAAAAGCGACGGATAAGACCTATCGCGATTGGGATGACGTGCCTGAAGAGATCAAGAACACGTTTGAACGGTTGGGTGTGCCACAAGCGGAACGCAAGTATCTGGCAGGAGCCAGTGCGCAGTACGAATCAGAAGTGGTGTACCACAACATGCGCGATGAGTTTGAGAAGCTTGGGATTATTTTACGGACATGGATACCGCGTTACGCGAATATCCTGATTTGGTCAAGGACTACTTCGGCCAGTTGGTAAAGCCAAGCGACAACAAGTTCGCTGCGTTGAATGCGGCGGTTTGGTCCGGCGGTAGCTTTATCTATGTGCCAAAGGACGTGCAGACCGAGGTACCCATTCAGGCGTACTTCCGGATCAATGCCGAAAACACTGGCCAGTTCGAGCGGACGTTAATCATTGTTGAACCTGGCGCTAAGATCAATTATGTTGAAGGCTGTACAGCACCGAGCTATTCCAGCGACAGCCTGCATGCGGCTGTGGTTGAAGTGTTCGTCAAAGAGAACGCTTATTGCCGCTACACGACGATTCAAAACTGGTCCAAGAATGTCTACAGTTTGGAAACCAAGCGTGCGCAAGCCCTGGACAATGCGACCATGGAATGGGTCGATGGTAATCTGGGTAGTAAGACAACGATGAAGTATCCCAGTGTCTACTTGGATGGCCCCGGCGCGCACGGCACCATGTTATCCATTGCGGTGGCCAGTGCCGGTGTCGACCAAGATAACGGGGCGCGGATGATTCATAATGCGCCAAACACCAGTAGCTCGATTGTCTCGAAATCCATCGCAAAAGATGGTGGCGCGGTGGACTATCGGGGAACCGTGCGTTTCAGTAAGAACGCCACGAACGCTTTTGCTCACGTTGAATGCGATACGATTTTGATGGATGAGGAGAGTACTTCAGACACGATTCCGTACAACGAAATTCACAATGCGCATGTCGCGATGGAACACGAAGCCAAGGTGTCTAAGGTGTCAGAAGAGCAACTCTATTACCTGATGAGTCGTGGGATCTCGGAAGCCAAGGCGACCGAAATGATCATCATGGGCTTCGTTGAACCATTCACCAAGGAATTACCGATGGAATACGCGGTTGAATTGAACCGATTAATCGGCATGGAAATGGAAGGTAGTGTCGGCTAATACGGTTATACCGCGGTTTATACAGCCTATAAAAGTGCTGAAGCCCGATATTGCCGACTTTTTGCCGACTAAAAACAAACAAATTAAAAAGCAGTGACAGGATGTGATGTCTTGTTGCTGCTTTTTTATTGTGTTCAGTGCACTTTAGGTACATAATTGTAGCGCTATCACGCCATTCACAGGCGTTTCTGCTATACTAAAGATTAACAAGGGGAGGGTAATTCTAATGGCAGAAGATCTCAGTTCGTTTATCCAGAGTCATCTCTATGGGGTGCCCCAACTGCGGCCCGATGAAAAGCGTGCTTTTTGGGTAACTTTCGTGAACGGGTTGCCATGGCCGTGACGATTCGGCAGCTCGCCGACCCCAAAATGACAGACTTACTCGCAAAAATATTGAAACAGTATCCGGGGTATCGCGTCTATCTGAACGGTCGGATGCCCCAAAAGCGTATTATTCAGTACATGCAACAGGCCCAGTCGTTTAACTATCCCTTTACGGTAATGGCGCAAGACGGGATGCGCGTGCAAAAAGCGGTCAGTCCCACCGACTTTGGTTGGGTGCTGGCTCATCCGACTGAAAAATTGCGCGGCCAATCTTAATTTGAGGAGAAATACAATGTCTGAACAACTCAGTAATATTGCGCAGGCCGTTAAAGCTTTGCGTACCCAACTCACAAAGGGTGAAATCTTTGCCGGGCTACCGAACAAAATCGGTGATTTGATGGAATCAATCGATGTGGAACCCAAACAACCTGTCATTGTGACCAGTGACGATCTCGAAGCCCTGAGTCGCATTCGCGAGATTGAAAAGCGGGTGAAGCACAGTCCGCATCCGCAAGTGACCGATGATGAAATCAGCTTCTTGGTCGACCATCTGGCCAGTCTCAGTCCTGCAGTGCGCGATAAAGGGGTCTTCTTCTTGATGAGTGATCTCTTGCAGATGAACGCCTTCACTGATCAACAGTTCCACTGGTTATTTGACCGTTTGCAGGCACCTGATGTCTTGTTTGCACACATTCTGGAACCCGAAAATGACGCGATTTTTCTGCGCAGTTTTGCGCTCATGATTCTGTCCGGGGTGGTCTATGCGGATCAAGCGCGCTACAACGTCCTGACCAATGACGACTTCGACCGCATTGCCCTGACGCTGGCGACCTACATTGTGATGGAACGCGATGGCCGTGGCTATGTCGATGGCAAGGGGTGGGCCCATGCGTATACGCACATGGGGAATCTCTTGGAAGAATTGAGTCAGGTCAACAGTTTGCCACGCGCAACGAAAGTCTTCTTACAGATGGTCACGATTGAAGGCTGGCGACGGATTGAAACTCCACTGATCTATGGGGAAGACCAACGTATCGCGAGCTATCTGTCCGGCTTAACTCAGGTCAATCCGTTTTATGTCGAAGCCTTGCTGGTCAGTCTGAAGAACTGGCAACAATCGCTTCTGCAATTGCGGCCGCGTGAATCAATCCGGTTCTGGAATCGGTGGTACAACCGCGGACGATTGTTACAGGCAATGTTACTTCAGGGCGAAATGCCGGAGCAGATTCAAGAATTCGTTCAACAGGTGATTGACGTTTATTAGGGTGCAGGAGGGTTTGCAGTGATTAAGGCAGTAATTTTTGACATGGATGGCGTTTTGGTGGATTCGGAACCGGAGACACTGAAGCAGCGCTTGGGTTATTTTGAGCAGTTGGGGATTGAGGTGACGCCAGAATTAGGCGCCAAAATGATTGGACTCAATCTGTCGTCATTGTGGCCACAGGTCTTACCCGGCAAAACCGAAGCCACTTACCAACAGCTACAAGATGAGTATGTGACCTATAAGCATGCCCATCCATTCAACTATGCTGCGGTCATGCAGCCGACTGTGCGTGAATTCTTCGATTGGCTCAAAAAACATGGTTACCGCATCGCGATTGCCAGTGCATCCGATCACGAATTTATCGCCATGATGGGGCGCCAAACGGGCCTCGCTGACGATATCGATGTGATCACCAGCGGTACTGATTTTGAACGCAGTAAACCAGATCCCGCTGTCTATTTGGCCACGCTCCAAAAACTTGGCCTCGATGCCGACGAAGCAGTTGCGGTTGAGGATTCTGCGTGGGGATTCAGGCGGCTAAAGCGGCCGGTCTCGTCACTTTTGCGGTTCCCATTCGTGATCCACGCTTTGCGCAGGATCAAGGGGCCGCCGATTATCGTGTGCCCAACCTGATGGCGATTCACACGTATTTGCAGGCGGAAGGTGGGCCACGATGATTCAAGCGGTACAGAATTTCACCTTAATCATTCTCTATTTCTTCGCCTATGCGTTTATCGGGTGGGTATGGGAAACGGCGTATACTTCAACGCGGCAGCATCACTGGGTTAATGCGGGCTTTCTCAATGGGCCGTGGCAACCCTTGTACGGTTTTGCGGTACTCGGTGTGTTATACCTGATTCAACCGTTCACCGACAATCCACTGATGATTTACCTGATTGCCGTTGTGTACATCTCGGCACTCGAATATGTCACCAGCTGGGGCATGGAGAAACTCTTTCACACGCGCTGGTGGGATTATTCCAACGTGCCGCTGAATCTCAATGGCCGCATTGCACTCCCAATCTCTCTTTTCTGGGGTCTAGGCGGTTTATTGTTGTCGCGGTATGTGCAGCCGATGATTGCCGGTTGGGTTGATCATACAGCGGCGACTTATGGGGTATTTGCGGCGATTGTCCTGATTGCGGCTTTCATGTTCGACTTTGGCTTCACGTTGGCCAATATGCCAGCATTTCAAGAGGCGACCAAGAAACTTGATCAAGCAATTGATGCCGCCAAGCAACAAGCTGATAAGGACTGGCAAGCGCATTTGGCGGATCAGCCGCGGCTCAACTATGTCCAACGCCGCTTACTCAATAACTTTCGTTCGATGAAATTACCTGAGCGACACAGCAGTTTAACTGAGTTGCGTAACGCGATTAAACGTAAATAAAAACCGGACCAATGATGCGACAAAAGCATCGCTGGTCCGGTTTTGTTATTATTCATTATCTTTATTGAATATACTTGTGAACTTAGGTACTTAAATAGTGACGGAAAATAATTAAGAAAATAATATTAATCAAGATGTATACATGAATTTTACTATGCGATTTGTATAAGGCACTCTATAATAAATATAGGTAATGGGATGCACCATTATCAAAGTTTGCTACACGGGGGTTGTAGCTTAAGATTATAGAAGGAGTGACTGTTAATGAGTAGGGAAGCAGTTGGATTACGCATTATGGGTGACAAAATGCGTTACTATCGGCGTTTAAAGGGACTTTCGCAAGTCGAACTGGCCCAGGGAATTTGCACTCAGGCCACCATTAGTTTAATTGAAAAACGGAATAAAGTACCCAGCATGAATATTTTGATGCGGTTGATTGATCGCTTGGGCATTGAGTTAACGGATGTCGTGGTTGAGAATCGCAATAGCACGCAAAAACACTGAACCAAATCGATGAATTGATTCGCTTGGGTCAATACGAACAGGCCAATCAACTCATTGAACCGATTTCAGATAAAAAGCTCAATCAAGATGACGATCAAAAGCGGTACTATTACGCACTCGGGATGATTGAATTGTTCCTGCATCAGGCCCCCGATGAAGCGATTTATTACTTTGGTCGCACATTGACACCTTATGTCACGTCAGATCAAGACCTCTTTGGCATCATGGCCACATTGGGGCTGGGATTGGCTTACGCGGAGAAAAAGGAATTTAACCGCGCGAAGGTCTATATCGACCAGTCATTACAGATGCTGACCCGCGTGCCATTAGCGGACACCAAGTATCTGACCGTGGAACTCAGTATTTACTGGAATATCAGTCGCATTTACTTTGAACTGCGTGACTTCAACGCTGTGCGGCAGTTCAGCGAGCAGGGGATTCGCATCGCCGTCCAACACAAAAGCTTGTACTTGTTGGATGAATTATATGCGATTCAAGCGCGCGCACTGCACGCGGCAGGGTCAGCCGATGCCAATGAACGGTATGAAATCGCTTTGGCACTGGCTCGCGTCAACCATGCCTCAAAGTTGGCACAATCCTTGGTATCAGAAATGGGATTTAACGCACCAAATAGTGAGACTGCATAACAAAAATCACCTGTAATTTTTGGCATATTGCCATAAATCTCATTACAGGTGATTTTTTATTTGATTAAAATAGTTATCGCAAATCAACGATTATGTGAACTGAATCACTTTTCTTCCTTAGGCTTTTTGTGGATGCCAAGGCAGGTTGATTGTTCAAATCGGTCCGGACCACTAAGACGTCACAAGGCGCATTGCGGGTCACGTATTCGGTCACAGAACCGATCAAGAGCCGTTCAACCCCATTGAGGCCAGTCGCACCAATCATGATGAGGTCGATTTGATGTTGCTTTGGCATATCACGCGCAATAATGGTCTTTGGTGCGCCGTATTCGATACTGAAGTTCACATCGTCGAGGCCTTCTTTTTGGCGGTTTCGACATACTGATTCATGGTTTGCTTGGCGGTTTCAGTGACCTGCTCAACCATCGCGGAATCAAAGCTGGAGACATTCTGGAATGCCCGAGTATCCACAATATGAATTAAGTAAAGTTCGGCATTATTACGCTTAGCAACAGCGACTGCCTTCTTGAAAGCTAATTCAGACTCGTAGGAGCCGTCGATCGCAACTAAAATATGATTGTATTGTTGTAACATCTTCATCACCTCATCTTTATTGTACAAGATTGGCCGCCAAGTTAAATGAAAACAGTTTCTAAATTAATAAAAGCGGGGGAGAATCAGTCCCAGGCCACCCATGATCAAGGCGCCCAGGCTCAATGCAATCAGGCCGAGCGCTTGGTTAGTCATAATGATGGCGACAACACAGAGGATTGCGACTGCCAAAAGGCCAAGACTGACACTGCTGAGCGCCTGTTGTAAGCCAGCGGGGACTTGCTTAAAGTTCAGGAAGGGGCCGCGACGGTGCGCGTAGAGATACCATGCGACCGCCAGTAATACCAAAGCATATAGGGACAATAAAAGTGTAAACACAACGCAACCTCCAAAATTAAAAAAGGCCGGCACGAGGCCGACCCAAAAGTTTGAATACTTTTTAATGAAAGGCTATGGGCGCCGTTCTCTTCCCGAATCGTTGAAACCCGCGATTACGCAAGTGGGTTCAGACGACAACCGCTTTAGTCGCTAAGTGAAATAGCAGCACGACGATTGCCACTTCCGATCCCAAGGTCTCGATACTGTTCGGTCAACTGATAGGTGGGAAGCGCGTACACCTTAGAACTTTCGTCTATTATAGTAGCATCTTCATTTTGAGAATGCAAGCGCTAGCACACCGCTTACATTTAAAATTTTTATGGCTTGTGCTGACGCATGGCTTGGGCCTTCATCTGCTGTAGTGTTGCCAGCTGTTTGCTCAAGGCCGCCTCATATTTGCCCGTTGTTTTGGGTTCATAATAGTGAACGCGGCGCATATTCTCTGGCAGGTAATCCTGGGCCACCCAATCACCAGGGAAGTCATGCGGAAATTTGTAATCGACACCGTGGCCGAGCTTGGCCGCGCCCTTGTAGTGGGCATCCTTCAGGGCATCAGGAATGGCGCCGCTGCGCCCAGCCTGAACATCCGCGATAGCTGCATCGATGGCCGCGATGGCGCTGTTGCTCTTAGGGGCTAAGCACAGGTCGATGACGGCGTTTGCCAGCGGAATCCGTGCTTCCGGTAAGCCTAAGCGCTCGGCCGCGGTGATGGCGGTCAATGTGCGATTCGCGGTCTGCGGGTTCGCTAAGCCGATGTCTTCATAGGCGATGACAAGTAGGCGCCGCAAAATACTATTGAGGTCGCCAATCGCAATCAAGCGGGCGAGGTAATGCAGGGCCGCGTCGACATCGGAGCCACGAATCGATTTTTGAAACGCTGAAATCAAATCATAATGTGCATCACCATCTGCGTCGCCTTGCAGGTCGGGCTTTTGCAGGGATTCGGCCATCACCTGTTGGGTAATGGTAATCGCACCATCGACGGTTTCGGTGGACAGCACTGCGAGTTCTAGCCCATTCAATGCGCTGCGCAAATCACCATTGGTCGCGTGAATCAGGTATTCTCGCGCTTCATCTGTGAGCGTCACGGGATAATTGCCCAGTCCACGATCCTTATCTTCCAGCGCACGTGTGATGGCACGACTGATATCTTCCGGTGTCAGTGGGAAGACTTCAAAAATCTGTGTCCGACTGCGAATCGCCGGCAAAATATTGAGGTAAGGATTTTCTGTGGTTGCGCCCACCAAGATGATGCGGCCCGATTCTAAGTGTGGCAGTAAGAAATCTTGTTTTGTTTTATCCAGGCGATGAATTTCATCGAGAAGCAGCACGACCGAACCGCTGAACTTGGCTTCTTCAGCGACTACCTGCAAATCTTTTTGGTATCGGTGGCAGCGTTTAGAGTGCGTAAGGCATAGTGAGTGGTCCCAGCAATCGCGCTCGCAATACTGGTCTTACCGGTCCCAGGTGGGCCATAGAGAATCATGGAGGTCAGTCGTTTAGCTGCCACCATGCGGCGAATAATTTGATGCGGTCCGACCAGATGTTGTTGGCCGACAACATCATCGAGTGATTGGGGCCGCATTCGAAATGCGAGAGGTTGTTGCATAAGCGATCCTTTCTACGTGTAGAGGTATGCCGCCATATCCGAATATGCTAAAATAACAGGCAGGAATGGAGGCATTGTCGTGTTAACAATTTGGGAAAAGATTCAAGCGGCACATCTGACGGGGTTGATCCCCCAAACATTAGTGGCCGTCGAGCGCGAGAGTCATCGTATCGATGATCATGGCGTCTTAGCTGTGACCGATCATCCAAAGGCATTGGGTAATCGAGCAACGCATCCTTATTTTCAAACGGATTTCGCTGAGAGTCAACTCGAGATCATCACGAGCCCCAATGTACTGGCCCAAACTGTCGATGAATTACAGGCACTGACGGCAAGTGCATTGCGTGGCTTACCACAAACAGAGGCGCTGTGGCCGCTCACGATGCCGGCAACACTGCCTCATGACGTGCCGATTGCACACCCAACGCCAGAGCGGTTAGCTTATCGGGAACAATTGGTTGCAAAGACCAAGGCAGTTAATCCGCAGCTCATGAGCAGTATTCATCTCAATTTGAGTTTACCAGAACAATTATTCGAGCGCCTCTATGAAGCGGAGGATTTTAAAGGTACACCGCCGAGTTATCTCGATTATCGCAATCAGATTTATTTGCATTTGGCCCAGCAATGGATCAAATATCGCTTTGTGTTGACCTATCTTTTGGTGCTAGTCCTGCGGCAAACGCCGATTTCAACTCGGCACTGCCCAAACAGCCGGTGCGATCCTTGCACAGCAGTCACCAGTTCGGTTACCACAATGATGAGCACGTGCATGTCAGCTACAGCAGTGTCGAGGCCTATGCCAGAGATTTGAAGCAAGCTGTCGAGAGTGGTCAATTAATCAGTCCTGCACAACTGTACGCAGAAGTGCGGTTACGCAGTTCAGTGCCACTTGCACAGGGCATTCATTACCTCGAATTCCGGGACTTGGACCTCAATCCTTTTGTTGCTACCGGGATTGATGCGCAAGAACTGCAGTTTATGCAGGATTTTGCTTGGTTCTTATTGAGCCAACCTCAGATGACCGGGGATATCGATGAACAGTTGGCAACTGCGGCACGGATGAACGACAAAATTGCGATGCAGGCACCGACAACGAGTAGCCAAGAGGTTGCTGACGCGATGGATCAAATGGCCATCTGGTTGAATCAACAGACCATCACTAAGCCGCAATTTGCTGCCTTCACGGCGATGCAAGATCGCGTCTTGCATCCAGAACACACGCCAGCGGCCAAATTAGTGGCCGCCGGGGCGTTTGAAACCGTCGGCCAACAATTGGCGCGAACCAACAAACAGTGGGCCACAGATGAGCCATACCTGTTGCCCGGTTTCACCGACATGGAACAATCGACCCAAATGCTGATTGAAGATGCCATGCGAATTGGGCTCAAGGTTGACGTGCTCGATCGCAGTGACCAATTCATCCGCCTGACCAACGGCGAGCATCAGGAACTCGTTCGTGCCGGTAATGAAACCCGGCTCGATAACTTGGTGGCGAGTCGGCTGGTGGATAACAAGTTTGTCACTAAGCAATTGTTAGGTGAAGCAGGCTTGCCAGTTGCTCGGGCCATGGTCTATCACGACCTTGAATCTGCACAACGGGATTTTGCGACGAGTTTCCGGAATAAGAGTTTGGTCATCAAACCTAATGCCGCCAATGTCGGTGAAGGCGTCAGTCTCTTCATGGTGCCACCAACACCGGAAGAGTTTGAGACCGCCTTTCAATTTGCGCATCGGTACGGCGATGTGCTGGTTGAATTGTTCGTGCGCGGTACCGAGTATCGCTTCTTTGTTGTTGCTAATCATGTGCATGCGATTTTGGAACGCGTTCCAGCCAATGTCGTTGGTGATGGTCAGCACACAGTCGCCGAGCTGGTCGCTAAGAAGAATCAGGACCCGATGCGTGGTGAAGCGCACCGCAAGCCACTGCAACAGTTGCACTTAGACGAGCGCGAACTCGCAGTGCTAGCGGAACAAGGCTTAACTGCGGACAGTGTGGTGCCACGTGGTCATCAGGCCTTCCTGTTGACCAATAGCAATATCTCAACCGGCGGGGATTCTTATGACATGACCGATGAAGTCGATGAGAGTTATAAGAAGCTTGCGATAAAGGTTGCTAAAACAATGGGCCAGACAATCAGCGGTGTTGATATGATTATTCCTAATCTGTACCAGCCATACCAAGCTGACCAAGCAGGGATGGCGACGGTGATTGAGGCCAACTATAACCCGGCCATGTTTATGCACCTGTTCCCATACTCGGGTAAATCACGGCGGGTCACACGGGCTGTGTTGGCTGCATTGTTCCCAGAGATGAAGGATTTATAAGCAAGCAAATAGTCCCACGTTATTTCAATGCTGAACAGTGTTTCAACATTGGCATATCGTGGGACTATTTATTTTGGATTCATATCGTAAGCATCAGAATGCTTGCGGTATACTTAGTCAAAGAGATGGAAAATATCGTGTGAGTGAGGTTTGTCATCCTTAGGCGTAGGTGCGGATTCGGGAAGCGAGATATCATCTTGGTTGATGGCGTCTTTGGCCACAATCAAGAGTCCAGAGCCAGCAGGGTCAAGATTTGCAGTGTCATCACTGATCAATGTGAACGGCATGTTGTTGGTATTGACCAATGTGATGAATGGCGCCGTGATGTCAGGAGACAACTTACCGTTGATCAACACTTGGTAGTCCTTATTCAGATACTGGTTAATTGCGGCTTTCAGAGCAGGAAATGTCGTTGATGCCGCAATTTCTTGATTGGTGATGCGCAGGGCAACTCGTTCGCGCAAGGAACCGAGGTATTGCCGGCGTTCGTCGGGATTTGTCTGAGGCGTGCCATACAATCCTTTACTGATATGTGATTGCAATTCATCATCTGCCATGATAATTCCTCCTTGTTGCGATGCACATGACGCGCATCGCATCGTGATCTGTGTTCAGTATACCATGAAAGGGAGTGCACGCGTGTTTACAGCGGCTGACTTTACAATCTTTGAAGATCCAACGCTTTCGGGGCGGTTGGGCAAAATTCAAACGCAGCTGGACCCCAAGTTTGTTCAATTTGGTCAAGAGGTGTTGACGCGGTGGGCCAATCAATCCGACTTACCCCCACAATATTTTCATATGGCCAAACATTTGCGGCGCCATAAGAATCCACCGGTGGATACCTGGTTGGCGCTCTCGCCGAATAAGCGGGGCTACAAAATGGGTCCCCACATCGAGGTTGGTTTCTGGGATGACCGGCTATTTGTATGGGCGGCAATTTTAGGTGAGACCAAGGCAACGGCGTATCGGCCAAACTTTGAAATGCTTGAGGAACCAATCTTGGCGCTAAGTGACACCATGGTGCTATCAGGTGATCACACCAAGAAAACAGGTGTGCCGCTGACTCAGGCCAATTTTGACTTCTTGCGGCATCGGTATCTGACGACAAAAGCGGGCGAGTTCATGGTGGGCCGCTTGATTATGCAAGATGATCCCTTATTTACCCATCCTGAGCAATTGTGGCAATCACTTCATGCCACCGTGGATGCACTATTACCGGTTTATCAGCAGATGCAGGGGGCGATTTAGTGCTAACAGCCAAACAGATTAAACAAGGTATCATCAATGGTTTGTGGCGGACGCGCTCGGCGTGCCAGTTGAATTCCAGCAACGGGGCAGTTATCACGTCACGCAGATGCAGGGTTATGGCACCTATCAGCAACCCGCGGGCTCTTGGTCGGACGATTCCTCTTTGACATTAATCCTTCTGGCCAATCTGGTTCAAGCGGGGACAATGCACGACATGATGCGCAAAATGGTGACCTGGTTGACTCAAGATGCCTATACGCCAGCTCAACTAACTTTTGATGTCGGTCATTCAACCCAAGTGGCTATTCAACATTTCATGCAGGGCAGTGAACCAGAAATGGCCGGAGATGCAAGCGAGATGGGCAATGGCAACGGGGCACTGATGCGCATCGCACCCCTTGCCATTGTGTTGGAAGATGAAGCGGATCTGAACACGCGGTTTCAATTAATCCGTGACACGACATTCATCACGCATCGGCATCCACGAGCGCTCATCGGTAGCGTCCTCTATGTGGAGTTGCTGCGGCATCTATTGTCGCAGTTGCCACTCGAAACCGCGTTGCAACAGGCGTTTTTGAGTGTGCAACAACTGAGCTTGCCCCGCGCTGAAGTCGCGCATTATCAGCGTCTGCGACAACCAGATTTCTGGGATATACCCGAACAAATGATTCATTCGTCCGGGTATGTGGTCGACTCACTTGAAGCAGCCGTGTGGGTGGCAGGTAACGCTGACTCACTGAAAGACGCCATGTTAACGGCCGTCAATCTCGGGGAGGATACCGATACGATTGCCCAGTTGAGCACCATGATTTATTGGGCGCAACATCCCGATGCCGTGGCACCAAAAGAATGGGTTGATCACCTCATCTTACCAACCAATGCCGAGCACATTATCGATCAATTCGCCCAAAAGTATGGCGATTTCGGTCGCTCGAATAAATTCTAAACAATTAAAAGGAGTTTTTACTATGGCTCAAAAACCATTAGCAGATTTTGAAGTTGATATTCCCAAAGTGAGTGCGTTACTCGCGGACAATCAGGAGATGCAGGCTTTCTTTGATGCGCTCACCCCAGGGTATCAGCGTGAGTGGGCACGCTTTATTTTGGTAGCGCCACAGAAGCGACGAAAGCACGTCACATCGAAGTGATGCAAACCGTTTTGCGGCAGGTTACAAGTCAAAGCGGGCTTACGATCAGCGCGATAGGTAAGCCAGCAGGACAGACGCTTTATTTCGGTCAGAATCAGCGAAATAATCCCCAAAGTACCTGATTTGGCGTATAATGAGACTATTCTAACAAAACAGGGGGAAAATCATGGCAGCTTTAACACATTTCTATCAAGCGTTCCAACCATCGCACTACAACGTGTACTTGGATATCAATCGTGAGACCAAGCAATTCGGTGGTACGACGACCATCACAGGGACGGCCACAACGACCAATATCGCGATTCACCAAAGGATTTGCAAATCGGTAGCGTCAAAGCCGATGGCAAAGACGTGCCATTCACCATGGATGTGCCTGCTGATGCGATTCGCATCACATTGCCAGAATCCGGTGAAGTGACCCTTGAAATCACTTATACCGCACCACTGACAGATACTATGATGGGTATTTATCCATCCTACTATCAGGTAGACGGTGTGAAAAAACAGATTATTGGAACGCAATTTGAAACCAACTTTGCGCGCCAGGCTTTCCCAAGTATTGATGAACCTGAAGCTAAGGCCACCTTTGACCTTGCGATTAAGTTCGATGAACAACCCGGTGAAACCGTCTTGAGCAATATGCCAGAGAACCACGTTGACAATGGGGTGCATTATTTCGACACCACCGTTCGGATGTCGACCTATCTGGTGGCCTTTGCCTTTGGTGATCTGCAGAGTAAGCAAACCAAGACCAAGAGTGGAGTGCAAGTCGGCGTCTTCGGCACAAAGGCTCACCCAGCCAAGGATCTCGACTTCGCTTTGGACATTGCGAAGCGGTCAATCGAATTCTTTGAAGACTTCTACCAAACGCCTTATCCATTACCACATTCATGGCAATTGGCACTGCCCGATTTCTCCGCTGGTGCGATGGAAAACTGGGGTCTGGTGACTTACCGGGAAGCCTACTTGCTGCTCGATCCTGACAACACCTCGATGAGTGTGAAGCAGGTTGTTGCGACTGTGATTGCGCACGAACTGGCACACCAGTGGTTTGGCGACTTGGTCACAATGAAGTGGTGGGATGATCTCTGGCTCAATGAAAGTTTTGCCAACATGATGGAATATGTCGCCATCGATGCGATTGAACCTGACTGGCACATTTGGGAAACCTTCCAAACTTCCGATGTTCCGGCTGCATTACAACGGGATGCGACAGACGGCGTGCAATCGGTCCATGTGCAGGTTGAAAATCCGGCCGAAATCGATGCCTTGTTTGATGCCGCTATCGTCTACGCTAAGGGGGCACGGATGCTGGTGATGGTGCGTGCCTTAATCGGGGATGACGCGCTGCGGGCCGGTTTGAAGGCTTATTTTGCCGCACACCAATTCGGCAATGCCACAGGGGCTGACTTGTGGGCAGCACTCGGTGAAGCATCCGGCATGGATATCGGTGGCATCATGCAATCATGGCTTGAACAACCGGGGTACCCAGTTGTGAATGCGGCGATTGTGGATGGCCAATTGACACTGTCACAGGAACAGTTCTTTATCGGCGACCACCACGCGTCTACGCGCAAGTGGCAGATTCCGCTCAACAGTAATGCACCTGATGCACCGGCCATTATGACTGAAAAGACATTGACATTGGGTGACTACGCGGCATTACGTGAAGCAATCGGCGCACCGTTCCGCCTGAACATCGGCCACAACTCGCACTTTATCGTGAAGTATGATGACACCTTGATGGCTGATATTTTGGACCATGTGGATGAACTGGATGCCATCGATCAATTGCAATTGCTGCAAGCACAGCGCTTGTTGGCTGATGGTAACCAGATTTCGTACGCGGATGTTGTGCCATTGTTGCCTCACTTTACAGGCAGCCATGCCAATGTTGTGATTGACGGCTGGGTCACCGTGGCCACCAACCTGAAGAAGTTTGTCACGGCGGATTCGCCAGAAGAAGCGCACTTACGTCAATTGTTCGATCAATTGAGTGCTGAACAGATGCACCGCCTCGGCTTAACGCCTAAGGCTGGTGAATCCAACGATGATCAATTGAGTCGGCCAGATATTTTATCAGCCGCTTTGTATGGGCAAAATGCGGACACCATCGCGGCTGTGCATGACCTGTTTGTCGCTCATCGGTCAGACCTGACCACCTTGCCTGCTGATATTCGCGGCTTGGTTATCGCAAACGAGGTGAAGCACTTCGGTTCTGCTGAGCTGTTTGACCAATTGTTAGCAGCTTATCGCGACTCTTCAAATGCCAGCTTCAAGGGTAACTTGGTCGGTGCGCTCACTGGCACCCCTGATCAGGCGCTGATTGCGCGGTTGATTGACGCGTTCGAAGATGCTGACACCATCAAGCCACAAGATCTGCGTGGTTGGTTCCGTGGCGTCTTGGCCAATGACGCTGGACAACAAGCCGCTTGGGACTGGATTCGAAACGACTGGGCTTGGCTTGAAAAACGGTCGGTGGGGATATGGAATTCACCACTTACATCACCGTGATTGCCGGTATCTTCAAGACACCGGAACGCCTGCAAGAGTTCAAGACGTTCTTTTGAACCTAAGTTGCAGACACCAGGCTTAACACGTGAAATCAAGATGGATATCAATGTGATTAGCAGTCGTGTGGCGTTGATTGAAGCTGAAAAGGCTGCGGTGAACGCGGCAGTCGCAGATTTCATTCAATAACGCGTAAAAAATAATCACAGCGGTCCGAGAGGTGTTATATCGCCATTCGGACCGCTTTATGCGTATCATCAGTTCTCTTTATTTGTCGCGACCTTGCTTTTTAAAATGTGTTTTGTATGATGAACGCGTTAACTGAATAGATTTCTTCGGGGCAGGGTGCAATTCCCGACCGACGGTAACAACCTGAGTGTTGAAGTCCGTGACCCGCGTTTAGCGGTGGACCCAGTGTGAGTCTGGGACCGACAGTATAGTCTGGATGGGAGAAGAAATAACTGATAATTTCGTACCGTCAGTGCGCACTTTTTGGTGCTCACACTCTCGGATGGGATCTTATTTAGCTTTCAAATTTCCGCCCCGCATAATTATTTGTGGGGCTTTTGTGGGGTGAGTGAGATTACAGATTCAGAATATATGGCGCTGGCTGTTCAGGCCGCGCAGAAGGGAAATGGCCACACGTGGACGAATCCAATGGTCGGGGCCGTGATTGTCAAACAGCAACACGTTCTGGCAGTCGGCTATCATCATCGCTTCGGTGAGGCACACGCCGAAATCGATGCATTGAATCAGTTGGCAAGCTCAGCTGATGCGCGGGGTGCAACCATGTACGTCACGCTTGAACCGTGCAGTCATTTCGGCAAAACGCCACCGTGTGCCAAACGACTGGTGAGTGTTGGCTTACGCCGCGTGGTGATTGGCCAAATCGATCCGAATCCACTGGTGGCAGGCAAGGGCATTGCGATTTTGCGTACAGCTGGGATTGCAGTTGAGATATTAGCGACCACGCAGGGCTTGAACCCAGCCTACAATTTCTTTTATCAGCACCAGCGGCCACAAGTCACACTGAAGTATGCGATGAGCTTGGATGGCAAAATCAATGCGGCACAAAAGCACGCAGTTATCTCACCGGACCAGAGGCTTACCGAGATAGCCAGCAACTGCGGGCAACGCATCAGGCTGTGATGGTGGGTGAACACACCGCATTAGTGGATGATCCGCAATTAACCGTGCGAGAAGTCCCCATTGATTGGCCACCGATTCGCGTGGTGTTGTTGCACGATGCTGCAGAGCTACCAGCGGATGCCAAGTTGTTTGAACAACAGACACCGGTATGGCTGTTAGCGGCAACAGATTCACGGCACCAATGGCCGGATTTTGTTCAAGTGTTTGTGGGCGAATGGTCACCAGCGGCCGTCATGGCTTTGTTGCAACAACAGGGTATTCAGTCGTTATTGATTGAAGGTGGCAGTCGCATCCATGCTGACTACTTAGCGGCCGGGTTCGCTGACCACATGATTGTCTATGTTGCTCCCATAATTCTGGGTGGTCAGGGACTACCCGCCATATGGAGCGACCAAGGCAAAGCGGGAACGTATCGCTTGGTGAATCAAACCAAATTGGGATTAGACACACGATTTGAATTGAGGAGGACATCAGATGTTTACAGGCATTATTAAAACAATGGGGCGCGTCATCGCGCTCGACCGCAAGCAAGACACGGCCATGATTACCATCGCCACACCATTGACGCACGAGATTCATAGCCAAGTCGGTGAAAGCATCGCAATCAACGGTATCTGCCTAACGATTACCGCGCTTTCTCCGCAAGGTTTCAGCGCAGAGGTGATGCCAGAGACCATGCGGCGCACCAATCTCGGCACATTACAACTGCAGTCAAAGGTCAATTTGGAACCAGCATTGCGCGCAACGGATCGGCTCGATGGTCATTTTGTTTTGGGCCATGTTGATACCACAGCGCAGGTGATTCGCCGCATCGTGGATCAAAATGCCTTGACACTGACTTTCCAAATCGATCCGGCACAGCGCGCCGCGATTGTTGAGAAAGGGTCGGTCGCCATCGATGGTGTGAGTTTGACCGTGACAGCGGTGACTGATGATACGTTTAGTGTGAGTCTCATTCCGGCAACCCAGCAAGCGACGACACTCGGTCAATTGCAACTGGGTGATGAGAGCAATATTGAAACGGATATTTTGGGTAAATATATTCTGGCACGGGAGGCGGTCTGAATGATGAAAAATGATGTGACAACCCACATTGAGCGTGCACTGGCACAACTGAAGCGCGGGGGTCTCGTGATTGTGACGGATTCCGATCACCGAGAGGCAGAAGGTGATATGGTCGGGTTAGCTGAAGCAGTCACTCCGGCTGCAGTCAATACGATGGTGACGCACGCGCGCGGCTTATTGTGCGTGCCTATGACGGAAACGATTGCGGACCAGTTAGGTATCGAGCCGATGGTGAGTCACGCGACGGATGCCTTTGGAACGGCGTTTACTATCAGTGTGGATGCCAAAACGACAACGACCGGCATCTCGGCATTCGACCGAGCCAGGACGATTCAGCAGTTGGCGAATACGCAGGCGACAGCGGCCGATTTTTATCACCCCGGCCACGTGTTTCCGCTGATTGCCAAACCTCATGGAGTGTTGCAGCGTGCGGGCCACACCGAAGCGGCAGTCGATTTGGCTAAGCTCGCGGGGATGCGGCCTGTCGCCTACATCACAGAAATCCTCAAAAAGATGGCACCATGGCTCGACGAAAGGATCTCAAACCTTTTGCAGAAGGCATGCAACTGCCAATGATTACCATCGAAGAGATTAAGCGATATCGCTGGATGCACGCGATTGATGCTGCAGAAGCGATGACCAAGGTGCACCTGCCAACCAAGTATGGGGACTTCATGCTCGAATCCTTTGAGACACCTGACCAAGAAGAGCCGACGCTCCTCATTACAAAAGGCGAGCTGCAGCCAGATGAGCCACTATTGCTACGCGTGCATTCGGAGTGTTTAACCGGTGCGTCTTTGGCTCATTGCGCTGTGATTGCGGCGAGCAGCTTGAGCGCGCCATGCAGCTGATTGAAGCTGAGGGTCACGGCGCCATTTTGTATCTTCGCCAAGAGGGTCGCGGCATTGGGCTGGCCAATAAGTTGCGTGCCTATCAGATGCAGGAACAGGGATTGGATACCGTTGAGGCAAACGTGAAACTCGGCTTTGCGCCCGATGCCCGAGATTACGGGCTTGTCGCGGCGATTCTTCACCAAAACATATTCGACAAGTGCGGTTGATGACGAATAATCCAGACAAAATCAATCAGTTGACGGCATTAGGCGTCGACGTGATTGAACGCGTGCCACTCGAGATTTCGGCGAACGCAGTGGATGCCGGCTACCTGGCAACCAAGAAACACAAGATGCAACACCTACTCAAGGAGGTCGACTAATGATGCAAGCACAGTTACAGGGACAAGGTAAAAAATTGGCATTGTGGTGGCTCAATTTAACGATTTGGTCACAGATCGCTTACTCAACGGAGCCACCAATACGTTAAACCAATTTGGCGTGGCACCTGCTGATATTGAAATTATCAAAGTGCCGGGCGCCTTTGAGATTCCCCGCATGGCACGGATACTGGGTGAATCAAAGCAGGTCGATGGTGTGATTGCTTTGGGGGCCGTCGTTCGCGGCGAAACCCCTCATTTTGACTACGTCTGTGACGCAACCGCTCGCGGGATTGCCGAGGTCAGTCTGAATGGACCGGTGCCCGTGATGTTTGGTGTGTTAACCACCGACACGATGGCACAAGCACTCAATCGCGCTGGCGGTAAAGGCGGGAACAAGGGCAGTGATTGCGCAACGGGTGTGCTACAAATGATCTCGCTGCAGGCACAAATGGCCTAGATTTTTACTATTGCTTAACGAAAGAGGAGGATGTGACAAAACCGTGTTCTGTCACACCCTCCTTTTCAATTTCCGAACAAAATAGATTAATCGTGTTCCAAAAGACTGAGAATTCCGGTTAACAAAGAAGTGTGCGAACTCGCGCCCAGCAACTGAGCACCAGCATGGGTTCGTTTAATTGGCGGCCTCTGCCAATAACGAACCAAGCTGGGCGCAAGTTGTTGCGAGTTCAAACACGTTAAGGATTGATTCAAAGCCTAAGTTCGGGCTTTAGCATCAATCCCTGTTAATCCTCATTCTCAAAGCGTCTTTTGTCACAACTTTTTCTTGTCGGAGCGTTGTTGCCAATAAGCGACCCCATACATAAAACCAAACAGGGCGAGGGGCATGAAGATTGGAAAAATGATTAGCTGGGTGTTGAACGACCAGTGATAGGTATCTGCTAGCTTGAACAACAGGAAATTAAACGCGATGGATAGCAGAGCACCAATAAACTAAACGGCATTTTTTTATTTTTCATCTTTTGCTCCTTCGTAGTGGGAAAGTCGACTTGAAATCTTCACGCTTAGTATAAGTCATTATTTTGTCAGAAGCGCTGTTCTTGACCGGCGTCAATTCTTTTTGCGATCAGGGCTTCTACAATGAAAGCATCAAGGAGGAATGGCTTATGAAATTACAACAGCAGCTTCAAAAGCATCGAACGGATTTAATCATCGCAGTCGGTGGTTTGGTGCTCATCGCGCTTGTCAGCCGGTATGGCTTCAACTGGCAACTCGGTTATACGGTCGCTATGTTTATCGCATCCATCATCGGTTTCATTCCCATCGGCTTACAGGCTGGGTCGGCGTTACGCGTGAGGGTGATCAGTATTGACTTACTTGTCAGTATTGCAGTGATCGGCGCACTGGTCATCGGTGAATATAATGAATCCGCCATTGTGACCTTTCTTTTTTACTCGGGGCATTGTTAGAACAGAAAACAATGGAAAAAACGCGTTCCGCTATTGGTGATTTAACCCAGATGGCGCCTGCGCAAGCCTTACTGGTGACCACAGACGGTGTTGAGAACGTCGATATCGATTCGGTGGATGAGGGCGATGTGATGCTGGTCAAAACGGGTGCACAGGTTCCTGTTGATGGCATCGTCACTAAAGGCAATGGTTATCTGAATGAAGCAAGCATTACCGGTGAGTCGGCCGTCATGACCAAAACCATCGGCGACCATGTCTTTGCCGGTTCAATCCTGGAGAATGGCACGATTGAAGTTCAGGCGGAAAAAGTTGGTGAAGACACCACATTTGGGAAAATTATCGAATTGGTTGAAGAAGCACAGGATACAAAATCCAGCGTTGAACGCTTCATCGATAAGTTCGCCACATACTATACGCCAATCGTCCTCTTGATTGCCCTGCTTGTCGGTTTGGTGAGTCGCGATGCGCGGTTGGCAATTACGATTTTGGTATTGGGCTGCCCTGGAGCGCTCGTCATCGGGGTACCGGTGGCAAACGTGGCTGGTGTCGGTAGTGGCGCCAAACTGGGGGATTCTGCTCAAAGGGGGCGAGGTGATGGCCACTTTCAAACATGTGGATACTTTTGTTTTCGATAAAACGGGGACATTGACCTATGGCACACCGCGTGTGAATGCAGTCAAGCACTATCGCGAAGATCGTGATGCCGTGCTTCAGGCAGTGGCTAGCATTGAAAGTGAAAGTGACCATCCCTTGGGTCAAGCGATTATCAACTTTGTCGATGCACCCGCTCAAACGGTATCCGAAACCCAGGTCATCAAGGGCATGGGGGTATCCGCGACTGTTGGAGGGATCAGTTATCTGGTCGGCAATCTCACACTGATGGCCAAGTATCATGTCGCCATCAGTGCGGCACAGCAACAGGACGTTCAAGCGCTTGAAGCTGCCGGCCATTCGGTGGTCTTGGTTGCCCAAAACAACCAACTTGCGCTGGTACTGGGTATCAAGGATCAATTGCGGCCAGAAGTGAAAGCCAGTCTCAATGAGTTGCGGCAGATGGGTGCCAAACAGTTGATCATGTTGACGGGTGACAATCAGGCGACTGCCGATCTCATCGGCCAGGAACTCACGCTGGATGTGGTGAAGGGCAATCTCTTACCTGAAGACAAGGCTGCGTATGTCCAAGCGCTTCAAGACGCCGGCCATACGGTTGCTTTTGTGGGTGACGGTATCAATGACAGTCCCTCCATTGCGCGAGCAGATATCGGGATTGCCATGGGTAGTGGCACGGATGTTGCGGTTGAAACCTCGGATGTGGTGCTGATCAAGTCCAATTTCCATCAATTGGTGACTGCGTTTGGCCTAACCAAGAAGACGGTGGCCAACATGCAGGAAAATATTGTTCTGGCGCTGGCCACGGTGGCATTGCTCTTTATTGGTTTGGTGTTAGGGCTTGTCAACATGGGCAGCGGCATGTTCATTCATGAATTCTCAATTCTGTTGGTCACAGCCAATGCATTGCGCTTATTATTATCGACCTCATCTAAGCAAAAACTTGACCAGCGTCAATTACTCAGCGAGACATCCCGGCTAGACTGAAGGTAATCAAGAGAGGGGATTTTAAAGATGGAAAAAGCAATCTTACAATTAGGGGCATTAACGTGCCCAAGCTGCATGCAAAAATTGAACACGCGGTTGCCGGCCAAAACGGTGTTGCCTCAGTCAAAGTCCTGTTTAATGCCAGCAAGGTGAAGACCGAGTACGATGCCAGTGTGACATCCGCAGATACACTCAAGCAGGCGATTGAACAGTTAGGTTACGAGGTCCAAAACGTCAAGGTGAAGGCCATCTAGGGGGAAGAAGATGCAAACAGCAGAAACGTTATATCAAGCGGAACAAAAACAGGTCGATACGGATCATCACACGCCAACTGCTGGCGCGATGACCGGGCATATCCTGAGCAATTTGCATATCCAACAAAATAAGCTCAACCAGGCCCGGTTTGCATTAAAGGGTGACGCTAAGGTTTTTGCGGATGGTGAGATCACCGCCATGTATCATCGTGAGCGGGCCCTATTTGACGAATTGAATCAATTGATGTTAGATGAAGGAGAAACGATTCCAACGACGACCCAAGAATTCTTGGATTATACGTTTCTCAGTGAGCAGGGCCAGCTGAAATTTGAATCAACAGCTACCATTCTTTTTGAGATTGTCAAAGATTGCGATGCCCAGTTGATGTTTGTGACGCGGGGCATTGCGCTGGCTGACAAAGAAAGTAAATTCGCGCTGGCCGCCTTTTGCGCCAGTTAGATGGGTGGCTGAAACATCAAATGCGCCAGATTCAAGCGTATTTGGGCCACAGTGTGCGTGAAGGCTTGGATGAAGAAGACGATGACGAGTAGATAGGAGACTTGACCATGACCGACCAACATCGCTGTGTGACACTTGTGCCATTATTTAACCACCTGCCTGATACAGACCAGGCACGGGTCAATCAACTCGTGTCGCATCAGACCGTCAATAAGGGTGAACAGATTCTTGCGCCTGACAGCGATCCGCGGTTGGTCATTGTGGCTCGCGGCAGTATGAAAGTCTATCAACTCTCTGCATCCGGTCGTGAGCAGTTACTACGTGTCGTTGAACCGGGTGGCTATGAGGGTGAGAATGTTTTGTTTGGCGCCCGTAATGAGAACCTGTTCAGCGAAGCACTGCAGCAAACGGAAGTCTGCGTGTTACGCCAAGATGATTTTCAGGCGCTCTTACTCAAATATCCGCAAATCAGCCTCAAATTGCTCGAAATCAATGCCAATAAAATGATGGGCGTGGAACAGCAAGCACAGTTCCTATCGATGGCGCGCGTTGAAGAGCGGTTGGCGAGCTATTTGTTGGATCTAGCTAAAGCTTCCGGTAGTAGCCGTGTGCAGATTCCAATGAAGATGCGCGAGCTCGCCACTCATTTGGGAACGACACCAGAAACCCTATCGCGCAAGCTCAAACAGTTTGCGGATGCGCAATGGATTGAACGCGATCATCAGACTATTATCTTGAGAGATGAAACAGCGTTAGAGGAGATATAAACCATTCAGACATTTAAAAAGGACCGTAGCAAAACCAACTGGTTTTGCTACGGTCCTTTTAAGCTATCATTCATTTGTCATGAGTATTGATACCAACCAGAAGTAAGGTGCTAGCCAGAAAAATCGCAATCATCATCGCTGGCGGATAGACCGTGATGGCAAGAATTAACCCAATGATTTTGAGCCCAAGATCGGCATAAACCACCCAATCAGCGGTGCGATACAGGAGACCAAAATGTGCAGCGGCGTTAATGTGATCGAGATTTCTCGAGAGAGCAACATTGCAGAGTGAAATGATAATAATAATCAGGCCATAAAAGGCTTGTGCCACGCTATTATTGAAGTTCTCTGATACAAAGCTCGTGGTGTAGGGAAATAACGAAGTGAAGAATAATAGAACAAGCGTCAACATCACTGTGGTACCATTGATTGTTTTAACATGGCGCCAGTTGTTGTGGTGTGAGACCCACATCAGACCAATCCAAAAAATGACAATGTGTAAGCAAAGAAACTCGCATGTAGCTGCCACAATCCCGCTAACGTCGGTGTTTCTGGTAATTTGAGGTCCAATACCAAAATTGTCATAATAATGGCCAAAATAGCATCCTCAAAAGTGGTTAACCGTTCCTGATTCATCCATAAAACCTCCAAATTTACTGTCTTATTTAGTATACAGCTCATATTTTTATGGGGGTTTTAGGTTCGTATTCGGCTTTATTGATTGGTCGCTTTATGGCCATCCACGAGGAACAGAACAACAACAACCGCGATCAGCGTAAAGCTCAACATCAACCAGAGCTCAGTCTGAAAGACACTGGTCATGGAGACAATAATTGACAGGCCAATTGGGCCACCGATTTGGTGCATTGAGTTGGTCACGCCACTCGCAATACCCGCCATCTCGTCGGGCGCTTCGTGAACACCGGCCGATGTGACAGGCGCCAAAGTCAGTCCTTGACCCAAACCGAGAATCAACATGGGTAAGAGAATTGTTTGCCAGTAGCCATTGGCAGAATCAGAGAGCGTGAGGATCAATAGCCCGGCAGCCAAGACAATTTCACCGACCAGTAAAATGCGGCCGTTACCAAATCTGTTTGTCAGTCGAGGTAACCAGAGCGCCACAACGAAATTAACTAGCGTCATGGGTAAAAATGCTAAACCTGATTCAAAAGCAGAAAAGCCGTATTGATGCTGCATCATTTGGGGCAGGAAATACCAGAATGGTAGCATTGTCATCATGAAAAGTAGGCGTGTGATGTAAGCACCGGAGCGGACTTTGTTTTGAATAGCTGCAGGGGCAAGATGGGATATGTGATACGATTTTCGTGGTAAACAAACACAATCAGCAATAAGAAGCCGATCAGGATAATCCACCAGTTTTGTTCCGTGAAGCCATAAATAATGCCACCTAAAGCGAGAATGGAGTAGAAGCTACCCCGATAGTCGATTTTTCGGGCTTTGTTGGTGAGGGCGCAATGTACTTTGCGGTCAGAATAATCAAGACTAACGTAAAGGGAACGTTAATCAGAAAGCCGGCCCGCCAAGAAATTAAACTGGTCAAACCACCACCGATGAGTAAGCCAACACTTGAACCGATACCAGCCGTGGCCCCGTAGTATGAGATGGCCTTTTGGCGAGTTTCGTTCTTGTAGGCGTCCATAATCAGAGCCAGCGTGGTTGGCGCAATGATGGAACTACCAATCCCTTGCAAAGCCCGCATGGCAATCATCATGGTACTGGATTGGGCTAACCCAATCACTAATGAACTGAGACCGAAAATACTTAGCCCAATTAAAAAGATCCGTTTGCGACCCAGTAAATCCGATAAGCGCCCACTGAGCAGTAAAAAGCCACCAAATGTGAGTGTATAGGCACTGGAAACCCAGGAAAGAGCAATAGCCGAGAGGTGCAGGCTTTGGCCAATTTCAACTGAACTTGTGAAAATAATGGAATTATCCATCAAAATTAAGAAGTAAGCGAGTAGTGTCACGGGTAAAACAATCCCGAATTTTTGTTTATTCAACCTGTCATCATCCTTTTTATTGTTGTTGGTTAATGCTAGTTAGCCAAGTGCGAATTTCTTTTGAAACGGTTACTCGACGATTACCCTTGATAGCGAGTAAGATCCCGTTAATTTCTTCGCCGCCTTTGATTGAGAAGCCCTTCAAAACACGTGCCCCGGAAGTCCCTTGTTTGATCTGAGTGAAGACCGAGCCAACGCCGTAGCCCCCATTTGTGTTGAACGGAATCACGGTTTTACCAGCGAAGTCATTGTTGGCCATGAAAGAAACGACGGCCTGTGGCAATGCCATATTCCAAGTGGGGCTACCAATAAAATACGATCATATTGCTTGAGGTCAGGTAGGTTTGACTTCAATGCCGGTTTAACCGATTGTTCTTGTTCACGGGCATTCTGTTCGACTTCAGCACGATAATTACTGGGACGAGAAGTCTTGGTTTCAATTTGGGCGAGATCACCACCAACTTCCTGCTGGATCAGCTCTGCCACTGCTTTTGTGTTACCTGTCCGTGAATAATAGACGATTAATGTTTTCGGTGCTTTCATTCTTTGACCTCTCTTTTGTACGTTTGATGGTTTTGGTGTATTTGTTGAATCAGCTGTTCTGAAGTGAACGAACAGCGCACCGCCAATGACTGCAAGCAAGATAACGACGATAATGCCAGCAATCCATTTGCTTGTTTTTGACATCTTATTTTGTGCCTCCTTTTGACTTGATTGACTCAGCTTAAACCTTGAAGCTGACTTCAACGCAAGCGAAAACTCCCAAAAATTTAACAGTGCTATTTGACGCATAAAAAAGAATGCGATGACGACATATTTGACGTGTCATCGCATTCTTTTTGCGACCAAACTGATTAATGGTGGGTTTTGAACACCATTACTTTTTCCATGAGCCACCTAAGCGAACAACATAATCAGGATCACGGTGATCAGAGAAGGCGGACTGCTTCATATCGAGTGCCGCAATGGCAACCATTTCCTCGGAAGTGAGTTCGAAATCAAAAATGGCAATATTTTCAACCATCCGATTTTTATGCACAGATTTCGCTAAACTGACGATGCCACGTTGATAGAGCCAGCGAAGAACGACTTGGCCGACGCTCTTATTGTGCTTCTCGGCAATTTGGCTCAAGACAGGGTTAGTAAAGAGATCGTGGCGGCCTTCTGCAAAGGGTGCCCAAGCTTCAGGCTGAATATTCAATTTGTGCATCCATTCAATTTCATCATCTTGTTGATTCCATGGATTGACCTCAATCTGATTCAATTCAGGAATGGTGTCATTATGTTGCGCCAAATCGACAAATCGGTCCGCATTGAAATTTGAGATCCCGATGGCACGCACCTTACCAGCAGCCTTGAGTTCTTCCATTGCCCGCCATGAGGCATAAACATCACCATAAGGCTGGTGGATCAGATAGAGGTCTAAATAGTCCAGGTGAAGCTTATCCAGTGATTCCTGGAAGGCTTTTTTGGTTGCATCATAACCTGCGGCGCTAATCCAAACTTTGGTCGTGATGAACAAATCTTTACGATCGACAGGGCTTTCTTGAATCGCTTCACCAACTTCAGCTTCATTTCCGTATGCTTGGGCAGTGTCAATTAATCGGTAACCAGCATCGATGGCATCGAGGACAGCTTGCTTGGTCTCGCCGTTTTCAATTTGAAAGACACCGAAGCCAACAGCGGGCATCTCAACATCGCCGCTCAATTTGAAAGTTGGAATTGTCATTTTACATTACTCCTTTGTTAATCATCGTAGTCAGCTAAAAATCAGACTGTGTTAGACACCTAAATGCCGACTAGCCATCCACTTGATCATCTTTGGATCACTGTGAGAGAAGAACTGGCTCTCGCCTTCATTGAGTGTCGCAATCTGTGCCTTGTCATCATCGGTGAGGGTGAAATCAAACACATCCAAATTTTGCTTCATCCGTTCTGGCTTGGTGGACTTGGCCAATACGATGATGCCTTGTTCAACTAACCAGCGCAGAATGACTTGCGCCACGGACTTGTTGTATTTTGCGCCAATCGCTGTGAGGATTGGATTGCTGAAAATATCATTTTTACCTTCAGCAAATGGTGCCCATGCTTCAATCCCAATACCTTCTTCGCGAAGGGCAGCAATGTTAGTTGCTTGTTGTTGGAAGGGGTTGATTTCAATCTGGTTGATTTGTGGCGTGACTTGGTTAAATTCAGCCAGATCGACGGCACGATCGACACCAAAGTTAGAAATCCCGATGGCGCGGACCTTGCCAGCTTTTTGTAACTCTTCCATGGCGTGCCAAGCACCGTAAACATCGTTATAAGGTTGGTGTAACAAGAGCAAGTCCACATAATCGAGGGCGAGTCGCTTCAAGGAGCGTTCAAAGGAGTTCATGACACCGTCGTAGCTTGTGTTTTCAACCCAAATTTTGGTGGTGACAAATAATTCTTTGCGATCGATACCAGAAGCCTTAATCCCGCGACCAACAGATTCTTCGTTCAGATAACTCTGAGCGGTATCGATGTGGCGATAACCAGCCGCAATCGCATCCCGCACGGCAGCTTCGGTATCTGCATCAGGAATTTGATAGGTACCAAAGCCTAAGATAGGCACTTCGACGCCATTATTTAATTTAACAGTTTGCATAGATATAACCTCCATTAATTGTCTGACTCAATTCAACATCACTGACTTTAAACCTTGAAGTCAACTTCAAGGCAAGCATTAATTTGAAAAATCTTTCTTCCACAGTGGTTCGACGTCGTCAGAATCGTCGGGATCGAGGAACTTAGCAATATGCGAATCATAGGAATCAATTTTATAGACTAATAGATTGCGCACTTTCTGCATTTCTGCCAATTTCTGATCCAGTTCTTCCAATTGTTCGTTCAGAATATCTTTTTGGGCGCTTTGATCTGCGGGTGTGCGTTCGCCCTGAGCGAGATGAGAAAAATCAATCAAGGATTCAACGGAGAGACCCGCCGCGCGTAAGTTTTTGACCAAATAGATCCAGTTCAAATCACGTGTGGTGAAGTCGCGATAGCCACTTTCGTTTCGCGTTACCGGCGGAATCACACCGACTCGTTCATAGTAGCGAAGCGTATCAGTGGTCAAATCAAACATTTCAGCCGCTTGTTTAATGTTCATAAAAACTTCCTTTCAAGCAGAACTCATTTAATGACCTTACTATAAACCTTGAAGCGCACTTCAAGGCAAATAAAAGTTTTTAACGTGAGAACTTGCGTTGAAGTCGACTTCAAGGTTTACACTGGTTTTGTTGATCAGAAAGGTGGGATAACGATGCAAGATACGCTTGTTGTGTATTTTAGCGCGTCTGGGACGACTAAACGTGCTGCCGAAACGCTGGCCAAATTATTAGGCGCCGACATTGCGCCCTTACAGCCGGTGGAGGCGTACAGTCAACAATACGACCAGATTGTGGCCCGTGGTGAACAGGAAAAAGATCAAGATAGTCGACCTGCCCTCGAACCACTCAGTGTCAATCTCAAGCAATACCGCACCATCTATGTGGGATTTCCAACATGGTGGTCACAGCCGCCGCAAGTAATTGATACGTTTTTGAAACGGTTCATCTGGCGGATAAGTTGATTGTGCCATTCACAACCAGTATGACTAGCACGATTAATGATAGTTGGGCAACGTTGCAACAACTCGCAACGACTGCGCAAGCTTCACTGCAACCAGGATTGACCGCTAATTCGACAGCGGCCATCCGCGAATTTATTCAATAGAGGAGAGTTTATCGATGACAAAACTTGTTATTTTTGCTGCTAATGGGCAGATTGCCCGCATTGTGACGGACCGAATTTTAAATGAAAAGGCATTTGCTGATGTTGACTTGACCTTGGCACTGCGCAACAGCCAACGTTTGTCAGACCTTTCTGGCCAGCCACGTGTCCGCATTCTCGAAACAGACCTGACCAAGGCAGCCGATGTTGATGCAGCCATTAAGGGCCAAGACATGGTATTTGTCGCCGTCGTTGATCACACGGCCGACAATACGATGACCAAAAATGTGATTGATGCAATGAAGGCTGAACATGTTAATCGTGTGATTTCGACCAATATTCTTGGTATTTATGATGAAGTTCCCGGTGAATTCGGTCGCTGGAATCATGAACAAGTGGCTTCCGGGTTAGATGCTGCGCGTGAATCTGATCGCTTGTTGGCAGCTTCTGGACTTGATTACACCACACTGCGCTTGCCATGGCTAAATGATCGTGATGAGGTGAAGTATGAATTGACTCATCGCAATGACACATACGTGGGTGTTTCTGGTTCTCGGCAAAGTATTGCCGATGTTGTGCTGCGCATTGTTGCCGACCCAGCATTTGCTTCAAAGGATAGCTTAGGCATTGCCGATCCTGCAACTCAAGGTGAAAATCGTCCTGTTTATTAATCTATTTTGTTCGGAAATTTAAAAAGGAGTTTGTGCCACCCCAAAAACGGGTGGCGCAACTCCTTTTTATGCTGAAGCAGCAAGCAATTGCTGTGCAAGTGCCAAGGTGTATTTTTGTTCCAAGGTACCAATCGCGCTTTATCATCGTAGAAAGATCCCGATTGTTTTGCGAAAGCGGGCTCGAGTGCGAGTCGGCTGCCGACATTTGAATTCTTGGTGGAGAAGCGGGCGAGAATTTGACCCAGCGCCTTGAACCACAAATTGCTTTCAGCGCCATAGCTTGAGTCTGGCACGTTGCCTGGGTGAAAGAGGTTAACGGTAATGGTTGAATTTTGCCAGTGATCTGCCAGCCCGCGCACCATCAACACGCGGGCTAACAGTGTATCTGTGGAAACCCGGTTGCTATTGTAGTCTTGGACTTTGGGATGCAGTTCAGGCAGATGGGGTGTGATATGGTTAACGATGGTCGGCAAAGCACCTACGACGAGCACCCGGCTTTGTGGTGCAGCAGTTAACAGAGGCTCGAGGGCGGTAATGAGCCAATAATGGGCCCAATAGTTGATGACAATATTTAAGTCGAGCTGATCAGCAGTTTCTTGGTAATGGTTAAACAGACCGCCCATTGTCGTGACGAGGATATCGATATGATCGATTCGTTGGCTTAATTGGGTTGCGAGCTGATTAATATTTTGTCGGCGGCTCAAATCAGCTTGGATGAATTCAACTTCAGCAGTGGGTGCCTCGGCCTTAATTTCTTGAAGTGCGGTTTCACCTTTTTGTGAATTACTACCAATAATGATGACATGAACCTGTTTCTTGGCAAGGTCAATCGCGGTCCGTTTGCCAACACCGGATGTTCCGCCAGCCACAATGGCAATTTTTGTATTAGTCATATCAGATGCTCCTTTGTCTTTACTGGCATTCAGTGTAAACTATGGGGTGGACCCCATAGCAAGGAGAAAATAATGACTTATTCAACAAAACAGGTTATGGCAATGACAGATCTCAGTAAGGATGCGCTCCGCTATTATGAACAAATCGGCATTTTAAATCCCGTGGCTCGTGATAAGAATCGATACCGGATGTACTCAGAAGATGATGTCACCTGGCTTCAAATGGTGAAATTGATGCGCTCGATGGGTGTCAAAGCGGAATCTTTCATCGGGCAGCAGGGTAGCACATTGGCAGAAAGACGCGTGTTTACGGCGCAGTATCAACAACAAGTGCGGCGTCAAATCGAACAGTTACAGCGAATTGATCGCCAATTAACTGAAAAATTAGCCTTCTTAGATCACTTACAAACAGGTGCCGACGTCAAAAACGAGGAGGCGCGTTAATGGAACTACACACATTACGATATTTTTGGACCATCGCGGAAGAGGGCACCATTTCGCAAGCGGCCACTGTCTTGCATCTCACACAACCAACGCTGAGTCGGCAATTGCAGGCGCTTGAAACCGAACTCGATACGGCATTATTTGTTCGTGACGGCCGGCAAATGCAACTCACTGAAGCAGGCTTGTTGTTAAAGAGCCGCGCTGAAGAAATTTGGCGTTATCAGATGCGACAGTGAATGAATTTGCCAAGCGCAAATCGGCCTTATTCAGTGGTCACGTCTCGATTGGGTGTGTGGAAGCCGATAACTCAGATACCATGGCACTGATGCTTGAAGAGCTGGTTGGTGATTATCCAGAAGTGACCTTCAATATCTTTACTGGCACAAGTGACATTATTCAAGATCAACTGGATAAGGGATTGCTCGATCTGGCCATCTTGCTTGAGCCTGTCTCAAAAAAGAAGTACAACACGCTGGTGTTACCGCGGCGAGAACGGTGGGGATTATTGACGTCTAAAGGTAGCTTTTGGCGACCAAATCAGTCATCAACCCAATTGATATTCAGGGCATTCCGCTGGTATTATCGCCGCGGCCAGAAGTTCAGCAGCTCATTGCCAGTTGGGCGAATGTCGATTACACCAGTCTCAATGTGATCGGAACCTTCAACTTAATTTTTAATGTCTTACCCATCGTCGCAAATCAAACGGCGGCAGCGTTGGCGGTTGAAGGTGCGGTGAAAAACCGGATGAGCGATGATTTGGTTTTCATTCCCACGGAACCACGGATCGAGACCAATTGTGTCTTGGTTTGGCGACAAGGGCGGGTTATCACACCGGTTGTTCAGGAATTGATTACGCGATTTGAGCAAGCCTTTGGTCACTAATCAATGCTTAAAAGGCATATTAACTAATTTTATAAGTATTAGACGTATAGTTGATGCGACTGTATCATGATTCTCGTAAAGAGAAACGTGATGCAGTTTTTTGTGAGCGGAGGTGAGTGATGGTTCAGATTATTTATTTTTCCATACCAGGTGAGACTTGGCATTCCGGTGAAATAATCGTTCAGATTGCGGGCAACACGCAAATGGTGGCGGAGCAGCTCGGGCAACTATTAAATATTGCGCCAGAACCGATTCAACCGAAAGTAGCTTACCCCAAAGATTACGCCGGCATCACCCAGCGAGCGACAGCGGAGCAGTCCAAATGGCCGAAATTGCAACCGGGACCCACCGTTCACAGTGAGCTGATTTATCTCGGCTTTCCCAACTGGTTTGGTGACGTGCCACCGTCAGTAAAAAGCTGGTTGCAGCAAAACGATGTGAGACCAACCAAACTACGCGTCTTTGTCACGCACGAAGGAAGTGGCTTGGGCCATGCTTTGACGAGTATTCAGGCCTTAGCACCTCAAGCCATCATCGAGCCCGGGCTTGCCATTCGTGGTGGCCGAGCCAACCAGGCACAATTGGCATTGCAGCACTGGTTACTAGCACTCGAGATTAAAACAAAGGAGAAAAATGATGACAGAAGATGAAATGATTCAACAAGGTGTGATTTTTCCACGCGGTCCAGAGAATGTGAACTTTGCAAAATTTTTTACTGGAACGAGCTATTTGCAAAACTTGGTCTCAGATCCTGAAGTGAATGTTGGTGTGGGGGTCGTTACTTTCGAACCAGGAACACGCAACAATTGGCATATTCATCACGACGGCTATCAAATTTTGCTGGTCACGGCTGGCAAGGGCTGGTATCAAGAAGAAGGTCAAGCGGCACAACTGCTAAAGGCCGGTGATGTCGTGGTCACGCACGATGGGGTGAAGCATTGGCACGGGGCAACCAAGGATAGCTGGTTTGCGCATATTGCGATTACTGCCGGCACACCAGAATGGTTAGAACCCGTCAGTGATGCCGACTACAATGCCTTAAAGGAGGAAGCCTAATGGTTCAAAAACAAACGGCCGGTCGCGATCAACTTGGCGACTTAGCGCCACAATTCGCAGCCCTAAATGATGATGTGCTTTTCGGTGAGGTCTGGGCCAAGGAGTCCGAACTTTCAGCTCGCGATCGCAGTCTGATTACCTGTGCGAGTTTGATGAGTCAAGGCTTATTCCCACAACTTGAAGCGCACATGAAGCTGGCAAAGACAAACGGGGTGACCAAGCAAGAAATGGTGGCGCTCGTCACACATTTGGCCTTTTATGCCGGTTGGCCCAAGGCTTGGTCTGCATTTGATTTAGTTAAGGCAATTTATACAGAAGAAGGAGACAAATAAATGACAGTTAAAAATAAGGTGGTTGTGATTACCGGCGCTTCTTCTGGTATCGGAGAAGCGACGGCAAAGTTGCTCGCTCAAAACGGCGCTAAGGTCGTGTTAGCAGCGCGCAGACGTGAACGACTGCAACAAATCGTTGATGATATTGTGAGCGCTGGCGGTGAAGCGGTATTTGCACAAACGGATGTGCGTGATGCGGCAGAAGTTCAAGCGTTAGTTGACTTGGCAATTTCGACCTATGGGCAACTTGACGTGATATTTAACAACGCCGGGATTATGCCGAGTTCACCAATCAGTGCATTGAAGACGGACGAGTGGAACGATATGGTCGATATCAACCTGAAAGGTGTTCTCAACGGCGTGGCAGCTGTGATGCCAATCTTCACCGCTCAGAAGTCGGGGCAAATTATCACAACATCATCAGTTGCGGGCATCAAAAGCTTTCCTGGTGCTGGTGTGTATGGCGCCACCAAGTTTGCCGTGCGGAATCTAATGGAAGTGATTCGCATGGAAAGTGCACAAGAAGGGACCAATATTCGTACGGTCAGCCTGTATCCAGCGGCGATTAATACCGAACTCTTGAAGACAATCACGGATAGCGATACCGCGGCAGGCATGAGTGAGCTGTATCAACAAGTCGGAATTGCACCAACCGCGATTGCCGATGTGGTCAATTTTGCGATTGACCAACCCGAATCAGTGAACGTCAATGAGTTCACGATTTATCCCACCAAACAAGCGTAGACAAAAGGAGTTGCATTAAAATCAGTTGGTTTTAGTGCAACTTTTCTTTTACTTGTCCTATCGGTACCTAGTTCACAATATCATTGAGCCACTGACGAAATTCGCAAGCCAAGTGATACTGGTGATTCTGAATAATGCTGTTGGGTAAGATGGCTGGAAATTCCACGAGGGCTTTGAAGCGGAAGCCGTCCCCCTCGTCCTTGATTTGGTGTCTGACCCCGCCAATGATTGTGCCATCCGCTAATCGTGCTGTACCGGCAGCTTGTACGTGATAGCCTTCACTCAATCTTGATTTCAAGCCACTTTCATCGCCATAATGAGCAAAAAGAGATTCGGTAATGGTGCACCACCAGTAATTTCTAACACCTCTTGAACGTTTTGACTCGGACTGAGGAGCACAAAATGATCCGGATTAGTCGCTAAATTCATGTATAAATGTTCTGGCGTATTTTCCAACATGATGGCGTTAATTTTGTCCATGACCTGATCCGGTGTCAGTGAAGATTCAGAGACAACCAATTCGGTCACGCTATACTTGCGCCGACCAAATGAGAGATACGCTGCTAGTTTAGAGGCCAGATTACCGAAGGTGTAGCGGTTTTTGAAAAGTTGTCTAAAAGTAGCGGGGGATTGACCAGCCTTGAATCGACCCATTACCTGGCGCGCGGCATCAATATTGGGCATCTCAGTGGGATCATTGAGGACGAAACCATGTTGGGTCAGAAACTGATATTCGTGGTTTAAGCGTTTGAACTCCCACTGATCAATTGCTTTTTGGGAGATGGGCTGACCTGCGATAAAGATTTCGATTTTAGTCATCTTGTTGGGCTCCTTTGCTCAGTTGCTGTTGATAGGTGTTAATGCTAGTAGCGATTTTTTCCAAGACATCAAGCATGATGTGAATTTGGTCATCTGAAAAGTGTGTCAAATCCGTTTTGATTGTCTGATAAAGAGCGGTGTGCAGGGATTGGTGGGCCTGATCGACAGTCTTACCGCTATCGGTGAGTGAAATGAGTTTATTTTTCTTATTATTAGATGCTTGCGAGATTGAGATGAGATTTAAGGCCTTCAATTTAGTCAATTGTTGCGAGATATTACCCTTAGTGACGCCCATCTTTTGCGCAAGGTCTGTGATTGTTGATGCCGGGAATCTGCTGATTGTATCAATCAAATGCAAAGCACTCGTGCTAATACGCACTGTGTCAGTAATAGCGATAGGCTTTTTTTGTATTTGTGTCAGTTCATTGTTGATTTTTAAAAAAGTTGCTACGAGTTGATCAAATTCATCCGCTGTTGCCAAACTAATAACCTCCCCAGTTGTTCTCCGTAAATAGTATAGTACTAAACAAAAATATGCAAATAAGCGGTTTTAGGCCGCAAAAAAAGACTGGCCGACAATCTTTGCGGATTGGGCCAGTCTTTTTTGTTGATGGTTAGCCGTCGTGGCTTAATGTGTTTCCATAACCGTGTAAATCAATGAGTAGGTGGCATGCTTTTGACCATTCAAGATGAGCGGTTGATCGGCCAGATAATAATGGTAGGTTGAAACAACATCGACAACCTGGCTCTCGCGCGTGATATTGCTCACAACAATGCGGTAGTGTCCCGGAATCAGCTGTTGTTTGAGTCGGTACACAGGACCTGCGTATTTGAAACGATATTGTGTTTGGGTGTCAGTATTCTCCAAAATAACACTCACTGTTGATTGTGGATAGACTTGAACGGAGAAGTAGTTCGCATTGCCTCGAAGTTCAACTTCTTGGCTCATACTTGCGCGTGGTGGTAAGGCTAGTGGCCGGGCTTGGTACTGCTCAGATAACTGACTTCGCTGTGCGGCAATGACGGTGGTTTGCGGATGTTGTTGCGCTAACATGCCAATCCAGCCAACGATGACGCTGAATGAAAGCACGAGACTAACACTCGGCAACACCCAATTCGATTGACTGACCCGTTTTTGAGCGGGGATGCCCGCCAATACTAACCAGAGCAAGGGCACGACAACTTGGCCATAGCGGGGTTCTGTTTCCCATACTAAGGTGTGGAAGGCGAGATAGCCTAATGCTGTGATGATAGCTAGCAGCGTTCCCACCTGAACTGAGTCGGTATAGTCTGGTCGCCAAGTTAACAGACGACCGATAACGGCCACTAAGAAGGCAATCGTTGCTGCGGTATAACTGATTCGAGTTAGGAGTTGCAGGGGCTGCGCGTTGTTGTGATACCAACTCGGTGCATTGCGAAACCCGCCATTGTACCAGGTTTGCACGTCATGGGTATCGAGGAGGATTTCGAGTTTTGTCAGCCATAATTTGGTGACACCGCCAACACCTAATTGTCGAATCCGCTTGGGGGATTTCTTTGAGATTATAGGACTGACGAGCGGCTTCGTCCGGTAGCGACGCCGCTTTGCTCGCATCTGCCGGGGCGAACATGCCTTTTTCCGAGGCGTTCAGACCCATCAACATCCAGTGCGTGATGGGTAATTGATATTCAGCTTTAGGTTCAAAATCACTTAGGCGCTGAATGCCATGCGTGGCCGGTACCGTTAATCCAAATCCCAATAGAATCAAAACAATTGGCACTACTAGTTGCGATTGTGTCAAAGCGTGTTGATGCCAAAGTACAAACACGACCAATGCAAGCGCCGGTAGTAGGACAATCAGGTTGGGTTTGATCAATCCGGCCAATAAAACGGTGACGAGCAAACCACTTCCCGCAATGAGGTGATGACGGTGGGAGCGGGCGGGCCAGTTCATGATTGTACGAATGATGATCAATAACGCGAGCATGATTGGCAAGTCAGAGTAAAAGACCTGCAGATAGTACGTATAGGCGAACGGGGTGAGAACCGCAAAACTCAGCGCTCCCAGCAATAAACTTTCACGGTGGCTGAGTTGCCAAACGGTATGGAGGAGCAACAAGATGAAACTATCGAGCATGAGTAAACTGAACAGATGAATCGCAATATTGGTGTTCATGCCAAAATTGGCCCAAACGTAGCCAAACAGCGATGAAATAGGTAATCGTGATGTTGTTACTGTTGCGCCAGAAGTAAGTGGTATTCCAGGTATGATTGCCAGCTGCCATGCGATCGGCTTGTGCGAGCACCCGATAGGGATCATGAAAACCGTCACCGGCATCTTCGTGAGCACAAAGAGTTGCCCCAGCAGCATGATGATGAGACCACTAATCAAGATAAAGCGTAGTAGTTGGCGTGGAATCCGATTGAGTGATCGCGCCAGAAAAACGCTGTTGAACACAACAAGCGCACTGCTGACAAATGTGAGCCATCCCGCATAACCCTGTAGATTGCCCCAAACGCCGATGAGGAGACTGATAATAAGAACAATTGAAAAAAAATGTTGGTCTTACTTTTGATATGATGATGATCACCTATTTTTCAGTAGAGTTTGATGTTTATATTCTATCACCCCAGCACCGTATTGAGAACGAATTAGAAGGGATAAAATAAACCTTCAAGTAAACAATTGCGATAAAAATAGCCGAGTCATTGAAAAATACAGTGGTATTTATTATGATGATAGATACGTATTTCAATCGATGGAGGTGTCGATCAATGTTAAAAGCACCGTTATTTGAATGTGATGTTCCAGTTAGCCGCTAATCAACGGCTAACTCCCGTTGATGATTTCAGATGCTTACTGGAATTGATGCGGAGGAACACAATGACTTCCTTTGCCGACGCGCTGATTTACACGCTTTTGAGACCAGTATTGACGGTCATGGGCAGTAGTAATGGAAGGAAATTTTAATGATAAAAATTGAATTAACGACTGAAATACCAGCACAAGTGTCACTGATCTGTACCGAGATTACATTCAAAACCAGGCCAATGCACCTGCATTGTGGACGGAGTGTTTGAATCCATTGCTGGCTCAGATTGAGCAGCAGGATACACTCGAAACAATTCGGGAAAATCCGACGATTCAAGCAACTAAGCGGGTTTATAAGGCGTTAGGCAAAGACCCAGCGCGTTTTCGGCCTTCTTCAGACAGCTTGTGGCGACGTGCCGCCAAAGGGCAGGGGTTATATCAGGTGAATGCCTTGGTTGATCTGAATAATGCGGTGTCACTGCTCACACACTTACCGTTTGGCAGTTACGACCTCGACAAAGTGACAGCGCCACTGCGTTTAACGGTTGGTCAAGCAGATCAAACGTACCCAGGAATCGGTAAGAAGGCTATCGATTTGAATCATTTAATGGTGCTTGCTGATTCTGTCGGACCATTTGGTAGTCCGACCTCTGATTCAACGCGAGCAATGATCACGGAAACCACACAACATGCGCTGATTGTGGGTTATGGGTTTGCGCAGTCGACTGGGCAACAAGCGGTCATTCAACAAGAAGTGGCAACGATGGTGACACAGTATCTGATGGATGCTAAAATAGTGCAGCAATGGATCGTTTAATTCTTTAAAGAATCACATCTGAATCGATTTTGACCGTAAAATCAAGAGACTGCCCAAAAACGATTTGTTTTTGAGACAGTCTCTTTTTCTAATGACGGACCTGATCAGTTCGCAGGTGCTTTTGTTTTAAAATAAAGCGAGCTATTGGTTGGGCAATCACTGCCTCTACAAAAACGAGATGGCAAAATTACGTGGCCATTTGTAGAAAAATTGTTGAATTGGTGCCCATGAGATGGTCCTCATGCCAATCCAGCTACCAACAACCGTGAGGACAAGGGACATCATAACCACATTCACTAGACAATTCACAATCATGTGGGCATTGAAGCTATCTGTTTTAGTGATGAGCTTGTCCGTGACGAGAGCGGCGGGACTGTTGGTCAGTAGGACCATGACGACCACGACAAGCCATATGAAAGGCATGACGGCCAGCGCTTGGCGCCAAGTTGCAACGCTAAAACCCATTTCGAAACACGAAATAATGGGCGCAATGATGTTGACAGAGAGCACGGAAATAATACCGATAAATAAGGCAAATTCCGTTTTGTTCCGGGGGAGTTTCATGTGATAATCCAAAATACTAACCTCTTCCTCTGTCTTTGCGCAAAAAAGCGCAAAGACACCTTTATAGTGTACTTTACGCTGAACCATTATACGCAGTAAATACGAGTATTAGATTATCATTTATTTTCTAGAAAAGTCAATCTTTAATTGTGTGATTGCTAGCCGCATCCTCGCTTAGAAATTTGATATGATAGCGCTAAGACAAGGAGTGACGATAAATGCAAATCAACATTCGACCAATCACGACCAGCGACTTATCAGATTTCTGGCAACTCGCCTTTGGCGGACAAGATGCTGAATGGCGCCAGTGGAACGGCCCGTATTTTCACGATGAACTACCTAGTCAGGCCGCATTCATGGCGAACGCCGACCAGTGGGTGAATCAACCTTTTCGGTGGCTGGTGACGGCGGATGATACCATGGTGGGCATGGGTATCTGCCTATTACGAAGACGGTGCGCTACAACGATGGCTGGATGTGGGAATCATCATTTATCGCGATCATCTCTGGGGGCAACACATTGGCCAGCAGGCATTAACAGCGTGGATTGATCACCTGTTTGAAGTGGTTGCTTTGCCCCACATCGGATTGACCACGTGGTCAGGAAATCAGCGCATGATGGCACTTAGCCAGCGTATCGGGATGCGAGAAGAAGCGCGAGTGCGTCAGGTGCGCTACTGGCAGGGACACTATTATGACTCAGTGAAGTATGGTGTTTTGCGTGACGAGTGGCTGGCATTGCGCAAAGAATGAAGTCATCAGATGAAACTCGAAAATGAAATGTTAGCATGACGACAATTCTGAATAGATGTCGTGGTGCTATTTTTATTCCCATTAAAATTGAGCTGACCAGCCGGGCAAGTCGTTAATAATTGACACTGGCCTATCATATGATAGTATCATCATATGATTAGAATGACATATAAAACGAAATGTTAGGTCAGGGGATAGCTCGATGTTAACAACGATTTTTTCCGCCGCTACGGCGTATATTTCGACAAGTTTAGATTATTTACTCATATTGATGGTTGTCTTTGCCCGACGTAAAAAGTTTTGGCCCATTTATTTAGGGGATATTCTTGGTACTTCAGTTCTAGTTGGTGTTTCTCTCTTGCTTGCATTTTTAGCGGGCTTTGTTCCGGCCAATTGGATGCTCGGTTTCTTAGGATTCATTCCTATTGGATTGGGTATCTGGGGCTTTATCAATCCAGAAGATGACGACGATGTAGATGAACAAGTAGGTCAAAGAGCTAATATAATTATCGAAGTGGCTTTAATTACGATTGCAACATGTGGTGCTGACAATATCGGAATCTATGTACCGTTTTTGCCGCAATGAAGACAGGTGCCATCATTGTGACGCTGATTGTTTTTTTCATTATGATGACGCTTTTTTGCTGGCTGGCATCAAATCTGGGTCGATTGTCTGGGATGACCAAGTTTCTTGAGCAGTATGGACAGCCGTTGACTTCTATTTTGTATCTTCTTATTGGCTTGTACGTGCTATGGGATGCGGGCACGATTCAGCGATTCCTTGGTTAGTATAGTTACTGATTGAGGTGAGTCGCGCTGCAACCGGCCATTCTATGTCGGTTCCGCTTTTCAAAATACTGGCATCAAGTCCATCTCTCAATTGATTGTATGTTGATGGCAGTGTTGCTAAGATGGTAAGTGCTGAGTAACACTAACCTAGTAGAAATGATGAGGCAGAAGAAATTGGTTGATAATCAAACAGTCAAATTAGTACAACAACAGGTCACAGGCATCAATCCACACCAAATCACCACTGTGCTTGATCTGATGAATGACGGCAACACAGTGCCATTCATCGCCCGTTATCGGAAAGAAATGACGGGTAGCCTGGATGAAGTTCAAATTCAAACCATTGAAGAAGCATTCAAACGCGTCACAGCATTGCAAGATCGCAAGGCAGCGGTGATTAAAAGTATTGCCGAGCAGGGCGCATTAACGCCTGAGTTAGAACACCAGATTCAAACCAGTGCGAAACTGCAGGATGTGGAAGATATCTATCTGCCATACAAGCAAAAACGACAGACCAAAGCAATGGTGGCCAAGTCACGTGGACTCGAACCATTTGCGCAATGGATTATGTCGTTTCCAAGCGGTGCTTTGAATGCTGAGGCGCAGCGGTATGTGAATCCGGAGAACGAAATCACTTCTGTTGACGATGTCCTCGATGGCGCTCATGAGATTCTAGCGGAAACCTTCAGTGAAGTGGCCACAATCCGTAACTGGGTCCGCGGTTACACCATGCGCACCGGTAAAATCAGTGCCACGGTGAAGCCAAAGGGTAAGGACCTCGACGAAAAAGGCGTCTACCAACAGTATTACGATTTTGAAGAAGCCGTCAGCAAGATGACCTCAACGCGGACGATGGCCATTAATCGTGGGGAAAAAGAAAAAATTCTCTCGGTCAAGGTCAAAGTGGATACCGATGCAATCATGAACTATTTTCATTTTCGGTTGATCGATAAGCGGCCCGATACTGAAGCCACGGCATTCATTGTTGCTGCCTATCAAGACGCCTACAAACGTTTCGTGGGTCCAGCCATTGAACGTGAAGTGCGCAGTAGCTTGACCGCGGATGCTGAAGCCAAATCAATCAAGGTTTTGGCCAGAACCTCTACAATCTGTTGATGCAAGCGCCGATTAAGGGCAAAGTGGTTCTGGGCTTTGACCCCGCATATCGAACGGGTTGTAAGTTAGCTGTCGTGGATGAGAATGGGAAGTTCTTGGCTAAGGCTGTGATTTATCCGCACAAGCCAGCTCCTGAAAAGAAGCGGCAAGCGGCGGCACAAGAATTCATTGATTTGCTGGAACAGTATCAAGTGACGATGATTGCATCGGGAACGGGACAGCGAGTCGTGAATCCGAATTGTTTGTGGCCGACACATTGAAGCGGATTAACCGTGATATTTTCTATGTGATTGTGAACGAAGCGGGCGCATCGGTTTATTCCGCGAGTCAAGAGGCCCGTGACGAATTTCCGGACCTGCAGGTGGAACAGCGCAGTGCCATCAGTATCGCACGGCGACTTCAAGATCCACTGGCTGAGTTGGTCAAAATCGATCCGGAATCTGTCGGTGTGGGGCAGTACCAACACGATCTACCCGCCAAAGATCTCTCCAATGAGGTGGATGCCGTGGTCGAACGGGCGGTCAACCAAGTCGGCGTGAATTTGAACACCGCGAGTTATCAATTACTGACGCGCATTTCCGGTCTTTCAAAGACGATTGCGACCAACATCGTGACCTATCGCGATGAGAATGGACGGTACAACAGTCGAACGGAATTGAAAAAAGTTCCACGCTTGGGACCGAAAGCCTTCGAACAATCTGTTGGATTCTTGCGGATTATTGGTGGTGTGCATGCGCTCGATAATACCGATATTCATCCCGAAAGTTATGCCGTCGCGAGAAAAATTCTTAAGATGGCTGGCCTGAAAGAAAGTGATTTGGGCGATACCACCGCGATGGCTAAAATTCGCCAAGTCGATACCAAATCTTTGGTAGATTCCGGCGTAGGGGCTGAAACAATCACAGATATTATAGCTAGCTTGCAACATCCCGGCCGTGATTTGCGTGACAGCATGGCGGCTCCGATTCTGCGCACGGATGTCTTGACGATGGCTGACCTGAAAGTAGGGATGAAGCTGGAAGGTACCGTCCGTAACGTTGTTGATTTTGGGGCGTTTGTCGACATTGGTGTGAAGCATGATGGTCTCGTCCACTTATCCAAGATGGCACATCAATATGTGCGCGACCCTAACACAGTGGTCGCAATCGGCGATATTGTCGAGGTCTGGATTGATTCAGTTGACCTGAAGCGTGAACGCATTCAACTGACAATGGTTGACCCGAAGAAGGGTTAAAGACTATTTTTATGAGACATCAAAAAATCCCCGAAAGAATCGATTGATTCTTCCGGGGATTTTTGTCAGCAGTCAAAAGCTATTTAACTGTAGCTTTCACTTGCTTGATGGCGTCTTGAATAACTTGGGCCTGCAGTTTTGCTTGTGCGGCCTTTGCCAGTTCTTGACTCTTTGAAGCTAATGCAGGATTAGCTTTGATTTGAGCGGTGACTTGCGCCTGAATAGCTGCAGCCATCTTTGCCTTAGTTGCTGCATCAGGGTTCTTCATGCTAGCGAGTTGCTTGCCAAGGGCTTTTGCTTGTGTTGTTGTCAGCACGGCCCAATTGCTTGGGACCTTGATAGTATTGGTTTGCTTAACCAATTCGTGCTGATTTTGATTCATGAATAAGTTTGATAGAAGTCGCTCTTGTAGGTGTAGCGTGTCTTCTTTTCAGTAATTGTTGCTTTAGCAGCGCCGGTTTGAACACGATTATGAATATCGTAATCAGCCTTCGTATGCGTCGCCTTGCCTTTAGCAGATAACTTGTAGATGTACACATTGTGCTTACCGCTTGTCCCAACATCTTGCTTGAGCAGCATTGGCAGTTGTGCATTTGGTGAGGCAGAGTAGATGGTTTTGTTGTTTCGACAGTTTCTTTCTTCATGCCATAATGTTGCACATCATTCATATTGATTAACAACAAACTGACGATGGTGATGGCCCCGAAGATGGTGACCAAGATGGACCGAACAACGGAGGATTTCATCATAATGAAACTCAGATATAAGGCAATGACAGCAATCCCTAAAATAATTAAGATCATGCTTTCTTACCTCCTTCAATATCAATTTTGACTTGGCTCTTCTTGTTGCTTCTGAGGAAGAAGGTCAGTAACCAGCCAAGAAGACTAAAGCCAACGGCAAACCAAAAGGCAGCGTGGTAGCCATTCAATGTGGCGTTAAAGAAGCTGTTCTTGTATGCCAGTGGATCGCTCTTCAATAAACTTGAAGCAGGCTTGGTTTGGTTAGTCACGTTCGTCAAAACGGAAACCAAAATCGCGGTGGTCATAGACGTTGCAACCTGACGAACCGTGTTATTGACAGCAGTACCGTGACGAATCATATCGGTACTCAAGGCGTTCATCCCGTTGGTTGTGACAGGCATCATCACCATTGAGACCCCAAACATCCGAACAGCGTACAAGACGGTAATGTAGATGGAAGGGGTAGAAGCTGTCACAAAGGCGTAAGGAATTGTGGCAACAGTTAAGAAGAACAATCCGAGCTGTGCCAAGCGCTTGGCACCAATGCGGTCAAACATCGTCCCAGTGATTGGACTCATCAAGCCCATCATCAAAGCCCCGGGAAGCAAGGTTAAACCAGATTCCAGGGCACTCTTACCGTGGATAATCTGCAGGTACATTGGAATCACCATTTCGGCTCCGACCATGGCCATATTGGCGATGGAACCCAAAATAGTGGATAGGGTGAAAGTCCCATTCTTGAACACACGCACTTCAAGGAATGGTGTTTCCAAGTGCAGTTGGCGATAACCAAACAGGGCGATAACGACAATCCCTAAGGCAATCGCGATTAAGACAATGGGATCGCCCCAGCCCTTATTACCGACTTCGGATAACCCATATAATAATGAACCAAATCCAAGGGTGGATTCGATTAATGAAATAATATCAATTTTTGGATTGGTGTTAGGCAACACGCTCTTCATGAAGAAGAAAGACATGATAATCACTAAGACAGCGATTGGAATAATCATGCCAAAGAGTGTCCGCCAACCCGAATTATCGATAACCCAACCAGACAGTGTCGGGCCAATCGCTGGTGCCACCCCAATCGCAATCCCGGACAAGCCCATGGCTCGGCCGCGTTGTGCGGGTGGGAAGATGGTCAACATGATGTTTTGCAGCAGAGGCATGGTAACACCAACCCCTAAAGCCTGCACCAGTCGACCAATCAGTAACATTTCAAAACTATTAGCAACAAACGCGATGACAGTCCCTAACAGGAATGTGCTCATTGCCGTAATATATAACCATTTTGTGGGAAACTTGGTACTCAGATAGGCTGAAACAGGAATCATAATCCCGTTCACCATCAGGAACCCGGTAGTTAACCACTGAACGGTAGCCGTTGAAATATCAAAGGCCTTCATTAACGTTGGAAACGCAGTCGCCAGAATTGTCTGGTTTAATACCGTGATGAACACCCCGGTAATCAGGGTGATGACCATCATTGGGACATTGACTGAGTTGCCTTTTACGTCCTTAACTTGCATTCTGTTCACCTACTTATTAGAATATAAAGCAACGTCCTTATCATATTACATAACATTGACATTAGAATATATTACAACTATACTTTGAAAAGTCAAGAAGGAGGTTTGCATTTTGGACAACTTGGCTCACAGAATTAAGTCACTTGATATCTCGCTGGGCATTGGTGAGACCAGTCGAGTGACCGGCGCAACCGCCACCCAAATTCGCTATTGGGAAAAGAAGGGCTTAATTGAAGCGCTTCGCCATGAATCGGGTGGGAACAAGCGCTACACGCTTAAAAATATTGCCATTATCAGCATGATTAAGATGATGATGGACGATGGTTACACGCTGGCTAAAGCCGGCGAAATCATTACTCAGCGCTATAAGAATGCCGATGCACTCCACACCATTATGAAAACACGACTCGAAAAAATTGATTATGATGCCGAGTCGACCGAGTACAAATTCGGACAAATCGAAAATGATCCTGATTTTGATATCACCGTTCGTGTCACAGGGGATACAGTCAAGATTTATAAGGTCGAACATCAAGCGGATGACCAGCAGGAATGATGTTGAGATCAATAAGAACCACCCTTCACTTGCACATTAACTGTGTGTAATTTGTAAGTGAAGGGTGGTTGTTTTAATGGCCAAAAGCATAAGATTGTCTGTGCTTTACACGCTGGCGTTGTACCTGATATAGGGGCTGCGCTATGCTAATGACAATTAAAGAAAGTGGGTTGGGATGATGAAACGTGCAATTGCGGTGATTAAAGGATTAGTAATTTTAATGAGCGGCATTATACTTTTGTTCAGCGTCATGCTGTTTCCTGGTGTTGTGCGAAATTCAGCGTTGATCGCCGAAGCGGCCGCAAGGTCCATCTCGCCGCTCTATGGCGTGACCAACATTACTTTTTGGTGGGACTGTATGGTGCCGTGTTGGTCTTGATGGTGGCGGCGTATCAATTTTTCCGCTTGCTCGATTTGATCAATCAATTTAATCTTGCTTCCATTCAAGGAATACAACGCCTAGGGCAGATTGAGTGGAGCATGCTGATTGTGACAGGCCTGTATATGGTTGGCATCATGCCATTTATTTTGCTACTGGTGATCTTCAAGACGCGCCGGGACTGATTGTCATGGGCTTTGTTATTGGCCTTATGCCATTATTTGTGTCATTGCTCGGCCTCATTGGGCGTGACTACCTGCGACAGAGCCTCAAGTCAGTCAATGAATGATTTGAGAACAGCAATTTCTGGCTAACAAAAAACCGCTATCGAATCGATGGCGGTTTTTTGATTAATGAAACAAGTCCAGAATTAGTGTAATGAATTGATTGATGAAGTCCTTAAAAAATGCGAGTGTCAGCCAGGTTGTCAATCCCGTCCAGAAGAGAAAACGGTAAGAAATTTGTTGGCATCATGCGATTTTGGTATGTGGTGGCCTCCTTATATGTCAGTGATGATAACGATTTCATCCATGACTTCAGATTCACTATATTCCAAATTTTTTATTTTAGCAAAGGCTTTTTTACTGAGTGAATCGCTGTTGTGAGAAGGCAAAATAACGACAAAAAACACCCCCGCCAAAAAGGTGAGGGTGTTTTTGATCTCGTGAGTAACGAGATAGGTGAAGAGATTACAGCTTTTGGTTGTAGTATTCAACAACTAAGGCTTCGTCAACTTCTGGTTCGAGTTCTTCACGTTGAGGTAAACGAACTAATGAACCTTCCTTCTTAGTGTCATCGAATGTGACGTATGCAGGGCGTGAAACAGTGCCTTCGATAGCAGCATTAACAACAACTAAGTTTTGTGAACGTTCGCGTAAGCTAATCACTTGGCCAACAGACACTTCGTATGAAGGAATGTCAACGCGCTTGCCATCAACCAGGATGTGACCATGGTTAACTAATTGGCGAGCTTGTGGACGTGAGCTTGCTAAACCTAAACGGTAAACCATGTTGTCCAGACGAGTTTCAAGAAGAATCATGAAGTTTTCACCATGAGTTCCTTCCTTAACCTTACCAGCGCGTAAGAAAAGGTTTTGGAATTGGCGTTCGGTCATGCCGTACATCCAACGAAGCTTTTGCTTTTCGCGTAATTGTGTACCGTATTCAGTAACCTTCCGACGACTGTTAGGACCATGGTCACCAGGTGCATATGGGCGACGTGCAAGTTCCTTACCAGTACCAGAAAGTGATAAACCTAAGCGCCGGGATTGCTTCCAGCGTGGGCCAGTATAACGTGACATATTGAAGTTCCTCCAAATATTTGTATTGGAGTAAAATAACGAAATTGTGAGCTTAGCACTCGTACAGTCAAACTAGAAGGTTCACCTTTGCAGCCGCGGTTACTACTTATCCCAAAGTGGGGTTTGACTGGAGCCGACCATGCCGTTCACTGCTGCATTATTTTACACGCTGACTAGTATATCGCAGCGAGATGGGCAACGTCAAGGTGTTGCGCGAGTTCTTCTGCAAAAGCAGTCAAAACAGTCTGGTCTGTGGCATCGAATCGGTTGAAATCAGGTGAGTCGATATCGATAATGCCGACGACCTGATTATCGATTACAATCGGGGTGACAATTTCGGCGTTACTTGCGGCATCACAGGCAATGTGGCCAGCGAATTGATGGACATCAGCCACAATAATACTCTCGTTGCGCTGATAGCTTGTGCCCACCACACCACTGCCAGGGGTGATGTGCATGCAGGCAACCTTACCTTGGAATGGACCTAAGTCGAGTTCTTGGGTGTTTTGATTATATAGGTAAAAACCAGCCCAATTGATGCGATCTAAGCTGTCATTCAGCAAGGCAGCGGCGTTACTGAGGTTGGTAATCGGATTACTTTCATCGGTCAATAGGGCGCTGAGCTGATCGACAACGAGTGAGTCTAAGTGTGCCATAAGCGTTTCCTCCATGATGAGATGTGTAAAAAAGCGATTCCTTGTGAAAAAGCCTTTCAAGTTGACTAGCTTTTTGAGATACTAGACGAGAAAGAATAATACCGGCAGTGTAGCCGATTTGACGTGAAAAATCAATGATTCACTATGAATGACTGGTAAATGGGAGTTGAATAGAATGATTGGATGGATTGTTGGCCTTGTCGTCATCCTGGTCATCGCGGGTGGTGTATTGGGATACCGGATGTATCTCAAAAACCAATTAACCGCACAGATAAGTCAATATCAAGCGCTTGTTACCACAACGATTGATGAGCAAATTAAGCAGATTGGTGTGCTGAATCTCAGCGGTACCAGTTTGAAGGACTTTACCAAGTGGCAGCGCACGTATCAGCAGTTGATGGAAACCAACTATCAAACCATTAAAACACAGCTAGCAGATGCCTCAGAAGCACTGCAGCGTTTTCGTTTCGGGACCGTTAAACAGAACCTTGCCGATAGCGCAGATGAACTGACGACCTTGACACCTAAGCTTGAGGATATTCAGACCCGCTTCGAACAGATTCTGGGTACCGAAACCAGTAATCGTAATCAACTCGCGGAAGTCATCACGCAGTTCCAAGAAGATCGCAAACAGATACTCGCGAAGGGCTTTCGCTATGGCGATGGCTTACCCGCGTTAGAAGAGCAGGCACAGACGATTAATGAACGCATTGGGCTGATTGAGGAACAAAATGAAGCGGGCGATTATAAAGCCGCTAAGCAGGCCCTCGCTGAAACCAAAGATGCGGTGGATCAGCTTTCTGCTTCAGTCGAATACTTACCCCCATTAGTCAATGAATTGCTCAATGAATTCCCAGGTCAAATCGATGAGATTAACCGCGGCTTTGAGCAATTACAACAACAGCAGTACCAGTTCCCAGCACCAGCCATTCCAGAACGCGTTGATATGATTCAAACCAATCTGGAGAATGCGCATCAACAATTGGTGGCCGCTGATTTACCAGCGATGAAGGCGACCAATGAAGAGACTGCCGAAATGATTGATCAGATCTATGCCACGCTTGAGACCGAGATGGAAGCAAAGCCTAAGGTGCTAGAGCGTCAAGATGATCTGCGCCAGTTCTTAGCGCATGCGCTGACTCAAAATCAACGTTTGTTGCGTGAACTCGATCACCTCAATCAAAGTTACACCTTATCGCACGATGAAATGAAATCGGGCCAAGCACTTGAAAAACAACTCAGCGAGATCGATACCGAATACCATCAGTTGGCTGATCGATTAGCGGCACAAGATGTGATCTACTCAGAAGTGCTCGCCAAGTTTGAGCAATGGCAGGGCGACCTCACAGCGATTGAGAAGCAACAGGTTGATATCAATACGGCTGTTGCCGGATTGAAGGATGGCGAGATTGAAGCCAATCATCAACAACAGGCCTTTGAACAGGTCATCCGCGACTTACGCCGGCAGCTGGAAGCACATGAATTGCCCGGTTTGGATGATGCCTATCAGGACTATTACCAGATGGTGGCCCGTGAGGTCAATGACCTGGGGACCGACTTATCACAGGTTAAGATCGATATGGATGCCATCAACCGTCAGTTGATTCAGATTCAAACCGATTTGGATGAATTGACGACCAAGACGCAAGCGGTGATCGATGCGGCTGGGTTAACCGAGAGCTTGATGCAGTATGCCAATCGCTATAAATTATCGCGACCAGAAGTGGCCAGTGCGCTCACTAGTGCGCAAAAGCAGTATGGTCAGTTCCATTATCAAGCCGCCGCTGATGAATTAGCGACCGCATTGGAACAGGTTGAACCGGGTAGCTATCAAAAAGTTGAAACGGCTTACTTGAGTCAGAAACAAAATGCGTTATTTTAAATTGAGCAAAATGAATCGCCAGCGGTTGTCATCAACTGTTCTGGCGATTTATTTTGTGCTTGAAGTCTGAATGTGGTTTGTTATAATATTCGTCAGAAGTTTCCAGAAGGGATGGTCCCATGATTTATTTTGATAACAGTGCAACAACCAAAGCGCGACCAGAGGTGTTAGATACCTATCGTAAGGTGAGTGAGGACTTCTTCGGCAATCCTTCAAGTCTGCATGCCTTAGGTGATCACGCCAATCAGATGTTGCAGACGGCGCGCCAACAGATCGCACAATTGATTCGCGCAGAGAGCGACGAGATTTATTTTACTAGCGGCGGGACAGAAGGGGATAACTGGGTCATCAAGGGTACAGCCATGGCCAAAAAGCCATTCGGCAAACACTTGATTACCACCTCAATTGAACACCCTGCTGTCATCAATCGATGAAACAACTCGAAAAATTAGGTTTTGACGTCACTTATTTGCCCGTTGATCACCGTGGCTTCGTCAATGTCGATGATCTGAAGGCCGCGATTCGTCCGGATACCATTCTGGTGTCCGTCATGGCCGTGAACAATGAAGTCGGAAGCATGCAACCGATTGAAGCGATTGGGGACTTGCTCGAAGACTACCCAACGATTCATTTTCACGTGGATGCCGTCCAAGCCATCGGTAAGGGTATCATGGATGCATTGCGCCATCCGCGCGTGGACTTCATTACCTTCTCTGGGCACAAATTCCATGCCCCACGTGGTACCGGCTTTATCTACGCCAAGCGCGGTCGCTTGATCGATCCACTGATGACCGGTGGCGGTCAAGAAAACGATTGGCGCAGTGGGACCGAAAATACACCGGCAATCGCGGCGATGGCAAAAGCGTTGCGGTTATTGCTGACGGATGAGCAGGCCCACGTGGCGCAACAACAAGCGGTACGGGAACGGATTTACAATCACGTGAGTCAGATGCCAAACGTGACTATGTTCAGCCAGCTCACACCGGATTTTGCACCACACATTTTGTGTTTTGCAGTTGAAGGGGTGCGCGGCGAAACCACTGTTCATGCGTTTGAACAACACGAAATCTATATTTCAACCACCAGTGCTTGCAGCAGTAAAAAGGGGACTGAAAGCAGTACCTTAGCTGCCATGCACATCAAGACCAATGTGGCGACCAGCGCCATTCGGGTCAGCCTCGACGAAGCCAATACCCTAGAAGAAGCGGATGCATTTAATGCTGCTTTTGATCAGGTATACGCTGACTTCCAGAAACTCACCGCAACCCCTGCGGCTCAATAAGAAAGGTTGATATTGTGCAATATTCAGAAATTATGGTGCGTTACGGCGAACTATCCACCAAGGGTAAGAATCGTCAAAGCTTCATTAGCCGCCTCAACGGTAACGTGGCTAAAGCCCTGCACGAATTTCCAAATTTAACCATCCGGCCTAAGCGCGATCGGATGCATATTGAATTAAACGGCGAAGATTCCGATGCTGTCATGCATCGTCTATCTCAAGTGTTTGGGATTCAAAACTTCTCACCGAGTGTTGCGGTGCCTAAAGACATGGATTTGGTCCATGAAAAAGCACTCGAATTGATGAATGCGACGGTGCCAGAAGGTAGCTCCTACAAGGTGAACACTCGGCGTTCTGATCACAGTTTTGAACTGGATACTAACCAGATGAACTTGGACATGGGAGATTTCCTGTCTGCGCCCGGCCTGATTTGGTCGTTCAAATGCGCCAACCTGATTTTATTCTGCGGGTTGAAGTGCGGCGTGAAGCGATCTACTTATCCACAACGACCGTTCAAGGTGCCGGTGGGTTGCCTGTTGGGACAGCAGGTAAGGCCGTGTTGATGCTTTCTGGTGGGATTGATTCGCCTGTTGCGGGCTACTACGCCTTAAAGCGTGGGGTTGAAATCGAAATGGTGCACTTCTTCAGTCCACCATACACGAGTGATAGTGCGCTGGCGAAGGCCAAGGATTTGACCGCTAAGCTCGCACCATACGTTGGTAGCATCAAGTTCATTCAGGTGCCATTCACAGAAACACAAGAAGAAGTGAAGGCCAAGGTGCCAGAAGGTTACCTGATGACGGTGCAACGGCGGATGATGTTGCGCCTGGCAACAGCGATTGCTGAAAATCGTGGTGCATTAGCCATCTTTAACGGTGAAGCGGTCGGTCAAGTGGCCTCTCAAACCCTGGAGAGTATGGTTGCCATCAATGACGTGACGACCATGCCAATCGTGCGGCCCGTTGCGACAATGGACAAGAATGAAATCATCAAAGTGGCAGAAGATATCGATACCTATGACTTATCGATCATGCCATTTGAAGATTGCTGTACGATTTTGCACCACCAGCACCTAAGACCAAGCCTAACTTGGATAAGACACGCTATTACGAGACCAAGATTGATGTTGAAGGCTTGATGAACCGGGCCCTTGAAGGTATTAAGGTGACAGAAATCAAGTCTTCCGATCATTTCTTGTCTCAAGATCGTGATCTGATTGCGGAATTACTGTAAGCGTTAATTTCAGCGAAACAGGCTTGCTCGCGGGGTTGAACTAGTTTATACTACCCTTAATGCGTAGACCAAGAGGGTAATCAAGGGTGTTTTCAGCGACGGGGCGGCTGGTGCGAGCCTCGACCGAATTGATTACTGTAGCTTGTGAGTGCCACTTTGAATTCAGTAGAAGCGGCCGGTTAGCCATCGTTAACGGCGCTAAGTGGGGAGTAATCCCAATTTAGGTGGTACCGCGAGTCAACTCGTCCTAATTTATTTAGGGCGAGTTTTTGTCCGCAAAAACTCAAATGAGGTGAAAGAGATGGAATTAGAACCAAAGTATAATCCGACCGAAGTTGAAGCCGGTCAGTATCAAAAATGGCTCGATGCCGGCGTCTTTAAGCCAAGTGGCGATAAGAAAGCCAAACCTTATTCAATCGTGATTCCACCACCCAATGTCACAGGTAAGTTGCACTTGGGTCACGCGTGGGATACGACATTACAGGATATGTTGATTCGGCAAAAGCGGATGCAAGGTTTCGATACCCTGTATCTGCCTGGGATGGACCATGCGGGTATTGCCACACAGGCTAAGGTTGAAGCTAAGCTGCGTGAACAAGGTATTTCACGTTATGATCTGGGTCGTGACAAGTTCGTGCAACAGGTCTGGGACTGGAAAGACGAATACGCGGCCATTATCCACGCACAATGGGCCAAGATGGGTCTGTCACTGGATTACAGCCGTGAACGCTTCACATTGGATGATGGCTTGAGCCAGGCGGTTAAGAAGGTTTTTGTTGATCTGTACAACGAAGGGTTAATCTACCGTGGCGAATACATCGTCAACTGGGATCCACAAGCGCGGACTGCCTTATCCGATATCGAAGTGTTGCACCAAGATGACGAAGGGGCCTTCTATCACGTGAAGTATCCATTCACGGATGGCAGTGGCTTCATCGAAATTGCCACAACACGTCCTGAAACAATGTTTGGGGATACCGCGATTGCGGTGCATCCTGATGACGAACGTTATCAAGATATTATCGGCAAGACGGTCAAATTACCACTGACCGACCGCGAGATTCCCGTCATCAGTGATTTCTATGTTGATCGCGAATTTGGGACCGGTGCCGTTAAGATTACACCAGCGCATGACCCTAACGACTTTGAAGTGGGTAACCGTCACGATTTGCCACGGATTAACGTGATGAACGACGATGGGACCATGAATGAAACGCGGGCGAATTCAATGGCATGGATCGGTTTGAAGCGCGTAAGGCGATTGTGAAGGCATTGGACGAAGCCGGTGTACTGATCAAGGTGGAACCAATGGTGCACAGTGTGGGGCACTCTGAACGGACAGGTGTTCAGGTTGAACCACGCTTATCAACGCAATGGTTTGTGAAGATGAAGCCATTGGCAGAAGCTGCCATCAAGAACCAACAGGGTGACGACAAGGTTAACTTTGTGCCTGAACGCTTTGAACACACCTTCTTGCAGTGGATGGAGAACATTCATGACTGGGTGATTTCACGTCAATTATGGTGGGGACATCAGATTCCTGCTTGGTACAACAAGCAGACGGGTGAACTCTATGTTGGTGTCGATGCACCAGAAGATGCCGAAAATTGGGAACAGGACACCGACGTCTTGGATACCTGGTTCTCAAGTGCTCTGTGGCCATTTTCAACCATGGGCTGGCCTGATACCGATGCGCCTGATTACAAGCGCTACTACCCAACCAATACCCTGGTAACGGGTTACGATATCATTCCATTCTGGGTTTCCCGGATGATTTTCCAAGGTTTGAAGTTTACCAACCAACGCCCATTTGAACACACCTTGATTCACGGTCTGATTCGTGATGAACAGGGTCGCAAGATGAGTAAGTCCTTGGGCAACGGGATTGACCCAATGGAAGTCATCGACAAGTACGGCGCCGATGCGTTGCGTTGGTTCTTAGCGACCGGTTCAACGCCTGGTCAAGATACCCGTTTCAGCTACACCCAAATGGATGCCGCATGGAACTTTATCAATAAAATCTGGAACATGAGTCGGTTTGTCATGATGAACTTGGGTGATACCAAGCCGGACCAAACACCAGATCAAAGCACGTTCGACCTGTCCGATCGCTGGATGTTTGCGCGGTTGAATGCAACGGTTGAAACCGTGACTGCCTTGTTTGATAAGTTTGAATTCGGTGAAGCCGGTCGTGCACTCTACAACTTCATCTGGAATGAATTTGCTGACTGGTACATCGAAATGAGTAAAGAAGTGCTTACAGGTGATGACGAAGTTGCCAAGGCAAACAAGCGCATCAACCTCGCATACGGTTTGGATCAAATCCTGCGCCTGATGCACCCAATCATGCCATTTGTTACCGAGAAGCTCTGGCAAGCCATGCCACACACCGGGGACTCACTGGTGACGGCCGCTTATCCTGAAGTGCATCCCGAATATGTGGATGACGCTGCGGTGAGCGAAATGGAATCAATCATTAGCTTGATTCGTGCCGTTCGGAACATCCGTGCTGATGTCAACGCACCGCTTTCAAGTCCAATTGATATTGTGGTTAAGCTGCAAGATGAAAGTTTGGCCCCAATCTTCAAAGAAAACTTTGATTTCGTTGATCGTTTCGTCCACGCCAAGTCCTTTGATATGGGGACTTCAGTGAACGAACCTGACATGGCAGCGAGTGCCGTGATTTCTGGTGCAACCGTCTATGTACCGTTGGCAGAATTGATCGACTTGGATGCCGAAATCGCCAAGCTGACCAAGGAAGCTGGTAAGCTCGAGCAAGAAATCAGCCGCATCGATAAGAAATTAGGCAACCAAGGCTTTATGGCCAAGGCACCTGAAGCTGTTGTAGCTGAACAACGCGAAAAGAAAGCGGACTATGAAGCTAAGTTATCGGCAACAACTGATCGCATTGCGCAGCTGAAGGCCGCTAAGTAAGCAAAAAGCGACGTGTCATAAAACAGGAACTGTCGGCCGCCCGGATGGGTTTGGCGGGACAGTTCCTTTTTGTGTGTCGTTTTTTAAACAGCAGATTGGTGCTTTTGACCCGCAACCATGCTAAATAAATTGTGAAAACGTTATCAATTAGGAGGGATTACAGTGTCCGATTATCAGCATCTATCCAAAGCGACGATTGCGCGGTTGCCACAGTACTATCGCACGTTTAAGCAGCTTCAATTGTTACGAACAGAGCGTGTGAACTCACAGGAATTAGGCAAATTGACGCAAATTCCAGCCGCCACAATTCGACATGACTTTTCGTTGTTCGGCGAGTTAGGCAAGAGTGGTTATGGCTATGCGGTCAACGATATGGTGAATTTTTTGGCCGATTATTAGGTGTTGAGCAAGAGGACAAGCTGATTCTTGTTGGTGTGGGGCCACTGGGTCAGGCGTTACTCGAAAATGGGTTTCGGCGCAATCCCAATTTACAGATCGTGGCCGCATTCGATGTTGATCCCAAAGTCATTGGCAGAAGCATTAACCGGGTGAAGGTGCGCGCGTTTCAGCCCATGCCAACGCTACCTGAGGGTGTTCACAGTGCCATTATTGCGGTGCCGAGCGCGGCTACCGAGGCCGTTGTTAAGCAACTCGAGGCGATGGGTGTCGATACGATTCTGTCATTTGCTCCCCAGATAGTGAACGTCAAACCGACCACCACGATTCGCTATGTGGATCTCACCAGTGAGGTCCAGACATTACTTTTTACGGCCCGCTGGCGGCATCACTAATCCGTTTGGCAAGTGCGTGAATTCCTTGTATGCTTAGACTATCAAACAGACAACGAGGGATTTTTATGCGCACATATCAAGAAACACTCGATTACATCAATCACTTACCCCGACTGGTGAAACGGCCGGACCACGAACGCGTTTTACGCTTACTAGCCCAATTGGGCGATCCGCACAAAAAGGGGCGCTATATTCATATCACGGGCACCAACGGGAAGGGCTCAACGGCCAGCATGCTGAGTCATATTTTGAGTGCCAGCGCATTGCGTGTGGGTCTCTTCACATCGCCTTTTATCATGCGGTTCAATGAGCGCTTAATGGTCGATAATCAGCCCATTGCCGATGACGAACTGGTTTTAGCGGCTGATGTGGTGATCACCGCTGTTCAGACGCTGCAGGCAGAAGATGCCGACTATCAACTGACCGCCTTTGATTTTGAAACCGTGATGGCGTTTTGGTACTTCGACCATATCGATGTCGATGTGGCGGTGTTTGAAGTCGGTATCGGTGGCCGTGATGATTCAACGAACGTGATGACACCACTCGTCAGCGTTATCACAGAAGTCGCATTGGACCATCAAAAAATGCTCGGCGATACCTTGGCAGAAATCGCGGGCCACAAGGCAGGAATCATCAAACAAGGTGTGCCGGTGGTTTTGGGACCGCTACCGGATGAAGCACAGACCGTTGTCATCACACAGGCACAACAATTAGATGCCCCAGTATGGCAGTACGACCAGCAATTTGCGACACAGATGCTCGCGCCAATTGCTTGGGGACAAATGTTTAATTATCGGGGTGAACTCGGTCAGCTCAAAGACCTGGCCATCCCGTTAGTGGGGGACTATCAGGTCGTCAATGCTTCGCTGGCAATCACGGCAGCATTGCTCTACCAACAACTCACCAAGTGGCCAATCAAGCCGCGGGAGATTCGCCAAGGCTTAGCAGAGAGCAGTTGGCCAGGTCGATTTGAAAAAATCAGTGACGAACCGCTGATTATTCTCGACGGGGCACACAATCCCGATGGTATCGCACATCTGGTGACGACACTCAAGACACGTTTCAGTGGCACGAACCCACAGATTATTGCCGGCGTGCTGGCGGATAAAGCCATGGCACCGATGATTGCAGCGTTACAGCAGGTTGGCACAGTCACGCTAGTACCGGTACCAGACACACCGCGCAGCGCGACACTGGCCGACTACGACACGCTGGGCAACACACAGCCTTCCTGGCAAGAGGCGTTAGCATGGTGTTAGAAGCCGATACCGATCAACCGATTATTGTCACCGGCTCACTCTATCTGGTGGCGGCCGTACGACAGACGTTATTAGGAGGAAGCGATGATTAAACGAGTGGCATTCGATCTCGATGGCACACTGGTCGACAGTGAACGCCTCTATCTGACGGCCAACGCATGGGCGGCAGCACAACTGGGTAAAACAATTCCCCCAGAGGCGTTTTTTGCCACTGGTCGGGGCGGCTGAACCCGACGTGCTAGCTTTTTGACAGCACACTTTGCGCCGGCAGATCAACAACGGTTTGTCCGCCTGAGTCAAGAATACGTGACACATCGGGTTGAAACGGTTGGCCCGCCTGAATTAGCCGGTGCGGATGAGCTCTTGCACCAACTTCAAGAAGCGGGCTTGGGGTTGAGTATTGTCTCGAGTAACCATCGTGATTACGTGCAGCGCGTGCTGGCCAAGCTCAATTGGCAAGCGTATTTTGATGTCGTCATTACGTTTGAAGATATCTCCCTGCCTAAGCCTGCTCCTGAAGCTTATCAACGCTTGCTGACCAAAACGGGGTTGAATGCCGACGAAGTGGTGGCCGTGGAAGACAGTCCAATTGGCGTTGCCGCGGCCGTGGCGGCAGGATTACCCACCATTCAATTAGCTGATCTCTTGCCACCCTCCCAGCTGGCGACGGTCCAACTCGATCATTTAGCTGCCATTTGGCCTTGGCTTCAGCCGCGACTTTAAGCCAAGTTCGTCTTTTGCGTAATTTAGAGGCAAAAGACGGGAGGCATGGCGACATGTTTGAAAAAGCATCGATGAAAACAAACCAGCCGGCTAAGGCACAACTGATTGCCCATGGGGCCGGTAGCTTGACTGATCGACAATTGATTGAAGTGTTTGTGGGGCCCAAGTATCAGCTCATGCTCGATTCACTGATGCGCCAGTACCCCAATCTGAATGGCCTGGAGCAACTCAGTGTGGAAGAATTAGCTTTGTTTGACGGAATCGGAATGAACAAAGCCACCAATATTTTAGCCGCCATTGAACTGGGAAAACGAATTTTGCATCAGCAGTACACGCGGGTTGAAACGGTGACCTCGAGTGAAGCGTTGGGGAAAGGTTTGATCAAATACTTTTGGGCGTGCCACAAGAATATCTGATTGGGTTTTACATGGATGTGAAGAATCGTGTGATTCAGCGTCAGCTACTGTCCATCGGTAGTATGACGGCATCGCTTGTTGATCCCAAACTGATTTATCGGCATTCATTGCTGCTCAAAGCACCGCGATTGATTCTTGCCCACAACCATCCCAGCGGTTCAGAAAAGCCCAGTGAGGTGGATGTGAAGGTCACGACGCAACTCGTGCAAGCTGCCCAAATCATGGGCATTGAACTGGTTGATCACCTGATTGTCGGGGAGAATCAGTATTATTCGTTTCGCGAGGCCGGTAAACTTTGACTTGTTTCAAAATTTTTATTAATTTGCTTGCTCGATTTGGAAACCCGTTTGGCAACAAGGTTAAGTATGCTATAATGCAAAAAGACCGTGTTGGTACGGATGAAGCAGGTGAAGGAGAGAACAACGTGTTTGGAATTGGATCAAAGAGTATCGGGATCGATTTAGGAACAGCAAATACCCTAGTGTATGTTGATGGTAAGGGGATTGTTCTCCATGAACCATCCGTTGTGGCAAAGAATCGCCAAACGGATGAAGTGATTGCAGTCGGGGAAGAAGCACGCGACATGATTGGCCGCACCCCAGCCAACATCATTGCGATTCGCCCAATGAAAGATGGCGTCATCGCTGATTATGATACAACAGCAGCAATGCTTAAATATTTTATGGAAAAAGCACTCGGCACAGGAACACATCCAGAAGTGATGATCTGTGTACCAAGTGGTGTCACTGAAGTTGAAAAGCGCGCTGTCATCGATGCTGCTAAGGTAGCCGGTGCCAAGGACGCATTTGTGATTGAGGAACCATACGCCGCTGCGATCGGTGCAGGCTTGCCTGTCATGGATCCAACGGGGAGCATGGTTGTTGATATCGGTGGTGGGACAACAGATGTTGCAACCATCTCTTTAGGTGGGATTGTATCCAGCCGCTCCATTCGGACCGCTGGTGACAAGATTGACGAAGCGTTAATCACTTACGTTCGTCAAAAGAGCAATCTCTTAATCGGTGAACGGACCGCTGAAGAAATCAAGATTCAAATCGGTTCCGCTTCAATCGAACGGGCGAAGGAACTCGACGACATGACCATCCGTGGCCGTGATCTGTTGAGTGGCTTGCCAAAGACAATCGAAATCAGTGCTGTTGACGTGGCAACTGCCATGGCAGAAATCGTGACTGAAATCATCGATGCTATCAAGGAGACCCTCGAAGAGACTTCTCCTGAAATTGCGGCCGATGTGATCGATCACGGAATCGTGTTAACTGGTGGTGGTGCGCTCTTGAAGCACTTACCAGAAGTGATCTCTGATGAAACCAAGGTGCCTGTATTTATTGCGCAAGATCCATTGGATTGTGTCGCAATTGGGACCGGTGAATCACTTAAAAACCTCGATGTTTTACGCAAACGTTAATTCAAAGCGCGAATAATTGAGAATGGAGGCGGCCAGCGACCCTAGCGGGAATCTCGGCGCCTTTTATTTTTACCGTCATCAATTCGAGCGGCTAGTTTCGAATTGGGCAACAAGGACAGATGGGGGATTACCGTGCAGAATTTTTTCTCAAATAAAAAATTAATCGTGCTCATGGTGGCACTGTTGGCGAGTCTCGGCCTGATTGCCGGGTCGATTGCCGTGCGCAACAATCGCAACACACCGCCTGTGATTCAAGAGATCGGTAATGATGTGATTGGTATCGGTGCGCGCGTGGTTTCAGGACCAGCCAATTTTGTTAAGGGCGGACTCGATGGCCTCAATGACATGATGAATGCCTACACTGAGAACCAAAAGTTGAAGAGCCAAATCGATAGTTTGGCCGAAACTAAGGTTCAGGTGCAAACACTCAAACAAGAAAATAAAAATTAAAGCAACAACTCAAACTCAATGCGACATTGACGGATTATCAGCAGATCACGGCCGCTGTGATGCTGCGGAGCCCCAATGACTGGCGCAATATTGTGGTAATCAATCGCGGTAGTGGTGCCGGCATCAAGAAATCGATGCCCGTGATGGCCGGGAGTGGTGTTATCGGGCGTGTGATTGAGGTCAATCGGACCAATGCCAAGGTAGAAATGGTTTCGACCGATAATAAGGCGGCCAATCGTTTTGCCGCGACGGTGTTGACCAAAGATGGCACTTCGGTGAACGGGATCGTCTCAGGTTACGATGAAAAGAGTGGCCAATTGATTTTGAGCCAATTGAACACGGACAAGGCAATCAAGGCTGGCGACAAGGTTATGACGAGTGGTCTGGGTGGTTCAACGCCTAAGGGCTTATTGTTAGGAACCGTGGCTAGCATCAAGAAGGATGACTTCGGTTTGGCTAATACGGTTTACTTGAAGCCAGCAGCTGACCTGGACAATCTGGACGTTGTGACTGTTATTGCCCCAACGATTGGGGGCAACGACTAGTGGAGATGCAAAAGCCATTTCAAAAGCATTGGATTGCACCAGTTTTCTTACTCGTCGCAATGATTGTCGATGGTGTGATCAGTCAAGTTTTTGCGCAGTGGTTACTGCATCCAAACTATACGGCTGTACCAGAGCTGACACTATTGATGCTTGTGATGCTCACCATTCTTTTGCCCGATGAGAATTGGATGGTTGCGATTGCGGCAATTACCGGCTTGGTCTTTGACAGTTTCTATACAGGTATCTTGGGAATTAACGCCTTGTTGATGCCGCTTGTCGTCTATGTCGTGCAACAATTGACGCCATATATTTTCCGATCCGCATTATTTATCGGCATTATGGACATCATTACGTTGACGCTCTTTAGCAGTGCTGATTTTGTGATGAATTCATTTTGGGCTATACAGATGTCGGCTTTACGACCTTTATTGCCCAGCACCTAGGACCTAATCTCTTACTAAACATGATTCTTTTGTCCTGGTGTATTGGCCTTTGTCACGATTATTGATAAACTTGAGTAAAGGATAATCTGGGGTGAGCGCGTGGAAGCAGTTATTTTGAAGGGACGTAAAGAAGGGTTTGAGCTGCAGCTGGCAGACTGGGCGGATTTTGAGGTCATTATGCCCCAGCTGGAGACGCTTCTGACCCAGTTGAATCACGACACGGCAACTGAAGCTGTCGCGTTTGTGTTGGAGACGGGCAATCGGTTGCTGGTGGATAACCAAGTGCAACGGATTGAGGAGCTGTTCGATCGCTTTCCACGATTCTCGATTAAGCAGATTCACAGCCTTGTCGGTAACGTCGAGGAATTACGAGCACGGTATCAACAAGCTATGCCCCACTTGGCTGGTGGTGTGATCCGTTCTGGACAGATTGTTGAGTATCCCGGTGACGTGATTTTTACCGGCTCGCTGCACAAGAGTGCGACAATCAAGCAACGGGGAGCGTCCTCATCTTGGGCGACGTATCGGGCTTGATTATTGCCGGTAGCGAGGGGGATACCCAAGCGGTCATCGCGGGGGATGTCAGCCACGCCAGTCAGATTCGCATCGCGGATACGGTTGAAATTATCGAGGATCGCAAGCAAAGCGGCAGTTTGCTGAGTTACATCAATGATTTACATATTCTTGAACATGGTGATATCGTCCGGCTCAAGGAATTACGGCCGCGACTATTTCGGAAAATGGAGGAATTGTAATGGGAGTCGCATTAGTCATCACATCAGGTAAGGGGGGCGTAGGTAAAACGACGACCTCCGCAAATATCGGGACCGCCCTTGCGCTTCAAGGTAAGCGCGTGGTGATGCTCGATTTGGATATCGGGTTACGGAATTTGGACGTGGTCTTGGGCTTATCTAACCGTATCATCTACGATATTGTGGATGTTGCTACGGGACGGGCTAAGCTACATCAGGCCCTCATCAAGGACAAGCGCTTTGACGATCTGCTCTATGTCCTGCCCGCAGCACAGAATGCGGATAAGGACTCATTGATGCCAGAAGACGTCGAAGCGATTGTTGAACAACTAAAGCCTGAGTTTGACTTTGTCTTGCTGGACAGTCCTGCTGGGATCGAGCAAGGATTCCGTAATGCGGTTGCTGGTGCAGATGGCGCGATTGTTGTGACAACACCAGAAATTTCCTCTGTGAGTGATGCTGACCGCGTGGTTGGCTTGCTCGAACAAAAGAATTACCGATTGCACCACGGTTGGTGATCAACCGCATTCGGCAACACATGATGGCGGATGGCCGGTCGATGGATGTCGACGAAATCACCAAGCACCTGGGTATCGGTTTGTTGGGTATTATTGTGGATGATGACGCCGTCTTAGCCAGCACAAATAAAGGCCAGACGGTCGTCATGGATCCGGATAATCAAGCGAGTCAGGCTACCGCAATATTGCGCGCCGGTTATTGGGTGAAAGCGTGCCATTGATGGCTATTGAGCCTAAAAAGGTCGGCTTTTGGTCCCGCTTGTTTGGCCGTCACGCTTGACAACGGATTTTTAATGGCGTATCTTAGTGCCAATCAATAAAAACAGAGAGTGGAAATTCAACCATGACAAGTTGCACAGAGAACTCACGGGGCTGGGAAGTGAGTGAACGGTTATGATTGATCACATCCATGAGTGGGGTCCTGAACCGAGTAGGGATTTCCGGTTGGGCCCGTTATCGCCGTGGTTGAAGAAACGACATGAGGCGAGTTGTGTGAGCAGCTCGCGAATATGAGGTGGAACCGCGGTACGCCGCCCTCTTACAGCATTGCTGTAGGAGGACGGCTTTTTTTGTTTTCTTTAACCCTAGAGGTTTAGTGTGCGAACATTAGACAAATTGAGGTGGAATCACGGTGAAGCGTCCTCTTGCGAGCAGCAGGGGACGCTTTTTTATTGGATAAAAGGAGGATGAATGATGACTTACATGTTAGAAATTTTGCCGTCGCTACTGGATGGGGTCAAAATGACCCTGAGTATTTTTGGTTTAACGATTATTGGTGCCATTCCACTCGGGATGATTTTGGCGGTGGGCTTAACCTATCAACCTAAACGCTGGTTGGGTAAGCTTGGCCACGACTTATTGAGCGGGTATGTGTGGATCTTCCGGGGAACGCCCTTATTGTTGCAATTGATTTTGTTTTCTATGGTCTGCCCATCTTGCACATTGTCTTTGATCGGTACTCGGCCGCATTGGTCGCATTCATTCTGAATTACGCCGCTTATTTTGCAGAAATCTTCCGCGGTGGGTTCTTAGCCATCGATAACGGTCAGTTCGAAGCCAGTGCGCTGTTGAACATGACTCGGATGCAGACGCTGCGCTATGTCGTGATGCCGCAAGTCGTCAAAATTGTCCTACCTTCCGTGGGGAATGAAGTAATCAATCTGGTCAAGGATTCCTCCCTGGTGTACGTTATCGGGCTGGGCGATCTGTTGCGGGCCGGTAACATCGCGTCAGCACGCGATGTGACGCTGGTTCCCTTGGTGATGGTCGGCTTGATCTATCTGTTGCTGACACTGGGATTGACGGTCTTACTGAAGCGGCTTGAAAAAGCCTTCGCATACTATCGTTAGGAGGTAGTCGGATGTTAACTCTGAAAGGCATTACCAAAACATTCAATGATCGGGCAATTTTGAATCAGGTCGATTTGACAATCAAGGATCATGAGACGTTGGCGATTGTGGGTCCCAGTGGTGCGGGTAAGACCACACTGCTGCGGATTATTAGTGGCTTGACTAAACCCGATGCGGGAACTTTCATTTGGAATGATCAGCCCGTCACACCCGTGAAGTTGCGACAAGACGGCATTATCGGTGTCGTGTTCCAAAACTTTGAACTATTTCCTAATCTCTCGGTTTTGCGCAACATCACACTGGCACCCACGCTGCAAGGCACGCCCGAAGACGAGGCCAAGGCGGCGGCAATGGAACTGCTGGCTCAACTTGATCTTGCCGATCAGGCCGATGCCTATCCGTTTTCATTGTCTGGTGGTCAAAAACAGCGGGTCGCGATTGCGCGCGCGTTGGCCTTAAAGCCCGAGATTCTTTTATACGATGAGCCCACCAGTGCTCTTGATCCCAGTTTGCGCGACTCAGTGGCCGATTTGGTCAATCAGTTCAAGCGAGCGGGGATGACGCAAGTGATTGTCACGCATGATATGGATTTCGCGCAGGCGGTTGCGGATACCACATTCAAAGTAGAGAAGGTGCAGTAAATGCGAACCAAATTGATCAGTGGGCTCCTGTTTATTGTGGCGCTGCTGGGCCTTTCGGGGTGCGCCCGGCAAGCGGCTGCCAACAGTTGGCCTCGAATCGAACAAAGTAAGAAAGTGGTTATTGGGCTAGATGATACCTTTGTCCCCATGGGCTTTCGCGAAAGAATGGGCAAATCGAAGGCTATGATATCGATTTAGCACGTGCCGTTTTCAAGCGCTACGGTGTTCACGTGGATTTCCAGACCATTGACTGGTCGATGAAAGAAACGGAATTGAAGAATCAAACTATCGATTTGATCTGGAATGGATATACAAAGACTCCAGAGCGAGCCAAAAAAGTGGGCTTCTCGGCACCTTACCTGGTGAATCATCAGGTGTTAGTGACCAAAGCCAATCAGAACATTACCAGTGCAGCCAAGATGCGCGGCAAAACGCTCGGTGTTCAGACCGGTTCCAGCGGTGCTTCAGACCTCGACGGGTCACCACAACTATTGAAACGCTACATCAAGAACCAATCCCCAGTCTTGTATGATACCTTTAATAATGGTTTAATCGATTTAAACGCAGGTCGGATTCAAGGCTTATTGATGGATGAGATTTATGCGCGGTATTATATCGCCCATGAACCCAATCCTGAGAGTTATCGTGTCGTCTCGGTGAACTTTCCTAGCGAGCACTTCGCTGTCGGGATGCGTAAGAGCGACAAAGTTTTGAAATCAAAAATCGATGCCGCATTTGAGGCATTGGAGAAGGACGGCACCATGGCCAAGCTCCAGAAAAATGGTTTGGTCACGCGGTGCAGGTCAAATAACGTTGAATTGAAGGCAAAGGGCATAGGGTGAATTCTGATGTGGATTATAACGAGTTTGATTGTCGTGTTGGTTTTGAATACGGCAGCTGCGATTGTGACTGTTTTCAAGCAACAACGAGACATCTCCGCCACGTGGGCGTGGCTGTTGGTGTTATTGTTGTTGCCAGTCTTGGGCTTTATCATCTACGCTTTTTGGTCGCAAGTTGTCGGTCAACAAATTGCGGGACATCCAAACCCAACAGCGTTTGGGAATCGATCAGTTGGTGGAAACGCAACTACACGAGGCCAAGACACAGACACTATTGCCTGATCGTCAATTACCGCATGGGCTGATGTCGATGATCAATACCTTACTGGTCGCGGATGGCGCGCTCATCACAGAGGATAACCACATCGATATTTTGGCGGATCGCGATGAATTCATGAACCAGCTGTTTACAGACATTGCGCAGGCCACCAACCATGTCCACTTAGAGGCGTATACCATTGAACCGGACGATTGGGGCATCAAGCTTCGTGATCTGTTGGTGGCGGCCGCTAAACGTGGCGTCCGGGTTCGTGTGAACTATGATTCGTTCGGGTCACACCGACTGTCGCAGAAGTTCTGGCGGCCACTGACCAGTGTTGGTGGGCAGGTTGAGGTGTTTGTCGCCACACGCTTAAGTCGAGCTAATTTGCGGATCAACTTTCGAAATCATCGCAAGATTATTGTGATCGATGGCCAGGTCGGTTATATCGGTGGTTTCAATATTGGCCATTCCCACCGTGGGCCAGCCATCAGTCGTGATACGCAACTGCGGATGACGGGGTCTGGGGTGCAATCGTTGCAAACACGCTTCTTCATGGATTGGAACGCCACGGCCAAAGTCAAAAAAGTTTATTTTCAGCAAGAGTATTTTCCGAAACCAATCAAAGCGGGTCACAGTTTGATACAAATCGTGAGTGGTTCTCCAGGTCAGTCAATTGAAGCCATCAAGTTGGGCTATCTGCGGCTCATTGCACTTGCTAAACACTCAATCTGGATCCAAACGCCGTATTTTGTGCCTGATGACAGTCTGCTGGACGCACTGGTTATTGCGGCTAACTCAGGTATTGACGTGCGCATCATGGTCCCGGGCAAAACCAATCAACCAACCATGACGCGGGCGACACGCTACTATCTCGATCAGATTGTTCAGTCTGGGGCGCAGGTGTTTATCTATCAGGAAGGCTTTTTGCACGCGAAAACATTGGTCGTCGATGGGCGCTATGTCGCGACGGGAACAGCAAATATGGATGTGCGCTCATTCAAGTTGAACTTCGAAGTGGCAGCGTTCATCTATGATCATCACGTGGCTAGTCAATTCCAGCAGTTGTTCCTATCGGATATGCAAGCAGCCACACCGCTCACCCAGCGCCAGGTCGCGAGTCAAACGCGTTGGCATCAGATTGGTCAAGAATTATCACGCTTATTGGCGCCAATTCTTTGACAAAACCAGAAAACTTGGTATGCTTAGAGTGTAATTAAATGAGGAACCTTCACAAAGGGGAGCCAGTGGCTGAGAGTGGGGAAACCCAGACCCTTCGAACCTGTTCGTTAATACGAGCGTAGGAATTGTGGAAGTCGAATTTTGACCTTCTTTGTGTTTGGGGAATCGCCAATCAGAGGAGGTCTTTTTGTATGCAACATCAGCGTTTGGTCACTTTACTTGAAACGGCAATCATTGCCGCTTTTGCGATGGCACTCGAGTATCTACCACATTCGGCAGGTATCTCTGGGCTGCAGTTCAGTTATGGGTTAATTCCCATTGCTGTGCTCGCTTACCGTCGCGGGCTCCTACCCGCTGTATCAGCCGGATTGACGTGGGGATTATTGGACATGGTCCTACGTGGTTTTGGTGATGGCGGCGTCCTGAACCCGTTGCAGGGAATCATTGAATATCCGGTTGCCTTTGCGGCCGCTGGTTTGATGGGGCTGGTGTATCCTTGGATGCAGCGTGCGCTCAAACAACATCAGACATCAAAAGCCGTGGGCATCGGTATTGTCGGGTTCGCCATCGGGGCCGGTGTGAAGTATCTGTTTCACTTCTTAGCCGGTTGGATTTATTGGGGCAGTTATGCGCCAAAGGGTTGGCCTGCATGGCAATGGTCACTGTTTGTTAACGGGGGTTCTGCGGTAATGAACCTGATCCTGGGCACCGTGCTCTTGGTCTTGATGATTCCCATTGGGCGTCAATTATTTGTCACTCAAACCGCTCAAAAGTTAACTTCTGCAAAAATAATTAGTGCATCTGCGACTTGGAAGCCTGCACTCACTATCTTTTTTAACGCATTGTGTTCAACAGATGGACACAAAAAAGAGTCTCGTCTCAACTGAATGTTGGGGCAAGACTCTTTTTTTAAATCATAACCAATGCGCGATGCTTACAGAATCTGGAAGCTGCTCAAGACACCGAGAATTGAGCCCAAAATCGTGATAATCAGCATGATCCACACAAAAGTTTGGGTGACGCGTGTGAAGGTACTTTTTTTCTTTTTCATAATAACACTAGACCACCTTTTCAAATTCCTTTATAGTTTACCTGTTTGAAACTATTCCGGCAAATCTTTAGCCAAAAAATAGGAGGGGCCTGCAATGTGGATTCTAATGGGGTTACCCGTGATTTGGCTCATTTTAATTTTTTACCCCCGTTGCGAACATATCGCGGTTGGACAATGGCTGGGCTGATTCTATTTAATTTATTGCAATCGGTGTCAGTGGGAGTCAGTGGTGGGCAAACTATCTGTGGATTTGTCTGCTGATGAGTTGCTTGATTGCGCTGCTCCTGGTGTTAGACACCATCAATCGCCACTTTGATCTCGTGATTACCCGCTATCTTCGCCAATTGCGGCGCTGGTTGGCCTTGGCCACCACTGTCTGGTGGTTAATCGGATTACTGGGCATGATTGTGGGTTGAGCCCCCACATTGATTGCAAGACGAATTCCCATTTCGTGGGGGTTCGTCTTTTTTGTGATTAAATTTGACGTGGTTTTTAATCAACCTGTGTTTTTTTAGTTTACTGAATTGAATATTCAGTGATTATGTGGTGGATTGTGGGGGATTGTGGTAGACTTGTTTTTGTCGGGAGGTGCCGTTCATGTTTATGGGTGAATATCATCACAACATGGATACCAAGGGGCGACTGATTGTTCCTGCAAAATTCCGGGAACAATTGGGCGCTGACTTTGTGGTGACTCGTGGGATGGATGGCTGTTTGTTTGGCTATCCGCAGCCCGAATGGCAGGCCTTACAAGAAAATTGGCGACACTTCCATTGACGAAAAAGATACCAGAACCTTTACGCGATTTCTGTATGCCGCCGCAACCGAGTGTACCTTTGATAAACAGGGGCGCATCAACATTCCCCAGACATTAGTCGACCACGCCGGGCTTGAGAAAGCCTGTGTGCTGGTGGGGGTTGCTAATCGGATTGAAATTTGGAGTCAAGAACGGTGGCAATCGTTCTCCGATGAGGCCGCAACAGATTTCGACACTATCTCTGAAAATCTAATTGATCTCGGGTTATAACAATGACAGAATTCAAACATGAAACGGTGTTGCTCAAAGAAGCCACCGACGCCTTACATATTGAACCAAATGGGATTTACGTGGATGCCACGCTCGGCCGTGGTGGTCACACCCAACGCATACTGAGCCAATTGACAACCGGTCATCTCTTTTCGTTTGACCAAGATCAAGCGGCCATTGATGCCGTTGAGAATCGCCTGAAGCCATTACCGGACACATTGACGTTAGTGCATCGCAATTTCCGTGAGATTGAAGCGGCCCTGTCTGAGTTTGGGCATCCCAAAGTCGATGGGATTCTCTACGACCTGGGTGTGTCTTCGCCTCAGTTTGATGATTCAACACGGGGATTTAGCTATCGCTTTGATGCGCCACTGGATATGCGGATGGACCAGCGCCAAGAACTAACAGCGCGGACCATTGTGAATGAGTGGTCATTTCAAGACCTGATGCGAATTTTTACGCGTTATGGTGAAGAAAAATTTGCTAAACAGATTGCCAGAAAAATTGAGCAAGCCCGCGAAGTTGCACCGATTGAAACCACGTTTGAACTGGTTGAGCTGATTAAGGCTGGGATTCCGGCTGCGGCGCGGCGGACGGGTGGTCATCCCGCAAAGAAGACGTTCCAAGCATTACGCATTGCGGTCAACGATGAGTTAGGTGCGTTAGAGGATTCTCTCGAACAGGCGCTCCGTATGTTAAAGCCTGGTGGCCGAATCAGTGTCATCACGTTCCAATCGCTTGAAGATCGCCTAGTCAAGACAATGTTTCGTGAGGTTAGCACCATGAAAGACTTACCACGAGACTTGCCAGTGATTCCAGATGAGGCCAAACCGGACTACATATTAGTGAATCGCAAACCGATTTTACCTTCTGAAGAAGAAATGGAAAATAATCATCGCGCTCATAGCGCAAAATTGCGCGTCATTCAACGACGCGGAGAGGAGTGATCAGATGTTGGATAATACAGCACGGCAATTACAGCCTGAAGAAGAAGCGTTGGTGCAACAACCCGAGCCACAGCCAAAACCACAAGTCACTGCCGCCCCAGCCGCTGCGCCACTAGCGGTGCCTTTCTCAGCTTTTGAGAAGGGCCTGGCACTGCTCGCTGGCGTCCTAGCTGTCGCTGTCAGCATCTTCTGCCTCTTTTCTCAAAACCAATTAGCAAATACACAACGCCAGTACGAAGACGTTCAGAGCGCAATCACCACCCAAACGCAAAAATCAACAATTACAAGCAGTCGATTGGTGAACTTTCAAATTCTGAGCGGTTATCCGCCTTTGCCAAAGAACATGGCTTGACGGTTGTTGATGGCAATATAAAGCGAGTGAGTAAATGAAAAATAAGTCATCCAAACCACGTCAACCACGACACAACCGAAAAAACTTCGGCATTTTTATTTTTCTCGTGGTGGCCGTGGTTTTTTTAATTTTTAGTGGCCGTTTTATCTATATCGCCGTTGCCGGGCATGTCGATTCGGCAAACCTCCAAAAGGAACGGACCAATCAGTACCAAACCGACTCTGTGCTGAGAGCTAAGCGCGGCACCATTTACGATCGTAACGGAAATGTGGTGGCCGAGAGCTCGAACACCTATACCATCTACGCGATTCTCGACAAAAGCAGATGATTGGTGATGAACCCAATCACGTGGTTGATAAGGCCAAGACGGCGCGGGTGTTGAGCCGCTACTTAGCCCTCAGCCAAAGTGCCATCAAGGCCTATCTCAATCCGAAGAAAAAATCGACGTTCCAGGTGGAATTCGGGCCATCCGGTCAGCGACTAACGCTAGCCATGAAGCAACAAATTGACAAGCAAAAGCTACCTGGTATCAAGTTTATTGAGAATCCGGCCCGGTTGTATCCAAACGGGACTTTCGCGTCGCACGTGGTCGGTTTGACGAAGTCGAGTGGGTCTGGCAGTGACGCACAGTTGACAGGGATTCTCGGGATTGAGAAACTGTTCAACAAGACGTTGAAGGGCACAAATGGCCATCAACAACTGCAGACCGATCGTTATGGCTACACATTGCCTAATTCACAAAAATCGTTAAGAAACCTGTCGATGGGGGCAGTGTGTACACCACGATTGATAGTGGCTTACAGACTTACCTTGAAACACTGATGGATTCAGTGAACAGTACCTATCAACCGACCGGCCTGAATGCGGTCTTGATGGATGCTAAGACCGGTGCGATTTTGGCTGCCAGTCAACGGCCCACATTTGATTCCAATACCGGTATCGGATTGGATAACATGTGGCGTGATTCGCTCGTTGAAGATGCCTATGAACCAGGTTCGGTCATGAAAATTGTGACCCTGGCGTCGGCAATTGACTCTGGCAACTATCATCCCAATGAGTATTATCAATCGGGATCGGTCCAAGTCAGTGGCACCACCATTCGCGACTGGCAAACCAGTGGCTGGGGGTCCATTCCATTGCTGCAGGCCTTTCCGCGTTCCAGTAACGTCGGGATGGTGAAGTTGGAGCAGACGATGGGTGCCGCCACGTGGCAGAAATACTTGAAGCGATTCAAATTCGCCCAGAAGACGGGCATCCAACTGCCGAATGAGGCGACGGGAAGTTATTCGTTTAGTAAACCATTGGATCAGGCCATTACGAGTTTTGGTCAAGGCATCAACGTCAATATGGTGCAAATGTTGCAGGCCATTTCCGCAATTGCCAACAAAGGAACCATGATTGAACCACGCATCATCCAAAAGGTTATCGACCAGTCCGGCAAGACGACAACTTATGGCAAAAAAGAGGTTGGTAAGCCTATTTCGGCTTCGACCGCTAAACAAGTCATTGAGGCCATGCGCGATGTCGTGACTGCCGAATACGGGACCGGGCAAGCGTACAAGATGCCGGGTGTCGATCTGGCTGTTAAGACCGGGACTGCGCAGATTGCTGGTCCGAATGGGGGTTATCTCACGGGTAGCAACAACTACTTGTTCAGTGTGGCCGGCATGGCACCAGCAAGTAATCCGCGCTACATTTTGTATGTGACAATGAAGCAACCACAGAAGATGACCAAAGCGGCTGAATCAATCATGGCTGAAATCTTCAAGCCAATGATGCAGCGCGCCTTGGCCCTATCGACCAGCAATAGTGATTCATCCACGGATCAACGGACTGTGCCTAATCTTCTGAATCAGTCTCTGACGGATGCCACAAGCAAGTTGGGGAGCACATTCACACCGGTAACCATCGGGACCGGCAGTACCGTCGTCCAGCAATTGCCAGAAGCAAAATCCACGGCGTTACCAAAGTCGCGGGTCTTGCTGCTGACCAATGGTGCGATGACGATGCCAGATATCACTGGGTGGGCAAAGAGTGACGTCTTGAAGCTCGCTCAGATTACCGGCAAAGACTTTAAACTGGTTGGCGAAGGTTTTGCCACCCAGCAGAGTCTTGCCAAGAATCAAGTATTAGATAATCAAACAGTAACAATTAAATTTGAACCCAAATAGGAGTTGAAGGTTTAGGATGGAAAATGCACAGATGCTGATCCCAGTTGTGGCAGCTTTTGCAATTACAATTATTTTATTACCACTGTTTATCGGGTACATGCGCTTCAAAAAAGAAGGGCAAGTAATTCGTGAGGAAGGGCCAAAATGGCACGAGAAAAAGTCAGGGACACCGACAATGGGTGGCGTGATCTTTATCTTAGCGATTATTGTCTCCACGATTGGGGTCGGGATGTGGCAACACGCTCTGACCTTGAGCCTTTGGGTGAGCCTGTTCATTCTTTTACTTTACGGACTGTTGGGCTTTGTCGATGATTTCGTCAAGGTGGCTAATCACCGTAATTTAGGGTTACGCGCATGGCAGAAACTGTTGGGCCAACTCGTTGGTGCCGGCATTTTCTTATGGGCGTTCTTCCATGAAGGGTTTGAAGCGAGTCTCTATATCCCATTTTTGGTGATGTTGCCATCACCTGGCTCTATGCATTGTTTGCCATTGTGTGGTTGGTCGGTTTCAGTAATGCCGTTAATCTGACAGATGGTCTGGATGGCTTAGTGGCCGGCTTGACCTTGATTGCGACAGGGACTTACGCCATTATCGCGGCACACGATGGTCGGACCGATGTGTTGATTGTCTGCTTGACTACAATGGGGGCGATGATTGGGTTCTTGATGTTCAACCACAAGCCAGCCAAGATTTTTATGGGTGATGTGGGGAGCCTGGCATTGGGCGGTATGCTTGCTGTGATTGCCTTATTGCTGCATCGCGAATGGTCACTGCTGTTAATCGGGATTGTCTTTGTCTGCGAAACAGCCAGCGTCATGTTACAGGTCGCCTCATTCAAGCTCACTGGTCACCGAATCTTCAAGATGTCACCCATTCACCATCACTTTGAAATGTTAGGTTGGTCAGAGTGGAAGGTCGACATCGTCTTTTGGGCGACGGGCCTTGTTGCGAGTCTCATCTACTTACTGTTGTTTCTATAATTAATTAATTTAAGAAAGAAGTCAGGTCATGAAAGCAATCACGGATTATCAGAACAAAAAGGTGTTAGTGTTAGGTTTAGCCAAAAGTGGGGTCAACGCCGCTAAGTTGCTTAAGCGACTGGGCGCATTGGTCACGGTCAATGACAAGCGCGAATTTGATGACAATCAAAATGCAAAAGTGCTACTCGAAGAGGGCATCCGCGTCATCACAGGGAGCCATCCGGTGGAACTGTTAGATGAGAATTTTGAATTGATGGTCAAAAATCCCGGGATTCCTTATAGCAATCCCATGGTCAAGCGTGCCCAGGAATTGGGATTACCAATCATTACTGAACCTGAACTCGCCTATGAGGTTTCTGAAGCACCTTGGATTGCCGTGACCGGTAGTAATGGTAAAACAACGACAACCACGCTGATCGGGCAGATGCTCAATGAAGCGCGGACAACCGGCCATGCGTATGACGCTGGCAATATCGGTATTCCAGCATCACAAGTCGCCGAAAAAGCGACAGCGGATGACCAAATTGTGGCTGAATTATCCAGTTTTCAGTTGCTTGGCATTACCCAACTTCATCCAGAAATTGCGGTATTAACCAACATCTATGAGGCTCACTTGGATTATCACGGTGATCGGGCTCACTATGTGGCCGCTAAGATGCGGATCACGATGAACCAAACGCCTGATGATTACTTTGTGATGAACTGGGATCTGCCAGAAATGCACGAATTGGCCAAGCAGAGCAAGGCGCAAATCGTGCCGTTCTCGCGCCAGCATGTCGCTGGGGCACGTGCTTATCAGGAAGGCGAATGGTTGTACTTTGATTCAGAGCGCATCATTAAAGCCAGTGAATTACAGATTCCAGGCGATCACAATATCGAGAATGCGTTAGCCGCCATTGCTGTTGCGCGCCTCAAAGGGGTAGCAGGCAGTGCGATTGCTGCTGTCTTGCGTCGCTTCACCGGGGTCAAGCACCGGATTCAGTACGTGACCGCGTTTAATGGTCGCAAGTTCTACAATGACAGTAAGGCGACCAACGTTGAAGCGAGTTCTGTGGCGTTGACTGCCTTTGATGCACCGATTGTGTTGATTGCAGGGGGGCTCGATCGTGGGTTATCCATGGCGGACCTCACACCACTGGTGAAACAACATGTCGCTTCAATGGTGGTTTACGGGGAAACCGCACCACTGTTGCAGCAAGTGGCACAGGATGCGGGTGTACCCGTGGAACGTGTTGAACAATTACCAGAAGCTGTACGGGTGGCTTACGAGCAGAGTCAGCCCGGTCAGGTGATTCTCTTATCACCCGCTGCAGCGAGCTGGGATCAATTCAAAAACTTTGAACTGCGCGGTGACCAATTTATTGAGACTGTTGCTGCGTTGGAAGCGGAGGAAAAATAAATGCGAATCGTGGTTTCTGGCGGTGGGACTGGTGGTCACATCTATCCAGCCCTCGCACTGATTGAACAATTGAAGGCCAGAAATCTGGCGGACGAGGTGCTCTATGTCGGGACTTCGCGCGGCTTGGAGAGCAAAATTGTGCCACAAGCCGGCATTCCGTTTAAAAACGCTCGAGTTACAGGGCTTCAAACGCAAACTTACCCTTGAAAACTTCAAAACCATCAGACTCTTTCTGAAGAGTGTGCGTGAAGCAAAAACCATGTTGAGAAACTTCAAACCAGACGTCGTGCTGGGTACCGGCGGCTATGTTTCGGGTGCGATTGTGTATGCGGCCGCAAAACTGCATATCCCAACGGTCATCCATGAACAGAATTCTGTTGCCGGCGTGACCAACCGCTTCTTGAGTCGCTATGTCGATAAAATTGTGATTGCTTTTCCTGAAGTGGCCAGCGCATTTCCACAACAAAAGGTCGTGCTTGCTGGCAATCCGCGGGCGCAACAAGTCGCTAATCTGGTGCCCAATGATCGACTGGCGGAATTTGGTTTGGATCCTAAAAACGGACGTATTGATTTTGGTGGCTCACGTGGGGCACCAAAAATGAATCAGGCCGCTGTATCAGCTTTTCCAGCGTTTGAAGGCCAAGATTTTCAGGTCTTATTTGTCACCGGCCGGATTCATTATCAACAGCTAGCTGATCAGGTGACAGTGCCAGCAAATGTGAAGATGGTGCCATATGTCGATGACATGCCCGCTATTTTGCCGGACATCAATCTGATTATTGGCCGCGCGGGCGCCACATCAATTGCGGAAATCACCGCCCTGGGGATTCCCGCTGTGTTGATTCCGAGTCCCAATGTGACCGGTAATCATCAGTTGATCAATGCACAGAGTTTGGTGCGAGGCGGTGCAGCAGAGTTAATTGAAGAAACAAAATCGATGCTAGCTTTGGCCAGCGGATTGTGACGCTAATGAACTCGGAGCAAAAACTCAATGCGATGTCCGCAGCAGCAAAAGAACTCGGCACACCCGATGCCGCTGATCAATTGATTCAGGTTCTAGAATCAGTGATGAAGTAATGAGGTGAAGACGATTGGCTTGGTTCAAGCGACAGGAAAAACCGGTTAAACAGACGCCCTGGGAACAATATCAGGCGCAAACAAAGGCGCAGAGCAAGCGGCCCAAGGTCAAGGCAAATTTACCAAACCTGACCGCTCTGCGAAGAAATCAGCTGCGACGTAATCTGTGGCTTGTTGTGACGCCAATCGTGCTTTTGTTGGCCTTCTTTGGCTATATGGTGTCTCCCTTGGCCAAAGTCGATTTGGTCACCGTCACAGGGACGGAGATTACGCCGGACCAGACGATTATCGATGCCAGTCACTTGGCCAAATCCGACTTGATTCTGGGGTTACTCATGAATCCTGGGAAGGTCACGACGCGCATCGAGAAGTTGCCAGAAATTAAGGCGGCAAAGCTTCAGGTCTCGGATTGGCATAATGTCACGCTTCATGTGACGGAATATACGCCAGTGGGGTATGTCGTACGGCACAATCAATATCATTTGGTGCTGGAAACGGGCTATATCGAAGCCAAAGGCCAGACCAACCCGAACAGCAACTATCCCATTTTTACTGGCTTCACCAAAAAGAGTTGCCAAAGATAATCAAAATAGTGGCCAAGTTTCCCAAGGCGATTCGCCAAGATATCGCCGAAATTAAAGCCACCCGTGGTGATGCCAATCCTTACCAGATCACACTGAATATGGGGGACGGCAATAAGATCATCGCCGACTCGCGAACCATTGCCAAAAAGATTCAATACTATCCAAGCATTGTCGCGCAGGTGAAGACCACCGGCACGGTTGACTTGGAAGTGGGGGCCTTTTTTCTCACCGGCAAAGAAGTAAGTGAGTAAAAATAGTAAAAATCTCATCAAATCCGCCGTAAAAGGCGGGATAAGCTACCGCACTTAAATCATGGTGTGTTAAAATGAAACCAGTGTCATTGCATAAACTAAATTGCAGAAAACAAAGGAGGTTCCGGATTCGTGGCAAATCAAGGAATATATGTTGGACTTGATATCGGGACCACCTCAATAAAAGTCATTGTTGCCGAATATGTGCAAGGTCAAATGAATGTTATTGGTGTGGGCAGTCAACGATCTGAAGGCCTGAGTCGCGGTGTGATCGTTGATATCGATAAAGCAGCAGCGTCCATTCGCGCCGCTGTTAAGCAAGCTGAAGAAAAAGCAAGTATTCAAATTGACCAGGTAATCGCAGGCGTACCGGCGAATCAATTACAGATTGAATCTGTATCCGGTATGATTGCGGTTGGTGATCAGAGTAAAGAAATCGTTGATAAGGATGTGGCGAGCGTTGCGAGTGCGGCTTTAGTGCGCAACCTGCCACCAGAGCGTGAGGTTTTATCACTTCAGGCCACTGAGTTTATTGTCGACGGCTTTGATGGCATCAAGGACCCACGCGGCATGATTGGCGTGCGGCTTGAACTCCACGGCATTTTATTCACAGCACCTAAAACCGTGTTACATAACACAAAAAAGCAATTGAAAAAGCAGGGCTAACGCTCACTGAGCTTGTGGTTAATCCATTAGCAACGGGACTGTTTGCGCTGAATGATAGCGAGCAAGACTTTGGAACCGTGGTGATTGATCTCGGCGGTGGCCAAAGTACCGCAGCCGTGATTCACGATCATAAGCTGAAGTTTGCGGATGTGGATCAAGAGGGCGGCGATTTTGTCACTAAAGACATCTCAGTCGTTCTGAACACATCGTTTGATGACGCGGAGAAACTGAAGCGTGACTATGGTAATGCCGATTCATTGGCAGCCAGTGAGGATGAAACATTCCCCGTGACGGTCGTTGGTAAAACAGAACCCGCGATGATTTCTGAGCAATACCTGGCAGAAATCATCGAGGCGCGGCTCACTCAAATCTTCTCGCGGTTGGAGAAGTCCTTGTCTGCTGCTAAAGCGTTGAGCTTACCGGGTGGCATTGTCATCACCGGGGGCACAACAGCCTTACCAGGCGTTGTTGAACTTGCACAAGATATCTTCAAACAGCCAGTTAAACGTTTTTGTGCCAAGCGAAATGGGGATTCGTCATCCTAGCTTCACCCAAGCGTTGGCACTGGTCCATTACGCCTTGCGCGTCTCAGAAGTGGATCGCATTGTGATGCAGGCTGTTCCAACTGGAATTGTGCCACCAAAGTGACTGCTGAACGGGTTGAAACACCACAAGAAACACCGCAAAAACAAAGAAGCACCAGCAGAAAAAAAGCCCGCTGGCTGGCGTCGTTTTTGGGAACATTTTTCGAATAATTATTTCTAGGAGGAACACACATGGAATTCTCACTTGATGCACAAAATGACGCCGGAGCCGTAATTAAAGTTATCGGTGTCGGTGGCGCTGGTGGTAACGCGGTGAATCGGATGATTGCCGAAGACGTCAAGGGCGTTGAATTTATTGTTGCCAACACAGATGTCCAAGCGTTGTCCCACTCAAACGCTGAAACGAAGATTCAATTGGGTGAAAAGTTAACCCGTGGCTTAGGTGCCGGCGCAACACCAGGCATCGGTCAAAAAGCCGCTGAAGAGAGTGAAGAAGTGATTGCCGAAGCACTGGAAGGTGCTGACATGATCTTTGTTACCGCTGGGATGGGCGGCGGTACCGGGACCGGTGCTGCTCCCGTTGTCGCTAAGATTGCCAAAGACATTGGCGCATTAACTGTCGGCGTTGTGACTCGTCCATTCACGTTCGAAGGCCCAAAGCGGGGCAAGAATGCGATTGATGGGATTGCACAACTCAAGGAACACGTGGACACATTGGTGATCATTGCCAATAACCGCTTGCTCGAAATCGTTGACAAGAAGACCCCAATGATGGAAGCCTTCCATGCAGCTGACAACGTGTTGCGTCAAGGGGTCCAAGGGATTTCTGACTTAATCACAAGCCCTGGTTTTGTCAACTTGGACTTCGCTGATGTGAAGACCGTGATGGCAAATCAAGGTTCCGCCTTGATGGGGATTGGTTCTGCCACTGGCGAAAACCGGACCATTGAAGCGACCAAGAAGGCCATCTCATCACCATTGCTGGAAGTATCCATCGATGGCGCCAAGCAAGTCTTGCTCAATATTACTGGGGGTCCTGATCTATCCCTGTATGAAGTGCAAGATGCGTCCGAAATCGTCGCACAAGCTGCCACCAACGACGTCAACATCATTTTCGGGACTTCTATCAACGAAGACCTCGGTGATGAAGTCGTTGTGACTGTGATCGCTACTGGGATTGAAACCGACGCGCCAACCACTGGGCGTCGGCCAGCTGCCACCAGCGAGACCAAGTCAGAACCTGCACCAGAAACCAAACGCCAAGATCCATTAGGTGATTGGGATTTGCGTCGTGAACCAGAAACCCGCAGCACACCACGGGACAGTTCAATCGACAAGGCACAAAAGCCTGACTTTGATATTTTTGAACGTAAGCCAGAAACAGAAGACACACCCAATGATGACGATCAGCCACCATTCTTTAAGCGGCGTCGTCAATAGACGGGGGGGAATGCACTTATGGCATTTGAAAAACTGGGAACAACCTTTAATCGTTTCTTTGGGATGGATGATGGTGACGATGAACCTGAATACACCGCTGAAGAAACTGAAGCACAATCCGTGTCGCAACCGGCTGTGAACAATTTTCAACGCAATAAGGTCGTCGCGATGAAACCCACCGCGGAACAACAATCTAAGATTATTGTTTATGAGCCACGGATTTATTCTGATGTGAATGAAATCGGCCGTCACTTGTTGGCCAATCACGCCGTTGTGGTCAATTTTGATCGCATTGGCACTGAAGAGGCGCGCCGGATTGTCGATTTCTTGACTGGGGCAGCGTTTGCCATCGATGGTGAAATCAAACGCGTTGGCGACGCGATTTTCTTAGTCACGCCAGCTAATTTTCAAATTGACGGTAATCTGAGTAATGTGCTCGACACCAAGCAATTTGATTCAACGAATTAGGAAGGATCGGTGCCATGATTCAGCTATTACTCGCGCTTCACAGTGCGCTTGATTTACTGATTTATCTGTATATGATTGTGGTCATGGTTTCAGTGCTGATGACCTGGTTCCCTGGGGCATCGACGTCACGCTTTGGGCTGTTATTGGGCCGCTTGGTTGATCCTTTTCTCAGGATTTTCCAGCGCTTTATTCCGCCTCTGGCCGGCATCGATTTCTCACCGGTCATTGCCTTTTTGGCACTGTCAGGACTGCGATGGCTTTTGAACTATCTGTTTGCTTTCTTGTTAAATCTCGTGATTAGATAAGGACAATGATGATGGATTCCGTATATCAGCATTATCGCAAAGATGAAATTCCGTTTATCGATCATTTCAGCGAACTGATCGAACAGGCGGGAAATGAATATCGGCCCGTACTGACCGAATTTCTAGATCCTCGCCAAGTGTTCATCGCCAAGCAATTGGTGGGCACACACAGTGAGGTCACAACATTTACCGATGGCGGTTATTCCGATGCGGAACGCTCTCGGTTAATTGTTGCGCCTAGCTATTTTGAACCTAAACAAGCTGACTTTGAGCTCTCGCTGATTGCGATTCATTACCCGGAGAAATTCGCGGCATTGACGCACAGCACGATTTTGGGCACGCTGGCCAACAGTGGCGTTCGTCGTGATGTTTTTGGTGATATCATCACGGATGGCGGTCACTGGCAGTTCTACGTCAGCACGAGCATGGTGAGTTGGGTGCTTGAAAATATTACCAAGATTGGCCGGGTGGGGGTCCGGTTGGAAGAAGTGCCACTTGATGCGCATGTCTTGCCGATTTCGGAATGGGAAACGAGTGAAACGACGGTGAGCTCATTGCGGCTCGATACCGTTGTCGCACATGTCTACAATATTTCGCGGCAGCGCGCTAAGACCCTGATTCAGGGTGAGAAGGTACGTTTGAACTTCCAGGTCAACAGTCAACCGGACACCATGTTGGCTGAACAGGACACGGTTTCAGTGCGCGGCTTTGGTCGCATCTTGCTGACCCAAGTCCTGGGAACGACCAAAAAGATAAGCTTCGCATTAGTGTAAATGTGTTAACAAGCTGAGAACGAGTGTGCTGCCGATCGACGAGTGCTCAAATAAATTGAAACAAAAGCGCGAACAGAACTTTCTGTTCGCGTGCAATGAGGAGGAACTGGGATGGCGTTGAGTCCACTAGACATTCACAACAAAGAGTTTAATACCCGTATGCGGGGTTATGATCAAGATCAAGTTAATGATTTTCTTGACCAAATCATCAAGGATTACACAGCGACGCTCAACGAAAATGAGCAGCTGAAGAAAGAATTGGCTGATAGTCAAGAAAAGGTGAAGTACTTCACTGATTTGAAGGATGCCTTGAATCAATCGATTATTGTTGCGCAGGAAGCTGCTGACCGAGTGAAGGGTAACGCGCAAAAAGAAGCCGATATCATTCAACAACAAGCTGAAACCAATGCGCAGGATATGCTGACGGATGCCACAGAGAAATCAAACCGGATTTTGAGCGATGCATCTGAAAAAGCCAAGGCAATCACGATTCAAACAGAAGATCTGAAGCGCCAAACCCGGATTTTCCGGCAACGGCTGCAGGTCATGATGGAATCACAACTTGAAGTGGTGAAGAGTCCTGAGTGGAAGCAATTGCTCGCTTCCTCTGATGATGAAGTCGAAATTATCGATACGACTGCCTCTGAAGCACTTGACAATCAGCCTACTGATCCGATAGACTCAGAGCCAGAACCAATTCAGGTCGTTGACTCTGAATCGGAGGCTGCTGCACCAGAACCTGTTGATGCAACGACGGGGGATACCTACACGGAAATTGTTTTCCCTGAAGATAACCCACAGTCAGAAGTTAACAGCCAGGCACCAGAATCTGAATCAAATTAATTGCAAACACACGATCTTATCAGTACGGTATGCAGCGACCCGGGGTGGGTGAAAGCCCGGGAACACGACTGGTTCGACCATCAGTTTGAAAAATTGCGGTGAAATCAGTAGTCGCAATCGGGTAATTTCCGTTAACGAATTCTGAGGGGGGAGCAATCCTCTAAACTTAGGTGGTACCACGAAAAAACTTCGTCCTAATCAGGGGCGAAGTTTTTGTGATCAAGAAAGGATGGCATTCATGAAGATCAAAGAAACATTGAACTTGGGTAAGACCCCGTTTGCAATGCGCGCGGGTTTACCCAATAAGGAAGCCGGCTGGCAAGCGGCATGGGAAGAAAACCATGTCTACCAACAACGGCAACAATTAAACGAAGGCAAACCAACCTTCATTCTGCACGATGGCCCACCATTTGCGAACGGTAATATTCACATGGGTCACGCTTTGAACAAGATTAGTAAGGATATCATTGTTCGCTACAAGGCGATGAGCGGTTACCGCGCCCCTTACGTTCCCGGATGGGATACTCACGGCCTGCCCATCGAACAGCAATTGGCTAAGAAGGGCATCAAGCGCAAGGAAATGTCCATGGCTGAATATCGTGAACTCTGTCGCCAATTTGCGATGAAGGAAATCGAAAAGCAACGGACTGACTTCAAGCGCTTAGGGGTCTCCGGTGATTGGGATCACCCATACATCACCTTACAACCAGAATTCGAAGCCGCTGAAATTCGTGTCTTCGGCGAAATGGCCAAGAAGGGCTACATCTATCATGGCTTGAAGCCCGTTTACTGGTCACCATCTTCAGAATCAACTTTGGCTGAAGCTGAAATCGAATATCACGACATCAAGTCACCATCGATCTTTGTGTCATTCCCTGTTGTTGATGGTAAGGGCTTGTTGGACAGTGATACGAGTTTCATTATCTGGACCACAACGCCTTGGACCATTCCTGCTAACCAAGGGATCGCGGTAAACCCACGTTTTGACTACGTGCAGGTTGCAGTTGATGGCAAGAAGTATGTTGTTGCGGCAGAAATGCTGCCAAGTGTTGCTGAAACCTTGGGCTGGGATAATCCCGAAATCCTCAAGACATTCAAGGGGAGCGAGCTCGAAAACATGACAGCGCAACACCCTCTGTATGACCGGACAAGTTTGGTTATTCTGGGCGATCACGTGACGCTCGATGCCGGGACTGGTCTGGTTCACACCGCACCAGGACATGGGGAAGATGACTACAAGGCTGGTTTAGCTTATCACTTGCCAGTGGTGTCTGTTGTCGATGAAAAAGGGGTTATGAACGAAGAAGCACCTGGTTTCACCGGTGTCTTCTACGACAAGGCTAATCCAATGGTGACGGATGCGCTCGAAAAGAACGGTCGGTTACTCAAGCTCGACTTCTTCACCCATAGTTACCCACATGACTGGCGGACCAAGAAGCCGGTTATCTTCCGGGCAACCACGCAATGGTTCGCATCAGTTGATGCCTTCCGCGACCAAATCTTGGCTCAAATTGACGGTGTTGATTTTGAACCTAGCTGGGGTAAAACCCGTCTTTACAACATGATTCGTGACCGCGGTGACTGGGTCATCTCACGTCAACGGGCTTGGGGTGTGCCATTACCAATCTTCTATGCGGAAAATGGCGAACCAATTCTCGAACCTGAAACGATTGAACATGTGGCTGACTTGTTCGGCAAATATGGTAGTAATATCTGGTTTGAACGCGAAGCTAAGGATCTGTTACCGGAAGGCTATACGCATCCTGGTAGTCCTAATGGTGAATTCACAAAGGAAACCGACATCATGGATGTGTGGTTTGACTCTGGTTCATCCCACCAAGCCGTCCTCGCTGCTCGGCCTGAATTATCATTCCCAGCAGATCTTTATCTGGAAGGGTCTGATCAATATCGTGGCTGGTTCAACAGTAGCCTGATCACAAGTGTAGCGGTCACTGGTAAGGCACCATACAGGCAGGTGCTCTCACAAGGGTTCACCTTGGATGATAAGGGCCGCAAGATGAGTAAGTCACTGGGGAATACCATTGTGCCAGATACCATCGAGAAGCAATACGGGGCTGAAATTATTCGTTTGTGGGTCTCCACGGTCGATGCCTCATCTGATGTGAAGGTTTCAATGGATAACTTTGCACAGGCTTCAGAAGCTTACCGGAAGATCCGGAACACGATGCGGTTCATGCTGGCTAACACCAGTGATTTTGATCCAGAAACAGACCGTGTCGCTTATGGTGACCTGGGTTCCGTTGATCGTTACCTGGAAGTACGCTTGAATCAAGTGATTGAAGCGAGTCGTCAGGCATATGATGTGTATGATTTTGCCACAGTTGAAAAACTGATCAGCAACTTCTTGGTCAATGATCTTTCCGCGTTCTACTTGGACTTTGCCAAGGATGTGGTCTACATCGAAGGGCAAAACGATATCAAGCGTCGGCGGATGCAAACTGTCATGGCTGACATCCTGGTGGCCTTAACCAAGTTATTGACACCAATCTTGCCACACACCATGGAAGAAATCTGGCCATTATTAGGTCAATCAGAGAGCTATGCCTTCTTGTCAGAAATGCCTGAAGTCACTCATTTTGATGATGAAAGTGAACTGATCGACTTGTGGTCTGCATTCTTAGACTTCCGGACCGAAGTTCAAAAGGCGCTTGAAATGGCTCGTGATCAAAAGGTAATCGGTAAGTCACTGGAAGCGGCTGTGACTGTCTATGCCAGCGAACCATTGCGTGATCTACTCAATGCGATCGATGCCAATGTCATGCAATTGCTGATCGTGTCACACTTTGAAGTGGCTGCGGCTTCAGCAGATGCACCAAGTGATGCGGTTGCCTTTGACGATGCCAAAATTGCTGTGGCGCATGCAGAAGGTGAAGTCTGTGACCGTTGCCGGATGACCCGGACCGATGTTGGTAGTGACGCGCACTTCCCAACACTCTGTGGTCGTTGTGCGGCAATCGTGACCAAGAACTTCCCAGAAGTCGTTGAAACCGGCTTTGAAACAAAGTAGGTGATAGGATGGACGGACGCGTAAAAGTATTCGATCAAGAAAAAGGTTTTGGTTTTATCGAAGTACCGAACGAACCTGATATTTTCGTGCACTTCTCAGCGATTCTGGGCAGCGGCTTCAAGCAATTGAATGTCGGCCAAGAGGTCTCATTTGATGTCGTTGAAGGGCCACGTGGGCCACAAGCGGCCAATGTTGTGGTCAAAGACGATTCTGCTGAATAAAACCGGCTGTGACAAAAGACACTTTGAGAAGGATGATTAATCGGACTTCTCAGCCTTTTGGATCGTGAGTCATCTTTATTGTTCGAAAATATAAAAAGAGTTGCGACGCCATCGCTGTCGCAACTCTTTTTTTGTGTTTATTTGTTAATTTCTTCGATTTTGCCGTCAAAGGTCCGACTCACTGTCATATCGGTCACGGGGATGTAGCCGATGCGTTTAACGAGTCCCTGTTGGACGGATTTCTTCTGAATATAGTTGATAAACTTAGCAGTGTTCATGTCGGGCTTACCATTGGTGTACATGTGCTCATAGGCCCAGATCTTCCACTTGTTAGTGGTGACGTTGCTTGCGGTTGGTGCGACGTCATCCAGTTTGAGGGCGGTCACACCTTCTTTGATGTATGAGAAGGCGAGGTAGCTGATGGCCCCAGGAGTGGATTTCACCATGCTGTAAACCGTGCCGCTGGAATCTTGTTCTTGTGCGGTTTTGACCTTCGTGGTTTTGAGACCGATGTTTTCAAAGGTTGCTCGTGTCCCGGATCCTTGCGCGCGGTTAATCAAGACAATGCTCTGATCCTTGCCACCGACTTCCTTCCAGTTGGTGACCTTACCGGTGAAGATATCAACGAGTTGCTTGGACGAGAGGTTGGTGACGCCAACGCCTGGGTGCACGATAGGGGCGATACCAACAACGGCGACCTGGTGATCGACCAATTTCTTGGCATCAATGCCGTCTTTTTCTTGAGCAAAAATATCTGAGTTACCAATTGTCACGGAACCACTCGCGACTTGGGAGAGGCCGGCGCCTGAACCGCCACCTTGGACTGTAATGTCAGCTTCGGGGGTCTTTGATTGATAATCCTTAGCGGCTTGTTCAACCAAGGGCTGCAATGCGGTTGACCCGACGGCCAAGATCTTGGTAGATGAGGCACTTGAGCTGCTTTGACTCGAGTTTGCCTTTTGACTCGATGCTTGACCGCACCCAGTGAGTAAGAGAATGATTGTTGCTGCTGAGACAAGAATTGACCGTTTCATTTTGTTTCCTCCTGCGTTTTAGTATGTCTTTACTATACCTAGACTGTGTAAAGATTCGCAGGGGGTTCCTGTAAAGCTATTGTGATAATCAGGTAAAATTAATTATTCTGTTAATATTATTGACGAGACACAAAAAAGGCGATGTCCCATTTACAGTTTGGGGCAGCGCCTTTTTGTCATGCTGATTACTGTTGTGGTGGAGTTTGTTGCTGACCGCCACGGGTGTAGTTCAGTAATTGATTCTTGAGGTCATCTTCCATGTGCTGTAATTCCTTTTCGGCAGCGACACGTTTGCTATGACCTTCTTGTTGAATCTGTAAGGTTTGTTGCAGGGTTTCAACCAAATCATTTTGGGTTTGCGTTAAGGTTTCGATATCGACAACGCCGCGTTCGTTCTCATGGGCGGTCTCAATCGCTGAAATCTTGAGCATATTGGCATTCTTCTTCAAGAGATCATTGGTTGTTTCAGAAACCTGACGTTGCGCGGTAACCGCGTCCTTTTGCCGCAGCAGGGTGAGGGCGATAGCGACCTGGTTCTTCCACAATGGGATGGCGGTGTTGACACTCGCTTGAATCTTTTCCGCCAATGCTTGGTTGGTGTTTTGAATCAACCGAATCTGTGGTGCCTGTTGCAGTGTGATCTGGCGGGCGAGTTCCAAGTCATACACGCGCTTTTCGAGGCGATTCTGGAATTGCTTCAAATCGTTGACTTCCTGAACGGCCATCTGATTGTCACTCGCTTGGGCTTGAGCCATCGCTTCAGGAATCGTGGTGGTATTGAGTTCATCTAGCTTCATGCGTCCGGCTTCAATGTAGATATTTAAGGCATCGAAGTAAGCCTTGTTTTGCGCATAGAGTTCTTCCAACATTTGATTATCGTTCAAGAGACCCTGTTGTTCTTTTTCTAAGCGATTGGCGATGGTATCAATTTGTGCACCAATCTTTTGGTACTTAGTCGTGATTTCAAAAATCGACCGCTTGACCTGACCAAACAACTTGCGAAAGACATTGTTGTCTTCGGCGCGTAACTCGTCGGGGTTGGCTTCTTGTAATCGGTTCATCAGTGTGGTGAGCGCTTGGCCGACTTCACCGGTGTCTTGGCTCTGAACTTGGTCCAACATGGTTTGCGAGAATTTGCCTAACTGCTTTTGGGCACTCGCGCCGTAATTGAGGACAGTTTCTTGGCTGTTGACATCGATTTGGTTGGCTAAGGCCTTAGCCTGAACGAGTTGTTCATCATTGAGCCGGGGCGATGGTGCGGCGTTTGCGACTTGTTGATTCGGTTCAGGATTGATGGTGCTAAAAGGATCTTTGAGTAAATCATTGGTGAGATTGTTGGGTTCCGTCATGGGCGATCAACTCCTCTTGGGTATTATTTTCTCGTGCAGCGTGTTTGCCGCTGCTGGTTTCTGGAATTTGTTTTTGAGTCAATGCGATTTCGCTTTCGAGGTCTTCGATATCATCGGCGACAAAAGCTTGGTATTGATTCGTAATATTGTCAGCCAACTGCCCGATTGCCTGTTCGGCCTGATCGAGTACAGCGAATGTGTCGGCCGACTTGACCTCGTGATGGGTGATGGTTTGGTAACGGGTCATCAAACGCTCCAGATTAGGCAAATGATCATATAGGAAGTTTGCCGCTTCTGGTAGACGTTTAGGCTGATCCACAATCGCTTTGAAGTAGGCGTGCAGCACTGGTACTAGGTCGTGATTGAGTGCCACTTGCTTGAGCTTAGGCACAGCTTCGGTGAGCGTTTCAATGGTTGTAATTTGTTTGGCAGCGGCGTCCATCGTGTCGCGGAAAACCTGAATCTCGCTATCGGTTAATCCAGATGTTTGATAGTGATCAGACATGCTGGCTGAAAGTGGTGGCACTCCAGTTGGCTGCACCTGTTCTTTGGGCGCACCCAAGCGCTCACCGAGCCATCGCGCGAAGCCAAAGACAATGGCTGTAAACAGCGCGATGCCTAAGCGACCACTCATGGATCCGATGCCAAAGCCCAGTAGCGCCCAGATTGTGATGCGCAAACCTGAATGGCGTTTTTGTTTCACAAGAAGTCACATCCTTATTTCATCATGACCATAGTGTAGCACAACCCCTTTCACCACAAAATCAGCCCTTGGATTGAGTTTTGAGTGGCAATTCTCAAGATTCTCTAAAAGTTGCAGATTCATTTTACAGGTGCATGCGGGTTTTGTATGATGATTACAGTAGATTGAAGGGGAGCCTATGGATAAAAGAGAAGTCTTGAAGGATACTGAGACACTATATAATGGAAAGATCTTGACCCTGAAGCGATTGACGGTCCAATTACCCGATGGTACAGAAGCCGCGCGAGAAGTGGTTCACACCAATGGTTCAGCCGGGGTGCTAGCGGTGCAGCAACACCGTGCTCTTTTGTGCAACAGTGGCGCAGTACCATCGATCAGATGACGTTAGAGATTCCCGCGGGCAAATGTGAAGTGGCTGAAGCACCATTGGTCACAGCGCAGCGCGAACTCAACGAAGAGGCGGGACTGGCCGCGGATCACTGGCAACCACTGACCACGTTTATCAGTCTATTGGCTTCAGTGATGCCAAAATCAGTGTGTTCATGGCCACCGAGCTCAGATCGTTGGCGACGAAGCGACCGCTGGATCAAGGCGAATTTTGGATGCGCATTGGCTGACACTTCAAGAGGCACAAGCAGCGCAGCAACAAGGATTAATCTGTGATAGTAAAACGGTAATGGCACTATCCTTGTGGCAGATGGCGGAGGAAAAAGATGGCAGAGGTTAAAACGCGTAAGGAATATCGTGAGGAGCAGGAACGAGCTGCTCGTGAGGCAAAAAGCGCGATCAACAGCGACAATCCGTTGAGCGGGATTATGCGAAGAAGACCCGTGAACAGACGCGGGACAATCCTGTCATGGCTGAGCCCAAGGTGCATAATTTGAAGGTTCGGCTCAACTGGGCCATCGGCATTGTGCTTGGCCTGTTGGTGATTGTTTTCTGGTCCTTTTCTTGGTGTGATTGAGAAAAAGCTGAATTTAGTGTAAGATGAGATGACGAAAAGTAAGTATGGCCACGCCCGTTCAGAATTCTGGACGGGTTTGTGCGTCAGAGGAGGATATTTTGATGAAAATCGGTGTTATTTGTGCAATGGAAGAAGAACTTCGCGACTGAAGGCGCAGTTGGTGGATATGAGTGAAAAGGTGATTGCGAGTCAACACTTCTTTCACGGGCAACTGAACGGCCATGAAGTGACCATTGTCGAATCAGGGATTGGTAAGGTGCAAGCCGCAATGACAACGGCCAACTTGATCAATCTGTTTGATCCCGAAGTGGTGATCAACACAGGGAGTGCTGGTGGGATTGGCACAGACTTGCACATCGGTGATATCGTCATCTCTACCGGGGTGGCTTATCATGATGTTGACGCGACAGTCTTTGGCTACTTACCAGGCCAATTACCACAACAACCACAAATTTTTGATGCCGACAAGGACTTAGCAAAGGCAATTCAGGCTGCAGCCGTAGAAACTGGTTTGACAGTTCACGATGGTCTGATTGTGACCGGTGACCAGTTCATCAACAGCCAAGAAGCCATCGACCACATTCACAGCATCTATCCAGCCGCATTGGCAAGTGAAATGGAAGGGGCTGCAATCGGCCAAGTGGCCACAGAATTCCACACCCCATTTGTTGTGATTCGGGCCATGAGTGACGTTGGTGATGATGAAGCCGGTGTCAACTTTGATGACTTTATTATTGATGCCGGTAAGCGCAGTGCGAAGATGTTGCTGACTTATCTGGCGCAGACCGCATAAGACAAAAAGAGGTAACGAATATTGGAGCACATTTATCTGGATAACGCGGCGACCACACCCATGGCCGACGCCGTTATCGACACCATGACAGCACGAATGAAGGATATGTTCGGTAATGCTAGCTCGACGCATTGGTTTGGTCGCGAGGCCCACACCGTAATGGATAAGAGCCGCCAGATTTTGGCTGATAGCATCAACGCCAAGCCCAATGACATTGTGATGACTAGCGGTGCGACCGAGAGTAACAACACCGCTATTACTGAAACCGCGCGTGCCCGCCGTGACTTGGGCAAGCACATCATCACAACGGCGATTGAACATCCATCCGTGATGAAGCCACTGGCCGCACTCGAAGATGAAGGCTTCCGCGTGACATATCTGCCCGTTGATGAGACTGGTCGGATCAGCATGGACGACTTTGAAGCAGCCTTAGATGACGACACGATTTTGGTCACCATCATGTTTGGTAACAATGAGGTCGGCAGTCGGATGCCCATCGAGGCCATCGGTGCCCGATTGAAGGACCATCAAGCCTGGTTCCATACAGACGCAACGCAGGCGTATGGGCTACAAGATATCGATGTCGAGGCGATGAACATCGACATGTTGTCCACTTCCGCGCATAAGATCAATGGCCCCAAGGGTATCGGTTTCTTGTATCGCGACCCGAAGATTCTTTTTAAGCCACTCCTCAAGGGTGGCGAGCAGGAATTGAAGCGCCGTGCTGGGACCGAAAACATTGTTGAAATTGCGGGCTTTGCAACGGCGGTGAGCTTGTTGACCGCTGAAGAAAAGGCAACGCGACAAGCCAAGTATTTGGGCTTCAAAAAGCAATTGCTGGCACGCTTAGATGATGCCGGGATTGATTACAAGGTCAATGGGGATCTCGCACCAGATAATTTGAATCACGTCTTAAATATTTGGTATCCTGGCATTTCGACTTATGCCCTACAGACCAATCTCGACCTCAGCGGCTTTGCCATTTCGGGTGGTTCTGCCTGCACGGCCGGTAGTCTGGAACCTTCTCACGTGCTGACAGCCATGTTTGGCGCAGACAGCCCACGAATCGGGGAGTCAATTCGGACATCATTTGGGAGTGAGAATACACCGGAGCAAATCGATGCCTATGCGGATGCATTGATTCGCATTATCAATCGGCTCAAGGCGAAAGCTAACTAGTGTAGCCAGAGCAACATCACTCGTGATAAACTAGACATAGTTAATCGATAAGGAGATGATGATGATGGCGCTTGCAGCAGTGGGTACCGTTTTGGGCGATTCACAAAAGTATCAGCTCAGTTCCGGCATCAAACGCTATACATTAATGGATTTGGGTTTTGTGAAGACAGGAAACGGGAACTTCCAATTGGAACGACCGCTCGATCCTAATTCACCTTATACCAACGCCAACAAATTGCGGGTGACGGTCAAGGCTGATCTGTCAGCTTTTCAAATGGCTGTGACGACCCCCAACGGTTTGAAAGCAATCGATATTTTTAAAACAGATAAGACAATGGACAATGTGGAACAGTATAACTACATTATCCAAAAACTTGATTGAACGCGAAGTCTTGGCACCTGTAACTGACTAGTTGCGTGCGGATTGATAAGTGTTCGACTCGATATTGGGCCGTGACAAAACGTCACGGCCCTTTGTTGTTGTCGTAGCGATGAAACACGTTCCTTACCTTTTACAAGTGTTGCCAAATTTTTCACAACTGCTATAATGGAACATACTGGAAATAACGACCTTCAAATCGGATAACTTCCAGAATCTGATGAAATGATGGTGATGATATTGGATAATTCCAATACTCGCGTTGTTGTCGGCATGTCCGGTGGGGTAGATTCCTCAGTGACGGCATTGCTGCTCAAGCAACAAGGTTATGACGTTGTCGGCGTCTTTATGAAGAATTGGGACGATACAGATGAGTACGGTGTCTGTACCGCTACCGAGGATTATGAAGATGTCGCGAAAGTGGCAAGTGAGATCGGGATTCCTTACTACTCGATTAACTTCGAGAAGGAATACTGGGATCGTGTCTTTGAGTATTTCTTAGACGAATATAAGCATGGTCGCACGCCTAATCCTGATGTGATGTGTAACAAGGAGATCAAGTTCAAGGCATTCTTAGACTATGCTGAGGAGTTGAACGCTGATTACATCGCAATGGGCCACTACGCTCAGGTAGAGGTGGATGATGCTGGTGTGGCACACATGTTACGTGGTGCCGATGCAAACAAGGATCAGACTTATTTCTTGAGTCAGTTGTCTCAGGATCAGTTGAAGAAGTCCATGTTCCCAATTGGCCACATGCAGAAGTCTGAGGTTCGTGCGATCGCTGAGGCTGCTGGCTTGGCTACCGCTAAGAAGAAGGATTCTACCGGAATCTGCTTCATCGGCGAGCGGAACTTCAAGCAGTTCTTGAGCACCTACTTACCAGCTCAGCCAGGTCAGATGATGACCGTTGACGGGACTGTGATGGGTACACACGATGGTTTGATGTACTACACTATCGGCCAGCGCTCCGGTCTCGGTATCGGTGGGAACTCCGCTAATTCCGACCCATGGTTTGTTGTGGGTAAGGATCTCGAGCAGAACATTCTCTATGTCGGCCAAGGTTTTGAGAACCCAGCATTGTATGCAACCTCTTTGGATGCTTCTAAGTTAAGCTTCACAACGGGAGGGGCAATCGGTGACGAGTTCCACGTGACGGCTAAATTCCGTTACCGTCAGGCTGATACGGGTGTCACTGTCAAAATGACTGGTGCGGACACCGCAACGGTGATTTTTGACGAGCCCGTTCGTGCCATCACCCCTGGTCAGGCTGTTGTCTTCTATGACGGCGCTGAGTGCTTAGGTGGCGGGACAATCGACGTCGCTTATAACGACGCCAAGGTCTTACAGTACGTTTAATCACATAAAAAGCGCTGAAAACGCGCGTTAATGAGGGACTGTGGTGAAACTCTTGGGTTTCACTATGGTCTCTTTTTGTATCCTCACAGATAAACTTGAATTATGGTGTAAAAATCGCGATAATATTAGATTAGATGAGGGGGCGAAGAACGTGACGCGATTATATTTTGTGCGCCATGGCAAAACAGAATGGAATTTACAAGGACGCTATCAGGGGGCCAATGGGGATTCGCCGTTGTTGCCACAAAGCTTTGACGAGATTCGATTACTCGCCAAGGATTTAGCGCCCATTCATTTTGACCATGCGTACGTCAGTCCATTACCCCGCGCGCAGGTGACTGCAAAAACATTGATTACGGCGATGCACCAAACCATTCCATTGTCAGTGGAACCGGGCATTCGCGAGTTTAATTTGGGTAAAATGGAAGGTAAGACCTTCGCGGAAGTTGAGGCGAAGTATCCTAAGGAATTGCACGGCTTTCGTTATGCGCCGGACCAGTATGATCCACACGCGATTGGTGGCGAAACCTTTCCGGAATTGATTGCACGCATGCAACCGGTGATTCAGCGTGCGGTCGAATATGACCTGTCGGATTCAGCCAATCTGCTTTTGTCAGCCACGGGGCAGCGCTTGTCGCACTGATTCAGAGTTTACTCGGCACACCAATCGCTGATATGCGCAAAGACGGTGGGTTGACGAACAGCAGTGTGACTATTCTTGAGGCGGATCAAGTCGCCTTACCGTACCGGTTGATCAAGTGGAATGATACCCACTTTTTGAATCGCAAATTGACTTCCAGCGACACTATTTAGGAGGAACTATGCCAGTTGATGACACCAAACGCGATCAGCTGATTCACCAACTGATCGAACAAATCGATACCCATCCTGACCAAGTCGGCGGGTATGTCGATCTCATTACCATGCTGACGAGCGTGGGATCACTGGATCAGGCCAGTGAACTCTATCTGCGCGCACAGGAACGCTTCAATGATGCCAGCCTGACTTATGCGGGTGGCTTATTGGACTATGCGCGTGAACAGTATCAACAGGGCATTACGGATCTTATGCCACTGCTGGATGATGCTGATTATCGCGCGGATGCTGCATACATGTTGGGCTTGATGTATCAGAAAATGAGTCAACCGCAACAAGCGCTTGCCTTTGCGCTGATCGCAAGTGATGCCGATGCGGACGCCGAAGATGCGGCACTGTTAGTGGCCAATCTTTTGCTCACGCAGGGCTATTTTGAACAAGTGACCGAACGGCTCGAGCCGCTGCTGAAACACGACTCAGCGGCCGTGAACTTTACCTATGGGCTCGCGATGAACGCGCAGGAAAAAGACGGGCGACCATACCTTGAGAAGGCCGAACAGTTGGATCCAGAAACCTACGCCGAGCAGACGGCGCAATTGCGTGATATCAGCCGCTTTTTGAATGTACGAGGGCGTGATGATGGCAACGCTTGAGCAAGACACCGTCACCGGTCGAATTAAGAGTATATTTTTCCAAAATCCGACAAACTTCTATAAAATACTGCTTGTGGAGATTACCGCGACGACAATCACTTGGCCCGAAGCTGAAATTGTGGTGACGGGTAGTTTGGTGATATCAAAGAAGACGGTGTCTACACGTTTGTCGGTCACGTCATTAATCACCCCAAATACGGTAACCAATTCCAAGCGGACAATTACTCGGTCGAAAAACCGACGACCAAACAGGGCTTGGTGCAGTATTTGAGTTCTGACAAATTCCCCGGCATCGGCGAAAAGACAGCTGAGCGCATTGTGGATTCATTGGGTGTCGGTGCAATCGATAAGATCTTGAAAGAACCCAAAGTCTTGCGGCAGTTAGGCCTCAATGCGGCTAAAACCACCACCTTGGTTGAGAACCTGAAGGCTAACTTGGGCATGGAACAGGTGATTATCGGGCTCAACGACTACGGCTTTTCCAGTAATCTGGCGGCCAAAATCTATCAGCAGTATCAAACCGATGCACTCGATGTGATTGAAGAGAATCCATATCGCTTAATTGGTGATATCGATGGGATTGGCTTCAAGCGCGCTGATGCGATTGCGGCCAAGTTGAACATCACGCCGGATGATCCCATGCGGATTTCGGGCGCCTTGATCGATACCTTGCAGCAACAGACCGATGGCACGGGCGATACTTATTGTCAGCTCGACACCTTGGTGAAGCAGACGATTAATTTGTTGGAGTCGGCAAGAAATATCGCAATCGATCCCAACTTGGTGGCTGATAGCTTGATTCAGTTGGGTAAGTCCAACCAGGTGATTGCGGATGGCAAACGCATTTTTCCAAAACGACTCTTCGATGCAGAGAATAATATCGCGGCTCGGCTCAAGCGCCTCATGACCGATGCTGAAGCGCCGGATGAAGCGGCGATTAAGAAAGCACTGAAGACGGTCGAAAAGGAAATCGGAATCGATTATGATCCGGTGCAACGTGACGCGATTCTGACAGCGATCAAGGAACCATTTTTCATGCTGACAGGGGGTCCCGGAACCGGTAAAACAACGGTGATTAACGGGATTGTGCGCGTATATGCGGCTTTGAATGACCTGTCACTCGATATCAACAAGTACAATGACGAGACTAAGCCATTTCCGATCATGTTGGCTGCACCCACGGGCCGCGCCTCCAAGCGCATGACCGAGACCACTGGGTTACCCGCTAGCACCATTCACCGGTTATTGGGTTTGTCTGTGGATACGCAAGATTTTGAGCCCAAGGAGTTACCAGATGGCTTGTTGATTGTCGATGAAATGTCGATGGTGGATACCTACCTGTTCCGGACGCTGTTGAACTCACTACATGCAGACATCAAGCTGATCCTGGTCGGTGACAAGGACCAACTGCCCAGTGTTGGACCAGGGCAAGTGTTTGCTGATCTGTTGAGCAGTCACGTGCTGCCCAGTCAGGAATTGACGCATATTCACCGCCAAGATGCCACGAGTTCAATTATTCCACTGGCGCACGCGATTAATCGGGGCGAGTTACCAGCGGATTTGCTGAAGCCGCAAGCGGATCGGTCCTTCTTTGTGTGTCCACCTGAACAGATTCAATCGGTGGTCGCGCAGGTCATCCAAAAAGCGCAGGGCAAGTTTGCGCCGCTAGCGATTCAGATTCTTGCCCCCATGTACCGCGGTACGGCTGGAATTGATGCCCTCAATCCGTTGGCGCAATCGATCCTGAATCCCAAAAGAGCGAGCGCACCAAAGAAGTGGAATCCGGAGATCAGAAGTATCGCATCGGTGACAAGGTGTTACAGCTGGTGAATAATCCTGAACAGAATGTCTTCAATGGTGAGATTGGGGTCATTCAAGGGATTACACCAGCCAAGCAGGCGGAGAGCAAGACGGATGAATTGACCATCGATTTTGATGGCAATGAATTGACCTATAAGCGCAGCGACTGGCAGAAATTCACCTTAGCGTATGCGACATCGATTCATAAAGCGCAGGGGAGTGAGTTTGACCTCGTGATCTTGCCACTGACCCTCCAGAGTCGCCGCATGTTGCGCCGAAACCTGATTTACACCGCCATCACTCGAGCCAAGGACTTCTTAATCTTAGTGGGCGATCCGCGAGCATTTGAACTCGCGGTGACGCAGATGGCTGACAACCGGCAGACAGGACTCGTTGAGAAGCTGCAGGAGGCTTTTGGTGACCATTCTGTCACACCGCCTGTCGCACCCAAGCAAACGCCTGAAACGGCCTCTGAGCCGGAAGTGAAGAGGCCAAGGGTTCTTATCAGCTGACGCCTGAACTCGTTCAAACCCAGGCGATTGACCCCATGATTGGGATGGCTGATTTGACCCCTGCTGCATTTATGCCGAAATAAAACGTGATGAAGTAATTGAGTGGAAGTCATCACGCCAATAATCAAATCAAAAGGAGAAACTATATCGCCTTTACTGATGATGATCATTCTTCCACGTCAGATATAGCAACAATCATGGCAGACATTCGTGATGAACTAGAACTGCGGCAAGTCACCTTGGCCTATTTAGATCAATTCAATGATCTCTTGAGCTATGTATTTCAGGTGACTGCCAAAGAAGTTGAAGAATCAGGCTATGAAGAAGGCGAGCTCGAACGCGCCAAGCGCCCCGTGCTCGAAAAATCAGACGTGATCGGTTGGTTTCACAATGATGAATTGATCAGCCAACTGGCCATCTATCCCTGTGTCGTCAATATTCACGGCAAGGCGTATCAGATGGCGGGGTTGACCGGTGTGGGAACGTATCCTGAATATGCTGGCCACGGTCTGATGCATGACTTGATTCGGGTTGGCCTGGACCACATGCGCGCCCGGCACCAGAGTATTTCTTATCTCTATCCCTACAGTATTCCGTTCTATCGCAAAAAGGGTTGGGAGATTATGTCCGATCACCTGACATTTGAGGTGAAGGATTCGCAACTGCCAAAGCCCGTGGTGACGCCCGGTCATGTGGAGCGACTCGAAATCGATGATCCCGATGTGATTGAGACTTATCAACGCTTTGCCAAAACAAACCACGGTGCAATGATTCGTAACCAGTTGAACTGGGACGAGTATTGGCGTTGGGAGAATGAGGAAGAACGTATCGCGGCCGTCTATTATGATGAACAAGATGTGCCACAGGGGTTCATTCTCTATTGGATTGCCGATGAAATTTTCCACATCAAAGAAATGGTCTACACGAATCAGGAGGCCCGCATCGGGTTGTGGAATTTTATTTCCGCCCATTTTTCGATGGTGAATTACGTTCGTGGCAACATCTATAAGAACGAACCACTGCACTTTCTGCTGGATGATGGGGATATCAAGCAGACCATCAAACCCTACTTCATGGCGCGGATTGTGGATGTGCGTCAATTCTTGATCGACTATCCATTTGAGGCGAGCGGCAAGCCGTTCCATTTGTGGTCAGTGATCCACTGGCGGAATGGAACAACGGTGTGGTCGGCCTGACATGGGTTGACGGTCAATTGCATCTCACAGATGAACCGGTCGGCGAGGCGGTTGAGCTGGATATTCAAACGCTCACCACCATGATGATGAGCTACCGCCGGCCATCGTACTTGGCCAAAATCGAGCGGATTCAGGCATCCAAACCGATGCTGAAGGAACTCGAGGCCATCATTCCGGTCGATGAACCGTACTTCTCAGATTATTTCTGATGTTAAAAAAGATCGATTGCGTTAATCCCAAGCGGATGATGGCAATCGATCTTTTTAATTTGGGCAAAGCAAGGGGCGAGAGGTTAATCGGCCTGTTTCAAAATCGTTTGGGTCTGTTTTGTAGTGCGTCAAAGGCGCTTTTACCGCTCGTATGCTTGGCCAGTGTGGCATCAACGGCATTCATCAGAGCTGTTCGGTAGTCATTGTAACCGGTGAAAACAGTCGAGACAAAGCCCTGGGGTGTTGCTGAGAGGGCCGCTTGATACGTTGGATTGGCCTTTAGATATTTCTTGAAGGTGGCACTGTTGGCTGCTGCTTTTGTGACCGGGACATAACCGGAATCGATTGCCCATTGCGCGGCGTTTGGTGTCGCCAACAAGAATTTTTGGAAGGCCCACGCACCCGCCTGTTGCTGCTTTGAGGCACCTCTGAACAAGACGTTGTAGTTACCGTTCAAAGGATTGTTGCGCTGGCCCGCATAGGTGGGCACAAGCGCAGTACCCCATTGTAGGCTTTTTGGTGCCTGTTGTGTCAGCACTGGAATGGTTGCGGATGATCCGATGCCAAACACGGCTTGGCCGTTGACGAAGGGCACATTGAAGTATTGATCTTCAGCCGCTGTCTGCAGCACACCATCTTTTTGGAAACTCAAAATCTGTTGCACCGCATTGAGTGTCTTGGATGCATTGAGATTGAGCTTTAGGTTGGGTGTAATGAGTTGGCTGCCCGCATCATAGGCCAAACCCTCCAGCACAACATCGTAGCTGCGATCTAATGCCAGTGCATGAATCTTCGTGCCTTGAAGCTTGGTTTGCGCTGTCGCAAAGTCAGCCCAGGTTTTAGGCATGGCGATGTGATACTTGGTCATCAATTTTGGTTGTAAAAGAGAATCACAGTTGAGACCGAGAAGGGAAGCGCGTAATACCGATCATCATAGCGTCCCGCTGCCAAGAAATTCGGGTAGATCGCATTCAATTCGGTGCTGCTCAACTTATTGGTGCCATTCAGCATTTCTGCGTCAAAGGGCAGTAACAGCTTCTGTTGCACATAGTCGCCGATGTTGGTGTATGGCGTTTGCGCCATCGTCGGCAGGGTGTTCGATTTACCCGCGGCCATAATTTTTGCTGGAGCGTGTTATAGGATCCTTGTGAGGTCGCGACCACCCGATACTTCTTTTGACTGGCATTGAATTGATTGATCAACTTATCCAGTGATTTTGCATAAGTGCCCGTCATTCGGTGCCAGTAAGTGATTTTGACCGGGGCGGTCGAGTCCGACTGCTGTGCTGCACCTTGCCGACACGCCGTGAGTAACAATAACAGACTGAACAGAGCCAATAGGCCCCAAACCCGATTCTTTTTCATGATTTCCACCCATCCTTTAGGAGTTGATGTCATTGCTTGCTGCGCCACGGTGTCTTGACACCCGTGTATTTATTATGCGAGCACCGCTGTGGAAAGTAAAGCGATAGTGTTGCAACGCAAAAACGATGCCAGTACCCACTATAGGGACTCGCATCATTCTTGTGATGATTATGGATTGATTGGTGCGCCGCCTATGACGCCGTAAATCTGGCCACTGATGTAACTGGCTTCGTTTGAAGCGAGTAACACGTAGACAGGTGCCAGCTCAACAGGCATTCCAGCGCGGCCGATTAAGGCATCCTGGCCGAACGTTGGAATCTTGTCCTCGGGTTGTCCATGATCCAATTGGAGCGGTGTCCAAATTGGCCCTGGTGCGACACCGTTCACGCGGATGCCCTCAGGTGTTATTTTTGCGCCAATGCGAGCGTATAATTGGCAATCGCAGCTTTAGATGCCGCGTAATCGAGCAAATGCGGGCTGGGTGAGAAGGCCTGAATCGATGTCGTTGTGGTAATGGTGCTGCCGGGTTCCAAATGTGGTAATGCCGCCTGCACAATGGCAAACATGGCCTCAACGTTCACCATGAAGGTGTCGTGAACCTGCTGCATCGGCAAGTCAGCAATTTCTTGATGTTGAATCTGTTGTCCAGCGTTTAAAACCAGGGTGTCCAAGCTCCCCAATGCATCAATAGCCGCTGCCACGATGTCTTGTGGCGCATCGGCATCACGAAAGTCTGCGGGGAGAAGAACCGCTTTTCTGCCTTCAGCTTCAATGAGGTCTTTGACTTCCTCGGCATCTGGGGCCTCATCAGGCAAATAATGGAAGGCAATGTTAGCCCCTTCTCGTGCAAAGGCAATGGCAACTGCGCGGCCGATACCTGAATCGCCACCAGTGATCAGCACATTGCGGTCTTTCAGGCGTTCGTGGCCGACATAACTGGTTTCACCACAGTCCGGCTTAGGCTGCATCGCTTGTTGGAGCGCAGGTGTGTCCTGTGTTTGCTCAGGAAACTCGTTTGGGTGGTACAAATGACGTGGGTCAATCAAATTGGTCTTTGGCATCGTAATCCCCCTTAATTAGTATACTTATATCGTAACCGACTGCGACGACCGCATGCATGGAAAATGCTTCACTGATGAACTGAAGCGATGTGTCTCTCAATAGCAAAAAAAACACGCCGCTCGAGCTTGAGCGGCGTGTTCGTTTATTTATTCTCTGGAATGTACCAGAAGGGGTGTTGACTCACTTTGAAGTCTAGTGCAAAGGCGCGGGTGCCCATCTCTTCACCATCCATCTGACCGTATTCCAATGAATTGGTCATGAGCTGAATGTGTTTGCTCTGAAAATGGTGCACTTTTGCATATTTGGTGTGCTGACCGCGCAAGAGTTGAATCGCGAGAAAGACAAAAGTGATTAGATTGGTGTGTTCCACCACGATTAGATCAAGTTTGCCATCGGTCGGGGGAAGCGGCAGGCAAGATTTTGACGCCACCGCCGAAATAAGGATGATTGGTGGTGGTCACTAAGAAGGCGTCGGGAATCATGATCTGTTGGCCGTCGACATTGACGGTCAGCGCGAATGGTTTGCGCTTGAAGAGCACCTTGAGCACATTGAAGCCGTAAGCAAGGTTGCCCAGATGTACACGGTTTAACCACTGCTTGGCTTTACTGTGATTCGTACTGGCCACCACGGCGGCGTCGAAACCGATACCGATATTGTTGACGAAATAACCCGCGTGGTGATGAGTGGTCTCGCTGTATTGCCCCACATCGATGCTCACAGGCTGAGTCGCGCTCAAGATTTGTTCGAGTGCCTTGAGTGGGTCTTGATTGATGTCAGTCCCGCGCGCAAAGTCATTGCCCGATCCAGTCGGGACATAGGCGAGGGGCATCAGTGGGGTCTTGGTGGCCCGCAAGCCAGTGAGCGCCTGATTGAGCGTCCCGTCACCACCGACGACGATCAGAACGGCTTGGTCGTGAGTGGCAAAGTTACCGATCTGTTTGGCGAGCTCAATCGTATGACCAGCGTATTGGGAGACCTTAACCTGATAATCGAGGTGTCGCTGTTCAAAAATAGGTTGAATCTGTTGCCATGTTTTAGCGCCGTTACCGCTGCCGGCAACGGGATTGACGATAATATAAAAAACGGTTCAGTCATGAGGTTGATCCCTTCATTACCAATAATCGGGCGCGTGGCCCATGCATTCATAAAGTATACCCCAGCATAATGAAAAAACTCAATTGGCCGCGGTCAATTTTCTGGTGATTTCGGTAAAAATAACTAAAAAACGCTGTCACCAGACCAGATGGCCGGCAACAGCGTTTGTATATGCATTAAAGCAAGATGAGCATTGGTAAAATCATTGGGTGACGTTCCGTCTTATCAAAGAGGAATTCCTGCAAATTACTGGTAATTGCATCTTTAACATGACCTCAGTGACCTTGTCGTTATCAGAGAAGACTTGCTTGATGGTGCGGTAAACTCGGCGTTGTGCCTGATTGATCAGCTCACCAGATTCACGCATGTAGATGAAACCACGAGAGAGCAAATCAGGACCAGCCAATACGGCTTGCTTTTGCATGTTGATGGTCGCAACCACCACCACGAGGCCTTCTTCGGATAACATCCGGCGATCGCGGATGACCGCGTTACCGATATCACCAATACCGTTACCGTCGATATAAACATCGCCAGCAGGGAAGTGACCGGCCACACGCGCGGAATCATCCGTCAAGGCGAGTACATCACCGTTTTCGAGAATAAAGCAATTCTCTTCAGGCACACCACACAACATAGCGAGTTCGGTATGAATCTTTTGCATCCGATATTCACCATGGACTGGCATGAAGAATTTAGGCTTGATCAAGCGCAGCATTAATTTCTGCTCTTCTTGACCACCGTGACCAGAAGTATGGATGTTGTTGACCTTACCGTGAATGACTTCGGCACCGGCTTCGCTCAGTTGATTGATGACGTGGTTAACACTTGTTGTGTTCCCAGGAATTGGATTCGATGAGAAGATGACGGTGTCACCAGGTTGAATACTGATTTGGCGGTGAGTCCCATTGGCAATCCGTGAAAGGGCGGCCATTGGTTCACCTTGCGAACCTGTACATAAAATCATGACTTCGTTTGCGGGGAGGCGATTGAGCTCGTGCGCATCAATCAACATGTCATCCGGAATATCCAGATATCCCAACTCGCGACCGTTAACGATTGCAGTTTCCATTGAGCGGCCAAAACCGCAATCTTACGACCGTGGGCCATAGCAGCTTCAGCAGCTTGGGCGACACGCGAGATGTTCGAGGCAAAGGTGGCGAAAATAATTCGACCTTCAATCCCGTCAAAGATGTGACGAATTGAATTCCCAACGAACCGTTCGGACTTGGTGAAGTTAGGAATTTCGGCATTGGTACTATCAGACATCAGTAATAAGACGCCTTCTTGACCCAATGCAGCCATTCGTTGCAGATTAGGGGCAGGTTGATCGCCCACGGGGGTCAGATCAAACTTGAAGTCACCCGTTTCAACAATCACACCTTGTGGCGTATGCACCGCAATCCCCAATGTGTCGGGGATACTGTGTGTGGTCCGGAAGAAGTCCACTTTGGTCTTGCGGAACTTGAGGACGGTGTCTTCGTCGATCACGGTCAGATTGGTACTCCGCAATAAGCCGTGTTCTTCTAATTTACCTTTGATTAAGGCTGCTGCTAAAGGTCCCGCATAGACAGGGACATTAGGTAACTGCTTTAAGAAGTAGGGAATCCCACCGATATGGTCTTCGTGGCCATGGGTGATAACGAGACCCTTGATTTGGCCTGGTTTTGCACCAGGTAAGAGTAATCGGAAATGACATAGTCGATTCCAAGCAAATCATCTTCAGGGAACTTGATTCCGGCATCGATGACGATGATTTCATCTTGGAATTGAACACCATACATGTTCTTCCCGATTTCGCCTAAACCACCAATCGCAAAGACGGCGGTTTCGTTATTTTTGACGTTGAGCTTCATTCGTTAAAACTCCGTCAGTTTAAAGTCTTCAGACTGTTGTTCAAATTCGAGGAAATTACCGGATAATTCCTGAACGAATTCGATGTTGTAAGGGGGTGTTTTCTTCAACTAATGCCCGCGCGTTAACAGCTGAATCAGCCTCTAAATAAAGGGTCTTAGTTGTTTCCCGACGTGGGTTACGAATCTTGTCTTCTTGGTACAATACTTTATAAATCATAAAGTGCTCCTTTCGATATACACAAAAATTGCCCTAACAGGTAGGGGATTTCTTGCTATGTCCGCTCATGTGTTGATCACTCAACAATTGTTTTTAGTGTAGCATAGCTGAATAAAAATGTATATTGGAATCGTCCCCAGGGTCGTGCTGGCGCTGGCAATCGGGTATACTGAAGAGAGGTTGTGAGGCAATTAACACAACCGAAAAGCGACTATTACTATAGAAAGGGCGACTATAATGCTCATTATTGTGATTCTTGTTATCGTGGCACTTTTGGCCGTTTGGCTGTACTGGCGGATTAGCCGCCGTAAAAAGCGTTGCGCTTATTGACGCGTCACAGTCAGAACCTGACTGATAAGGCCGTTAATCAAGCGCTACAGCAACAAAATTGGGTACAAACGCCGCTCAATTCGACACCGGTCAGTGATGTGTGGGGGCATGGGGTGATGGCATTTGCCTATCAGTTTGATGCCCCCGACGCAGACATCTCGCAGGCCTTGTTGGCCAGTGCGCTGGCGCAAGTGGCGGATGAAGAAGATATCGCACCGTCTGATGTGCGCTATCCCGCGTTTGAGGTGACCGATTTTTGGATCCGCAATCAAGAGGTCCATTTTGACGTCGCCTTTATGACCAACCAAGCGACGATTGATTATGTGACTGATATCGATCGCGTGAATCCATAATTGAAGTTTGAGAAAGGAAGCCTACATCGTCCTGATGTAGCATAAAAATGCGATTAATGTGGCGATACACTAAGCGCTATAAAGGCTTACTGGCGCTTAATTTTATCTTTGTTTTGGTTTTATCTTGATTGAATTGGGGTTGCCAACCTTGCTCGGTCAGTTGATTGATCACGGTGTGGCACCCAAGAATCCGGCCGAGGTGTATCACTTCGGGCTCTGGATGGTGTTAATCAACCTCATCGGGCTTGTGGGCCTGATTGGGCTGGCCTATACGGGCTCCAAACTGAGTACCAATATCATTCGCGACATGCGGGATGACATCTTTGAACAGGTGACACATTTCTCCCATGAAACCTATGGTGAGTTTGGTGTCAGTTCACTGATTACCCGGACCACCAATGATGCGTTTCAGGTCATGACCTTCTTACAGATGGTCTTTCGGACCGGCTTCATGACCCCGCTGATGTTTATCGCCAGTGGCGTCATGATTGTGCGCACAGCGCGAGACTTAGCTGGTGTGGTTTTTCTGGCGGTGCCTGTTTTGTTGATAGGCGTAGCGGTTATCGGCTATTTCTCCGAACCCATGTCGACACGTCAGCAGAAGAATCTGGATTGGGTCAACTTGACCTTGCGTGAAATGCTGTCAGGTATTCGCGTGATTCGGGCCTTTGTGCGCGAGAAGTTCTTTGGCGATCATTTTGAAGATGCCAATCGTGCCTACACCAAGAGCTCGATCTCACTCTACACGCTGATGGCGTTAGCCCAACCCGGCTTCTCGTTTATCTTTAATATCGTGTTTGTGATTATTCTTTGGTTGGGTGCCTTACAGATCAATGCTGGCCAAATGGAAATCGGGGCTTTAATTGCCTTTATTGAATATATTTTCCACGTCCTATTCAGCTTCATGTTGTTTGCCAGTGTCTTCATGATGTATCCACGTGCGGCCGTGTCTGCCAAGCGAATCGACGCGTTGTTGCAGGTGAAGAATACCGTGACAGAGAATCCTAATGGCATTACAACGACGACAACCCATGGTGAACTCGCGTTTGATCAGGTGACATTCGCTTACCCTGGTCACAGTGAATCGCCAATTCTGCGCGATGTGAGTTTTACCGCGCATGCGGGCCAAACGGTGGCCTTGTTGGCAGTACGGGGAGTGGTAAGTCGACCTTGATTCAGTTGATTCCGCGTTTCTTTGATGTGAATGAGGGCACGATTCTGGTCGATGGCCATCCGGTTTATGATTACAATCTCAAAGCGTTACGGGCCAAAATCGGCTACATCCCCCAAAAAGCGGTGCTGTTTTCTGGCAGTATTCGGGAGAACCTGCAGTACGGTGATAAGACGGCCAGTGATGAATCGCTCTGGGAAGCCTTACGGATTGCGGAAGCCGCAGACTTTGTCCGTGAGCTGCCGGAACAACTGGACACCGTGTTGAGTGAAGGCGGGAGTAATCTGTCCGGTGGCCAAAAGCAACGGTTAGCGATTGCGCGCGCATTGGTGCGGAAACCTGAAATCTATATTTTGATGACAGTTTCTCCGCCTTGGATTACGCGACAGATGCGCGGTTGCGGCAGAATCTTGCGGCAACGACCAGCGATAAGTTGGTCTTGATTGTGGCCCAACGCGTGGGCACGATTATGCACGCGGATACGATTGTGGTGCTCGATGAAGGCCATGTTGTGGCCACGGGGACGCATAAGGAATTGCTCAAAACCAGTCCCATTTATGCAGCCATTGCGGCATCTCAACTGTCAGAGGAGGAATTAGCCCAATGACAAGACTTCGACAATTCAATCAATTAATGCGGTTCTTGAAACCGTACCGCTGGACATTTATCGGTGCGATGGTGGCAACCGTTATCTCGGTTTCACTCAATGCACTGTGGCCCGTCATTATGGGGCTTGCTGTGACTGAAATCGGGAAGAACTTGGCCGCACACGTTGCCGTCAACATGCCATACATTCAATTCGTGGTTGTTCTCATTATCGCGGAGGCACTGGGTTATCAGATCACCATGTTTCTCTCCAATTATTGGATGACGCTGGCGGTTCAAAAAGCCATGCGCGATGTGCGTGAGAATCTGGCTGATAAGCTCAATCGTTTGCCCGTCAGTTACTTTGATGCACATCAGCAGGGAAATCTCTTGTCACGGATTACCAATGATGTGGATGCCATCACCAATGCCTTGCAACAGAGCGTGGTCCAGATTGTGACAGCCATCATCGGGATCTTAACGGCTGTCTTAATGATGGTCTTGATCAATCCACTGATGGCGGTCCTGTCACTGATCATGATTCCCGCTTCCATGTTGATTTCGCGCCTCATCGTGCATTATTCGCAGCCCTACTTTGATGGCCAACAAAACGCTCTGGGTGAATTGAACGGTTATGTGCAAGAAAACTACACCGGCTTCACCGTGCTCAAGGTGTTTGGTCAGGAAGAAGAGGCGACAACGGCTTTCAAACAGGTCAATCACCGACTGGCCGAGCAGGGCTTTAAGGCGGCGTTCATCTCTGGTTTGATGATGCCATTGGTGGGGATGACCGCCAATATGACGTATGCGGCCATGGCGACACTGGGTGGCCTCTATGTCATCAACGGCACCATCGCACTGGGTAATCTCCAAGCGTTTATTCAGTACATCTGGCAGGTCAATCAACCCCTGTCAACAATCACCCAGTTAGCAGGGGTGATGCAGAGTGCGGGTGCCGCCACAGAACGGGTCTTTGAGATTCTGAACGCGCCCGACCAAAAGTCGCTGATCAGACCGGAAAATTACCGGCACAATTGAGCGGCAAGGTTGTCTTCCGCGATGTCAGCTTCAGTTACCGGCCCGATCAACCACTGATCAGCCATTTGAGTTTTACGGCTAATCCCGGTGATACGGTGGCCATTGTTGGGCCAACCGGTGCGGGTAAAACAACGCTGATTAACTTACTGATGCGGTTCTACGACGTTGATTCCGGCGACATCGAGATCGATGACGTGAACACCAAGACAGTCGCACTAGAAGAGGTGCGGCGGCAATTCGGGATGGTGCTACAAGACGCGTGGTTGTATCACGCGACGATTGCGGACAACATCCGCTTAGGCCAGCTCGAAGCGACCGATTATGAAGTCGTTGATGCGGCCAAAACAGCGAACGTGGACCACTTTGTGCGCACGCTGCCGGATGGTTATCAGTTTGTGATCGATGAGGAAGCACAGAACGTCTCCCTCGGACAAAAACAATTACTCACCATTGCGCGGGCGGTCTTGGCCGATCCGAAGATTTTGATTCTGGATGAAGCGACCAGTTCAGTCGATACGCGCTTAGAACAATTGCTGCAAGAAGCGATGGATCGGGTGATGCAGGGGCGGACCAGTTTTGTCATCGCGCACCGGTTATCCACGATTCGCCACGCTGATCTGATTCTCGTGATGAATCACGGTCAGATTATCGAGCAGGGGAACCATGAACAGTTACTCGAACAAAATGGCTTCTACGCCAAGCTCTATCAGAGTCAGTTCGGAGATGCGGATGATTTAGGCACCGAATGACAATTGAAAAAAGGTAGTGACCTGACCCGAGGGGGTCGTCACTACCTTTTTTGTTGTGATGAGGTCAACTATTCAATGATGACCGCGTTAGGATCGAGCTTAAATGGCGCGTCATCGTTGATGTGGTCGTAGAACAAGATGCCATTTAGATGATCAATTTCGTGTTGGGCCACGATGGCAGGGTAATTCTTGAGCCGTAACTTCTTGGTCTCACCCTGCATGTTTTGGTAGCGCACGGTGATGCGATCGTGGCGGACCACATAGCCTGGGGATATCCTTATCAACGGACAAGCAGCCTTCACCTTCAGCGAGTGCCGCATCTTGCACACTGTGGCTGATAATCTTTGGGTTGATGAAGACTTCCTTGAGCAGGATTTCACCCTCAGCACCGGGTACTAGGACGGCAGCCATTGATTTACCGACTCCGACTTGAGGTGCGGCGAGGCCAACGCCTGGACGCAGATGATACTTTTCGTTTTCAGTTTCATCTTGGCTGATGACCAAGTAGTCCATCATGTCGTTAGCTAATTTTTCATCTTCTTCAGATAGCGGAAAGGTGACTTGTTCGGCCATTTGGCGAAGGACAGGTGCGCCATCCCGAGTGATGTCTTTCATTAAGTACACGAGCAATACCTCCGTAAATTCAGTTCCATAACAGCTTACCACATTGATTAGTGCCTGAAAAGCCAGTCATAGCAGATATTAGCCCTAATCGTTGACTTACGAGTGCGTCCTTGTTACACTGGAACTTGTAGATAAATAACTGGTGCTTTCCGTTAGGTGAGGCTCCTATACGAACAACGCTACTGCTCAGAAACATCGAGAGATGCCAATTGAGTCAACTGGAACTGTCTATCAAGGCTTTTTCTAACGTAGCTGAAGCTTGCTTCTAGGCGTATAGTGCTAAAACTAAACGATTGGGATGCAAACGATTCAGCGCGCACTCAATTGGTGGGCGTTTTCTTATTTTTAACGGATAGCGGTGCTTTTTTGGAAGAAAGGTGGTGACATAATGGAACAAACAGCTGTTGGCGGTAGTAGCGACAATGCAGATCCCGGAAGGTTTGTCATTGTGTCGCCACGATTTTATTTCATTTAATCACTGGTGGCATCGCAAGCCTCTCGGGTAGAGAGGAGATTACGATGTTGATGTATACACGTAGCGGGTTAAACCGCTTTGAAGTGCAAAAGGCCAAGCAACTGCGCGGTCCAGTGCACACACCGAGTAAGTTTCAAGTGCGTCAATTGCCATTAGGGCTTTTGGCGTTGGGTATGAGTTTGTTAATGTTTGGCGAGTTGCATCAAGTCCTGACCATCATCGTCGGGATTGCAATGAGCTTGATCGTTGTGGCGGCTGGTTACTACCGGCTTCATCAATGGCAAGCCGCATTGCACGTAGCGCCCAAGCAACGCGTCGCTGTGATTCGCGAAGGTCTCATGCGGGTAGTGACGGTGGCAGAACTCGTTGCACACGATCAACTGGTATTGTATGCAGGTGATCAATTACCTGTTGCGGTTATGGCTGACAGTGCAGCGTTCACCATTCCCTTTGGCGTTCACAAAGGCAGTCACAACGTTGTCGCTGCTGGCGCCATCGCTAACGAAAGCATGACTGTGGAGATTGCTGACGCAGATGCCGTTATGGCGGCGCGTAATGCGACTTTCAATCCATGGCAAGGGTCATTGGTTGAAAGCTTGATTTTCCAAGTTGTTGGCTTGGTCGCTGACCTTGTGGCACTGCTTCAAGTGAGCACCCGCCAAATTGCGGTTCGGATCAATCGGTTCACACAACCCATTCAAACATTCACAATTGCAGTTTTAGCGCAATTTCTTAACCAAATGACACTGATTGGCCACATTCGCCATCATGACCGAGAGGCCGCGTTTAGATATAACCAGACGCCTGTCTCGTGAAGCTCAGTTACTGGCCATTTGGCATCATATAGCAATCATTAAAAAAGGTCGCAGCCTCTGACTGCGACCTTTTTTTGTGTGCCATCAAAATTCGATCACGATGATACGCTTGTGTATTACTGCTTAATGGTCAACTGTGTTAGTCGGGTGTCATTAGCGCCGAAAAGGCCATGAAAACGGTATCTATCAATGAAAACCGCTTACTAAAAACGCTTGCAAAAACAAGTCAATAATGGTAAGGTCATATTGTGAGATTGAGAACTAATACAGTTTTTTACCTTAAATTACAACAGTTTCAGAAAAGGGGTTTTGATTATGGCAAAGCAACAATCAGCGGTTGATTTTGAGCAACTCTTAGCGAATCAAGCTGCAGATTTTCAAACCGTTCAAATCTTAGATGAAGTAGGCAAGGTCGTTCATCCTGAATTGATGCCTGACTTGTCCGATGAGCAATTGGTTGAACTGATGTCCCAAATGGTTTGGTCACGGGTTCTCGATCAACGGGCGACCGCTTTGAATCGCCAGGGCCGGCTGGGTTTTATGCGCCAACCGCAGGCGAAGAAGCCAGTCAATTGGGTAGTCACTTTGCGATGAAGCAATCCGACTGGTTGTTGCCAGGTTATCGTGATGTGCCGGAACTGGTTCAACACGGTTTGCCATTGTCAAAGGCATTCCTGTGGTCCCGCGGCCACGTTGAAGGCAATACTTATCCAGACGAATTACACGCCTTACCACCACAGATTATCATCGGTGCGCAATACGTGCAAACAGCTGGGATTGCGCTCGGCTTAAAGAAGAATGGCAGCGATGAAGTGGCCTTCACCTACACGGGGGATGGTGGGACATCACAGGGTGACTTCTATGAAGGGGTCAACTTTGCCGGTGCATTCAAGGCACCAGCCATCTTCGTTGTGCAAAATAATGGTTACGCCATTTCTGTCCCACGTGAAAAGCAAACCGCGGCGGTCACATTAGCCCAAAAGGCGGTTGCGGCAGGGGTTCCAGGAATTCAGGTCGATGGCATGGACGCATTGGCTGTCTACCAAGTGATGCATGAAGCTCGGGAATTTGTGGCAGCCGGCAACGGTCCCGTTTTGATTGAAACCTTAACTTATCGTTATGGGCCACATACGCTGTCGGGGGATGATCCAACCCGTTACCGGAGCAAGGAAACAGATGACCTGTGGCAAAAGCGGGATCCATTAGTCCGCATGCGCAACTACCTCACCGAAAAGGGCATCTGGTCACAAGAGCAAGAAGACGCCTTGATTGAAAAGACAAAAGAAGAAATTAAAGCCGCGATTAACGAAGCGGATCAAGCACCAAAGCAAACCGTGAGTCGCTTCTTGAAGGACACCTACGAAGTGGCGCCACAGAATGTGGCCGAACAACTGGCCCAATTCCAAGCAAAGGAGTCGAACTAAGATGAGTCAAAAAACGATGATTCAAGCGATCACAGATGCGCTTGACCTTGAACTGGCAAACGATGACAAGACATTAGTATTCGGGGAAGACGTTGGTAAAATGGTGGCGTGTTCCGGGCAACTGATGGCTTGCAAAAGAAGCACGGTGAGGATCGTGTTTTTGACACGCCTTTAGCCGAATCCGGGATCGGCGGCCTGGCCATCGGTCTGGCATTGACCGGCTGGCGGCCCATTCCAGAAATTCAATTCTATGGGTTTATCTTTGAAGTGATGGACAGTATCGGTGGTCAAATGTCACGGATGCGCTACAAGATGGGCGGCACACGCCAAATGCCAATCACCATCCGGGCACCATTGGTGGTGGTGTGCACACCCCTGAAATGCACAGTGATAATTTTGAAGGCTTGGTTGCCCAATTCCCAGGTATGCGCGTGGTTGTTCCAAGTAACCCATACGATGCCAAGGGCTTGTTGATCAGTGCCATCAGAAGCAATGACCCAATCTTGTATCTGGAACATATGAAGTTGTATCGTTCATTCCGTGATGAAGTACCTGATGAAGCGTATGAAGTGCCTTTAGATAAGGCCAGTGTGACACGTGAAGGTAAAGACATCACTGTGATTACTTACGGTGCCATGGTGCGTGAAAGTCTGAAAGCCGCAGATGCATTGGCCAAAGACAACATTGACGTTGAAGTGATTGACTTACGCACCATTGCCCCACTTGATGTGCAAACCTTGGTTGATTCCGTTAAGAAGACCCATCGCGTCGTTGTTGTCCAAGAAGCACAGCGGATGGGTGGCGTCGGTGCCAGTGTCATCAGTGAGATTTCACAACGCGCCGTCCTTTCATTGGAAGCACCAATCGGCTTAGTTGCCGCCCCTGATACACCTTTCCCATTTGGTCAGGCCGAAACCACCTGGTTACCAAATGCGACAGATGTTGAAGCTAAAGTGCGCGACACCATCAATTTCTAAGAGAAAGAAGGATACCCATGGCTTATGAATTCAAACTCCCCGACATTGGTGAAGGGATTGCAGAAGGTGAGATCGTCAAGTGGTTCGTCAAACCTGGCGACACCATCAATGAAGATGACACCTTACTTGAAGTTCAAAATGATAAATCTGTTGAAGAAATTCCATCACCCATTACAGGGAAAGTATTAAACGTTTTGGTACCAGAAGGTGAAACGGCGACAGTTGGCCAAACCTTAGTCCAAATTGACGATGGCACGGGTGCTCCCGCGGCAACAGAAGCGGCTGCACCAGCAGCACCGGCAACACCTGTGCCTGCAAGTACCCCTGCCGCAGCAGCGGTTTATCAGTTCAAACTCCCTGACATCGGTGAAGGGATTGCGGAAGGCGAGATCGTCAAGTGGTTCGTCAAGCCTGGCGACACCATCAACGAAGATGACACCTTGCTTGAAGTTCAAAATGATAAGTCTGTCGAAGAAATTCCATCGCCAGTGACCGGTAAAGTGGTCAATGTGTTGGTGGCTGAAGGTGAAACAGCAACAGTGGGTCAAGTGTTGGTAGAAATCGATGCCCCTGGCCACAATGACGCCACATCTGCTGCAGCACCGGCTGCTCCAGCAGCAACGGAAGCGGCCGCACCAGCACCTGGAACAAGCGGTGTCGTTGCCGTCAGTGATCCTAATCGTGAAATTCTGGCCATGCCTTCCGTTCGGCAATATGCCCGTGAACAAGGCGTGGATATTTCACAGGTACCAGCTACCGGCAAGCACGGTCGAATCACCCGTGAGGATATCGACGCCTTCAAGCAAGGCGCACCTGCCGCAGCACCAAGCGCTGCCCAACAAGCAACACCAACCGCTGCACCTGCCGCACCTGCTGCGCCAGCACCAAAACCAGTGGCACCGTATGTACCAGCTGCAGACGTCGCTGATCTTGAAACGCGTGAGAAGATGAGCCCAACACGTAAAGCCATTGCAAAGGCGATGTTGAACTCTAAGCAGACATCACCACACGTGACGAGTTTTGATGAAGTTGAAGTCTCCGCCATGATGGTTCACCGCAAAAGTACAAGGAAGTGGCTGCGGATAAAGGCATCAAGTTGACCTTCTTGCCATACGTGGTGAAGGCAGTGGTCTCCGTCCTGCGTGACTTCCCTGAACTCAACGCATCGATTGATGATTCAACGGATGAAATTGTCTACAAGCATTACTTCAATGTCGGAATTGCCACCAACACCGATCACGGGTTATACGTCCCAGTGATCAAGAATGCAGATGCAAAATCCGTGTTCCAAATCGCCAAGGAAATCAGCGATAACGCACAAAAGGCCTACGATGGCAAGCTGTCTGCTAAAGAAATGACAGGTGGCTCCATGACCATCAGTAATGTCGGCTCAATCGGTGGCGGCTGGTTCACACCAGTCATCAACCAACCTGAAGTGGCAATTTTGGGTGTCGGTAAAATTGCGAAGGAACCATACGTCAATGAAGCTGGTGAGATCGTCGTCGGGAACATGCTGAAGTTATCGCTTTCTTACGATCATCGGTTGATCGATGGCGCTTTGGCTCAGAGTGCATTGAACGCAATGAAACGCTTGTTGGCAGATCCTGATCTGCTGTTGATGGAGGGATAAACATGGTTGTCGGAGATTTCGCAATTGATTTAGATACCGTTGTCATCGGTTCTGGCCCCGGTGGTTACGTGGCTGCCATTCGTGCAGCGGAAATGGGCCAAAAGTGACCGTCATTGAACGGGAATTTATCGGTGGGGTATGTTTGAACGTGGGTTGTATCCCATCTAAGGCATTGATCTCTGCCGGCCATCGCTACCAAGAAGCGCTCGATGGTAGTGTCTTTGGGGTTCAATCCAAGGGCGCAACGCTCGATTTTGGTGTCACACAGGACTGGAAACAGCATCAGGTCGTTGAAAAACTGACCGGTGGGGTATCCATGCTGTTCAAGAAGCACAAAATTGATGCCATCATGGGTGATGCCTTCTTAAAGGACGATCACAGTCTGCGGGTGATGCAGAAAGATTCTGCCCAAACGTATAACTTTAACAACTTGATTATTGCGACCGGGAGTCGGCCAATTGAGATCCCTGGCTTCAAGTTTGGCGACCATGTTTTGGATTCCACGGGTGGTCTGAACCTGAAGACTGTACCAAAGGAATTCATCGTCATCGGCGGTGGCTACATCGGTTCTGAACTCGCGAGCGCCTATGCGAACTTGGGTGCGCACGTGACGATTCTTGAAGGCACGGACTCCATTCTGCCAAACTTCGAAAAAGACATGGTTCAACTTGTTTTGAAATCCTTTAAGAGTCGCAATATCGATGTCATTACCAATGCGATGGCAAAGGATTCTAAGCCAGTCGATGGCGGCGTCGAAGTCACCTACACGGTTGATGGTAAAGAACAGACCATCAAGGCCGACGATGTGATGGTCACGGTTGGTCGGCGGCCAAACACCAATGATATGGGCCTAGAAATTGCCGGTGTTGAAATGACCGATCGTGGTTTGATCAAGGTCGATAATCAAGGCCGCACAAACAAGCCGAACATTTATGCGATTGGTGATGTCGTGGCCGGCGCTGCGTTAGCGCACAAGGCCAGCTATGAAGGTAAAATTGCGGCTGAGGCAATCAGCGGTAAAGCCAGTGCAGTCGACTATAAGGCCATGCCTGCTGTCTGCTATACCGATCCCGAACTCGCGACAACGGGAATGACCGTTAAGGAAGCCAAGGATCAGGGGATTGATGCTAAGGCATCCAAGTTCCCATTTGCTGCGAATGGTCGCGCTTTGAGCCTTGCTAACACCGATGGCTTTGTCCGGATTGTGACGAATGCTGACAATACGATTATTGGGGCGCAAGTCGCCGGTCCTGGTGCATCAGATCTGATTTCTGAGTTGACACTTGCGGTTGAATCCGGGATGAATGCTGAAGATCTCGCGTTGACCATTCACCCCCATCCAACATTGAGTGAAGCCATCATGGATGATGCTGAAGTGGCATTGGGCTTACCAATCAATATTTAGTCTAGCGGGTACCAATGAACACACTAAAATAGAGGGATTGCGCCATGCGGTTGCGATCCCTCTATTTTGTTGGGTTGAAGGCCCTAAAGAAAAATATTTTGTGTTTATCAAGGGGATTCGCTACAATCAAAGCTAGAGATTTGGGGGAGAAAGTATGCAAAAAGTTGTGGTTTTTGGGCATCAACCGGTGACACAGGCGGTCGCTGCACAGTTGATTAGAAGCGCACAGCCGCTTCAAGTGGCCATCTATGAACCGGATCCACTGGTCATCGACTTAGACGGCTTGACAGCACTCAGTCAGATCAATCGCAATTCTTTTGTTCGGGGGAATTTGAAAGCATTGGCCGGCGCGGATGTGTTAGTCTTAACGGACTACGCACAGGTGACTGAGGCGGATTACCTCGATCAAAGCTTGGATGCGATGCGTAAAGTGATCAATGAGGCAATGGCTAATGGGTTTGCGGGCAAGATGTTGATTGCAACCCATGATGATGCCGTTCTCACTTACTTTGCCCAACGCTTCTCAGGTTTACCTAAGGCCAGTGTCTTCGGTGTTGGCACGTATGGGTTGAGCATTCAGCTGCAACAGGCCATCGCCGAGCAACTGTCTGTTCCCCAAGATGTGGTGACAAGTTATGTGGTCGGCACACGGACGGATTTTGTTGCGGGCTGGAGTCGCGCTTATGTGGCCTCGATTCCATTATTGAGTCTGTTGAATCTGCGCGATATGGCCAACACATTCTTGTCACAGGCCACGGATCAGTTGATGACTTTTAGTCAACAATCACCGATGTTTGTGATGCCTCAATTGGTTGAACGGGTGTTGCTGGCTACTAGCGGTGATAAGCCGTTATTTGCGCCACTGACACAGTTAATCGGTGATAGTGACATCGCTTATGCGGGCCCCGTGCTGTTGAATGAGGCCGGCATTTCGAGTGTTGCGGCCATCAAGGGTTCAGAAGCCGAAGAAAGTGCATTGAGTGAAATATTGACGGCGTTACAGCTTCAAGTGCGCCAAATTGAAACAAAGGAGAGTTAGCATGGTCCCAAATTACCAGTACCCGCTAGATTTTTGACTGGACAAAAGACGAAATGATTGCGGTGACGACATTTTTACCAACTCGTGGAGGACGCGTATGAACGCGGTGTCGACCGGGTGAATCTGATGGCAGCCTATCGCGGTTTTAAGCAGGTGGTACCCGACAAAGGCACTGAACGGCAACTCGATCGCCAGTTCAGTGAGCTTTCAGGGTATTCCCTCTATCGCGTGATGAAACAAGCCGCTAACACGGACAAAAGATTGTGAGGATGCCAAATGATCAACATTGAGCGCTTGCATCAAAACGTGACGACATGGTTAAAGACCAGTCGGCAACGCGTGCTGGCATTGATGAACGATCCGTTGACCGTCGCAACAAAGTCGAATCGCAATGACTTAGTGACGAATGTCGACCGCACCAATCAACAGTTTCTCATCGGGCAGATTCAGGCTGCCTATCCCGATGCTCGCATCGAAGGCGAAGAGGGCAAGGATCAAAAACAAAGTCGTTGGACGGCCTGGTATTTTTCGTCGATCCCATCGATGGCACGATGAATTTTGTGAAGGAACACAATTATTTTGCGATCATGATTGGTGTCTATGTTGATGGCAAGCCCGTTTATGGGGCCATCATGGATGTGATGCATGACACCATTATTGCTGGTGGTCACGGGTTTGCCATGCGCGCCAATGACACACGCTTGCCCGCGTTAGCTGACGAACCGCTCGCTGCAGGCTTGATTGGGTTGAATGGGCCCATGCATGCGCACAATCGCCTCGCTGTTGCCGATATTGGCATGGCGAGTTCCGGTGTGCGGATGATCGGTAGTGCCGGCATGACCTTCGCGGATATCGCCCAGGGTGCATTAATCGGGTATATCTCTTACCTGCAACCTTGGGACGTGGCCGCAGCGCTAGCAATTTTGGGGCATGCAGGCGTTATTTTTAGTCGCCCAGACGGCAGCCAACTCGACCTGTTAACACCGGGAATCGTAGTGGCCGCAACCCCTCAGGCACATCAAACCATCATGACAATGATGAATGATGCCGCAACAAATTAAACGGATTTTCTGAAAATAGAGACACTTTGAAAATCTTGTGTTATAATTTCTAATCGAATACTGTGCCATCAAATGGCGCAGCGTTTTATTGTGATAAGCTTTTCACACTGAAAGGAAGTAGACAAATTGAAAACACGCGACGATATTCGAAATATTGCGATTATTGCCCACGTTGACCATGGTAAAACAACTCTGGTTAATGAAATGCTCAAACAATCTGATACCTTAGATGAACATATTAACCTCCAAGATCGGGCGATGGATACAAATGCCATCGAAAAAGAACGCGGAATTACGATTCTTTCTAAGAACACTGCTGTTAAATACGGCGACACCACAATCAACATCTTGGATACCCCAGGACATGCTGACTTCGGTGGTGAAGTTGAACGTATCATGAAGATGGTTGACGGGGTTTTACTGGTTGTGGATGCCTATGAAGGGACCATGCCACAGACTCGTTTCGTCCTTAAAAAGGCGCTCGAACAACACCTTGTGCCAATCGTTGTCATCAACAAGATTGACCGTCCAGGTGCACGTCCTGAAGAAGTTGTTGATGAAGTGCTTGAACTCTTCATCGAATTAGGCGCTGACGATTCTCAACTCGAATTCCCAGTTGTGTATGCATCTGCGATCAACGGGACTTCAAGCATGGAATCCGATCCTGCTGAACAAAAGCACACAATGGATCCATTGTTCAAGACCATTGTTGAAACTATTCCTGCACCAATCGACAATTCCGACGAACCACTTCAATTCCAAGTGTCCATGTTGGACTACAACGACTATGTTGGTCGTATCGGGATTGGCCGTGTCTTCCGCGGTAAGATCAAGATTGGGGATAACGTTTCTGTTCTGAAGCTCGACGGCACAGCCAAGAACTTCCGTGTCACCAAGTTGTTTGGTTTCTTCGGTTTGAACCGGGTTGAAATCAACGAAGCGACTGCCGGTGATTTGATCGCCGTTTCCGGGATGGATGACATCTTCGTTGGGGAAACTGTTGCTGCTGCTGACACACCAGAAGCATTACCAGTGCTGCGTATCGACGAACCTACCTTGCAGATGCTTTTTGCGGCTAATGATAGCCCATTTGCTGGTCGCGAAGGTAAGAACGTGACTGCCCGTAAGCTTGAAGATCGTTTGAAGTCACAATTACAGACTGACGTTTCTTTACGTGTTGAAGATACGGATCAGGCTGGTGCATGGCTGGTTTCCGGTCGTGGTGAATTACACTTGTCCATCTTAGTTGAAGAGATGCGTCGTGAAGGCTTTGAATTACAATTAGGCCGTCCAGAAGTTATCTACCGCGAAATCGATGGCGTATTGATGGAACCATTCGAAATGGTTCAAATCGACACACCTGAAGAATACACCGGGACTGTTATCGATGCGATGTCACAACGTAAGGGTGAAATGCAGAACATGGAAAATGAAGGTAACGGCCAAACTCGTTTATCCTTCTTAGCACCTGCCCGTGGTCTGATCGGTTACTCAACTGAATTCCTTTCCGCTACTGGTGGTTACGGGATCATGAACCACACCTTCGAAAAGTACATGCCAGTGATTAAGAACTGGGAACCAGGCCGTCAAAACGGTGCCTTGGTTTCAATCAATGCTGGTTCTGCTACCACATACAGCCTTCAAAGCATCGAAGATCGTGGTCAATTATTCATTGACGCCGGTACCGAAGTGTATGAAGGCATGATCGTGGGTCAAAATTCACGTGAAAACGACATTGCGGTTAACGCCACAAAGGGTAAGAACTTAACCAACACCCGTGCTTCTGGTAAGGACCACGCGGCTGCGATTAAGACCCCTAAGCACTTAACCCTTGAAGAATCGATTGAATTCTTGAATGATGACGAATACTGTGAAGTAACGCCTGAAAACATCCGGTTACGTAAGAAGATTCTTGATACAAACGAACGTCAAAAAGCGGCAAAACGCAAGAAGATTGCTGCTAACAAGGACTAATCGTCTGCGTTTGCGCTAATCAAAAGAAGTTGATTCAAATTCCATTGCGAATTTGGATCAGCTTCTTTTTTTATTTCAGATAAATTTTGGACAGACTTGGCGGTTGGCCGCGGTGCGATAAGTCACATATGCTATAATGAAACCTGTTAACTTCATGGATGAAAGGACGATCCGCGTGAAGAAAATTCGCTATCTAGATTACTACTTGCTTGTCCCATATCTCGTTTTGCTGGCCATCGGTTTGGTCATGGTGTATTCCGCCAGTGCCTATTGGATCAAAAACCAGTTAGGGATGGCAGAAACAGGCATCTTGGTGAAACAAGCAGCCTTTATTGTTGTCGGATTATTTCTGACTTTCATCTTTTTCCACTTGAGGCTCGCTATTTTCCGCGTGCCGTGGGTCCAGGCGCTCAGCTTGCTGTGACTTACATCTTGCTGATCTATCTGGTTGTTTTGAGTCATGTTCATCCAGAAACCACGATTAACGGGGCTTCCGCGTGGATTCCCATCGGCCCATTCAATTTGCAGCCGTCAGAATTGGCTAAATTGGTGTTGATTTTATATCTCGCACACATGTTTACCAATCGGCAGGCTCAATTGCTGGAAGGGGAGAATAGTCTCAAAAAGCTGCGGCAACCGATCATTCTCGTTGGGGGCATGATTTTGCTCGTGCTGTTGCAACCTGATACCGGGGGGATGATGATTCTTTCCATCATTACTTTTGTGATGGTCGCAAGCTCCGGGATTGCCTCGAGTTGGGGCTTAAAAATGAGCGGCATCGGTGCCTTCATTGTCAGTGTTGGTTACTTCATTATTGCGAATGTCCGTTTCCCAAGTCTTGAAAAGTATTATCAATTTCGCCGTTTGGTGGCCGTCATGCATCCATTTGCGTGGAAAGCGCGTGAAGGGAACCAAATCGTAAATTCGTTCTATGCGATTAATCACGGTGGCCTCTTTGGGGTCGGTCTGGGTAACAGTACGCAGAAACTGGGCTACTTGCCTGAGCCATACACCGACTTTATTTTGGCCATCATCACCGAAGAATTAGGCGTCATCGGCGCACTAGTTGTTGTTGGCCTGATCTTCTTCTTAATTTTGCGCATTCTCTTGATCGGGATTCGCAGTAAAAATGCGTATCATAGCTTAATTGCTTATGGGATCGCCACGATGATGTTCATACAGGCCAGCTTCAATATCGGTGCTGTTCTGGGCGTCCTACCGGTAACCGGGGTGACACTGCCATTCATCAGTTATGGGGGCTCCAGTCTGCTGATATTAGCGATGGCAATGGGGATTATGCTCAACATCAGTGCCGCTGAAACCAAACTCAAGCAGGAGGAACGTCATGCATAAAGTATTAGTTGCCAATCGTGGCGAAATTGCGATTCGAATTTTTCGGGCCAGTGAAGAGCTCGGACTCAAAACCGTTGGTATTTATGCCGCTGAAGATGAATTATCCATTCATCGCTTCAAGGCTCAAGAGAGTTATCAAGTCGGTGCTGGTAAGGCACCAATTGCGGCCTATCTCGATATGGACGACATTATCCGCATCGCAAAAGAGAGTGGTGCCGATGCCATCCACCCGGGGTATGGGCTGCTGTCTGAAAATGCAGAATTTGCGCGTAAAGTAGCGGCTGCGGGGTTGACCTTTGTTGGTCCGCGGCCCGAATTGCTCGATATGTTTGGTGATAAGGTCGCGGCCAAAGAAGCAGCACACCAGGCCGGACTGCAGACAATTCCGGGCACACCGGAACCCACCCGTGACTTTGATGAGATCCGGGCTTTTACCCAAGAACACGGTTTTCCAGTGATGTTGAAGTCGGCGAGTGGTGGCGGCGGCCGTGGGATGCGTATTGTGCACTCTGCTGAAGAACTCGAGGCGGTGTACCCAAATGCGGTCAGCGAGGCGAAACAGAGCTTTGGTGACGATCGCATGTACGTTGAAAAATATATTAAGGCCGCAAAACACATCGAAGTGCAGGTAATGGGGGATCAGCACGATCACCTGGTGCACTTGTTTGAACGCGACTGTTCGGTTCAACGTCGCAATCAAAAGGTGATTGAAATTGCCCCCGCTGTCGGCTTACCTGAAGCCTTACGCGCTGAGATTTGCGACGCGGCTGTCAAGCTGATGGCGCACGTGCACTATGAAACGCGGGGACAGTTGAATTCTTGGTGGAAGACGGCCAATTCTATTTCATCGAGGTCAATCCTCGGGTGCAAGTGGAACACACCATCACCGAGCTGATTACCGGATTAGATATCGTGCAGACCCAATTGCGTGTCGCTGCTGGTGAAGACCTCTTTGCCGATATCAAGTTCCCACATCAAGATCAGATTGAATATCAGGGTGCGGCCATTCAGTGTCGCATCACGACGGAAGATCCCAGCAACAATTTCATGCCAGATACCGGCACAATTGGGACATATCGGTCTCCAGGTGGCTTTGGCGTGCGGCTCGATGTCGGTAACGCGTATGCCGGTGCTGTTGTCAGTCCGTTCTTTGATTCCTTACTGGTTAAAGCCAGCGTGCACGGTGTCGATTTTGACGCCGCAATTCACAAGATGCTGCGGGTATTGCACGAATTCCGCATCACTGGCGTCAAAACGAACTTGCGTTTCTTAGAGAATGTCTTGCAGTCACCCGTCTTTGATAGTGGTGCCGCAATGACGACATTCTTAGATACCACGCCTGAATTGTTCAACATCAAGCAGCAGGCGAGTGCTTCGACGCAACTGTTGCAATACATCGGGGATATCACCGTCAATGGTTTTCCAGGATTGGACCATCACGACCAAAGTATTATGCTGATGACCATTATCGGCCACTGGCGACGCAGGCTAAGAAAGCCGACAGTCTGCCACAGTTGCTCCAGCAGCAAGGTGCTCAAGCCGTGACCGATTGGGTGAAGCAACAGGATCGTGTGCTGCTGACGGACACCACATTCCGTGATGCGCACCAAAGCCTTTTTGCCACGCGCATGCGGACCCATGACATGCTCAAAATTGCGCCGGAGATGGCGGCCGGATTACCACACCTTTTTCTAGCGAGATGTGGGGTGGGGCAACATTTGATGTGGCCTACCGCTTCTTGAATGAAGATCCATGGCAGCGATTGAAACAACTGCGCCAGGCCATGCCAAACACGCTGCTCCAGATGCTCTTTCGTGGAAGCAACGCGGTCGGCTATCAGAACTATCCCGATAACGTGATTAAGCAATTCATCATCTCGGCCGCTGATGCTGGGATTGATGTGTTCCGGATTTTTGACAGTCTGAACTGGGTGCCACAACTGACCCACAGTATTGACGCCGTGAAGCAGACGGGTAAGATTGCGGAAGGCACATTGTGCTACACCGGTGATATTCTGACGGATAGCCATCCCCAATACAGCCTGCAATACTATGTTGACTTGGCCAAGTCACTGGTCGATGCTGGCGCCGATATGTTGGCCATCAAGGATATGGCAGGTCTTCTCAAGCCAGAGGCGGCTTATCGTCTGGTGGCGAGTTTGAAGGATGCCGTGGACGTGCCGGTTCATTTGCACACCCACGACACAACGGGGAATGGCATCAGCACGTATCTGCGTGCCATCGATGCCGGTGTCGATATTGTCGATGTCGCACAATCCAGTTTTTCTGGTACAACCAGTCAACCCAGCATGGAGAGTCTGTACTACGCGCTGAGTGATCACGCGCGGCAGCCAGAACTCGATATCGAAGCGGCCGAACACATCGATCAGTATTTCCAAGCGATTCGGCCTTATTACGCTGACTTTGGCAACCAGATTACGAGTCCCTTGACGGAAATCTATCGCATTCAAATGCCAGGCGGTCAATACAGCAACTTGCAACAACAAGCTAAGGGCTTGGGCATCACAGATTTTAATGCGGTCAAGAAAATGTATGCGACGGTTAACGAGATGTTTGGCGACATCGTCAAGGTGACGCCATCATCCAAGGTTGTCGGTGATATGGCCTTATTCATGGTGCAAAACGCGCTCACACCCGAACAGGTGATGGCACAGGGCGAAACCATTGATTTTCCAGAATCTGTCGTGGCGTTCTTCAAGGGCGATTTGGGGCAACCCGCCGCGGGCTTCCCTAAGGCACTTCAACAACTGGTCTTAAAGGGCCAAACACCGCTGATAGATCGTCCTGGGGCGCTGGCACCCGCCGTTGATTTCGAGGCCATCAAACAACAATTGATTGAATCAGGCCTTGATAATCCAACCATGGAAGACGTGTTGAGTGCCATCTTGTATCCCGATGTGTATCGGACCTATCGCCAGCAACAGGATCAATTCGGGCCGGTGACAGTGTTGGATTCGCCAACCTATTTCCAAGGCATGCGCCTAGGCGAGACGGTTCAGGTGCAACTGAAGGCGGGCCAATCATTAATCATGCGTCTCGATACGATCGGTGAACCGGACGCACAGGGCAAACGCACCCTGTATTTCACGGTCAACGGCCAAAAACGTGAGCTCCAAGTCACCGATGCGCATTATCAACATCACGATGCGACCGTTCAGCTCGCTGAACCCACAGCAAGTGATCAGATCGGGGCACCCATGGCAGGCCGGATTTTGACCATTCAAGCCAGTGTGGATCAAGTGGTGAAGGCCGGTGACGTGTTATTTACAACCGAGGCTATGAAGATGGAAACCACGGTTCACGCGCCATTCACGGGCCGATTAACCCATCTGTATGTCGAAGCTGGCGAACTGGTGGCGAGTCAACAGCTACTCGCAATTTTCAAACCAGTCGCTGAATCAGAGGTGAACTAATGTTTGAACCAACGGAACGCCAGGGGCTCGTTGTCTGGGTGTATTCACTCAAGCAATTGAAGCAACTGCGTCATTACGGCACGGTGATTTATGTGTCTAAAAAATGAAGTACGTTTATCTTTATATGGATCGTGACCAAATCGAAGCAACCAGCGCGAAGCTAAAGAAATTACGCTTTGTGAAGCGGGTCGAAGTCTCGTACAGGCCCGACCTAGATATGAATTTTGGCGCCCGAATCGGCGAACTCGGTGAAAGTGAGGACCAAACAGATGCGGGTGATTAGTGGTAATTATCGTGGTCGCCGTCTGATTCCGGTTCCTGGTAATCAAACGCGGCCCACAGCGGATAAAGTCAAAGAATCAATGTTTAATATGCTCGGTCCCTATTTTGACGGTGGGCAGGCGCTTGATCTGTACGCGGGAACGGGCGCATTAGGCATCGAAGCGGTCTCCCGCGGCATGGATCATGCAACGCTTGTCGACAAGCAGTATGCAGCCATCAAAACCATCAAGCAGAATGTCGAACTGACAAAAGAAGCGGACAAATTCACGATTTTGAAGCAACCAGTGGCGATTGCGCTGCAGCAGTTCGCAGATGAGGGCAAACAATTTGATCTCATCATGTTGGACCCACCTTATGCCAAGCAAGAAGTGCTGGCCCAACTGCAGGTGTTTGCTGAAATGCATTTGTTAGCACCGGATGGCGTTGTGATGTTAGAAACAGGATTAGATGTCGACTATCCAGAAACCATTCCGGGATTTGTGAAGCGCCGACACCAGACTTACGGTGTGGCTCAAGTTTTGATTTTGGAAGCGGACGAGGGTGAATAAAGATGGCAAAAATAGCGTTGTTTCCTGGTAGTTTTGATCCGATGACCAATGGCCATCTGGATACCGTTCAGCGGGCTAGTCAACTGTTTGACAAGGTGATCGTGGCCGTGATGACAAATACTGCCAAAAAGCCGTTGTTCAGTAGCAATGAGCGTGTGGCCTTGATTGAAGCGGCAACAGCTGATTTGCCCAATGTCAGCGTGGTGGCGCAAGCTGGTAAACTCACCGTTGATTTTGCCCACGAAATGGATGCCAAATTCATCATTCGCGGTCTGCGTAATGCCAATGATCTGGCTTATGAGGCAGATATTGCGCGGGTCAATGCGGTCTTAGATCAATCGATTGAGACGGTGTTCTTGCTGGCTGATCCGGCTTATCTGTCGGTCTCCTCCAGCATGATTAAGGAAGTGGCCACATTCGGCGGTGATGTTTCGGCATTGGTACCACCTGCTGTTGTTCAAGCACTCAAGCAGCGGCTTGGGGGCAACCATGAAGCGTAGGCGGGTTGTTCGCTTCAGTCTGATTACGGTATTGATTGTGGCGGTTATGGGTTTCTTCCTGTTTCCCACCAACCAATATCTTGAAGAACCAGGTGGTGCGGACAACCTCAAGCCACTGGTGACAGTGACGGGCAAAACCGACAAAGCAGCTGGCCAGTACCTGTTGATGACAGTCGGCATTGTGGGACCCGCCAGTCCCGCAATGCTAGTCTGGGGTCATTTTCGTCCCTTCACTGACCAGATCTCAAAGCAAGAATTGATGGGCGATGATAATACCGCCACCTATAACCAATTGCAAAAGTATTACATCGAGAGTGCGGCGAATAACGCGATTGGTGCTGCCTTTAAGCAGGCGCACAAACCAGTCACGGTGAATCATGAAGGCATCTATGTCTTGTCCAAACTGGCCAATTCTCCCTTCAAGCAGCTCGCTGTCGGCGATACCATCACGGCGCTGAATGGCAAAACGTATCAATCTGCGGATGACTATGTCAATGCCATCAAGAAGCGCAGCGTGGGGAGTCAGCTAGCTATCACCTATAAACACAAGGGGCAGGTTAAACACGAGACGGCCAAATTGATTCGGTTGCCCGGGACTAAGAAAGCGGGCATCGGTATCACGTTGACGGAGAACACGCAGGTCACGACGAAGCCTAAGGTCAGTATTGACGCGGGTGACATCGGCGGCCCGAGTGCAGGTTTGATGTTTGCGCTGCAGGTTTATACCACCATCAGTGAACCGAACCTGCGTGCCGGCCGAATGATTGCTGGCACCGGCACGATGGCATTGGACGGTACCGTGGGTCAAATTGGCGGCATCGATAAGAAGGTGGCCGCGGCGGATGCGAAGGGCGCAACGATTTTCTTTGCCCCCAATCAACCGGCAACAAAGGCCATCAAAAAATCGATCCGACCTATGTGAATAATTACGATGATGCAAAAAAGCGGCGGCGACCCTTCACACCAAAATGAAGATCGTTCCCGTCAAAACACTCCAGGATGCGATTGACTACCTGAAACGATAGGCTCATGTTCTGTGATACTTAACAAGCAGCGACAAAAACTTTGATGTTTGTCGCTGCTTTTTGTGTGCCTTGCGAAATGTATAGCCATGGGGGTGAAGAAGATGCTCAAACAATGGCTCCAAGATTATTGGCGATATGGCATCGCGGCAGTTGTTGTGATTGGCATCGGCGGTTGGTTGATGTTTCATCCGTCGAATGCAACAACGGTGACGCCGGCACCAGAACAGGCGATAAAATCCACTGAAGCAAAATCGAGCGCGGTCACGAGCCAGAGTAGTCATGTCAGCCCTGGTTTTGTGCACATCAAAGGTGCCGTTCAAAAACCGGGGCTCTATCCGGTCGATGGCAAGACACGATGGGATGCTGTGGTCACGGCGGCCGGGGGACTGACCGCTAAGGCTGATCTCAGTCAGGTGAATTTGGCTAAAGTTGCCAGTGATCAAGAGACACTCTTGATTCCTGAAAAGGGTCAAGGCCAACAAGCGGCACCGGCACAACCCAATGCCGCTGCAGCAAGTGCTAGCAGTGGCGCTATCATCAATCTGAATACGGCAACGGAAACACAATTGCAGACACTATCCGGGGTGGGACCCAAGAAGGCGCAGGACATTATCGCTTATCGAGATGAACATGGGGGGTTCAAACAGGTTGAGGAACTGAAGTCGGTCACGGGTATCGGTGATAAGACCTTTGAAAAGTTAGCCCCGCAAGTGACGGTTGGACCATGACGCAACGCTGGTTATTGGTGACAGCACTGCTGGTTGCTGGCATTTGCTTGTTGTTAGGGCCGATTTGGTTAGGGCTTTTGTTAGCCTTATGGGGCTTCCGGTTGGGTTGGCAACAGTGGCCCTGGTTGGTCGCGGCGCTTGCTGTGGGCTGTGTCCTGGGGTGGCACGAACAGCAGTTAGCCGCACAGCCGCCGGTACCCAGTGGGTTAGTGCGGGTGCACCCCACCGACTGGCAGTTTCAAGATCGCTTTGTGCGCTGGACAGGGGTGGCTGAGAACGGGGTTGTCGTCAGTGGTTCATCTAGCATCGGTGCGGCAGAGCGCGAGCAATTGCAACAAATTGATCGCACGGCGCTGGTCGCTTGGTCGGGTCAACCAACAAGACTTCAGGGCGCCACCAACCTCTACGAATTTGATTACGCCCATTATCGTTTTCAACAAGCACACCAGAGCTTTGAAATACCGACACAAGCCTTGCGCTGGCAGATTGCCCCAGCAACTAATATTGTCGATTGGCTCTACACGTTGCGCGTCTATCTGTTGCGGCGAATCGAAAGTTTACCCATAATCATCAGTAAATATGCAAAAGGACTCTTACTGGGCCAGTTGGACCAAGAGTTCGCTGAAATGCGCCAAACCTTTGCTAATTTGGGTATTCTGCATCTCTTTAGCGTCTCAGGATTGCATATTTATGCACTGATTGGGGCGCTCTACTGGCTGACCGATCGTCTGCACGTGCCCAAAGAGTGGGTGGACTGGGCCAGTATTGGTCTGTTATTACCACTATTAGTCTTGATTCCCTTTGGTGCGGGCATTATCCGCGCTGTATGGCTTCGCATTGCTCAGATCTTGAATCAGCGGTTGCATCTGGGATTGAGTACGCTCGACACCTTATCACTGGTGCTGGTGCTGAATTGTTTGATTCAACCGCAAGTGCTGTTCACATTGGGTGGGCAACTGACTTACCTGCTCACTTTTGCGTTGGTATGGTGGCAACAATTACCGCCGTTAAAATTGAGCATGCGACTAGGCATCTTGAGCTGGCCGGTTCTCTTGAGCCAAGTCTTTCGATTGCATCTATTAGCGAGTCTGTTCAATCTGATACTGATGCCCATCTTTGAATTGGTGTTGATGCCGGCATTACTGCTGGTGGTCAGTTGGCCGCAAGCGAATTTGGTGACGTTACTCGTGCAGGGACTCACATTGATGGAACAGCTATTGTTGCGATTGGAACAGCTGCCAGGATTTGTCGCGATTGGCGCGTTACGGCCAGAATTTGCGATTGGTTTTGTGATTGGCTATCTGCTGGTGGTGACCTACCCCGGTTTCAAAACACGGCTCCTGTTGGCGACGTTATTGATGCTTGCCATTTTTGACCTGAACTGGCGACCGGATTATCGCGTCAGTGTGTTTGATGTGGGCCAGGGTGATGCGATTTTGATAGAAGCACCATTCAAACAAGGAACGGTACTCATCGACACCGGTGGTCGCGGCTTTGGACCACCGCGGGCGAATCCACCGGCTAAGCGCGTCATCTTGAATTATCTGGCCGCACGGGGAATTACCCATCTGGATGCGCTGGTGTTGACGCACGCGGATGCCGATCATGTCGGTGATGCGGGTGTCATCACCAGCGGCATTCGGGTGGACCGCTTATTGACGACAATGTCTGGTCAGCATCAGCCACAGATTGTGCCGCTGTTGAAACAGGTTCGCGCAGTCAGTCTCGTTCAAGCGGGTTCACGATTACAGGTCGGCCCGCTCAATCTGCAGGTTGTGGCACCGGATCGACCAGCAACCGATAAAAACGCCGATTCGATTGTGTTGTATGGTAAAATTGGAGACAGTCGTTGGTTGTTCACAGGCGATGCGGATCAAGCCGTTGAGGTCAATCAGTTATTGCCCCAAAAGCTTGCGGTTGATTTCTTGAAGGCGGGCCATCACGGCTCCAAAACGTCAAGTGCGCCGGCCTTTATCCAGCAGATTCATCCCAAATGGGCACTGATTTCGGCAGGGCGTCACAATCGTTATGGTCATCCACATCAAGAAACACTACAGACGCTCACTGCCGCTCATGTGCCGTGGCTCAACACGGCGGACTCAGGCATGATTTGGGTGGATAGCGGGGCAAACACGCATCGCCTCAACCGAATGCTGAACCCGTAAGAGAAGGGAATGCAACATGCAAATTCAAGAATTGGAGAAACAACTCAAAGAAAGTGTGCCACCACTCGTTTTGATTTTGGGCGAGGAAAAGGCCATCGTCAATCGGGCGGTTGCGATGCTGAAGGCATTGATTCCAGAAGACCAAAAGGCGATGAACTTTGCCAGCTATGACCTGAAAACAACACCGGTGGCCGTAGCACTGGATGACGCGATGTCGCCACCATTTTGGCGATTATCGGGAAGTGGTGCTAACGGAACCGGTGATGTTCACGGGCGAGAGCGCACCAACCAAAATCGATCACGACGTGGACAGTCTGCTTCAGTATCTGAATCAGCCGGTGCCGAGCACGATTATGGTGGTGGTGGCACCTTATGCCAAGCTCGATGACCGCAAGCGCTTGTCTAAGGCGCTCAAGAAGAATGCGCTGCTCATCGATGCCACAACCCTGAATGAGAATAAAGCGATGCAGCAGATTAAGGCAGATTTGGCACAGGCCAAGATTCAAATCGAACCCAATGCCTTGCAACTGCTCGCGCAACGCACCAATGGTAATTATTCCCTGATGGCGACAGAGCTGCCTAAACTCATGGCCTTTGCCAAGGATCAGGCCGTTTTGACGGCGGCCAACATTGAGCAATTGGTGCCAAAGCAGTTATCGGACCGGGTGTTTGACTTAGTCGGTGCCGTATTGGCCAAGAATGCGACGGCTGCCTTGGGGTTATACCGCGAGCTTCTCGCGCAAAATGAGGAACCCATCAAGCTGATCAGCTTACTGCTCAGTCAGTTTCGATTACTGATTCAGGTTCAAATCCTGATGAAAAAGGGGTATTCGCAAGGAAGTTTAGCGCAGACGCTCAAGGTGCATCCTTATCGCATCAAGTTAGCGTGGCAGCAGAGTCAGCGCTTGAATCCTGATGATTTGCACCGCGCGTTTATCGGTTTAGTGGACTTAGATGCGCAGATGAAGCGCGGTCAGGTTGATAAGACGTTAGCCTTTGAACTGTTTGTGCTACAGTATAGCGGCCAAAAGCAGGCCCAATAAAAATAAGCGGATGTGATGCCACCCTGAAGGGGAATCACATCCGCTTATTTATTTTGGACACAAAAAAGCGACCTGCCGAGTGGCAAATCGCATTTTTTACTTGTTTAAGAGTGCTGCTAAGCGGCTCTTATCGCGGCCGGCCTTATTCTTGTGAATTAAGCCCTTTGCGTTAGCCATATCGATAGAACGTGTAGCTGCCTTGAACAAGTCTTGTGCGTTGTCAGCGTTTGATTCGTCGGCAACCTTAAACTTCTTAACGGCAGTCCGCATAGCGTTCATTTGGCTGATGTTTGCTTCACGGGAAGCTGTTTGGGTCTTAACCCGCTTGATTGCTGATTTGATTTGTGGCATATTCTTCACCTCCAGGTTTGTTTCAACAGACGTTATTATACAGAAGCTTTTGAGGTAATGCAATAAAAAGTTGTAAAGGGAAAGTGCTTGATAGCAAAACTGGGCTTTATAGGGCGTCCTGACTTGTTCATCACTGAAATAATCGCTATGATAAAAATAATTCTAAACCAAAGAGGGGGCGTCGATATGCGCAAACTTTCTTGGTGGACCGGGCCACGAGCAATCACACAAGAAGTTCGGCATCGTCGAATTTCATGGCTGGAGCTGTTATCGGATCTGGTCTACGTTATCATTATTCATCAACTCACCACTGGGGTCATCGATGATCTCAGTTGGTCGCGGTTGGGTATTTTTATTCTCTTATTCTTAGTGTTTTTCCGCAATTGGGTCAGCATGGTGCAGTATTTTGACAGGCATGGGGATGAGAGCCTGCGGACTATGACCTTCACCTTGTTGCATATCATTGCGATTACGGTCGTCGCCATCTATATTCCGGATGTCTACGCCGGCCATCTCACGCCATTTCTCGGTGCCTATTTCGTCAACCAGGGCTTACTGACCTACATCTGGCTTTCGACCGGGATTTATGATGTGGGGCATCGACCGGCCGCGTTCACCTATAATATTGCGCACGATGTCGGGTTAGTGGTGATTGTCGCTGGCTTGCTCATGCCATCGCTTCAAGGCCAGATCACCAGTCTGGTTGTTTGGGTGATGATTGACATGGTCACAGACTTATTGATGATTCCGATCGAGGACCGGGAACACCGCATGCGTCATCTGGATTATGCCATCTCGAGTTCACTGATTGAGCGCTATGGTCAGTTTACGATGATTATTTTGGGGGAGGCGCTGGCCACGTTGGTTGAGCTCTCACATGAACATCTCACCTGGGCATTTTTATTGAGTTTGCTCGATATTATCTGTATTTGGGGGATTTATTACACCTCCATGGATAACCTGAACATTCAGATTCGGCGCTATGCGGACACGTTGAAATACGCCTACTTTAATCTGTTGATCATCATGAGCCTATTTCTACACGTTTTGTTTGTCAGTCGTTTACTCGAGGCCAATACTTCACTCAACCGGCTAGGGCTCGTCGTCAGTATCTTGATGTTGGTCGGCTTACTCTACGGCTTCAATGTTTTCTTAAATCACAACTTTTCACGCGACCTGCAACGGGTCTTTGGCTGGACCGACGCCGCTGCCACACTCTTGGTTATCAGTTGGCTTGTGGTAAATCCACACTGGTTTCAGCCGCTGATCATTGTGACCTTATTTGTCCTCACCATCACCAAATTAATGTGGCAGGAGCGGCGACGCGAATTGCCGACAGAATAAACTTGCAAGGGCCACACAACTCAGGTATAGTAATAAAGTACTTTTGAACCTCTTACTTGGCTTGTCGGATCACCGTCGTCATTCCCAGTTTGAGGCAATAGACAGAAAGGTGGAAATACATTATGGCTATTTCACAAACACAAAAGAACGAAATCATCGCGCAATACGCGCGTCACGAAGGCGATACTGGTTCACCAGAAGTTCAAATCGCTGTTTTAACTGCTGATATCTTAGCATTAAACGATCACTTATCTGTTCACAAGAAGGACCACCATTCATACGTTGGTCTGATGAAGAAGATCGGTCACCGTCGTAACTTATTAGCATACTTACGGAAGACGGATGTTGTTCGTTACCGTGAATTAATCCAAAGCTTAGGTCTGCGTCGATAGGCCAGACTTGCGGGAGCCGGGACAATTTGTCCTGGCTCCCTTTTTTTTATTTCAAAGGAGGCATAGTGATGGCACCTAGTTATCGAATGGCGGTGGGGCACACCTTACTCAGCGTGACAGTGTTAGCGACCGCATTGACGCATGCGGCAATCAGTTTACGCTATGGAGAAGCGAGCGTGGTGATGCAGCAAACTGCTGCCGAAGAACCGAGCGTTCAGGTGTTAGGGGCACCGGTTGAACAGATGCGGCCACTGCTGGATTTGGGCAGCAGTTTGCTTCAAGGCTTCATGTCGCGTGAAGTGGAGGCCAGTGTGAGCTTAGGTGTTGCGCCGCACGCGGGCCACTGGCAGGCAACACTGCTTGCCAGTGCCATTGAGGGGAAGTACGGCGAGGGGATGCAACTGGCCGGCACCGGTGCACCCATGACCGCTGTTGAGTGGCTGCACGCCATTGATGCCATGACGCAAACGGCTCATCAATTACTGAATTTTCAACGCATGATCTGGCACCAAACGGAGCGAGAAGCGCCACAACGCCTGACGCCGGTTATCACAGCCAATCAACCCGAATTAGCGATTCAAAGTGGTCTCAACGCTGTCCCAGATTTGGATTATTGGCAATTGGGGGACGGCGGTGTTGTGTTGACGCAGCAGCCACTCCCTTTGCGCTGGACGCCGTGGTTATTCCAGCAAGGCATTCAAGCAGATGGCATGCTGATTGGTGACCCTTATGCGGGACTCGCCGCTAGGGTCTTGGCCCACTCATCACGAATGGCAGCTCAAGTCCTATTTGACGGTGGCCAGCTTGTGCTCAGTCAAACGCGAGCGGGCATCACGGGTGTGCTCTTGACCAGTGAGCACGCAGTTGAAGTCGCGCCTATTTTGGCCCGCGGCATTCAATTAGCGAAACAAAATCATGATGACGCGGCACATTTTCGACAAACTCAAAATAGGTTTTGAGCCAGGCTTGTGGTACACTGGGTTTTAGGAAAATCCGGCTCTGAGATTAATCAGAAGAATAACCACGAGGTGAAACCATGAGTACTAAAGTTAACTTGGTCGCGCTCGGTGGCGTACGTGAAAATGGTAAGAATATGTATGCGATCGAAGTGGACGATCAAATTTTTGTCGTCGATTTTGGCTTGAAATATCCAGATAATGAATTATTAGGGATTGATATTGTGATTCCTGATCTGACTTACTTGGAAGAAAACGTTGATCGGGTATCAGGTATCTTCCTGACACACGGCCACGCGGATGCCATCGGTGCGCTACCATATTTTGTTGCCGAACATCCCGTTCCAGTCTTTGGCTCCGAGCTCACAGTTGAGCTCGCCAAGATTGTGACCAAGAGTGATCCACGGGCAAAGAAGTTCAATGACTTCCACGTGATCAACGATCGTTCTGTCATCGATTTTGGGGATGTGAAGTCTCCTTCTTCAAGACGACACACAGCATTCCAGGCTCACTTGGGATCGATATTGAAACACCAGTTGGACAGATTGTCTACACAGGGGACTTCAAGTTCGATCAAAGTGCGACGGCCAACTATCAAACCGATTATGCCCGCTTGGCACACATTGGTGAGAATAAAGTGTTAGCGCTCTTAGCCGATTCCGCTAATGCAGAAAACTTCCAACAGAGTGCGAGCGAACACGCGATTTACGACTATATCGATGAAACCTTCCGTTACCATACCGGTCGTATCATCGTTGCCGGGGTGGCTAACAACATCGCTCGGATTCAACAGGTGTTGACCGCAGCGGCTGAGAATAATCGACGCGTTGTCCTCACTGGTCAGGATGTTGAAAAAATCGTCAAAACAGCAATCAAATTGGGGTACATCAACGTCCCAAGTGATGACTTATTTGCTAAGACAAAGGAATTGAAGGAATTAGCGCCAGAACAGACCGTGATCTTGGAAACCGGGCGTATGGGCGAACCATTGAAGTCCTTGCAACGGATGGCCACCAACCGCCACCGCATGATTCATATTCACGAAGGCGACCTGGTCTTCTTGACCACGACGCCATCACATGCGATGGAAACCAATGTCGCTAAGACCAAAGACATGATTTATCGTGCCGGCGGTGAAGTCAAAGCCATCAGTGATGATCTGAAGTCATCGGGTCACGCCAACAAGGCTGATTTGCAACTGATGTTTAACCTGTTGCATCCACAATACGTGTTGCCTGTTCAAGGAGAGTATCGCCAATTGGCTGCTGCCGCTGAACACGCCCATGAAGTTGGGATTCCATTTGAAAACATCTTTATCTCAGGTCTCGGTGATATCATCAGCTATGACCAAGGTAAGATGAATGCAGCCGGGCATGTCGATGCTGGTAACACCATGATTGATGGGATTGGCGTCGGTGACATCGGTAACATCGTCTTGCGTGATCGCAAGATGCTGGCTGAAGACGGTATTTTTGTGGCGGTGGTCACCATCGATCGCAAAAAGAAGAAGATTGTCTCCAAGCCTAAGATTACCAGTCGCGGGTTTGTTTACATGAAGACCAGTCGCGACCTGTTGAGCGATAGCGGCGACTTGGTTGCCACAACCGTTCAAAAAGAACCTTGATAACAAAGAATTTGATTGGGGACATCTCAAACAAGATGTTCGCGACGAACTCAGCCACTTCCTGTTTGATCAGACAAAACGCCGACCAGTGATTTTGCCAGTTATCATGGAAGTGAACCAAAACAGCACCAAACGACAATAAAAATGAAGAATGGGATTGAGTTGGAACGCGAATCGTTTCGACACGGTCCTATTTTTGTCGGGATAATAACGAGGGGGCAACATCATGGGAAAAGTGATTCCATTACCAGATCAAGTGAAACGGCACATTCAAGTGGGGCAACAAGCGCTGGCAGCAAAGGACTATGCCAGTGCGGTGGCTCATCTGGAAAAAGCCTACACGACGGATCAGACATTCGACACCGCGGTCTTATTGGTCCGCGCGTTGAATGGCATGCAAATGGCCAGCGAGGCTTTACCGGTGATCAGTCATTTCATGCATCAGTTCATGGCCACCCCGGAGCATCAACAAGAACTCTTGACCACGTTACTGGCGGTACCCGATTACAGCTCAGCTTGGGCGCTCAGTCATCATTTAGACGACGCGGATCAAGCTGCCTTTCGTCAGCGCATCGCGGAAGCTGAAGATCATGATATGAGCAGTAACAAAGCGGACATCGAAGCCTTGCGCAAACAAGTTCAGCACATGGGTGGGCGAGCCTTTCACGAACAAGAACAGTTGGTGAGTGAACTGGGACGCCTGCCAAAGCCCGTGTTGCGCAGCGCCTTACCACCATTACTGGTGGACGATGATGTGCACCCTGCCATCAGGGTGAGTGTGCTTGAAACCTTAACGGCCATCGATGTCGATCAAGCATTGCCGATGACCACGTATCTTGGAGAACAGCAAGTGGTGCCGGCAACACTACCCGGGGTGATGAATGATCCAACGATTGTCAATTTGTTGCAGACCGCGCAAACACAATATCCGGATCAAGATGCGGAAATCGAAATGTTACGCTTATCACTAGGCTTCTATATCCGATTGTTGATCAAGTGATTCCAGATCCTGAAGAATTCCTCAATCGTTATTTCGGTGACCGTGAGCAGGCATCAGCCAAACAGAAAGCATTATTGGACTGGTTGACGCAACAGATTAGCGCTTTAATGGATTTCGCGTAATGACGGGATTTTAGCGTCAATGAAAAATTCTTGACGCTAGCTGTTTACAAAGTGAGTAATTCCCGATATAATCATCTTCGGAATTCATTTCCAGCGTGAAATATTTATTTTGGTATTTCCGCGTAAATGTAGTACACTAATTCGTAAAGGATTATCAGGTCGCTCGTTGATTCTGAATTCTTGCGAAAAAATATACAGGAGGTTCGTTTTTTCATGGCTGAAAAAGAACACTATGAACGCACAAAGCCCCACGTAAACATTGGTACGATTGGGCACGTTGACCACGGTAAGACTACTTTAACCGCGGCCATCACAAAGGTATTATCAGAAAAGGGTCTTGCACAAGCGCAAGATTACGCATCAATCGATGCCGCTCCAGAAGAAAAGGAACGTGGTATCACAATCAACACCGCTCACGTTGAATACGAAACTGAAAAGCGTCACTACGCACATATCGATGCGCCAGGACACGCCGATTACGTTAAGAACATGATCACCGGTGCTGCACAAATGGATGGTGCTATCTTAGTTGTTGCTGCAACTGATGGTCCTATGCCACAAACTCGTGAACACATCCTCTTGGCTCGCCAGGTTGGTGTTGACTACTTGATCGTCTTCTTAAACAAGACTGATCTTGTTGACGACGAAGAATTAATCGATTTAGTTGAAATGGAAGTTCGGGAATTACTTTCCGAATACGATTTCCCTGGTGACGATATTCCTGTTCTCCGTGGTTCAGCTCTCAAGGCTCTTGAAGGCGACCCAGAACAAGAAAAGGTTATCATGGAATTAATGGATACTGTTGATTCATACATTCCTACACCAGAACGTCCTATTGACAAGCCATTCTTGATGCCTGTCGAAGACGTGTTCACCATTACTGGTCGTGGTACTGTTGCTTCCGGTCGTATCGATCGTGGCCAAATCAAGGTTGGGGAAGAAGTCGAAATCGTTGGTTTGAAGCCAGAAGTGCTTAAGACTACCGTTACCGGTCTTGAAATGTTCCGTAAGACACTTGATCTTGGTGAAGCTGGGGATAACGTTGGTGTTCTTCTCCGTGGTGTTAACCGCGAACAAGTTGAACGTGGCCAAGTGTTAGCACAACCAGGTTCTATCCAAACACACAACAAGTTCAAGGGTGAAGTTTATATCCTTACAAAGGAAGAAGGGGGCCGTCACACGCCATTCTTCTCAAACTACCGTCCACAATTCTACTTCCATACCACAGACGTTACTGGTGTTATTGAATTACCAGAAGGCGTTGAAATGGTTATGCCTGGGGATAACGTAACTTTCGAAGTCGATTTGATTGCACCAGTTGCTATCGAAAAGGGTCTTAAGTTCACTGTCCGTGAAGGTGGCCGTACTGTTGGTGCCGGGGTTGTTTCTGAAATCCTCGACTAATCAATAGTTTTAAAAACACTCAACTTAGGTTGGGTGTTTTTTGTGCTTTCATGAACGGATTAAATCGATTTAGTGATGCCAAAACAGCGTGAATCGGGTGTTTTTTTCACAAAGAGGCGATTATTCGTTTACAAGTCCTTTCATTTCGGGTATTATGGTCAAGTATGCAATGGACAATTGCAAGACCAATAGTCGGAGGTACATCATGTCTGCAAAATGGGAAAAAAAAAGGCACCAATGATGGTGAATTAACATTTGAAATCGATCTCGATAAAATCAACGAAGGGTTAGATCAAGCGTTCACACGTGTGCGTAAGAATCTGACAGTTCCTGGTTTCCGTAAGGGTAAGGTAAGTCGTACAATCTTTAACCGGATGTATGGTGAAGGCGCACTCTACGAAGATGCATTGAACATTCTTTTACCAGATGCTTATGAAGCAGCTGTTGAAGAAGCCGGCATCGAACCTGTGGATCAACCACAAATCGATATCGACAAGATGGATCAAGGCGAACCTTGGATCATCAAGGCTAAGGTTATCGTTAAGCCAGAAGTTACTTTAGGTGACTACAAGGGCTTAACTGTACCTAAGCAAGATCGTACTGTTACTGATGAAGACGTTGCTAAGGCCCTCGAAGATCGCCAAAAGCAACAAGCTGAATTGGTTGTTCAAGAAGACACACCTGCTGAAAAGGGCGACACAGTTGTTATCGACTATGTTGGTACTGTTGACGGGGTTGAATTCGACGGCGGCTCAGCTAAGAACTACAGCCTTGAATTAGGTTCAGGTTCATTCATCCCTGGCTTTGAAGACCAATTAATCGGTCACAAGTCCGGTGAAGATGTGACAGTTAATGTGACATTCCCTGAAGAATATCAAGCAAGCGAATTGGCTGGTAAGGATGCTGTCTTCCAAACCACAATTCACGAAGTTAAGCGTCAAGAATTACCTGAACTTGACGATGATTTTGCCAAGGACTTAGACGATGGCGTTGATACCTTAGACGAATTAAAGGCTAAGTTAAAGGAAGAACTCCAAGATCAAAAGAACACAGCCGCTGAAGATGCTGTTCAAGATGCAGCTATCAAGCAAGCAGTTGATAACGCTGAAATCAAGGATGTTCCAGAAGCAATGATTGACCAAGAAGTCCACAACCAAATGGACCAATATCTTGGCAACATGCAACGCCAAGGCATCTCTCCTAAGATGTACTATCAATTGACTGGTACAACTGAAGAAGACTTGCACAAGCAATTCGAATCTGATGCTGAAACTCGCGTTAAGACTAACTTAGTTCTTGAAGCGATTGTTGCTGCTGAAAAGATCGAACCTACTGAAGATCAAGTTAACGCTGAAATTAAAGACTTAGCTGCTGATTACAACATGGAAGAATCAGCTGTTCGCCAAGCCTTGACCGAAGACATGTTAAAGCATGATATCGGTGTTAAGGAAGCAATCAAGTTGATCACCGATTCAGCTAAGGAAGCTTAATCTACGGACACATTATGCGTTTAAAGGCAGGGGGCTGCGACAAAACATCAGTTTTGTCACGGCCCCCTGTGTCCGTTCAGCCCGAAAACTTGAAACCATAATTGAACTGTGATACAGTTGTTTCGCTTCAATACTGGGCAAATGTCATTTGTTTGGTATAATTGAGCCAACAAGAAAGGGTTGAAGTTAATGTTTGACAACGTCGAGACAACCGGGCCAGTGACTTGTTCTTTTTGTGGTAAGTCACAAAACCAGGTAAAGAAAATCGTTGCAGGCCCTGGGGTATATATTTGTAACGAATGTATCGATTTATGCAAAGAGATTATTGATGAAGAGTTCAAAGAAGAAGCTGTTCAAAACTTACTCGAAGTTCCAAAGCCATTTGATATCTTAAAGATTTTGAATGACTATGTGATCGGCCAAGATGCCGCAAAGCGGGCATTGGCTGTTGCCGTGTACAACCACTACAAGCGGGTTAACCAAATGGAAGTGGCTGCTGAAGGCGACACAGAATTGCAAAAGAGTAACATTGCGTTGATCGGGCCAACCGGTTCAGGGAAGACCTTCCTGGCGCAAAGTCTGGCACGGATTTTGAACGTCCCATTTGCAATTGCTGACGCCACAACCTTAACCGAAGCAGGTTATGTGGGTGAAGACGTTGAAAATATCCTCTTGAAGTTGCTGCAAAACGCCGATTACGACGTTGAACGCGCTGAAAAGGGCATTATTTACATCGATGAAATCGATAAAATCGCTAAAAAGAGCGAAAAATGTCTCCATCACCCGTGATGTTTCTGGTGAAGGGGTGCAACAGGCACTGCTGAAGATTCTTGAAGGGACAGTTGCGAGCGTGCCACCACAAGGCGGACGTAAGCATCCACAACAAGAATTCATTCAGATCGACACCACCAATATTCTGTTCATTGTCGGTGGGGCTTTTGATGGCATCGAGACTATCGTCAAGAACCGGATCGGTGAGAAGACCATTGGTTTTGGAACCGATAATGACGACAACTTCGATCCAAATAAGAGTCTCATGCAACAAGTGATTCCAGAAGATCTGATGAAGTTCGGGATTATTCCTGAATTTATCGGCCGGATTCCAATTATGGCTGCCCTTGAAAAGCTGACTGAAGACGATTTGGTCCGGATTTTGACCGAACCAAAGAATGCTCTCGTCAAGCAATATCAAAAGCTGTTTGCATTGGATCACACAGAGCTGACCTTTACTGAACCTGCCTTACACGCCATTGCGCATCAAGCAATCGTGCGAAATACCGGGGCACGTGGTTTGCGGTCAATTCTTGAAGCCGTGATGCAAGATATGATGTTGATCTGCCTAGCCGACCAGAAGTGGTGAAGGCAATCGTGACGGAAGAGGCGGTCTTAGGGACTGGCGAACCAGAACTTGTGATCGACAACAGCCGCGAAGCATCTTAATTTGTGACTCACTGTCTCGCGGGATGATGACCGCGTGATAGGTTGGGGTTGTGTGCAAAACATTGTGTTTTGCCACAACCTCATTTTTTATGCGACGTGAAGAGAGCGAATAAGTTCAAAATCGCTTCATTCCGTTTGTGCAGGTATGCTACACTAACAACTAGAAAGCGAGGCAAATCGATGCAAGTTAATCACGTGAGTTTAACCATCAGTGCGGTTCAGGCCGCTCAATATCCAACCGATGAACGACCAGAAGTGGCGTTTGTGGGGCGTAGTAACGTCGGGAAGTCGTCGTTGATCAATCGCTTGATCAACCGCAAGAGCATGGCTAGAACCTCTAGTGTGCCCGGTAAGACCCAAACCCTGAATTTCTACGATATCGAATCATTGTTGTACTTCGTGGACGTCCCTGGCTATGGTTACGCCAAAGTCAGTAAGACAGCACGCGCTAAGTTTGCGACCATGATTGAAGAATATCTGACCACTCGGCAAACCTTACGCGGCGTGGTCCAACTGGTTGATAGCCGCCATGAGCCCAGTGATGACGATATCAGTATGTATCAGTATTTGAAGTACTATAAAATACCCGTCCTGGTCGTCGCAACAAAGGCCGATAAGATTGGTAAGAGCAAATATGCAGCAACCACCAGACGGATTCAAAAGGCCCTTGATTTTAACCAAGTCGACACCTTAGTCCTGTTCAGTGCCGAAACTGGCATGGGTCAGGAATCAGTCTGGCAGTGGCTTGAGCAACAAACAAAGGAGTAAGTGTGATGGAGTTAAATGATTATCAACAATTGGCAAATCGGACGCTCACCGGTAATGAGCAAGTGCTGACCAATTTATCCCTCGGGTTAGCTAGCGATTCAGGGCAAGTGATCGATCTGATCAAGAAATACACCTTCCAGGGTCAGGAGTTAAATCGTGATGAATTGACCCGTGAACTGGGTGATACGCTCTGGTATCTCTCCCAAATCGCGCTGTGGGCTGATATTCCATTTGAAGAAGTCGCACAGGTCAACATCGATCAACTCGCTAAGCGGTATCCTAATCTCAATAATTAAGCCGTTAAAACTAAAAGAAGACTGTGATTGCCATCAACGGCGAATCACAGTCTTCTTTTTCTATCATCTGAGCACTTATTCTGGTTTTTGTTCCGACTTTTGGTGGCTGCCTTAGCTTTGTCGGCTTCTTTTTTAGGATCATCGAGTACCGGTTTGACAGGTGGCTCTGGTGCAGGTGCTGCTGGCTTGCCGGCAGGAACCTTAGCGAACTTGTCGAAGAGTTCATTCAGATCGTTTTGGGCATTAATTTTGAGACTCATTGGAATCCCTCCCTTCGCTCTAGAGTATAGCATTGCTTAATTTATTCAGCAAGTCCCAAATTCTGAATAAAACTTGCATAAAAATAAATTATCGAGTATAGTACTTGCATACAGTAAAGGGAGGCTCCTCAATGAAGAAGTTATGGCATAGTCTGCTAATCGCGTTTTTGGCGTTGGTGACGGTGGTGGCCGTTGCACCAGCAACGTTCACGCGGCGGATCAAAGTTTAGCAAAAGTTAAAGCAAAAGGCACACTGGTAATGGGGACAAGCCCAGACTACGCGCCTTATGAATTCTTAGTCAATCGAAATGGCAAGAACCAAGTCGTAGGTTTGGATGCCCAAATCGCCCAAAAGATTGCGGACGATATCGGCGTCAAGTTGCAGATCAAGCAAATGGACTTTGATTCATGCTGGTCGCACTGGAAACCGGTAAGGTCGATATGGTGCTGTCTGCGATGACACCGACCGCTACCCGTGAGAAGTCCGTTGATTTCTCCAAGGTCTACTACAAGGCGGGACAAAACTTCATCATCAATAAGTCTGATGAAGGGGTCTACAAGGACAAAGATTCTTTCAAAGGTAAAAAAGTCGGTGTCCAAACCGGGAGCTTACAGGCTGATCTCTTGAAGCAGCAGGTTCCTGAAGCTCAGTCACTGGGCTTAGCAAGGTGCCCGATCTGATTTTAGCGTTGAAGTCTCATAAAATCAGTGGGATTGTCGCTGAAGATGCGGTGGCATTGGCTTACGTTCAAAACGATTCTAGCTTGGCCACTATCAAGGGTAAGTTCAACATCGGTGGCGATGAAGTCGGTAGCGCGATTGGGTTCTCTAAGGGTGCCACCAGCCTGGTGAAGGCAGCCAACAAGAGTATCGACACGATTCACCGTCAGAACCTGATTCCTGGCTACTTAAAGACAGCCGGGAAGGATATGACCAGCAACACGCAAGACACCAGCATGCTGCATTACTGGAGCTATTTTGCTAAGGGTGTCGGTTATACCTTATTGATTACCGTGATTGCGATTGTTGTCGGGATTGCGATTGGGACGCTATTAGCCTTGATGCGGTTGGGCAAGAGCAAGATTATCCGCGGGATCGCGGTTGCCTACATCGAATTCGTTCGGGGCACACCACTGATGATTCAAGTGATGTTTGTCTACTTTGGGATTGGGCTGATTGTCGATATTCCAGCACTGACAGCCGGCTTGATTGCCGTTTCCCTGAATTCAGCGGCCTACGTAGCAGAAATCATTCGTGGTGGGATTAACAGTATCCCTGTCGGCCAAACTGAGGCTGCACGGTCACTGGGCTTGTCGCAACGGCAGACGTTACAGAGCGTCGTCTTACCACAGGCATTACGGAATATCTGGCCTGCGTTGGGGAATGAATTCATCTCCCTGATCAAGGAAAGTTCCATTGTGTCAATCATCGGGGTAACCGATTTGATCTATCAATTGAAGGTTGTTCAATCAGCGACTTACAAAGGGATTGAACCCATCTTTGTTGCCATGATTCTTTACTTCGTGATGACATTTAGCTTATCGAAGCTCTTAAACTTCTACGAGAGGAAGATGAAACATGCAAACTAAGCCATTAATGCAGATCAATCATTTGGTCAAAAAATTCGGCGATAATGTCGTTCTCAATGACATCACTGAAACCATCAATCAAGGCGATGTGATTGTCGTGATTGGGGCTTCTGGTGGTGGGAAAAGTACCTTCCTGCGCAGTCTGAATCGGTTGAACACACCCACATCCGGCGAAATCTTGTTTGAAGGCACCGACTTGGTGGGCTTGAACGAAAAGGAACTCGACCAAGTCCGCGAAAAGATGGGCATGGTGTTCCAAAGCTTTAATCTCTTCCCTAATATGACCGTGGCTGAGAACGTGATGTTGGCACCGATGAAAGTGAAGGGGACCAACGCTGCTGATGCCCGGAAGCAAGCGGAAGCATTACTCGATAAGGTCGGTTTAGCTGAAAAAGCGGATGTCTATCCACCAAGCTTGTCAGGGGGCCAACAACAGCGTGTCGCTATTGCCCGTGCCTTGGCGATGGAACCAGACGTGATGCTGTTTGATGAACCGACCAGTGCGCTGGATCCCGAAATGGTCGGGGAAGTGCTCAAGGTCATGCAAGACTTGGCCAAGTCAGGGATGACCATGGTTGTTGTCACTCACGAAATGGGCTTTGCCCGCGAAGTGGCCGATCAAGTGTGGTTCATGGATGGCGGCCAAATCGTTGAAAAGGGTGCGCCTGATCAGATCTTTACGCATCCGACAGAAGCGCGGACACAAGATTTCTTGTCCAAAGTCTTAACGCAATAACAACAAAGAAGTTGTGACAAAAGGTGTTATGAGAGTGAGGATTAACACGGATTGGTGATAAATCCTGAACTTAGGATTTGAAACAAGCCAAGTTAACCGGAACGCTCAACCTTTTGGAACACGATTAATCCATATTGTTCGCAAAAGAAAGAAGGAGCTGCGATGACTCATCGCGGCTCCTTCTTTCTGTGTGTGATAAGCCACGCGCTTGCAACCATTACGGATATTGAATACAATAAGGCGAACACTTGTTTTAGGGAGGAAACCATGGCCTCAGAACATATTGAACACAAACTGAGCCTCTTACCCGATTTGCCAGGTTGTTATCAGATGAAAGATATCACCGGCAAGATTATTTATGTGGGTAAAGCGAAAAATCTAAAGAATCGGGTCCGCTCGTACTTCAAGAGCAGTCATGACGGCAAGACGGCGCGCTTAGTGGCTGAAATTGCCGATCTGGACTTCATTGTCACATCAACGGACAAGGAAGCCTTCTTACTCGAAATCACGTTGATTCAAAAATATCAGCCATACTATAATATCAAGCTCAAAAAGGGAACCGGCTACCCTTATATCAAGATCACCAATGAACGCGATCCACAGATTATGATTACCGGTGATGTGAAGAAGGACGACGCCTACTATTTTGGTCCGTATCCAAACGTCTACGCCGCGCAAGAGACCATGCACTTCATCCAGCGGGTGTATCCATTGCGACGCTGTAACGGCTATCAGGGCCGCCCATGCCTGTACTATCACATGGGGCAGTGTCTGGGCCCGTGCTTCCGTGAAGTGCCTGTCGAAGAGTATCAGGCGCAAATCGAACGGATTAAGCGTTTCTTGAATGGGAACGTGGGCAAGGTGAAGCAACAACTCACGGCGAAGATGACTGCTGCGGCCAACGAGATGCAATTCGAACGTGCCGCAGAAATTCGCGACCAGTTGCACTACATCGAAGCCACCGTTGAAAAACAAAAGATCATCTCAACCGATCACACCACGCGTGACCTATTCAACTTTTACATGGACAAGGGCTGGATTTCAATTCAGGTCTTCTTCATTCGCCAAGCGCGACTGATGAAGCGTGAATCGCGCTTATTTCCGATTGTGAATACCGCTGAGGAAGAATTCGAATCCTTTATTCTGCAGTTTTATGATTGCAAGAACAATGTGAAACCGCGCGAAATTTTGGTGCCAAAGGGCATTGATAACGCGGTACTCGAACAGGTGCTCGAGGTGCCCGTGCGCACGCCACAACGCGGTGAGAAGCGGGCATTGCTCGAATTAGCTGAGAAGAACAGTCGGATCAAGTTAGAGGAGAAGTTCCGCCTGATGGAATTGGATAACCGCACCACGGTGGGCGCCCAAGATGAGATCATGACCGCACTCGGGTTACCTAAGGGGCATGTGATCGAGGCGTTTGACCACAGTCATATTCAGGGGACCGATCCGGTATCCGCGATGGTTCAATTCGAGGACGGGCGCCCAGCCAAACAGAATTATCGCAAGTACAAGCTGGCGCAGGACGCGGATGATCACAGTGCCAATGAAGATGCCAATACCCGTGAAGTGATCTATCGCCGTTACAGCCGACTGTTGAAGGAGAAAGCACCACTGCCTGACTTGATTCTGATGGATGGTGGCGCGATTGAAATGAACGCGGCCAAGGACGTGCTCGAAAATGAGCTCAACTTGGATATTCCAGTCGCCGGCATGGTGAAAAATAATAAGCATAAGACGGCTGCACTGTTGTACGGGGACGCGGACGAGATGATCAACCTGGATCCTAAGAGCCAGGGCTTTTATCTGCTCGAACGCATTCAAGAAGAGGTTCACCGTTTCGCCATTACTTTCCATCGACAGTTGCGGGGCAAAATAGCCTCTCAAGCCGTTTGGAGAATATCAAGGGTGTTGGTCCCAAGACGCGCACCAAGCTGCTCAAAGAGTTCAAAACCATCAATCACATCAAAGAAGCTTCAGTCGAAGATATTCAGGCGCTCGGCATCTCAAAGCAAACCGCGCAACTGATCAAATTGTCGCTGTAGCCACCAAAAAGCTTATCCAACGGTTGATTGGATAAGCTTTTTGATATTGCTCACATGTACTTGTTAAGCTTGATTTTCTTTAGCAACAGGACGCCAGATACCTAAGATCACACCGGCAATGACAGCACCGATGACTAAGGACATCAGGAAGCCAAACTTTTGATTGGTTAATGCCAAGGCAACAATCCCACCATGAGGCGCTGGGACATTCACACCCCAGAATTGAGTTAAACCACCGGCGATAACAGAACCGATAACGGAACTACCGATGATGTGCAATGGATCAGTTGCGGCAAATGGAATGGCGCCTTCAGTGATGAAGGTTAAGCCCAACACGTAGTTAGACAACCCAGATTGACGTTCGGATTCGGTGAACTTCTTAGGGAAGAAGGTAGAAGCAATCGCAATCGCCAATGGTGGAATCATCCCACCAACCATGACAGCAGCCATCCAGCGACCATCTGTTTGACCAGATGCTGAGAAGACCCCGATGGAGAAGGTGTAGGCCGCCTTGTTGAAAGGACCGCCCATATCGATACTCATCATCCCGGCTAAGATTGCCCCAACCAAGATGGCATTACCGGTACCCATGTTTTCAAGGAAGTTGATCAATGCACCGTTAACGGCCGCAAAGATCGGATTGACGATGAAGAACATGATAATCCCGATGCCGGCAAGGCCTAGGACTGGATACAACAGGATGGTCTTTAAACCATCGAGTGAGTGTGGCATGCCAGACAGCAACTTCTTTAAGCCAACGATCAGCCAACCAGTGACAAACCCAGCAACCAGACCACCGATGAACCCAGCAGGATTGCTTGCTTTAACAACTGAAGCGGCGGTTAACGTGGCCATCCAACCACCGACGAACCCAGGCATTAACGCAGGGCGATCACCGATGGAAACCGCGATATAAGCGGCTAAGACAGGAACCAAGAAGCTAAAGGCGTAGTTCCCAAGGTTATTGGTGAAGGTGAACCACATGGAGCTCTTACCAACGAATTGTTCAAGGATGAAGGAGAGGGCCATGATAATCCCACCACCGACAACGAATGGCAACATGTTGGAAACCCCGTTCATCAGATCTTGATAGATTCGACTCCAAACGGATTTCTGTTCTGGTTCAGCTTCAGCGGTATCGGCACCAGAAGCGTGGAACACAGCACCGTCGCCTTCAAGCGTCTTTTCAATTAATTCGTCAGGCTTCTTAATCCCATCGATAACGGGACGATTCAAGAGCTTCTTACCGTCGAATCGGTCCATTTCAACTTTCTTGTCGGCCGCAACGATAACACCGGCCGCACGTGAGATATCATCTGAGGTTAGCTTGTGCTTAACCCCTTCAGAACCGTTTGTTTCGACCTTGATGTCGACACCCATCTTTTCGGCCATTTCCTTTAAAGCGGCTTCGGCCATGTAGGTGTGGGCAATCCCGGTAGGGCAGGCGGTAACGGCAACGATGAATGGACGTTCTTCACGCTTTTCAGCCTTGAATTGGGCCTGTTCAGCAGCCTTTGCCTTTTCGGCATCTTCTTCAGCCTTGTCCTTAGCTTCCTTAGCAGCTTGGGCATCGGCGAAGAGCTGTTGCACGTCGTCTGGTGTCTTGGCTTGCTTCAGGGCAGCTACAAGGTCGGGGGTTGATTAAGAGGGATGAGAGGGCAGCCAGTGCGGCCAAGTGAGTGTCATTGGCGCCTTCTGGTGCGGCAATCATGAAGAACAAGTGAACCGGTTGGCCATCTAAGGAATCAAAATCGACCCCGGCGTCACTTTTAGCAAACAGCACTGTTGCACGGGTGACCGCTTTGTCCTTGGCATGTGGCATCGCGATGCCTTCGCCGATCCCAGTGGTGGATTCAGCTTCACGCTTCAAAATATCGCTGCGGTAAAGATCCAAATCATTGATGATGCCTTTGTCGTAATACTGTTGGGTCATTTCATCGATCGCTTCGGCCTTTGTTGTCGCCTTCAGATCCATGATCATGACGTCTTTAAGTAGTAATTCGCGAATATCCATGATCTTCCTCCTAAATTTCGGTAATGGTAATGGTTGCTTTGACTTCTTCAATCTTTGCGCGGGTTGCTAAGTCCTTTGAAAAGGCAGTTGCACTCCCACAGGCGATTGCGACTTTGAAGCTTTCCAATTCATCGTGTGTGGTGGCAAATGTGCCGGTGAAACCAGCTAACATACTGTCGCCCGCGCCAACTGAATTTTCAACTTTACCCGCTGGCACTGTGCCATGATAGGCTTTGTCGGCAGTAATCATCAACGCACCGGCACCGGCCATGGAAACCAGCACGTGTTGGGCACCCAAGCCCAGTAACTTGCGACCGGCTTGTACGGTTTCTTCTAAGCTCGTGTATTCGGGATCACCGAACAGTTCAGCTAGTTCGTGGTGATTAGGTTTAACCACCAATGGCTTGTCTGGCAAAGTATCGAGCAAGGCTTGACCCGTGGTATCAATCACGAAGTCTGCCCCGTGTTCGTGAATCACAGGCACGAGATCGCGGTAGAACGATGCGGGTAAGCCAGCGGGCAGACTGCCGGCCATCACAACGACATCGCCTGGTTGCAGTTGATCCAGTTCGCGCTTGAAAGCCGCTGCTTCATCAGACTGATGGTTGGGCCGCTCGCGTTCAATTCAGTTTCTTCTTCGGCCTTGACCTTGACGTTGATCCGCGTATCACCAGCGATTGGTGTGAAGCGGGTGGTCAGCCCCAAGTTGGCTAATCGATCAGTGACGAACTGACCGATAAAGCCGCCCGTGAAACCTAATGCTGTGGTGGGTAAGTCGAGTTCTTTGAGAATCCGGCTGACGTTGATACCCTTACCACCGGGTAGCTTCAGATCACTGTCGAGTCGATTGACCCGGCCTAATGTGAGTTGTGATAACCCAATCACATAGTCAATGGATGGGTTGAGGGTAACGGAATAAATCAAAAGGGAACCTCCTTGATATTGGCACACGCGTCAAAGGCGGGTGTGTGTGGTTTATGGTCTGTAAAGACGGTCACGGTATCGAGTGGGGCAAACTTAGCAAAACTGACGCGGTTGAACTTGCTGGCGTCTGCCAAAATAATACTGTGATCGGCTTGTTGAATCGCTAATTGTTTGACGATGGCTTCTTCCGGGTCTGGGGTGGTGTGACCGAAATCGGGATGAATCCCATTGGTTCCCAGAAAGGCCCAGTTGAACCGGAAGGAGGCCAGCATCTTTGTGGTGATGGCACCGATGGCCGCTTTTGTCGCCGGCTTGATTAAGCCACCCAACATCAGAACCTTGACGTTGTAGTCGGCGAGCACCGATGCGTTATCGACACCCGTTGTGATGACGGTGACGTCTTTTTCCGCGAGATGTGGAATCAGTTCAGCAGTGGTTGTGCCGGCGTCGAGAAAAATCATGTCGCCGGATTGCACGAGCTGACTCGCGGCCTGGGCAATTAATTGTTTGGCGGGAAGCTGTTGCGTGGCTTTTTCGGAGACGCTGGGTTCGGCCGCTAAGCTTTGTGACCGTTTCGCCCCCCCGTAGATACGCTCGAGTAGTCCCGCATCTTCTAGATCAGCAAGATCGCGGCGGATCGTGGATTCAGAAGCATTCAGCTCCGTCATCAGATCTTTTAATTTGACGACGCCCTGCCGTTTTAAAGTCGCTAGGATATGTTGATGCCGCTCTTCTGTAAGCACTTTCCTCACCTCGAAAATTTATTATACGCCAAAAACGTTCAAAAGCAACAAGAAACGGTCAAAAATGTAAAAATTGGCCTGTACCAAAGAAATTTTGCACGCAAATGCCGCTGTACCGGCGCGTATCATGTGACCAGTCCGGTGTGAAAGCCCTTTATTTAGCGCTTTCATTATGTTAGCGTTAAGAAGAACGAAATAAGGGGGATATTCTCACATGGGCAAATTAGGTGTTTCCGTTTATCCGGAACGATCCACATACGATAAAGATGCGGCTTATCTGGACTTAGCCACAAAATATGGCTTTAAGCGCGTGTTCACGTCGCTTCTCGAAATCAATGGCGATAAGGATGCGGTACTGGCGGGCTTCAAAAAGGTCGTCGATCACGCCAACGAACTGGGCATGGAGGTCATGATCGATATCAATCCAGCCCTATTTGAACAGCTTGGGATTACTTACGATGATTTGAGTTTCTTCCATAAATTAGGCGCGTGGGGGGTTCGGCTTGATTTGGGCTTTACCGGTGCTGAAGAAGCTAAAATGACGCGCAATTCTTATGGCATTAAGATTGAAGTCAATATGTCACAGGGCACGCATTATATCGATAACATCATGGCATTTTCGCCCAACACCGATAACTTGCTGGGTTCGCATAACTTCTATCCACATCGCTTTTCTGGCTTGGGCCAAGACTTCTTCAACTATGCCACGAGTTTGTACACACAGTATCGGTTGAATACAGCGGCGTTCATCAATTCCCAGGCGGCAACCTTTGGACCATGGCCAACACAAGACGGTCTGGCCACACTCGAGAGCCACCGCTCATTGCCGATTGCGACACAGGTCAAACATTATGTGCTGATGGGCACAATCAATGATATTATTATTGGTAACGCGTATGCCAGCGAGGATGAACTCAAGTCTGCCCACGAGGCATTTGTGGCTGACTATCCAAGCCTCAAGGTGGTGCCGGCACTGGATATCACGGCGCTTGAACGCACCGTACTGTTTGAGAATGATCACAGCTATCGGGGTGATCGGTCCGAATACCTGTTGCGCAGCACCCAAACTCGAGTCATTTATAAAGATGAAGCTTTTCCTGCACACAACACCCAGCCAATTGAACGTGGTGATGTGTTGATCGATAATGTCGGTTATGGACAGTACAAGGGCGAGACCCAAATTGCGCTGCAGGCGATGCCAAATGATGGCCGGGTCAACGTGGTCGGGCACATCGACCCAAGTGAACTGTTCTTGCTGACTTATCTCAAGCCATGGAGCAGTTTCCGCCTGATTCAAGCTTAATTTGAAATTTTCACATGAATTTCACTGATAATCCGCTTACAAGTAGCGGGCCATTCTGCATTTAATTGCAATTTGGCCCGCTTTTTCGTATGATGAGATGACTATGGTTTTCACCCGAAGGAGGGTATTTATGTTTGTCGATCAAGTGACAGTCGAAGTTAAAGCCGGAAAAGGCGGCGATGGGATGGTGGCATTCCGTCGCGAAAAGTTTGTGCCATTTGGTGGTCCCGCTGGCGGTGATGGTGGCCGTGGCGGTAGTATCATTTTTATGTAGACGAAGGATTACGCACCCTGATGGATTTCCGTTACCAACGGCATTTTAAGGCCGCATCTGGTGGTAATGGCCAAGGTAAATCGATGTATGGTCGCAGCGCTGAGGACCGCCGTGTTGCGGTACCTGCTGGGACAACGGTTTATGATGCCGATACACACGAATTACTGGGCGATTTGACCGAGCCCAACCAGGAATTGGTTGTTGCTCGTGGTGGTCGCGGTGGCCGGGGCAATATCCATTTTGTCTCACCAAAGAATACAGCGCCAGAAATCTCTGAAAATGGGGAACCTGGACAAGAACGTTACGTGACACTGGAACTCAAGGTGTTAGCGGATGTTGGGTTGGTCGGTTTCCCATCTGTTGGGAAGTCAACGTTACTTTCCGTTGTGACGAGTGCCAAACCAAAGATTGCGGCTTATCAGTTCACAACCCTGGTACCAAACCTTGGAATGGTGCAGCTCGATGACGGCACCGATTTCGTTTTGGCCGATTTGCCAGGACTGATTGAAGGGGCATCTAATGGTGTGGGCCTCGGGATTCAATTCCTGCGCCACGTTGAACGGACACGGGTTATTCTGCATCTGGTTGAAATGGATCCAGACAATGGTCGCGATCCAATGACTGACTATCTGCAGATTCGTGAAGAATTAGAAACGTACGACGAAACCATTTTGGATCGGCCACAATTAGTGGTGGCGACCAAGCTGGATATGCCAGGTTCAAAAGAACGGTTTGAAACGTTCAAGCAACAACTGCTCGATAGTGGCGTTGCCGAAGAACACATCTTTGCCATCTCAAGCATCACGCACGATGGTGTTGCAAATCTGATGCAAGAAACCGCCAAGGCCCTTGCCACAGCACCTGCTGTGACACCAAAGGTTGAGGCTGTCTCTGCTGATTACACCTTTGATGCTGAAAATGATCGTGGCTTTGAAGTCCAACGCGATGATGATGGTGTCTTTGTCTTGGTTGGACCTAAGATTGAACGCATGTTTAAAATGGCTAACCTGGATCACGATGATGGCGCAATGCGGTTTGCACGACAACTGCGGAGCTTGGGCGTCGATGATGCCTTGCGTGAAGCAGGGGCCGAAAGTGGCGATTTAGTTGCCATTGAAGACTTTACATTTGAGTTCGTTGAATAATTTGTGATGGATGGTGGACTAGGAATATGGAAAAGAAACCGCGACTGAAGAAGAGTCGCTATATCACGGGATTTGATGGGTTAAGAACAATTGGGGTGATCGGTGTTATTCTGTATCACCTGCGCCCAGAACTGTTTAAAGGGGGTTACTTGGGGGTACCAATCTTTATGGTCGTCTCCGGTTACCTGATCACTGATTTGTTATTACAAGAATTCGATCAAAACAATCGCATCGATTTTAAGGGCTTTTTCATACGAAGGGTAAAGCGATTGTATCCGGGCTTGATTGCCGTCCTGTTTGCAACGAGCGCGTACATCACGTTGTTCTCGCAGAATTTGTTACACAACTTGCACATGATGGTCATCACCAACTTGGCTTACGTGTACAATTGGTGGCAAATCGCTAACGGCCAATCCTATTTTGCCCGGTTTGCCAATGGTGAGTCGCCGTTCACGCATCTGTGGACACTGTCGATTGAGGGTCAATACTATCTGGTATGGCCGTTTATCGTCCTCGGACTGTTGATGCTGGTTAAGAATCGCAGCAAGATCTTCAATATCGTCTTTATCTTAGCGGTGTTGAGTGGCATCGAGATGGCAGTCTTACAGTTCATGGCTAAGCCAAATGCCGATCCGAGTCGCTTGTATTACGGGACCGATACTCGGGCCTTTGCGATTCTGTTAGGGGCTGCATTAGCCTTCATCTGGCCAAGCACCAAGTTGAAAGCGAAGATTCAGACCAAACAGCGCGTCTTGCTCGATAGCATCGGTATTGTGAGCCTGATCGGCATGCTGATCATGGTCTTCACGGTCGATGCGCAGAGCAGCTTCTTATATCTGGGCGGCATGTTCTTGTTCTCCTTACTGACGATGATCAATGTGGCGGTTGTGGCGCACCCAGGTGCCGACTTCAATCGCTTGCTGAGTAACCCAGTCTTTACTTGGGTGGGGAAACGCAGTTATGGCTTGTATCTCTATCAGTTCCCAGTGATGATTTTCTGGGAAAATCAATTCCGTGATATCGCGGATCATCCGGTTTTATATCCTGTGATTGAAGTCTTAATCATTGTCTTGCTGTCCGAATTGTCCTATCGCTACATCGAAAATCCGGTGGCACATTTCGACTTCAAGCAGACCGGTGCTTATCTCAAGGCATTGGTCACACCATCCGCAAAGATGGGCGCACGGCGCTGGATTAGTTACGCTATGATTGTCATTTTGGCAATCGGTAGCGTTGGCTTAATCAAGGCACCGAGTGTGAAGACTGATGCGGCGAATACATCCGCATTGGCCAACCACCTGAAGGAAACAAAGGCGGATAAGAAAAAGCAGGCTGCCGATTTAGCAGCGGCAAAGTCGAGTATCGCAGCGGCCAAGAAGGCCAAACACGATGCTTCGGCCAGCAAGTCAATGTCAATCTCACAATCGAAGGCCATCGAATCAAAAGCCAAGGAACATCCTGTGAACCAGCAATACGAAAAATATGGGCTGACACAGGTACAATTGCAAAAGGCCCAAGATGTTGGGCTGACTGCGGTTGGGGATTCCGTCATGAAGGATGGTGAACCCATCTTGAAGGAACTGTTCCCGAAGGCTTACATCGATGCCGCCGTTTCTCGGCAGATGGTCCAAAGTATCGGTATTGTGCAAAATTATGCCAATACGGCGCGCTTGCGGACAACGTTTTGATTGGTTTGGGGACAAACGGGCCATTCACACCGGAACAATTGGACCAAATGATGAAAATCATCGGCCCTGAACGCAATGTCTTCTGGGTGAACGTCCGCGTTCCAACACGTGCTTGGCAAAACGATGTCAACGGCTTGCTGAAGGCATCCGCTGGCAAGTATAAGAACCTGACCATCATTGATTGGTATGGTTATTCAAATCCGCATAATGATTGGTTCTACGATGACTTGGTTCATCCAAATCCGACCGGGAATCCTTATTATGGGACCTATATCGCCAAAGCAATCTTAGCCAAGGCAAAGTAACATGGGGTGATAGGACAGCGACAAAACGACATGTTTTGATCGCGGTCCTATTTCTTTGCTCCGGGACATGCGTGGATTATGGTACACTGGAGTTAGTTAATTTAGATAGGAAGTTAAACATGGAAATTCTATTTTTGGGCACTGGCGCGGGTTCGCCGTCACGGCAACGCAACGTCAGTAGCCTCGCATTAAAATTATTGGATGAACGCAATGAGGTCTGGTTGTTTGATGTTGGGGAAGGCACGCAACATCAAATTTTACAGACCAACATTCGCCCACGCAAGGTGACAAAAATCTTTATCACTCACTTGCATGGGGATCATATCTTTGGTTTACCCGGTTTTCTCGCTTCTCGGGCCAACCAGGGCGGCACTGAGGCTTTGACCATCTATGGCCCCGAAGGCATCGAAAACTACGTCCGGGCGGCGCTCAAAGTCTCCCAAACGCGATTGGCCTATCCGTTGAAGTTTGTCATTTTGAAGACACCTGGCGTGATTTTTGATGACAAGACCTTCAAGGTGAGCTTCTTGCCACTCGACCACCGCATTGCAAGCTTTGGGTTCCGCATTGAGGAAAAGCCGCATCCAGGTGAGCTCTTGATCGATAAGGTGCGCGAAGCCGGTATTCCAAGCGGGCCCGTCTATGCACAGCTGAAGGCGGGCAAAACGGTGAAGCTCGCGGATGGCCGTACAATCGACGGTAATGACTTTATCGGTGCCGCTCAGCCGGGTCGCACCGTGGCTATTTTGGGTGATACCCGCCAAACTGCCACGATTGCGGAATTGGCCAAGGATGCGGACGTCTTGGTGCACGAGAGCACATTTGGCCCCGACGAAGCGGGCCTTGCAAAGCGCTACTATCACAGCACCAACCTGCAGGCCGCTAAGGTAGCGACTGAAGCAGGGGTGGGCGAATTGTTGCTGAACCACGTCTCGGCGCGCTACATCGGGCCACTGGCAAAGCAACTACAAAAGTCTGCTCAGAAGGTCTTCCACGCAACGCGGGTGGTCCGTGATTTTGACGAGATTGAGATTCCATTCAAGAAGGAGTGATCACAATGGTTGATTTACAGCAACAGATTGTTGTGGTGACCGGTGGTTCGAGTGGCTTGGGCAAGGCAATCGGGCTCAACGCCGCAAAAGCTGGCGCGACAGTGGTCTTTTTGGCTCGCCGACAACAGGAATTGCAGCAGGCTCAAGCAGAAGCCACCGCCTTATCGGGTCAACCCGCGTATGCCTATGTGCTCGATGTTGCCGATCCTGTCGCCATTGAAGCCGTGGTCCAGCGCATTGAGCGTGAGGTGGGTACGGTCGATATCTTGGTCAACGCCGCGGGCTTTGGCCGTTTCGATCTGGCACTCGATATGCCGATGACGACGGTTGAACAATTGTTTCGGGTGAATGTGCTCGGTGTGATGTACATGACGCAGCTGATTGGGCGTCAAATGGCAACGGCTCATCACGGCCACATCATCAACATCGCATCCATGGCAGGCAAGATGGCAACCCCTAAGTCAGCCATCTATGCGGCTACCAAAGCTGCTGTTATCGGTTATAGTAATGGCTTGCGCCTGGAACTCAAGCCATTAGGGGTTAAGGTTACAACGGTGAATCCAGGACCAATTCGGACCGAATTCTTTGAACGTGCTCAAGCAACAGATTATGAGGCCGCAGTTGACTGGATCACCCTTGACCCCGACAAATTAGCCAAGCGCATTGTGAACGCAATGACGCGTTCTGTGCGTGAAATCAATGCGCCTGCCATCATGCAAGTGGGGGCAACGCTGTATACGCTTATGCCACATGTCGGTGATTTCTTTGCCGGCGGGATTTTCAATCGAAAGTAGGTCGTCTCATGAAACGTCAACAACAACTCATTGTTAGTTTAGTGCTCGCGTTAATCCTGATTGTCTTTGCACTGCTGAATGGTCAAGCCGTCGCCGTCAATTTCTTCGGTGCTCGATTTGAATGGCCACTGATTATTGTGATTGTGGTGTCGGTCTTAATCGGCGCGCTCATCACCTTCTTGATGTCGACGAGTGCGCTCAACACGGCCCGCAAGCAACTCAAGTCGGTTCAAAATGACGCGCAAGATCAACAAAAAGTAGTCGATCAGGCGGTCAAGAAGGCCACTGCCGCGTTAGAAGCGGAGAATCAGAAGCTCAAGCAACAGCTCGACCAAACACCAAACAGAATTAAGTACGTCAATAAACCTCAAACCGACTGTTGAGTCGTGTTTGGGGTTTATTTATGTGGTTGATTACTCAGACTTAAGAATGATTTTGAGTGGTTATGAGCATTTTGACCTTTACTGACCAATGCGATGTGCTAAAATAGTGTCATCGAGAGGAGTGTTGTTAGATGAATCCAGATCAAATGACGCAAGCAGTCACCGACGCAATTGCAGAAGCACAACAGGTGGCGGTAACCAGAAAACATCAGGATATCGATATTCCCGATTTATTTAAAGTGCTAGTTCAGCCCAATCGATTGGCCCAACAGGTCTATCAAGAAGCGGGCGTTGATATTAATCAATTAAATGCTGTCATCGACAAAGCTCTGGACGCCGAGAGCGTGATTGAAGGGGTGTCAAATTATGGCCAGAACATGAGCCAGAATTTGTATCAATTGATGACCGACGCGGATGGTGTGAAGACGCAATTCGGCGACGAATTTGTCTCTACCGAAGCCTTATTACTCGCGTTGTACAAGCAAGCTTATTCGCCGATCACCCAGTTTTTGAACCAACAGGGTGCGACTGAGAAGAAATTACGTGACACGATTGATCAAGTGCGTGGTGGCGCGAAAGTCACCAGTAAAAACGCAGAGGATACCTACCAGAGTCTCCAGAAGTACGGGACGGATCTGGTCAAGGAAGCTCGTAGCGGTAAGATGGATCCCATTATCGGCCGCGACGATGAAATTCGCGATGTGATTCGCATTCTGTCGCGCAAAACTAAGAATAATCCTGTCCTGATTGGGGAACCCGGTGTCGGGAAAACCGCGATTGTGGAAGGCTTAGCGCAACGCATCGTGCGCCAAGATGTGCCCGATAACTTGAAGGACAAGACCATCATCTCACTGGATATGGGGGCCCTGATTGCGGGTGCGAAGTATCGTGGTGAGTTTGAAGAACGGCTGAAGGCAGTGCTCAAAGAAGTCACTAAGAGCGAAGGCCAAATCATTCTGTTCATCGATGAAATTCATACCATTGTGGGTGCCGGTAAGACGGAAGGCTCAATGGATGCCGGTAACTTACTGAAGCCATTGTTGGCTCGGGGTGAGCTGCACTTGATTGGTGCCACCACATTGGATGAATATCGCGAAAATATTGAAAAGGATAAGGCACTTGAACGCCGGTTCCAACGGGTACTGGTGCAGGAGCCAACCGTTGAGGATACCATCAGTATTTTGCGGGGCTTAAAGGAACGGTTTGAAATCTTCCACGGCGTTCGGATTCACGATTCAGCGCTTGTGGCGGCCGCAACCCTCGCCAACCGGTACATCACCGACCGTTTCTTACCCGATAAGGCGATTGACCTGGTCGATGAGGCGAGTGCCAATATTAATGTTGAAATGAATTCCCGGCCAACAGAACTGGATATTGCGGAACGGCGTCAGATGCAACTCGAAATTGAAGAGGCGGCATTAAAGAAAGAAACCGATCCAGCCAGTCAAAAACGCTTGGCCCAATTACAAGAAGAACTCGCTAACCTGCGCGAATCAACCAATCAATTGAAGAGTAAATGGTCGGCTGAAAAGACAGATATCGCGGCTCTCAATGCCAAGAAGTCAGAAATTGATCAGGCTAAACACGATTTGGAAGATGCCCAGTCGCGCTATGACCTCGAAACAGCGGCCCGCCTGCAACACGGCACCATCCCTGAATTAGAGAAGGAGCTAGCCAGTCTTGAGACCAAAGATCGGCCTGAGGAGTGGCTGGTCCAAGAATCGGTCACCGAAACCGAGATTGCGGATGTGATCAGTCGTCAAACCGGGATTCCCGTTGCTAAGTTGGTCGAGGGCGATCGCCAGAAACTGTTGCACCTAGCTGATAAGTTACACGAGCGGGTCATCGGCCAAGATCAAGCCGTGAGTGCTGTCAGTGACGCTGTCTTGCGTTCACGGGCTGGCTTGCAAGATCCGAGTCGCCCACTGGGGAGCTTCATGTTCCTAGGCCCTACCGGGGTCGGGAAGACCGAGTTGGCCAAGGCGCTGGCGGACGATTTATTTGATTCCGAACGTCACATGGTCCGAATCGATATGTCAGAATATATGGAAAAATACAGTGTCTCCCGCTTAGTCGGGGCAGCACCAGGTTACGTCGGCTATGAAGAAGGTGGCCAGTTGACCGAAGCTGTGCGGCGCAATCCGTACACCATCGTGTTACTGGATGAAGTCGAAAAGGCACATCCCGATGTTTTCAATATTTTGTTGCAGGTCTTAGACGATGGTCGCCTGACCGATTCACAGGGTCGGACCGTGGACTTCAAAAACACGATTATCATCATGACGTCTAACTTGGGTTCTGAGGACTTGTTGGATGGCATGCAGGATGATGGTACGATTTCAGCGGATGCGCGTGAGAAGGTCATGCAGCAGATTCGGGCTCACTTCAAGCCTGAATTCTTGAACCGGATTGATGAGCTCGTGATGTTCAATCCATTGACCTTAGCCGATGTTGAAAAGATTGTGGTTAAGGATCTTGAACAGTTGGCCGATCGCATGAGTGATCAAGAGATCAGCTTGACTGTTAGCCCTGCCGCCCAGGAATGGTTGGCTGATAAGGGCTATGATCCCGCCTATGGGGCACGGCCATTGCAACGCTTAATCACCACCGCCGTCGAGACACCGCTGGCTAAGAAGTTGATTGCTGGTGAGATCTTGCCACACAGTCAGGTCACAATCAATGTCGCCGATGGGCAGTTGACTTTTGAGCAGCAACAACAAGATGAACAAAATGTGTAAAGGTTCTTGCCTTGACGAGCGATTTCTAGTAATATAGATGTTGCTATGGCAGACGGATTTAACGAAATTCAGGGTTACACTTGCATTTTCAGATATTTCCGGTATAGTAATTTAAGAATCTATTGATAAAGGGGTTTTTACTCATGGCAGTTCCAGCACGTCGGACTTCAAAGACTAAGAAGCGCATGCGTCGCGGCCACATCAAGTTGAACGTTCCTAACTTACAATTTGATGCAACCACAGGCGAATACCGTCTTTCTCACCACGTATCACCAAAGGGCTTCTACAAGGGTGTCCAAGTGATCAACAAGACAGACGCTAACGCGTAATTAAAAATACCAACCATGTGTTGGTATTTTTTATTGGATCAAAATGGTTTTGAATACTAGCTAACATGGTATAATAGAGATAATTCAGTTATGAGTTCACAGGTGCAGCTGAGCGTCATCGCTAGCTGCACATCAAGGAGGCAATATAATGGCACAAGCAGAACCGTTTTCCGCTTATCTCGATCGCTTACAACAGGCGCGCTTACCGCGTTGGACCGATTTGCCACAGTTTGATCTGTACATGGATCAAGTCGTGCAATACATCAATGAAATCATCACACCACTGGGGTTGGATGAACTCACCGCAACCATGGTGAATAACTATGTCAAAAAGGGTGTTATCGCACCGCCCATTAAGAAGAAGTATCACAAGGCGCAAATCGCCAACATCTTGATCATTGCGATGTTGAAGCCGGTGTTTGCGTTGGATACCATCGCCAGTGGCATCAGTTATCAATTGATCGATCGGCCCAATAATCAGGCGTATGACACCTTTATTTTGGCGTTCATCGGTGCTGTTCAGCAGGTGAACAATGATTTCAGCGGCGAAGTGACCATCAATAAGGTTAATCGGGCTGATACGGCGAACATTCAAAATGCGATGGTGAGCTTGGCCATTAACGCTGTCCTTGAAAAACTATTGGTGGAAATGATGACCAGCCAAGTGGCCGAACCCACCGGTAAGAAGGCGGGCAAATAATGCAACTGACAATTCTATCAACCAGTGATACCCATGGCTTTGTGCAACCGACTAATTACGTCAAACGCAATCAAAATCTGCCGTTTTCGTTGGCTAAGACCAAGACTGTGATTGACCGGGTGAAGCAGTCAACCGACGAACCCGTTATTACGATCGAAAATGGCGATTGGCTCCAGGGCTCACCCTTGGCTTATTACGCGGCTAAGGTGGCAAAAGATGCCGCCAAGCTGACGGATGCATACAACCTGATGGGGTACGACGTCGGTATCTTAGGCAATCACGAGTTCAACTACGGCATGGATTATCTGAAGCAAGCGGTTGGCACCCTCAATTATCCGATGTTGACGGCGAATATTTTGACAGGCAATCAGCCGTTGTTCGGCCAGGGCCATCGCATCATTGAAAAAGCCGGTGTCAAAATCGGCATTATTGGCCTGACCACCGACTACATTCCGCATTGGGAAACACCGGCGCATATTGAAGGCTTACAGTTTGAATCGGTGCTTGAAACGGCGAAAAAAGAAGTCGCTGAACTGCGGCCGGTAGTTGATGTCGTCATTGTTGCCTATCATGGTGGCTTTGAACGCAATCTCGAGACGGGACAGTTGACCGAACGCGAAACCGGGGAAACGTCGGGTATCGATTGGCGACCGAAGTGCCAGGTATCGATGCCTTAGTGACAGGTCATCAGCATCGTGAGTTGGCCCAGATCGTGAATGGGGTCCCAATCACGCAGCCAGGTTATCGCGGTGCGAACGTTGGCCAAATCACGTTGACGTTAGCTGATAAGGTGGGTGGCTATCGGGTCACAGGTGGTCAAGCAGAATTGTTGGCAGTGACCGATGTCCCAGCGGATGCGGCAATCATCAAAACCTTACAGGAAACGAGCAATCAAGTTGAAACGTGGTTGGACGCACCCTTGGGGCGAGTTGAAGGTGATATGCGCATCAACGATCCTTTCAAGGCGCGGATTCAGGAAACACCTTACATTGAATTCGTGCAGAAGGTGCAAATGGCAAGTACCAGTGCAGACATCTCCGGTACCGCGCTGTTCAACAATGAGGGCCGTGGTTTCGGTGACGTGATTACCATGCGCGATGTGGTCACGAATTATATCTATCCGAATACATTAGCCGTCGTGGCACTCAGTGGGGCGGATTTGTTCGCTGCCTTGGAACAGAATGCCGAGTACTTTAGCTTAGATGGCGCTGATCGGCTCATGGTGACACCGCGGTTTGAGCGGCCAAAGCCACAGCATTATAATTACGACATGTATGAAGGGATCGACTACACACTCGATATCACCCAACCGGTAGGATCTCGTGTCAAACAAGTGACCTACCATGGGGGACCTTTGCAGTCGGATGCCACTTATCACGTGGTCGTGAATCAGTATCGTGCCGGTGGGGGAGGTAACTTCCCGATGTTTGACCAAAGTAAAGTTGTTGAAGAGAATCAACGCGATATGACCGAATTGATTGCGGATTATTTGTTGCAACATCCAGTCATCGAAGCAACGGCCAATCATAACTTCACTGTGTTGCCAGATTAATGTGACACCTTGTCAGGTTATGCTTGCACTTAAACTTAACGCGCGCTATTCTATTTGGGTATTTGAAATTAACTAGGGATGTGGCAATGTTGAAGAAATTAATGGCAGTTGGTATGGTGCTGCTCAGTGGTTTAACCCTGGCAGCCTGCCAAGCAAAATTAGGTGTCGATGAGCACACAAATAAGCAACAGGGACTCGTCGCTGTTGTCAAAGGGGATGCCCCAGGCTCGAGTCTCAATTATCAATATGGCGATACGAGTGGCAAAGTGAAGGTGAGCGATGGCCGTTATGTCTTGAGCGTGCCCGTTAAGACCAATGATCAAACAATTAAGTTGAGCAGTGGCAGTCAAAGTGTGAGTGCTAAGGTCAAAAAGGCAACGCCATTGGGTCAGTACAGTAAGATTGCAACGGCATACAACCAAGCAATCATTGTCGGGTCATTGCCACAGGCGATTTCTGCACAAGTGATGAAGAACCCGGCCATCTTAAAGACGAATCCTGAAGCGGCTAAGGCTTATCAAACCGCGATGGTCAGCACCAAGGATCAACAATTGGCACCCACAGCAGAAACTGGCTTACACCAATTGATGAAACAATCCGACTTGACGATTCGTGGCAACATCGAAGGTGACCAATTAGTCGCAGCCGCATTGATCGTGCCGGTGTCCGCAATGAAGGATAAGGCAAAAGCGACGGCATTCGTCAAGGAAGTTGCAGCGATGTCAAGCGCTGTTGGCGCAGATCCAAAGGCGGTACTTAAAGCCTTTCAAAATGCACAAAAGAAGAGTAAGCAAAAGACGACCATTGATACCATCAAGAGTAATGGCGTTAAATTCGATGTCGGTGTTTCCACGACACAACTCTATCTCTATGTGACGAAGTAAGCCTAAGCAATGAAATTCAAAAAGCGTGCAGACAAAAATGTCCGCACGCTTTTTTAGTTGGCTCAGCTACATTTAATATATCAAATGCTAAATTGAGTCACCTTGGATGAGGTGTGGGGTCAACAAGCTCTGTGTATTGACCATCTCGGTGGCATTCATCCAGTGACGAAACTCATTCAAATCATAACTCAGCCGGCTCAACAGGGGGTAGGTGTTCTCTAAGCCGGGTAGGTTACCGATAACGATGAGACCAAAGTCCTGACCAACATGAACGCCGCTTTCTTGTAATTGTCCGAGCACGCGGGTGGCTTGGCTAGGATCACTGACAATGAGGCCGTCTAGTTCACTGATGCCAGCTGATAACACATCGGTGATACCGTGGCCGGGTGGTGTTTGAAGCGGAGAGCGTGTTTGCAATAACGATTGCACATACCCACTATAAGCGGGGTGTGAGGTTGGCCCCCAGAACCCGATGCGCTGGCGGTGCTGGCGAATGAGAGTGCTTGTTGCCAATCGTCCCGCCTGGATCCAATCCAATTGGAGTGTCGGTAAGGCCAGGGCTGGTAGGGGTGCTAAGCTAAACAAACGAATTGATATACCATCTGACATCAATTGATATATCGTATTGAGTTCTTCATCCGTTGGTGATCCAAAAAGGATAGTGCCATCGCTGATTTGCATTAAAGGTTGTGCCTTGACTGCTAGTTCAGGCAAATCAGTGGCAACTTGTGCTTGCTGCAAAGGGGTCACGCTTTGCAAGGGTGTCAATGTGCGAACAAGCGCAGCGGTCTGCTTAACGAAGCTGCCTCGACCTTGGACGCGTTCAATGAAGCCGGCGCTTTCCAATTCAGTCAATGCGCGCTTGCTGGTAATCCGACTCACCCCATACTGTTCTGCTAACTGCATTTCTGTCGGTAGTTGACTGCCCGGAGGCAACTGCTGGGTTTGAATCTGTTGTTTGAGGATATCGAGGATCTGTTGATACTGTGGCTGTGCCATTCCAATCACTCCTGTATATTGATATATCAAATATACATCGCTGTCGCTTCATTTGTAAACCTAAAGGGGTTTGAGTGCTATCCGTTTTGGTAACAAAAAAAGGCTGTGACTACCCAGCTTGGGCGGTCACGGCCTTGTACCTATTATTGTAATTTGTCGAGAAATGCTTGCTTACTTAAATCTGGGGTGACGGTAATTCGTGGTAAGGCATAGAGCGAGTCGCTCAATGTTGCCACTCGGTTATCCATCGCGAGGCCCATTTGGTAGCCAGCGGCCTGAGTAAGGTTTTCGGTCTTGTTCGTGTAGCTCCCGTAAGGATAGGCAATCGTGGTGATTGGGGCATCGAATTGCTTTTGCAGATCTGCCTTTGATTCGGTTAATTCCTGGCTGGCGGTGTAATCACCTTGTTGTCCCAACTTCACGTGATTCATGGTGTGGGATTCGAGATTGAAGCCAGCGGCCATCAATGTCTTGATTTCGCTAGGGTTCAAACTCCAATTGCTGTCCATCCGATTGACGATTTGGAAGCCGGTGACGTGTACGCCACTTTCTTGAACCAGCGGCATGATTTGGCGATACCATGATTGATAGCCATCATCCATCGTCATCCAAACGACCTTGCTGGTTGGTAGGTAATTCGTGGTGAGGGCGTAATAGGATTGGTCAGGGGTCAATGTTTGGTAACCGGCTTTGTCCAACCAGTCCAATTGTTGCTTGAATTGTGCAGCGGGAATCGCGTAGATATTGCTGGTCACGGTGTCTTCGAAATCGTGATACATCAGAATTGGTAAGCGAACGGGTTGGTCTTGGTAATGCCAATTCTTGGTCACTTCATACGCAGGGGAGAACCAGCCCATGGCATTTTGGTACCAGAGGCGGTGATCAACAGTCTTAACTGCCTCAATCGTCGCGGTATCATTGGCTGCTAATTGGCCAACCTGTTGCTTGTGGTCGGTATCGCTGTAAATTGGTGTGGCACTGGTCAGCGTGAGTGTTTGTGCATTCAGGCTTTCTGGGGTCATCTGATTCAAATCACTGTCGAGCGTGAACCACTGATTGTGGCCCAGGCTGTACCAGGTAGTGTCGCCATCGGTCACGTGATCATAGTACGTCACATTGGTATTGGCTGGCAGTGTCCGGTAACTGTATTGGCGAGACTTGCCATAGTCATTGTAGACAATCGTGGTTTGATTGGTTTGAACGGACATGGTGGCCTTTTGTACACTCTTTTGGTTCACCCAGGCGAGCTGTTGCCCGGCTTGTTCGATCAGATCGAATTGACTGCCATCGCTCCCAACCAGAGTCCGGCGAGTGGTGAGGCCGGAAAGCTGTTGCAGGTTTTTGACAGGTTTAGCTTTTTTGAGCCCGTCATCGGTCAAATAAAAACTGGATTCATTGCTACTTGGGCGTAGGGTAACACTTTGACGTTGTGCCACTGTCTGGGTAAAGGTGACCGGTGTATCCGGAATTTCTTGGACGTCATCCGCACTAATCCACGCAATCACGTGGGTGTATTGCTTGAGCAGATACATGGCGGGATGATCCGGTTGATCGATTTGCTGGTCAACCGTGAATGTTTGGTTGATCAGATCACTGTTGGCCGCTGGAATAAAGCCCTTATCGGTCAAATAATCGAGTGACGCATCCTTGTTTTTGAGCTGCACCTGAATGGTGTCATGTGGGGTCACAGTCAGGTCTTGACCGGACTGTGGCTGGGCATCTTCAAGGTTGATCCACTGGTGACCACCTAGGGAGTACCAGAGCGTATCATTAATCAATTGCACATCAAAAAACTGCCACTGACTGCCGGCGGCTAATTTCTTTGAGAGACTGGCAGGAATGGTAGGTGCAGAATAGACAGGTGTTTCTTTAGTGAGTTGCAAGGTCCCGGGGAATTCGACCGGCAACCACTGATTGCGGCCTAATTCAAGCCAGACATTCTTATCTTTGGTGACGGCCTGGCTGACCCGCCAGCTCGTACCTGCCTTTAATGCTTCACCTGATTGTTTTTCACCCGCGGTTTGGGCCAGGCGCTGATCACTTTGTAAGGTGATCGTTGCGGCGTGTACGGGGTGGGCCTGTAATGCCACACCCAGCCCTGAAACCCAAACCCAAATGTTAACCAAAACTGCTTTTTCACTCGTCGTCGCTCCATTCGAATTTTTGTGCAAAAGAAAAGACCGCAGCAACAATCGCCCGGTCTCATCTACTATGATTTAGATGCAGTGGTATCAAACTGCTTCATGATGGCTGGCATCATGAAAAGGATAATCACGAAGATCACACTGACAATAAGGCTTTGTTGAGGATTAAATTGGGTACCGTTCAGAGCGGAGAGCAAGAATCCGATGACTTCACCCAGGATTGACCCCCAAAAAAGCGTCGCAATATAACGCATGTCGATCCCTCTTTTCTGAAGATTATCTTATCATGAAATGACCAGTTTGCAACAGCCAATTGGTTTTCGGTTATAATCAAATTGAGGTGGCAAAATGACATTTACACAATTTCAAGTGCATAGCAGTTATTCACTGCTCAATAGCCCGCAGACACTGCCCGGTATTATTCAGGCGGCCAAGACGCGGGGCTATTCGCGTGTGGCATTGACAGACACCAATGTGGTGAGTGGCTTGGTTGATTTCTACACGCAAGCCAAGCAAGCCGATATCATGCCCATTCTGGGGATGACGATGCAATTGGCAGACGAAAACGTTCCTATTGATAGCAGAGACGACGGCAGGCTATCATCAATTATTGCGGCTGTCATCACAGGTGATGCTGCATCCCGATGTGACGTTTGATGATCTCGATAATTTCACGGGGCTTGCTGTCATCACGACGGCCAAGAGCACTGTAGTGGATCTGATTGAACAGGGCCAAGCGCAACAAGCACAGGCGGCCTTTGAGCGCTTTAATACCAAGTTTCCGGCATCCGTTTTTATCGGTGTGACCCCAATCATGGTTCAGCACGATATCGTGGCCTTTGCTCGGCTTCATGACTATCCGCTGCTCGCGCTAGGGGATGTGTGGTACCAAGATCCAACCGATGCCTTCACCCAGCAGGTACTCCAGGCGATTGATGCCGGGACCCAACTCAATTTTAGAGACCCCACGTTGTTTGATGCCGGTGAGCGGTGGTTGATGCCGGAAACGCAGATGACGCAATTATTTGAGGCGGCCGATTTAACGGATGCCTTGACCAATATGGCATCACTTGCCAAACGCTGTGACGTGACCATTGATTTCAAGCAACCACAGTTGCCGCATTACCAGACACCTGATGGCCAGTCGGCGCCGGCGTATTTGGCCATGTTGGCCCAAAGCGGGTTGACCAAACGACTCGGTGATCCGATTCCAGAAGCGTATCAAACGCGCCTGGCTTATGAATTAGATGTCATTACCAAGATGGGCTTTGCGGATTACTTTCTTGTGATTTGGGATGTGATGAATCATGCGCATGAGGTCGGTATTATTACAGGGCCAGGACGGGGTTCAGCAGCGGGGTCACTTGTAAGTTACGCCCTAGCGATTACTGAAGTCGATCCGATTCAGTACAATCTCTTGTTTGAACGGTTCCTGAATCCCAATCGCGCCAATATGCCGGATATCGACTTGGACATTCCCGATAATCGGCGGAATGAATTGATCAATTATGTGCACGATAAATATGGTGCCAATCACATGGCGCAGATTGTGACCTTTGGGACATTTGGGGCCAAGCAAGCGCTGCGTGATGTGGCCCGGGTCTTGGTCTCAGTCAGTTTCAAAGCAACCAGTGGAGCAACGCGATTCCACCTGGCTTGCATGTGAGCCTGCAGCAAGCCTACCAGCAGTCGCAAGCGCTCAAGAATCTGGTGGCGGATGCGCAAGAGAATCAGCGCTTGTTCCAAACCGCGCTGGCGATTGAAGGCTTGCCGCGCCATTACTCAACCCATGCGGCGGGGATTGTCCTATCCGATCAACCACTCACCGACACGGTGGCTTTGCAGAGCGGTGGTGACGGTATCGAACAGACCCAATTTGCGATGGGGAATGTCGAAGCGTTAGGCCTGCTCAAAATGGATTTCTTGGGGCTGCGCAATTTGAGTATTCTCGCTAGCACGTTGAGTTATGTGCAGAAGCAAACGGGCCAGGCGATTAATCCGGCAACGATTCCGCTGGATGACCCGGACACGTTAGCCTTGTTTGCGCGTGGCGATACCAACGGCGTGTTCCAGTTTGAATCGAGTGGCATCAAGGCGGTGTTGCGGCAGTTGGGACCAAGCAGTTTTGAAGATGTTGTGGCTGTTAATGCCCTGTATCGGCCGGGACCAATGGAAAATATCGATACCTTTGTGGCGCGGAAGCACGGGCAGGAACCCATCAGCTATCCCGCACCCGCGTTGGAACCGATTCTGGCGCCCACATATGGCGTGCTGGTGTATCAGGAACAGGTCATGCAAGTTGCGAGTGTCATGGGTGGCTTCTCATTAGGGGAGGCCGATCTGTTGCGGCGGGCGATGAGTAAGAAAAAAGGCGGCCGTGTTAGCGGATGAGCAGAAGCGATTCATTGACGGCGCGCTTGAAAAGGGCTTTGATCGGCAGACGGCAGAGACGGTTTACGCGTATATCGATCGGTTCGCTAACTACGGGTTCAATCGCTCCCACGCGGTGGCGTACAGTATGATTGCGTTTTGGCTGGCCTATCTCAAGGTGCATTATCCCGCGGCGTTCTTCACGTCTCTGATGAATTCATCCTTGAGCAATACCGCCAAGCTGCGCATTTATCTGCAAGAAGCACGGGAACTCAAGGTCCGGGTTGTGGGGCCTGATATCAATAGCAGTCAACGCTACTTCAGCGTCAATCAGGATCAAATTCTGTTCGGGCTGTTGTCCATTAAGGGTGTCCGGCGTGATTTTGCTGGTGACATCTTAACGGCACGCAAGAACGGGCCATTTAAGGATTTGCGTGATTTTCTGCAGCGATTGGATCCCAAGTGGCTCAAGACGGCCACACTAGCGCCATTGGTTGATGCCGGCGTGTTCGATCGCTTCGACAGCAATCGCGCGCAGGTTGCGTTTAATCTGGATGAATTGATCGAATCAGTTAAGTTGAGTGGCAATGATGTGGGCTTGTTTGAGATGTTGCAACCCAAGTTAACGAAGGTGGATGCTTGGACGTTGTCGGAACAATTGGATCGCGAACAAGCGGCCCTCGGGGTGTACCTCTCGGGTCATCCGGTTGAGAAGTTCAATTTCTTGAAGCAGCAGTATCCCATTCAGGCAATTGCAGGTCTTGAAGCGGATCAGTCCGTGACCATTTTGGCACAGATTCGCCACGCCAAACGCATTCGGACCAAGAAGGGCCAGGCCATGGCGTTCGTGGATGTGCAGGATCAGACTGGTGGCGCTTCGGTGACGATTTTTCCAAGCCTGTACCCGGTCTTTGACCAGTTGCCAGAAGATGCCATTGTCATGATTCAGGGCAAAACCGAATTGCGCAACGATGCCCTGCAGGTGATTGCGAACTCGATTCAGCTGGCAGATGCACTGATGCCTAGCGCACGGCTCTTCATTCAAACGCCGCAAGATTTTGATGCGAGCGGGCAAGAAACTTTGCTGAAAACGGTTCAACAATACCACGGAACCATTCCTGTGATCACTGTGGCACAAGGTAGCCGGCAAGGAGTGCTTTTAGCCCGTCAATATTGGGTTGATGGTAGTGATCTCTTACTGACCGCTCTCAAGGCCCAATTTGGTGAAAACGCCGTTGTTTTGCGGCCTAATCAAGTGGTAAACCAGTAAAGTCAGAAATATTTGAAAATGACGGGACATTCTTTCTGAAAAGTGATATGCTGTACAAGTATTTGAGATCAAGCAAATTGATCAAATAGATGACGCATGAGGTGAAATTGATGAAACGCATTGGGATTTTAACCAGTGGTGGTGACGCACCCGGTATGAATGCTGCGGTTCGTGCCGTTGCCCGTAAAGCGATGCACGAAGGCTTAGAAGTGTATGGTATCAATTATGGGTTTGCCGGCTTAGTTGCTGGTGACATTTTCAAGATGAATGAAGCAACTGTCGGGGACAAGATTCAACGTGGGGGTACCATGTTGTACTCGGCACGTTACCCTGAATTTGCTAACGAAGAAGGCCAACTCAAAGGGATCGAACAACTCAAGAAGTTCGGTATCGAAGCGTTGGTTGTTATCGGGGGCGACGGTTCCTATCATGGTGCCTTGGCCTTAACTCGCCACGGCTACAACGCTGTTGGCTTACCAGGGACCATCGATAACGATATTCCATTCACAGACTTCACAATCGGTTTTGATACCGCTGTGAATACTGTTCTTGAAGCCGTTGATCGCCTGCGCGACACAGCTGCAAGTCACGAACGGACATTCGTTGTTGAAGTCATGGGTCGTGGCGCCGGCGACATCGCCTTATGGGCTGGTGTTGCTGGTGGTGCCGAAGACGTGATCATTCCTGAACACGACTTCGACGTTGCGGCCGTTGCTAAGAAGCTCCAAAGCAGTCGGGAACGCGGCCAAAAGCACGCGGTTATCCTGCTTGCCGAAGGGGTTATGCACGCTGAAGAATTCTCCAAGGCACTTGGCGAATACGGTGATTTCCAATTACGGAGCACGGTATTAGGCCACGTGGTTCGTGGGGGTTCACCTACAGCCCGCGATCGTGTGCTCGCTTCCCAAATGGGTAGCTACGCTGTTGAATTGTTACTCCAAGGCAAGGGTGCCCTTGCTATCGGGATTCAAAACAACAAGTTGACCACACACGATATCACTGACTTGTTTGACTCAAAGCATCAAGCTGATTTGTCTCTGTACACATTAGCTGATGAATTGTCATTCTAATTACTGTTAAAAAAAACGACATTAACGTCTTTTTAAAACTATTCAAAGGAGAGAATCCATTTATGAAAAAAACCAAGATCGTTAGCACACTCGGACCAGCAAGTAACACTACAGATATTATTGTTAAGTTAATTGAGGCGGGGGCTAATGTATTCCGGTTTAACTTCTCACATGGTGATCACGAAGAACATCTCGGCCGGATGAACATGGTTCACGAAGCTGAAAAGATCACTGGTAAGACTGTTGGGATCATGTTGGACACAAAGGGTGCTGAAATCCGGACAACTGTTCAAGCAACAGATAACGGTAAGATCGAATTACATACTGGCGATGTTCTGCGTATTTCGATGGATGCCAGCCTTGAAGGTAACAAGGACAAGGTTGCTGTCACATACCCTGGCTTATATGACGATACTCACGTTGGTGGGCATGTCTTATTCGATGATGGTTTAATCGACGTTGTTATTACTGAAAAAGACGAAGCAAACCGCGAATTAGTAACTAAGGTTCAAAATGATGGTCTCTTAGGTTCACGTAAGGGTGTTAACGCACCTGGTGTTTCCATCAACTTACCTGGTATTACTGAAAAAGATGCTGATGATATCCGTTTTGGTTTAGACAACGGCATCAACTTCATCGCTGCATCATTCGTTCGTAAGCCTCAAGACGTTATGGATATTCGTGAATTACTCGAAGAAAAGGACGCATTAAACGTTCAAATCTTCCCTAAGATCGAATCCCAAGAAGGTATCGACAACATCGATGACATCATGAAGGTTTCTGATGGTTTGATGGTTGCTCGTGGTGACATGGGTGTCGAAATTCCTTTCGAACACGTGCCAATCGTTCAAAAGCGTCTGATCAAGAAGTGCAATGCGCTTGGTAAGCCAGTTATCACTGCTACCCAAATGCTTGATTCTATGCAAGAAAACCCACGTCCTACACGTGCCGAAGTTAACGACGTTGCTAACGCCGTTATGGATGGTACAGACGCAACTATGCTTTCTGGTGAAAGTGCTAACGGGGACTACCCTGTAGAATCTGTTGCTGCAATGGCACGGATTAACGAATACATCGAAGCTTCATTAGTTGACCAAGATGCTTTTGCATTGAAGGAATTCGCTAAGAAGAACATCACCGAAGCTGTTGGTCAATCTGTTGCTCACACTGCACGTGACCTTGGCGTTAAGACCATCGTTGCTGCTACAGAAAGTGGCTTCACAGCCCGGATGATCTCCAAGTATCGTCCAAAGGCTGACATCTTGGCTATCACTTTTGATGACAAGACTCGTCGCGGCTTAACAATCAACTGGGGTGTTTATCCTGTTGTTGCTGAAAAGCCAGGCAACACTGATGAAATGTTCGATCTTGCAACAAAGACCGCACAAGACCTCGGCTTTGCTGAAGAAGGCGACTTGATCTTGATCACTGCTGGTGTGCCAGTTGGTGAATCAGGGACAACAAACGTTATGAAGATCCAATTGATCGGTTCTAAGTTGACTCAAGGTTCAGGTGTCGGCGACGAATCAACTGTTGGTAAGGCTGTTATCGCAAGCAATGCTAACGAAGCAGCTGCTAAGATGTCCAAGGGTGATATCTTAGTTGTTAAGACAACAGACAAGGACTACTTGCCAGCAATCGAAAAGGCTGCTGCATTAGTTGTTGAAAACGGTGGTTTAACCAGCCATGCTGCTGTTGTCGGTATTGCTATGGGCATCCCTGTTATCGTTGGTGCTGAAGACGCAACAACTGTTATCACAGATGGTCAAGTAATCACTGTTGACTCCCGTCGTGGTATCGTCTACAAGGGTGCAACAAACGCTTTATAAACCACTTAACTTAATTTAAGTGTCACACAAGAGGAGGTTGTCACAAAACGCAGGTTTTGTTGCAACCTCCTTTTTGTATCGATAGCAATCAAAAATAATGGGCGTTCTTGCACTAATTTAGGTAAAATAAAGGGAGGGTAATGGAGATGGAAAGTTGGCTGTTTCTCGGCACCATTTTGGTTATCGCGGTCATCGCCAAAAATAAGGCATTGATGATTGGGGTGGCAGCGGTCATGGTGCTCAAATTAATTCCGATGCTGCAGCCGTGGTTGTTGAAACTCGGCAGTTCGGGGGATTAACTGGGGCGTGACGATTATCTCTGCGGCGATTATGGTGCCTATCGCAACCGGTGAAATTGGCGTCAAAGAGCTCTTGAACATGTTTAAGAGCCCCGTTGGCTTGATTGCCGTTGCCTGTGGGGTGTTAGTCGCCGTGCTGTCCGCCAAGGGGGTCGGCTTGTTGAGCCAGAGCCCCGAAGTGACCGTCGCCCTCGTCTTTGGGACCATCATGGGGGTTGCGCTGTTCAAAGGTGTGGCCGCGGGTCCCGTTATCGCGTCAGGCATGACCTATGTGATATTGACGCTGTTCAACCTGTTACCAGGTAAGTAAGTAGAGAGTTGCAAAATGTCGTTTCGGCGCATTTTGCCAAGGAGAATAAAATGGATTTTAATGGTGAATTGATCGTTGCGACCGTTTCAGATCAAAACGATGACCAAATTTTTCACAGTATCAAGGCGTGACATTAGCTACCGATAAGAGCCAGGTGGATACCGAACTGGCTGTCGGTGATGAGATTCGGGGCTTTGCCTACGAAAATAGTTCTAATCAAGCCCGCTTGACCCCAATCATTCCCAAGGTGGGGATGGATCGTTATGCATTCGGCGAAGTCGTTGAAGTGCGCCGCGATTTGGGCGTTTTTGTTAACATCGGTTTGCCTGATAAGGATATCGTGGTGTCATTAGACCAATTACCACAATTGTCTCGCTTGTGGCCTAATCGTGGTGATCGGTTGATGATTCACTTGAGCCGCGATAAGAAGAACCGGTTGTGGGGTGAACTCGCCGATGAAGATACCATTCACGCCGTGGCGAATATGGCTAAGCCAACCCAAAATAACGAAGATGTGCAGGCGACGGTGTATCGTCTGAAGATGGCTGGGACACATGTATTGACCGATGATTTCTTCCTCGGCTTCATCCATCCGAGTGAACGTGATGCCGAACCACGGCTGGGAGAACATCTCTCCGCCCGTGTCATTGGTGTGCGGCCTGATGGGGTCTTGAACCTGAGCTTACGGCCTCGTGCATACGAAGCCATCAGCGATGATGCGGCCATGATTTTGGCCGTGCTGGAACACAGTCAGACCAAGTCCATTCCCTATACCGATAAGAGTGATCCCGAAGCGATTCAGGCCACTTTTGCAATCAGCAGGGTGCATTCAAGCGCGCGCTGGGGAGTTTGATGAAAGCTAAGAAAATTCGCCAACACGATGGCATTACCGAGTTGATCGACTAATGAACCAGCAAATTGCTGACTTTATTCATTATTTGGATGTGGAACGCGGCTTGGCAACCACCACGCAAGCCAGTTACCGGCAAGACTTGCTCACATTTAAAACATGGCTCGAGGATCAGCAGTTGGATACCTTTCCGACTGACCGGCTCGTGATTCAAAACTTCTTGAGCGATCAGAGCAGTCAAAAACAGGCGACATCGGTGGCGCGCATGACCAGTGCACTGCGCAAGTTCTATCGGTACCTCAATCGCGAGCAGATTATGACGACCGATCCGATGACATTAATCGCCTCACCTAAAAGGGCCAGCATTTGCCGGCCACATTGACGACAGCCGAAGTGGATCGATTGATGCAGGCGCCGGACACGACAACGCCATTGGGCCTGCGCGACCGGGCAATTTTTGAAGTGATGTATGCGACGGGCCTGCGGGTGTCAGAAGTGATCAATTTGCGGTTGAACCAATTGCATTTGAGCATGAACTTGCTGCAAGTTGTCGGTAAGGGTGACAAGGAACGTTTGGTCCCGGTCAGTCCGCCAGCTGTCGAGTGGCTCAATCGATACTTGACGGTTGCGCGAGGGCAACTGCTCAATGGCAAACAGCAGGTGCCCGAGGTGTTCTTGAATTTCCACGGCCACGCCTTGACGCGCCAGGGCATTTGGAAGAATCTGAGGCCTACATCACGCGTTTAGGAATCAAGAAGAATGTCACACCACATACTTTGCGCCACAGTTTTGCTACTCATTTACTGGAGAATGGGGCGGATTTACGGGTGGTTCAGACCTTGCTCGGCCACAGTGACATCAGTACCACCCAAATCTATACCCACCTCAGTAATCAAAAGTTGATTAGTGTTTATCATCAGACCCATCCTCGAGGCTGATTGCTTGGCTTTAGATAATGTGGTAAGGTATGGCGAGAGTCAACTTGGAGGCAAAAATGTTAGTTAAATATAAAAATGATTATGAGAAAATTGCCATGGGCTTTCTCTCATATCTACCAGATCTCAAGGTGATGTCGAATTTGAAGACTGAACTCAGTCTGTACACCACGGATCCGGATCATGAATTATATCTCTATAAAGAAAATAATGATGACGACTTTATTGGTGTCGTCGGTGTGGAAACGGGCAGCGATTTCTTACTGGTTCGACACATCTCACTTTCTCCCAGCGTGCGTGACCAAGCGACCCAGTTTGCGATTCTCGATGATCTCGCTAAGCTCTGTGGCGAAGACAAAAAGTTAATGGGCTCACTGGAAACAACGCAATTGATCGTTGCGTGGGAACGGGCGCGAAAGGAGCAGGGCTTTGGCACTGACGCTGGTTCTCGATGATTTCTCAGGGCCACTGGATCTTTTGTGGCACTTGATTAAAGCTAATGAAATTGATATTTATGATATTCCAATCGCAGAAGTGACGCGCCAATACCTCGACTATCTTCATCAAGCCCAGGAATTGGCGCTTGATATTGCCGGCGATTATTTTGTGATGGCGGCTTCTTTGATGGCATTAAAGAGTCGGCTGCTGTTGCCAACGGTGGAAGAAGAGCTACAGCAAGATGAGCCCGCGTTTGATCCGCGGGCGGATCTAGTGGCGCAACTGTTGACGTATCAGGTTTATCAGCAGGCGGCAGAGACGCTCAAAGAACGCGCTCAGGAACGGGCAACAGCCTATGCGAAGCCTGAATCAAACCCACCGGCCGATAGCAACGCGTTGCTGGCGCCGGGCGCAGTCAAGCTCAATGAGTTGCATCACGCCATGACCCAAGTCGTCACGCAGAAGTTGCAAACGATGACCCTAATTCAACACATCGAGGCCGAACCGGTCTCTGTGGCTGATCAGATCAATGTGATTCGCAAGCGACTCAAGCAGCAAACGCGCTGGGCATTCGATCAACTATTGGATCAAACAACCGTCGATGGGATTGTGACCGCCTTTCTAGCGATTTTGGAGCTGATGCATCTGAATGAAATTGAGTGTCAGCAAGAAGACCCATTCGCACCAATGGGTGCAACCAAAGGAGGCGGCGTAATGCAAGGCATGATTGAAGCGGTGCTTTATACCGCAGGTGAAGCCGGGATCAGTTTGGTCGATCTGGCTGCTATCATCAATCGCAACCAAACGGCGACGCGACAACAGGTCGAACAGCTACAGGCCAGACTAGCAGCCGATACTGATACCGGGCTTCAAGTGCAGGTGGCAGGAGACCGCTATTACCTGTTAACCAAGCCGGATTACCATGAGGCGGTGGCCCGCTTTTTGCTGGGCCTCCCGCGCATGGCTTATCACAGGCTGCCCTTGAAGTCCTCGCCATCATCGCGTATCAACAACCGATTACACGCATCGAAATCGATGAGATTCGTGGCGTCCAGAGCAGTGGTGCACTGACAACGCTGGCCAGCCGGCAACTCATCCAGGAAGCGGGCCGCAAAGACGTGCCCGGGCGGCCGATTCTTTATGCGACCACCGCAACATTCCTGGACTATTTTGGTCTGACCTCACTCAATGCACTGCCACCGATCACGGACGAGAGTGGCGAAACAGATTTAATGGCACAATTCAATCAAACAATGGCAACTATGGAGGACGATAATGGCAGCACAGACTGAACGACTACAAAAGGTGTTGGCCCAAGCAGGGGTCGCATCACGACGCCACGCAGAAACCTTAATCGAGGAAGGCCACGTCGCCGTCAACGGCGAAGTTGTGACCCAAATGGGTGTCAAGGTATCGAGCAAAGATGAAGTGAGCGTGGATGGCGTGCCCGTTGGCCGTGAAGCCAAGCGTCATTTCCTCTTGTATAAGCCTCGTGGCGTGATCACAGCGGTGACCGATAACAAGAAACGCCGTGTTGTGACCGACTTCTTTGAAGATTACAGCGAACGGATTTATCCTGTGGGCCGACTCGACTACGACACTTCCGGTTTGGTGATCATGACCAATGATGGCGATTTGGCCAACATGTTGATGCACCCTAAGTTTGAAGTGGATAAGCAATACGTGGCGAAGGTGCAAGGTATTCCAACGCGGGCTGATCTCTTACCCTTAACCAAGGGGATTATTTTGGACCACAAAAATCTCTCCGGCTAAGGTTAAGATTCTTTCAACTGATAAGGCCAAGAAAACCGCGATTGTGGAACTGGTCATTCATCAGGGGATGAATCATCAAGTGAAAAAGATGCTGCAATCTGTCGGTTTCCCCGTGATGAAGTTATCCCGGGAACGCTTCGGTAACCTCGACTTAACTGGCCTACAACCAGGGGAATACCGTGAAATTCGGCCGCGTGAGCTGCAAGACTTGAAACGGCTTGCAAATGGTTGACAAATTGCCACGAGTTAAGTATGGTAAGTGAGTAATTAAATAACTTGGTTCGTCTTCAGGGGCAGGGTGCAATTCCCGACCGGTGGTAATAGTCCACGACCCGCATTTGCGGCTGATCCGGTGCAATTCCGGAACCGATAGTACAGTCTAGATAAAGAAGATGGGGCTTTTTGAATCGTTTTTGTGTGCGCTTTACAATAACACTGACATTCATTAGGGGACCCGTTATCTTTCTGAAGATAGCGGGTCCTTTTTGGCCACTCTGAGACAACCGCTTGGAGGAATGTTTTATGGCACGAACGAATTTGCATCGACTGGTGGGCGTGGCGTTACTCGCTGCGATTGGATATATCTTGATGTTGTTTGATTTCCCAATTTTCCCGCTGTTTCCGTTTTTGAAGTTGGATTTCTCTGACCTCACAGTGTTGCTGGGCGGACTGATGTTCGGCCCAGTTGGTGGGATTATGACCGCGTTGATTCGCAGTCTGGCCCACTTTGCGCTGACCGGTGGTGGCATTGTGAATCTGATTGGGGATTCGGCCGCATTCATTGCCAGCGTGGGCTTCATGTTGCCAATTATCTGGACCATCCGTGGTGATCATGAACGGCCTTCACGCCAATTCATGGGCATGGGGCTTGGAATTATCAGTCTGACCGTCATTATGAGTCTGCTCAACTGGTTGGTCATCACGCCGATGTATCTGGCGGTCTTCAACTTTAATCTGGGCATGTCACTGACCAAGTACGTGTTGATTGGCGTTGTCCCGTTCAACCTGGTCAAAGGGATTGTCGTTTCGATTCTGTTTTATGTCATCGCGCGGGCCTTGGCGCCGTGGTTGGCTAAGCAGCGTGCACAAAAACGCGAACTAATGCATATTGCATCACAAAAAGAGGCTGTGATCTCACCCGAGTGGGTGGTCACAGCCTCTTTTGGCGGCATGATACAATGAATCAAGCTTTCGTATCCTCAGGCGCAAAGGGTTTGTCGCTCCGCTTGATGGCCCCAGTTGGGCAACGCGTATACGCCAGTTTGAAATCAATCAGATCGGCTGGCGAAAGTGGTTCTGTTCCTGTATTCTGGTCGGGTGTGTAACTGGCAATGCCGTCTTGATCATACTCAAAGAGCTTTGGTGCCAACATTTGGCATAAACCACAAGCAATACATTCAGGACGGTTAACTTTTGCGTATAATACCATATAGAAGTTCCTCCGGAGGTGTGAGCGTGTTACCCGAATTTATCATTCAGTTTTTTGAGGATCAACCGCGACGGCCATTAGCGGTTCATGGCCTGCTGACGGGCAAAAAGACCATCTCTAATTTATTTGCGGCGTTGCTGCATCAACAGCTCGATGCCTTACTCCTTTACCCTACTTTGGATCGAGACCAATTTCAAGCGGCAATTAAGCAGCTGACACAAAAAGTTGCTCGAAGCCACTGACCAGGGATTGGTGCTGACAGACCACGGCGAAGCATTTGCCAGTCGACATCGCGATCTGCTGCCGAGTCACTATCAGCCGGCCTTGATGCCGCATCAATTTCTACCGCGTTTCTTTTTGGGCGTCCAGGTGCTCTCAGAAGGAAGTTACCACCACAGCGCTTATGAGCCCACGACAAATGATTTTGCGGTGCAACAGGCGATTAAACGCTGGTATCATCAGCCCAACTTCACGGTGGCGGCGGCAATTGATGAATTGCACGCACTGTTTGAGACACTGCCGCAAGATGTGGCGGACCGATTGAGCAATCAACTCGTCGGTCATGATTTTGCCGGCAGCTTGGCCGTGACCGACCTGCAGCAGAGCATGCAACAGCGCGATGATATCTGTGTGTTCTTGCAGACGCTGGTACCTGAACAGCTGTGGTGGGCACTATGGGGTGGCCCCACAGATCCCGTGTCCGCTTCAGCCAATCGCACAATTGAGGCGCTGAATCAAGGCATGTCGGTGGCCCAAATCGCCACACGATACCGCTATAAGGAAAGCACCGTCAACGAACATCTGTTGTTGGGGGCGATTTACGGGCGGCAACTACCACTCGAGCAGTTTTATCGCCCAGAAGAGCGGGCCGCATTGACCGGTCAATCAGTGACGAGTTACCAGACAATCATGGCTCAGGGCCCATTCTCGTTCTTTCAAGTCCGGTTGTACCAAATTTTGATGATTCAAGGGAGGTGGCCACAATGAGTGCAATTCTGGATGCACTGAAACAGCACTACGGGTTTGATCACTTTCGTCCCGGTCAGGAATCCCTGGTTCAGGCGGCCATCGATGGGCAAGACGCGTTAGGGATTTTACCCACCGGCAGTGGGAAAACCTTGTGTTACCAGTTGCCCACGCTGATGTTAGGGGGCACGACGATTGTAATTGAGCCCTTATTGGCCCTCATGGAAGACCAAGTGAAGCGGCTGCAGGCGATGGGCGAAAAACATGTCATCGCCCTGACCAGTCAGTTACAACCCAGCGATTTTCGCTTTGTGCTGGCCCATTTGAATGGCTATCGCTTTGTCTTTATGGCGCCAGAAATGTTGGCACGACAAGACGTTATCGCGCAGTTGCAGCAGATGCCACTGACGCTCGCCGTGGTGGATGAGGCTCACTGCATCTCGCAGTGGGGCCCTGACTTTCGGCCGGCTTACTTGAAACTCGGTGATCAACTGGCCAAACTCAATGTCCGAGCGACAATGGCACTGACAGCGACGGCACCCAAGGTCGTTCAAGATGATATCAAACGCGGGCTCCACCTCAATCAACCCCAGGAATCCATTGCTTCTGTGAATCGGCCCAATGTCTTCATGGGATTAGAGCAGGTCGATTCACAGGCCGATAAGATGACTCGTCTGATTGAACTGCTGACGCAAATTGCCGGGCCCAAGATTATTTATTTTGATAGCAAGCAAAAGGCGGAACAGGTGACAGAATTGATTGCGGCCAAGACAAGCCTCAGCGTCGCCTATTATCACGCCGGACTCGATGCGCATACCCGGGATTTGATTTATCGGCGCTTCATGCAGGATCAACTCGAGGTCATCTGTGCTACCAGTGCGTTTGGCATGGGCATCGACAAGCCAGATGTGCGCTTGGTGGTGCATCTGTACGTGCCTGAATCCCTTGAGGCGTATTCACAAGCTATTGGCCGTGCCGGGCGTGATGGCGAGGCGAGTGCGGCGGTCTTGTTAATCGGACCAGGCGATTATCAGCGCGCCGCTCAATTCAGTCAGGGCCTGCCGGATGCGAAGTTGATTGAAACCATCTATCGGCATCCAGCCGCGTATCAGAATATGGAAGACCCACAAATCCAATTAATCGAGGCGTATATTGCCAGCGGCTTTAATCAAGATCAGGTGAAGGCCCAACTCCGCGATCGCCTCAGCGAAAAAACCGCGAGTTTTCAGGCGATGGCAACGTTACTGAACACGCAGGGATGCTTACGACAGGCACTTCTTGCGCACTTTGATTCGCCGTTAGTTGCCCACACGGCGCAGTGCTGTGGGGAGCTGACTCAAGACGTCATTAGCCGCCTAGCACCCGCAAAGCCGGTTCTTGCGGCCGCTGTTTTGCCGTGGCAAACGATTTTTACGACAATCTTTAAGCACTCTCTCGCCGAAAAATCGAATTGAGTGTGGTACAATAATTTCAGATTATGTAAGGAGGGGCGTTATGAGTAAGAAAACAACCCAGTCCTCAGACCCAGATGACAAACAACCCTGGGCAGCACAGTTTGATGATGATCGCGATGATTCCGGCAAATTGTCGCGTGTCGCTGCAAAGAAGAAACGCCAAGGCAATTCAACATTGACCTGGGTGGTTTCGATTCTGCTGATTGCGGTCATTATTGGACCAATTGTGCTGCATGTCTTGGGCCAAAACAGTAGTGGCTCGGGATCAACCACCGATAAAATCATGGTAGAGACCAGCTCGAAGTCGAGTTCAGATAAGATTTCAAGTGAGAAATCATCGTCCAAGGCGAAACATTCGAGTGCTAAGTCCGACAAAGCATCTTCCAAAGAGGCTTCGAGTAGCACCAGTGTTGCGAGCAGCTCTGCCGCACAATCCAGTGTCGCACCTGTCCAGTCTTCAAGTGCAGTGGCGTCATCGAGTTCGACTCCGGTTGCGAGCAGCTCAAGCGTGGCCGCCTCAACGAGTTCTGTGCAGGCCTCTGGTACATACACGGTTCAAGCGGGCGACAATGCTTACCGGATTGCGGTGAACCATGGTATGACGTTGGCTGAACTCTATGCTTTGAACGGCTTAGGTTCTGGTGCCACCATCAGTCCTGGTATGACCCTGAAAGTAAAATAACGCCAAAGAGTGCCGGTTGACGCGGACGCAGCCGGCTTCGTTTGGTATTTTGAAGGAGCGTTTTGAAATGCAAATTGCAATTGATGGCCCTGCCAGTGCAGGGAAGAGTACGATCGCCAAGTTGGTGGCAAAACAGTTAGGCTTTATCTATTGTGACACGGGTGCCATGTACCGTGCCGTCACCTTATTGGCCATTCAACGTGACATTGATTTCGGTGATGAAGCCAAAATCATGACGGCACTCCAAAATGCTGAAATCACGTTTAAACCTGGCGAGACCGATCAACTCGTGTTCTTGAACGGCGAAGATATCAGCTTAGCGATTCGCCAACCCGATGTGACGAACAATGTGTCTCAAGTGTCGGCACATCCACGTGTGCGTGAGGCGATGGTTGCCAAACAACGCGCCATTGCCAGCCAAAACAATATCGTGATGGATGGCCGTGACATTGGCACAACTGTTTTACCCAACGCGGAGCTCAAGATCTTCATGGTCGCTTCAGTTGAGGAGCGGGCCCGTCGTCGTTTTGCTGAAAACCAGCGCAAGGGGATTGAGACACCGCTTGCCACATTGGTTCAGGAAATTGAAGCGCGTGACCAAAAGGACACCACTCGTGAAGTGTCACCGTTGCGTCAGGCGGATGATGCGATTCGCATTGATACAACAGCATTATCGATTGATCAAGTTGTCGCAAAGATTTTGGATTTGGCCGCTGACAGGGCTAACTAACAAAATGTCAACAAATTACTGGTAATTTGGTCGAAAATCAAGTACAATATCCGTTGTATGACAGTCGTATAGGAGGATTTTTGGCATGAGTGAAAACAATGTGAACGAAAACGCTCAAACCATGGCCGATGCTTTAAACAGTGTTGACCAAGTTAAAGTGGGCGACACCGTTAAAGGTGAAGTATTAGCAATTGAGGATAAGCAACTTATCGTTGGGATTCAGGGCACCGGTGTTGAAGGTGTCGTTCCCCTCAAAGAACTTTCATCTCAGCCAGTCGAAGATATTCATGAAGAAGCACAAGTCGGTGACGTCATTGACTTAGTTGTGATTTCTACGATCGGTAAAGATAAAGAAAATGGACAATTCTTACTGTCCAAGCGTCGATTAGAAGCACAAAAGATTTGGAAAGATATCCAAGCAGACTTTGAAGCAGGCAAGACAATCACAGCCCCTGTAACATCCGTTGTTAAGGGTGGCTTAGTGGTTAACGCCGGCGTTCGTGGCTTCGTTCCTGCAAGCATGGTTGATGATCACTTTGTTGAAGATCTCTCTGCTTACAAGGGCCAAGAACTCGAATTCAAGATCATTGAAATCGAACCAAGTGAAAACCGTTTAATCTTGTCTCACCGTGCAATCGTTGAAGCAAGCAAGGCAGAAGCACGCGAACAAATCTTTGCAACACTTCACGAAGGTGACGTTGTTGAAGGTAAGGTTGCTCGTTTGACTAACTTCGGTGCCTTTGTTGATCTCGGTGGCGTGGATGGCTTAGTTCACGTTTCTGAAATCTCATTTGACCGTGTTGACAAGCCAAGTGATGTTCTTTCCGTTGGCGAAGACGTTAAGGTTAAGGTCTTAGGCGTCGACCCAGAAAAGAACCGGATCTCACTTTCCATCAAGGCAACCTTGCCACAACCTTGGGATGATATCGAAGACCGCGCACCAGTTGGCGCAACATTAACTGGTACCGTTCGTCGTTTAACAACCTTCGGGGCATTCGTTGAAGTATTCCCTGGTGTTGAAGGCTTGGTTCACATCTCACAAATCTCCCACGAACACATCGCAACACCAAACGATGTGCTTAAGGAAGGCGAAGAAGTGAATGTGAAGGTATTGTCTGTTGATCCAGAACAACGCCGTTTGGCATTATCCATCAAGGCCTTGAAGGAACGTCCAGCAGGCGACGAACCTTCAGAACCTCGTAAGGAAAATGCACGTCCACGTCGTAACAATAACAACAACAATAACCACACATCGATTCCTGCAGAATATCAACAAGATGATTCTGGCTTCTCTTTGGGTGACATCTTAGGTGACGCCTTAAAGGATGCAGCTAAGGACGATAACGAATAAGGGATAACTCCCTAATGACAAGACGCCATAGTCCGATGTTGCGGATTATGGCGTTTTGCTTGTAAGAAAGGAAGTGAACGTATGAGTTTACCAACACTCGCGATTGTTGGCCGGCCAAACGTCGGTAAGTCAACAATCTTCAACCGAATTCTGGGCGAACGGATTTCAATCGTGGAAGATACACCAGGTGTCACACGTGACCGGATCTATGGTAATTCAGAATGGTTGGGTAAGAGTTTCTCTGTCATCGATACCGGTGGGATTGATCTGGGTGATGAACCCTTCATGAGCCAGATTACGCAACAGGCGGAAATCGCGATTGAAGAAGCCGATGTGATTCTCTTTTTGACCAGTATCGAAAATGGGGTGACAGACGCTGATGAACGTGTGGCGCAGATCTTATATCGCGCCGATAAGCCCGTTGTTTTGGCTGTCAATAAGGTTGATAATCCAGAACGCCGTCAAGATATCTATGATTTCTACTCTTTAGGCTTCGGCGAACCACTACCGTTGTCTGGGACACATGGGATCGGGTTAGGTGATATCTTGGATGCCATTGTCGCTGCGTTTCCTGACGAAGTTAAGGATGATGACGACGATAGCATCAAGTTCTCCTTTATCGGTCGCCCAACGTTGGGAAGTCGAGTTTAGTTAACGCGATTCTCGGTGAAAATCGGGTTATCGTCTCTAACATTGAGGGGACAACCCGTGATGCGATTGATACCAAATTTGAGGCGGATGGCGAAACCTTCACCATGATTGACACCGCAGGGATTCGTAAACGCGGTAAGGTGTATGAAAACACCGAAAAGTATGCGGTCATGCGTGCTTTGCGGGCGATTGATCGCTCCGATGTGGTCTTAGTCGTCTTAAATGCTGAAGAGGGCATTCGGGAACAGGACAAAAAGGTTGCCGGATACGCGCATGAAGCAGGCCGTGGGATTATCATCGTCGTCAATAAGTGGGATACCTTGGACAAGGATAACCACACAATGAGTGACTTTGAGAACATTGTGCGTGCCGAATTCCAGTATTTGGACTACGCACCAATCGTCTTTGTCTCCGCTTTGACCAAGCAACGGTTAAAAAATTTGCCACAAATGATTATTCAAGTTGCTGAGAACCAAACCCGGCGCATTCAAAGCAGCGTGTTAAACGATGTCTTAATGGATGCCATCGCTGTCACACCAACACCGACAGTGAATGGGAAGCGGCTGCGTGTTTACTACATGACGCAAGTGGCCGTGAAACCACCGACGTTTGTGGTGTTTGTGAACGATCCTGACTTGTTACATTTTTCATATGAGCGCTTCTTGATCAATCAATTACGTCGCACATTTGACTTTGAAGGGACACCAGTTCACTTAATCGCGCGACACCGCAAGTGACGCGGGTTTGAGCAAAAACCATTTGGTGAATTTTTATACAGAGTGCCGTTTATAAACATGACAAAAGAGCAAAAAACCTTGCTAGATTAGGCTTTGTATGATATGTTTATGTCTGAAATAGTGATCGTCACATCATTGTTTCCTCTTTCTTGGACCACTCAAGATTGAGTATGTTTAGATGTTTACACATCTAATTAATCCGGAGGTGAAATAGACATGGCAAACAAGGCAGAATTAATCGAAAGCGTTGCAACTGCAACTGGCTTGACTAAGAAGGATGCAACTGCTGCAGTTGATGCAGTATTCAGTTCAATCCAATCTTCTCTTGCTAAGGGCGACAAGGTACAATTGATCGGCTTCGGTAACTTTGAAGTACGTGAACGCGCTGCACGGAAGGGTCGCAACCCACAAACAGGGGCTGAAATCCAAATTCCTGCATCTAAGGTACCAGCATTCAAGCCTGGTAAGGCTCTTAAGGACGCTGTTAAGTAATACTTATCTGGGTCTGATGGCTGGGGTTGCGACAAAACGACGGTTTTGTTGCAACCCCAGCCTTTTTGTCATGTGAGGACATACTGCCGATCGCTTCGATGCGATCAGAATCGGGAGGAAATTTGATGAGTTATTCTGAACAGATGTTAGATGCGTTGGACCAACAAGATGTCGATCGCGCCAAGGAATTGTTCAAGTCTGTACTTGAATATGATGATGACGAAACCAAATACAATTTGGCCGGTGAACTCTATGCGTTAGGGTTCTTGGGCCAAGCCAAGCGCCTGTATCAAGAGTTGCTCGGTAAGTATCCCGATCAGGACGATATTGCCACCGTGCTGGCTGATATTGCTGTGTCCGACGGTGATACTGACGCGGCGCTGAACTATTTGAATGGCATCAGTCCAGACAGCGATGCTTATCTGGAAAGCTTGGTGACCGCAGCCGATGTGTATCAAACACTGGGACTCTATGAAGTGAGCGAGCAGAAGTTACAGACTGCAGCCCGGCTGGCACCCGATGAATCCGTGATTAGTTTTGCGCTGGGGGAACTGTATTACGCGTGGGGCAATTACCCAGCGGCTCAGCGCGCTTACCAGCAGGTCTTGGGACTTGGGGTTGAGGAGTTAGCCCAAGTTGACGTTCGCGCACGCCTGGCGTCCTCTGTGGCGCAACAAGGCCAGTATGAAGAAGCAATCGATCTGTACGAACAGATTGGCTTGGACAAGCTTGATTTGCTCAACCAATTTCAATTGGGGGGCCTCTATCTCCAGGTGGCCAATTATCGGGATGCCATCACGGCCTTTGAAGCGGTGATTGAACGCGATAAGACCTTTGCATCAGCTTATCTGCCACTCGCTACCGCACAAGAGAAGGACCATCAAGAAGCCGCCGCATTGACGATGGTTCAAGAAGGGGTCATGGTGGATGATACCAATGAGGATTTGTTTGCCTTAGGGGCGGATCTTGCCATCAAGGAACAGGACAACGACTTGGCTGAATTGTATTTGCAAAAGGCGTTGACGATTGATCCTGATAACACGACCAACCAGTTGGCCTGGAGTAACTTCTTGTTGCTCAATGAACGTGACGATGAAAACTTGGCGTTCCTGGATGATTTGCTAGAAACTGCGGACGTTGATCCACAAATCTATTGGAATTTGGCCAAGAGTGAAGCCCGGTTGGAAATGGATGATCAGGCGCGGGAACATTATCTTCTGGCGTTTAATCAGTTACAGGAACAGCCTGATTTCTTGCGTGATATTATCGACTTCTTCCAAGAAACAGGCGCGATGGCAGAGCTGAAAGCGGCTCTGACGCGGTACCTGGCATTGGTGCCCGATGATTTGGAGATGCAGGAACGGCTGGATCGTTTGGCTGAATAATGGGAGCATCAGCACAAAAAAACGTGTGACGCAATTTCAATTGCATCACACGTTTTTTTATGGTTAGGACTTGCTGCGTAACAAGCGACGCACGGGGCGCGCATAGGTGAAGCCTTCACCTAATGCCTCATGGACATCGATAATACTGATGAAGGCATGGTGATCGAAGCGATTGATAATCCGCTTAACGGCCGCCACTTCAGTCGGTGACACCACCGCGTAGAGCACTTGACGGTGCGCATTCTGATAGCCACCTTCGCCATCCAGATAAGTGACCCCGCGCTCGAGTTCCGCCATAATCGCTTGGGCAATCGGTTGGTTCTCATCCGAGATAATCAACAGTCCTTTAGCGGCATACGCGCCCTCGACGGTGAAGTCAACAATGCGTGAGAACACATAGGATGCCAACAAGGTGTACATCATCAACTCGAGATTCAAGTAGGATAGAGAAATGCCCAGCACGATGATGTCAAAATCAACAGTGACTTGCCCATGGGCGTTCCGGTCTGTTTCTCCAAGATCCGGGCAATCACGTCTGAGCCACCTGTCGTGCCACCGAAGCGGTAGACCAGTCCGCTGCCGACACCGCCAAAAATACCGGCTAAGAGTCCGGCAATAAAGAGGTCGTGGTTGATGTTGAGTGACACCGGCAGACGCTGCCAGACAAAGAGCCAAAAGGACAACATCACCGTGCCGTAAATGGTGTAGGCTAAGGCCCGTTTACCCAAGTATCGGTATCCCAGTAACACCAACGGAATATTCAACAGAAATGTGGTATAAGCCGGATCGATGTGCCACCAGAAACGAATCAGCAGGGTAATCCCAGTAATCCCACCTTCAGCCAAGTGATTTGCGATATTGACAGTGACCAGCCCAAACCCATACAAGCCGCAGCCGATGGTAATCATCAATAAGTCGCGTGCGGTTCGCCATAATTTTTGCATGCAAACCCTCCTTTACAAACGTTAGGCTTATCATAGCAGAAATTGAGTCTGACTTTGCAAAAAGCGTTGAAATTGCTATGATAACTGGAGTGAGAACGGAGGAAAAACATGCAATTAGACTTATCTCATCCAGAATTTCAGGCAGCAATTCCGATTATGCAACAGATCGAGGCTGCCGGATTTGAAGCGTATTTTGTCGGTGGCTCGGTGCGTGATGCACTCTTAGGCTTACCGATTCACGATGTGGATATCGCGAGCTCAGCCTATCCAGAAGAAATCAAACAGATATTCAAAAAACAGTCGACACGGGGATTCAACATGGCACGGTGATGGTCTTACACGGTGGCGAAGGCTATGAAGTGACGACATTCCGGACCGAATCCGGTTATCAGGATTTTCGGCGCCCCGATAAAGTAACCTTTGTGCGCTCGCTTGAAGAGGACCTCAAACGCCGCGACTTCACGGTCAACGCCCTCGCCGTCAAACACGATGGGACGATTGTTGACCTGTTCGGTGGTTTGGCCGATCTCGATGACAAGTTGCTGCGGGCGGTGGGCGAAGCAACCGATCGTTTCTCGGAAGATGCTTTGCGGATGATGCGGGCGGTGCGCTTCCAGAGCCAATTAGGCTTTGCGATTGAAGCAAATACCAAACGGGCGCTTCAAACCGAAGCACCACTGCTCGCACATATTTCAATTGAACGGATTGCCAGTGAATTCACGCGCTTAATGACAGGGATTGATCGTGATGCCGCATTGACCACGATGCTCGACAGCGGGTTGAGTGCCTATTGTCCAGGGTTTGAAAATCATACTGACGAGTTGCGCGAACTCACCGAACTCAAAGATGACCAATTGCCGAGTGCAGCGGTGGCATGGACGCTGGTTGTGCACGCATTACAAGTACCGGCAACACCACTCCTCAAGCAGTGGAAACAGGCCAACGCCTTGATTGAGACGGTTAATCGCGCCAATACCTTGATCGATGCCAAACAAGTCTCTGCTTGGCAATTGTATCAAGCGGGGGAAGAAGCGGTCACCGTGGCCAGTCAGGCGGCCGAATGGCTCAACCTACCTAATCAGTGGCAAGCACAGTACCAACAGTTGCCGATCAAATCCAAACAAGCGTTAGCCATCAATGGTCAAAAGTTGATTCAGGCCGGCGTTAAACCCGGACCACAGTTGGGGCAATTGCTGACTCAGGTTGAGCGCGCCGTGGTCTCAGGCGACTTGAGTAATGAGCCGGATGTGTTACTGAATCATGCACTCAGTGAAAGTCAGCACAATTGAATCAAAAGTGTGCTAAAATAGCCATGTAAGCACATACAAAGGAGAGATGATTCAATGACAGAACACGTTTTTTCTGAGTTACATTTTCATTTTCGTAATGGCGATGAATGGACAGTCTCACATAAGGAACTCGCTGATATCTGGATCAGCCGTGTTACCACCAGCTACGGCCGGATTCGTGGGGGCAAGATTCAAGAAATTCATCCATGTAAGAGCTTCAAGGTCGAAATCTTACCTGAAGCCGACCATGTGAAGTCCACTGATATCAACAATGGCTCATTGGAACTCGGGATGTTTGGCCGGGCGACTAAGTATCAAGATATCGAAAAGATGGATCTTTTGTTTGATGACAGCTCAGACAAGGAACCACTACAAATTTATTTCCCATTTAAGCAAAAGGATCCTAGTGGACTCGATAACGCTTATCAAACCAGTCGGATGGGCGACAATGGTCATCTCTACATCGTCATCGATGCGGATGCCACGGTTGATGACGAATATCCAGCCTAATCAAAGTAAGCACCCGCGCAATGTGGGGTGCTTTTTTTGTCGTCTCGTGCTATGATAAGTCCAGACTTGAGATAAAGATTGGGGTAACTATGCAAACATTAACGGCAAGTGGGCTGAGTAAAGCCTACGGTGATAAACAATTATTTTCTAACATTGATTTCTTGATTAACGAGGGTGACCGCATCGGCTTGATTGGTGTCAACGGGACGGGGAAGACGACACTGTTGAACGGCTTGGCGGGAATTGATCCTTTTGATGCCGGTGAATTGAGCATGCCCAAGAACTATCAAATTCGCTACTTGGCACAGCAACCCAGTCTGCCGAGTGATTCTTTGATTATGGATGCGATTTATGGCGGCTCATCACCTATTTTGCGGCGATTCGCCAATATGAAACAGCACTTGCTGCCTATACGGCTAATCCAATGGATCAAGCAGCCACTGCCGCGTATGAGAAGGCGGATGCGACCATGACGCAGTTAGACGCCTGGCAGGCCGATACGGACATCAAGACAATTCTGACGCAGCTACACATTGATGATTTGAACCAACGGATTGGCACCTTATCAGGTGGCCAACAAAGCGGGTCGGTTTGGCACAAGTACTGATTGAACAACCAGACTTGTTAATCCTTGACGAACCGACAACCATTGGATTTTGACTCAATCGATTGGCTCGAGAAATTCCTGGCACGTTACCAAGGTGCCTTACTGGTCGTGACGCATGATCGCTACTTCTTGGATCGGGTCAGCAATACGATTTTTGAACTCGATCAAGGCCGCTTGTTCCGCTACAGCGGTAATTATGAGGCCTATGTCCAACAAAAGCGGAACAGGTCGAACAGGATGCGAATGCTAGCCACAAGCAACAACAGCTCTATAAGCAGGAATTAGCGTGGATGCACGCGGGGGCGCAGGCGCGCTCGACCAAGCAAAATGCGCGGATCAATCGTTTCAATGAGCTCTCTGATGAGATTAAGGGTCAACCCGGTAAGTTGGGGCAGGTCGATATTCAGATCAAGAGTGCCCGTCTGGGTAAGAAAGTGATTGAAATGGCGCATGCCGATTTGACCCTGGGTGATCACCCATTTGCGTGATTTCAGTTGGTTGGTACAACCCAATCAGCGCATTGGGATCACGGGCCAAAACGGGGCCGGTAAGTCCAGTCTGTTGAACGTGATTGCAGGCAAATTGCCACTCGATAACGGCGTGGTGGAGATTGGTGAAACCGTCAAACTGGGTTATTACACCCAGATGAGCCAATCGCTCGATGACTCACAGCGGGTGATCAATTATCTGCAAACCGTCGGCGAAGGCGTGGTCTCATCCACTGGGGATCACATCTCGGTGACCCAGTTGCTCGAACAATTTCTCTTTCCACGTTCCATGCACGGTAATCTGATTGGTCGACTATCGGGGGGCGAAAAACGGCGCTTGTATCTGTTACAGATCTTGATGCAAGAACCGAATGTCTTGCTCCTGGATGAACCAACCAATGATTTGGACGTCGCAACATTGACCGTGTTGGAAGATTATCTGGATCATTTTGCCGGGACTGTCATTACGGTCTCGCATGATCGCTACTTCCTGGATAAGGTGGCCGACACGCTGCTGATTTTTGAAGGCAATGCGCAAATCGAGCGCTACACCGGTCAATTCAGCGATTATCTGAAGACGGCGGGGCAAAAACGGCCACTAAAAAACACCGGCCACCGCCCCACAAGCGGAAGCGACGCCAGCGGCACCTAAAGAGAAAACAAAATTGACCTATGCGGAACAGATGGAATATGATCAATTACAACCCAAGATGGATGCTGTGGAGGCCAAGATGGATCAAATCAAAGCTGACATGGCGGCCGATGATGGGGCGGACTATGTCAAATTAGCCTCGCAACAAAAGGAAATGGATGAGCTCTCAGCTGAGTTTGATCAGTTGTTTGAACGTTTCGCAGAACTAGACGACTATGTATCGGGGGAATAATCATGCTTGAACAAGCCTATTTGGATCTTGCACAAACTGTACTCGACACCGGCCACAAGAAATCGGACCGCACCCATACCGGCACGCTCAGTGTGTTCGGCTATCAGATGCGCTTCAATTTGCAGGAGGGCTTCCCACTGCTGACCACCAAAAAGTGCCTTTTGGTCTCATTAAGAGCGAATTATTGTGGTTCTTACATGGGGACACCAATATTCGTTATTTGCTGCAGCACAACAACCACATCTGGGATGAATGGGCGTTTGAGCGCTACGTGGCCTCAGATGTGTATACCGGGCCCGACATGACCGATTTTGGTCACCGCAGCCTCACTGATGCCGATTTTGCGGCGCGGTATCACGAACAGATGAATTTGTTTACTGAAAAAATTGTGGCGGATGCCGATTTTGCCGAGCGCTTTGGCGACTTGGGGCAGGTTTACGGTAGCCAGTGGCGCGCCTGGAAAACCAGTAAAGGTGAAACCATTGACCAACTGGGTGACGTGATTGAGATGATCAAGACGACGCCTGACTCAAGACGGCTCATTGTTTCCGCATGGAATCCAGAGGATGTGCCGACGATGGCCTTGCCACCGTGCCACACAATGTTCCAGTTCTATGTCAACGAGGGCAAGTTATCCCTGCAGCTCTATCAACGTTCCGCCGATATTTTCCTTGGTGTGCCGTTTAACATCGCATCGTATGCCTTGCTGCTGCATCTCGTGGCGCGTGAGACGAATCTCGAAGTGGGTGAATTCATCCACACATTCGGGGATGCCCATCTCTATAGCAATCACTTGGACCAAATCAAGACGCAACTATCGCGGACACCGGTGGCGCCACCAACATTGTGGCTGAATCCAGATAAAACCAAGATTAGTGACTTTGAACTCGATGATATGAAAATGCTCGATTACCATCCGGCAGCTGCCATCAAGGCACCCGTTGCTGTTTAACCGTGCAGAGGAGGTTTGAATCAATGATTTCATTTCTATGGGCACAAGACCAACATGGTTTGATCGGTAAAGATGGCACCTTACCTTGGCATCTACCCGATGACTTACATTTCTTCAAGAGTGTCACCATCAATCAAATCATGGTGATGGGCCGCAAGACGTTTGAGGGCATGGGGAAGAAGCCATTGCCTAATCGCACTAATATTGTCTTGACGCATCAGCCCGAATACAGCGCTGATGATGGCGTGATTGTCTATCATTCAGCGGAATCTGTGCTGGATTATGCCGCTAGTTTTCCTGATAAAAACCTGGTGATTGTCGGTGGCGCTCACGTATTTGCCAGTTTTAAAGGCATTCCGGATGTGCTCTACGTCACGCGTTTGGCGGGTAGTTTCGAGGGTGACACCTACATGACGGACATTGACTTTGAGCCGTTTGATTTGATCACGAGTCGAACGGTTGAAAATGACGATCCTGCGCTCACTCACACGTTTGAGGCATGGGTGCGTCGCGATAATCACGACTTGATTGAACAGATTAAGCGCGACAACGCATAAAATAAGGAAGTTGTGACAAAAGGCGCTTTGAATCAATCCATTAACGTGTTTGAACTCGCAACAACTTGCGCCCAGCTTGGTTCGTCATTGGCAGAAACTGCCAATTAAACGAACCTATGCTGGTGCTCAGTTGCTAAACGCGAGTTCGCACACTTCTTGTTAACCGGATTTCTCAGTCTTTTGGCACACGATTACTCTATTTTGTTTGGAAATTGAAAAAGAGGTTGCGACAACCCATAAGGGATGTCACAACCTCTTTTTGATGCGAATAATTTAACGGTGTGCTACAACACAGGCAAAATGGCCAGGACCATCATGGTGCTGCCCAACATCACAAACAAGTGCCAGACAACATGGCTGAACGGGATTCGTTGTTGTAAGTAGATGATGGCGCCGACGGTATAGGCGATGCCCCCAGCAACTAGTAAGAAGAAGCTCTCGGGGCCAAGATTTTGCCAAAGTGGCACGATGCCAATCAGGCACAACCAGCCCAGCAGAATGTAGATGCTGGTTTCAAAATAACGGAAGCGATTAGCAAACCACATTTTGTAGAGAATACCGATGAGCGAGAGACTCGCAATCGCAATCAAGAGCCACGTTCCCAATTGTCCCCCCACACCGATTAAACAAATGGGGTGTAGGAGCCGGTGATCAGGACAAAGACACTGGCATGGTCAATAACTTGTAGTGGTCGGCGGAACTTCGTAAAATAGAACTGTGGAACGTTGTGGAGGCGCTGTACAAGATAATCAGCGCGAGACCAAAAATCAATGCCGCAAATCGATGGAGTGGTGTTTGCGCGAGATTGACCATGGCGATTGTTGCACCAACACTGGCCAATGCCGCAATGCCATGAGTGGCAGCACTGAGTTGTTCATTGAGATGGCTGTATTCAGTTTCGGTTAGATTAAGTTGCATAACGATCCCTCCTCGTGATAAAACGTAGATGACTTTGATTTCATCTTAACATCATGGGTGAATCTAATCAACTTCATTTAGTTTTAAAAACTAGGTAACTTGTACTGACAATTTTCATTTGTTTTGTTATACTCAAGGAGTTAAACATGAACAATGACAGAAAGCGTGGTAACCAAATGACAATTAAAATTGTTACCGATTCTTCAGTTCAATTGACACCTGAAGAAATTGAGAAGTATCAAATTCACATTATCCCATTAACGATTATGATTGATGGCACCGTCTATATTGACGGTGAAACCATCACCCGTGAAGAGTTTATGACCAAGATGGCACAAGCGTCAGCGCTGCCTAAGACGTCACAACCGGCCATCGGGACTTTCCTCGAATTATTTGATGATTTGACGAAAGATGGTAGTGAAGTGCTCGCCTTGCACATGTTGGAAGCCATTAGTGGCACCGTCAATTCAGCCCGTCAAGCGGCTGAATTGAGTCAAGGTAAGGTCACTGTTTGGGATTCTGATTTTACTGATCGCGCTTTGAGTTTCCAAGTGATTGAAGCGGCTAAGATGGCGCAAGCCGGTGCCGATATGGATGCTATTTTGGCTAAGATGGCTGAAGTCCGTGACCACACACGCCTGGTAATGGGCGTTTCTAACTTGGATAACTTGGTCAAGGGTGGCCGGATCAGTAAGGTATCAGGCCTGTTGTCCAGCTTGCTCAACATCAAGGTCATCTTGCAGGTTAAGGATGGTCAACTCACAGCGCTTCAAAAAGGCCGTGGGATGAAGACGTAAATAAGTTCGTCGACGGTTTTGTCGAGGATATGAAAAAAGAAGCGCACATCTTGGCCGTGGGTATCTCTCACGCGGATGGGCTCGAAATGGCTGAACAGTATGGCGCCCTGATTAAGGCCGCCGTACCCGATGTGCCAATCTTAATTCGGCCTACCGATCCCGTGATTGCAACACACACGGGTGCCGGTGCCTTCGCGATTATGTATTACACCGCTTAATCAAATATTAATGGGGGGGTTGTGGCAAAATGCCGCGACTCCTTTTTGGGTGATGTGACAAGCGTTGGCCGAGATGGTACTATTTGAACAGTACAATTAATTGAGGTGAATGACCATTAAAAAAGCATTTCGTTCGATCGGCATTGTGGCGCTCGTGGCCATCAGTGCGTTTTTGATTCTATGTTTTGCCGTGCCATCCGCCAAATCTGTCATCAATCAAAAGACTCAGACAGTCAAGGACATCAAGATTGTTGGGCTCGGTGATTCCCTGACGGAGGGTGTCGGTGATGAGACTAAACAGGGCGGCTATCTGCCTCTGATCAAAGGTGATCTTGAAGCGACCAATCGGTATCGGGTCACCACGCAAAATTTGGTGTCAGTGGCAATACCAGCCAGCAGATTCTGTCGCGTCTGGATAAGCAGGCCAAAATCAAATCAGGTTTGAAGTCGGCCGATGTGATCACGGTGACCGTTGGGGGTAACGACCTGATGGCGATTCTGCAGAAGCATTTCTTCAACCTGTCCGAGAAGAATATTCAGACAGGGATTACACAGTTTCAAACCCGATTGAATAAGTTACTGACCCAGATTCGGGCGCAAAATCCGGACGCACCGATTTACTTGTTAGGGATCTACAATCCGTTTTACGTGTACTTCCCAGAGGTGACGGCGCTCTCGACCACCGTCACGCGCTTCAACAAGGCCAGTCAAACCACCATCAAACGCTATTCACGCGTTTATTATGTCGATATCGATTCCGTTCTAAGCAAGGGTACGACGCCGGCCACGAAGAAACAGAAGCAAAAAAGTGGCCTCTGACTTGGCCGATAACCCGCTCATTTTTGACCAGGACCACTTCCATCCGAATAATGCGGGGTACGCGCAGATGACCAAGCAACTGTACAATGAGATGATTAAAACCGAATCGAAGTGGGGTAAATGATGAAAAAGAAATTTAATTGGTGGCGCTTAGTGGCCCTCGTTGTGATTGGATTGAACCTTGGCGTATTAGGTTTTGTCGGCTATCGCGCGATGAAACCCGTTGAGATGCCCGTCTCCAATCAGGCCTTGTCGGGGCAACCGGCGTTAAACGTTAACCTGACCCGGGATCAAGCCAATCGCATTGTTGATTATTATCTGAATGATTATTTAAAAGACAGTCCCGTTAAGTACAAACTGACACTGGGGGACTCCGCTTTGCTCAGTGGTCAATTCAAGTTTTTGGGCGCGAGTGTCGATTTTCAATTGCAATTTGATCCGTTGGTGTTGGCAAATGGTGATGTGGTGCTCAAGGCCCGGAAGTTAACGTCGGTAGCCTGCCTGTGCCAATCGGTTTTGTGCTGAACTATATCGGTAACAGTTACAAACTGCCCGCATGGGTCAAGTTGAGTAACAGTAAGGAAACTGTCACTCTACAACTGTCAAAACTGAAAATGGCAAATGGCATGCGGTTACGAGCCACCAAACTGGATCTCACCAACGATGCCCTGAGTTTTGCCGTCTATTTACCACAAACGAAATAATGGAGGCACCTTATGAAGCAGTCCTTTTATCAGTATTTAATGACGCAACGCAACCCCAACCAACACGATGAGGTGACGCAATTTGCGAATAACGCGTTTTTTTGACCACAGCTTTCCTAAACAAGAGAGTGATTTTGAACAGCTCAGCAATTACCTCGAGTTCAATGGGAATTACCTGCCAAGCATGACGGTCTTTGACACCGCCTATAATGCGTACTTGGCGAGTGAATCCAAGATGGGTGGCGAACACTAATGGCAAAATCGCAAGTACCTGTCTGGTTGACCGGAACGGCTATCGTTGTCGCACTGGGTGCTGGCGCGGTTGGTGGCGCGATGTGGGGGCAAAATAATGCCCGTGGCACGCAATTGGATGCCAATACCGCTAAGATTGTGGCAATGTATCAAACCATCGATTCGCAGTACTATGAACAGCCCAACGCTAAGAAATTGACCGATGGCGCCATCAATGGCATGCTGGCCAGTTTAAAGGATCCTTACTCCACCTATTTGCAGACCGATTCCAAGGCCCAATTAGATGACACAATTTCCGCTTCATTTGGTGGTATCGGCGCCACACTGCGCTCTGAGAATCAAAAGCTCTATATCGATTCGTTCACACAGGACAGTCCCGCCAAAAAGCTGGGCTCAAAGTCGACGATCAGGTTACAGCCATCAATGGTAAGTCCACGGCTAAACTATCGGTAACGGATGCTGTCAAAAAGTTCGGGGCGATATCGGCACCAAGGTGACGCTGACCATCAAACGTAACGGCGCTGCTAAGACGCTCACCGTGACTCGCGCAAAGATTACCACTGACACGGTCAATGGTGAGTTGGATGCGACGAACAAAACGGTCGGCATCATCAGTATCAGCACCTTCTCTGATCCCACCGCCAAGCAGTTTGAATCAACGGTCAAGAAATTGCGCAAACAAGGCGCAAAACGCTTTGTCCTGGATCTGCGGGGAAATCCCGGGGGCATGATGGATCGAGCGTTACAGATTCGTCGATGTTCTTGAAGAATGGTCAGATCATTATGCAGGTGCAACCACGAACCGGTGATAAGACGGTCTATAAGGCCTCAAAGAAGCTCGATAAGGGCTTTAAGGTAACGGAACCCACGGCCGTCTTAATCGATGGCAATACGGCCAGCGCCAGTGAAATCACGGCAGCTGCCTTACACGACAACCGCAATGTCCCATTAGTTGGGGAGAAGAGTTTCGGTAAGGGGACCGTTCAAACGGTTAATCAATTGAATGAAGCCAGTGAACTCAAGCTGACTGTCGCCAAGTGGCTGACACCTAAGGGCCAGTGGATTCATCATCAAGGACTCACCCCAACGATTGAAGTCGATTACCCGGCGTATGCGAATACACCAGTGATTTCGGCCAAGCGTTTGGATACCAACAGCACGGGCAGTGATGTGCGGGCGCTGCAACAGAGTTTAGCCGCCTTGGGGTATAACCCTGGCGAGGTGAATGGTAGTTACACGGCTGCGACACAAAAGGCCGTGACCGCATTCCAAAAGGCCGCTCAGTTACCCGAAACAGGTATCAGCGATCAAGCTACCATCGACATGGTGACCAAAGCACTCGCCGGTAAGGTGGCTGCGAATGACAACATGACCAAGCAAGCGATTGCGGCGGTTTTAAAAATTAAGTAGGGAGTTCTTTTAATGGCAATTCAATGGTTCCCCGGGCATATGGCCAAAGCTCGGAAAGAAGTACAAGAGAAATTAAAACAGGTCGATGTGGTGCTCGAAATCGTTGATGCCCGCACACCTGAATCATCACGCAATCCCATGATGAACGAAATTGTGGGTGCCAAGCCGCGCATCATGGTGCTCAATAAGGCCGATTTGGCAGATCCCGCAATCACCAAGTTGTGGGTGAAACACTATCAGGATGCTGGTAACGAGGCGATTGCGATTGACGCGCAACACGCGAAGCGATTGAATCAAATTCCGCAATTGGCCAATCAATTGATGGCGGAAAAATTGCCCGTAAAAAGGCGCGCGGCATCAAGAATCCGGCTATCCGGGCGATGTGTATCGGGATTCCAAACGTGGGTAAATCCACGATTTTGAACCGGTTGGTGAAGAAAAATATCGCCGTCACCGGTAACAAGCCTGGTGTGACCAAGAATCAACAGTGGCTTAAGGCGAGTGATACGTTCCAAATCCTGGATACACCTGGGATTCTGTGGCCAAAGTTTGAAAATCAAACCGTGGGCAAGCGACTAGCGCTCACTGGCGCGATTGCGGATGCCGTATTCCAAGAAGATGTGGTGGGGCTCTATGGGCTTGAATTCTTCTTGAATCATTATCCAGCTGAGATCAAGAAGGCATATCGCCTGAGTGATGATGATATGGCGTTGAGTGCACCCGATTTGTTGGTTGCCCTCACCAAGCGCCAAGGATTTGGCGAAGACTTCAACCGCATGGCCGAACGCATTATCTTTGATTGTCGGCAGGGTAAACTCGGGCGCTTCACGTTGGAGCAACCAGGAGATACCGATGACGACGCTGAGTGAGTATCAAGCAGAACTCAGCCATGTGCCAGCCGATGACGCCGTGCTAGCGGCACTTGCAGCGGATTCTCGGGTTGGGGCGCAACGCTTGCTCGATCAATACCACCGTCGCGTCGACAAATTGCGGGAACAGCGCCTGGAATTACGTTATCGCTCTCGCTTTGAACACGAGCTGTGGCCGACCTATCCACTCATTGCCGGCATCGACGAGGTGGGACGTGGACCACTGGCCGGTCCGGTGGTAACGGCGGCCGTGATTTTGCCGCATGATTTTGCCTTACCAGTCAACGATAGTAAGCAGCTCACACACAATGAACGGGCGCGACTCTTTACTGGCATCATGAGCCAGGCCATCAGTGTGAGTCTGGGCGTGGCGGATGCGGCCATGATCGATCGCGAGAACATCTATCACGCCACCGAATTGGTGATGGGGCAAGCAGTTGGTCATCTGACTGTGACACCGGATTATCTCCTGGTGGATGCGATGACGGTCCCGACTGCGATTCCTCAGCGCAAATTGATCAAAGGTGACGCCAACAGCATCAGTATTGCGGCAGCGAGCATTGTCGCAAAGGTGGTGCGTGATGAGCTGATGGCGATGTATGATACCGTCTATCCCGGCTATGATTTCGCGCACAACATGGGCTATGGCACCAAGAAGCATCTTCTCGGGCTTGCACAGCTGGGCGTGACACCGATTCATCGTCGCAGCTTCAGTCCCGTTAAAGCACAATTGTAAGCTAATCGCGTAATTTCTGATGATAGGAGGATATCATCATGAAATTACGTGATTTTTTGTTTGCGATTCACGTGCTGCACCAACAAAATATTCGCATGGCCACACAGATCAACCAGGGAGATATGGCAGAGGCTAAAGCTTGGTTGCAGGCTGCACTGCGTCAACCGGATGCCGCGGACCAATTGCACCAAGCGGCGCAGACGCCATATATCACATTAGCGGATGCCAGCTATCCACCCCCGGTTGAAGGAGATTCCCTCACCGCCCTTAGTCCTGTTTTATCGAGGTAATCTTCAATTGTTAGACCAATTGAATCTCGGTGTGGTGGGTGCGCGGCTGGCAACCACCTATACCAAACACAGCCTGGAACTGATTTTTCCAGGTCTCAATACAGTCATTACCAGTGGCTTAGCGGCCGGCGCGGATACCATGGCACATGAAACGGCCTTGGTTCATCAGTTGCCGACGATTGCGGTCCTGGGGCATGGTTTTAATACCGTTTATCCGGCCCATAATCGCCGCTTATTTGACCGCATCGCTACCGATGGGTTATTGTTGAGCGAATATCCCGCGGCCGTGTTGCCGGCCCCGTTTCGGTTTGTCGCGCGCAATCGGATTATCGCGGGACTGGCACATGGTGTTCTGGTCACGGAAGCCAAAGTTAAGAGTGGTAGCTTAATTACCGCTAATTACGCATTGCAGAACAACCGGGAGATTTTTGCCTTGCCCAATCGCTTGGATCAACCCATGGGTGCGGGGACCAATCAATTGATTCAAGCCGGAGCCAAAATGGTCCTCACCGCCGCGGATATCACCGCCGAGCTAAATTTTTATCCTTGAATAAAGCGTGTTGTGCTGGGATTTGACTGGCTTCGCACATGAATTACTTCAGGGTGTGAATTGACAGCGCTCATGCTTATCGCTACATTTAGATGGGCGCGTTGCTTCTTATATAAATGGCAAAATTTTGAAGCGACAGTTGACAAGCCAAAACAGAATCACATATGATAGCTGTGTTTTGAATCAGCGTATCAACGAAAGGAGTGCGTTCATGAGCGCCAAAAATTTGGTTATCGTGGAATCACCAGCTAAAGCTAAGACAATTGAAAAATATCTTGGTCGCAACTATAAGGTGGTCGCAAGTCTGGGCCACATCCGCGATCTCCCCAAGAGCCAAATGGGGATTGATTTTGATAATAACTATGAACCCAAATATATCTCAATTCGGGGTAAAGGCCCCGTCATCAAAGATCTGAAAAAGGCCGCAAGTAAGGCCGAACACGTGTATCTGGCAGCCGATCCCGATCGTGAAGGGGAAGCCATTGCCTGGCACGTGAGTCACATTTTGAACCTGGATCCAAACGGCAAGAATCGCGTGGTCTTCAACGAAATCACGAAAGATGCCGTTAAGGATGCCTTCAAGACGCCACGCAGTATCGATATGAATCTGGTCGATGCCCAACAAGCACGGCGGGTTCTGGATCGCTTGGTGGGTTACTCCATCAGTCCATTGTTGTGGAAGAAGGTCAAGAAGGGCCTATCAGCTGGTCGGGTGCAATCCATCGCACTGAAGCTCATTATTGACCGCGAGAATGCCATTAATGCCTTCCAACCCGAAGAGTATTGGACCATCGATGCGGAATTCAAAAAGGGTCGCGAAAAGCAGTTCGCAGCCAGTTTCTATGGTTTAAAGAACAAGAAACATGCTTTAAAGGACAACGCGGCGGTGCAAGACGTCTTATCAAAGATCGATAAGAAAGAACCCTTTGCCGTCACCAACGTGGTCAAAAAGAACGTAAGCGTTTCCCATCACCACCGTTTACCACAAGCTCCTTGCAACAAGAAGCCAACCGCAAGTTGAACTTCAGAACGCGTAAGACCATGATGTTGGCGCAACAACTGTATGAAGGGATCAACTTGGGCGGCAAACAGGGCACGGTCGGTCTAATCACGTATATGCGGACGGACTCCACGCGTGTTTCCAATGTCGCCAAGGCTGAAACCAGCCAATTCATTCACGATGAATACGGCGAGGCTTATGCGGCGGTTAAGATTCGCCAGGGCAAGCTGCCTGAAGGGGCACAAGATGCCCATGAAGCGATTCGCCCAACCAGCACATTGCGGACACCTGAGAGTCTTGAGAGCGTCTTAGACAAGGATCAGATGAAGCTCTATCGCTTGATCTGGTCACGTTTGTTGCCAGTGAAATGACACCTGCTGTGATCGATACCGTGGCGGTGACATTGGATCAAAACGATGTCACGTTCCGGGCCAATGGGTCACAGACCAAGTTCCCAGGGTTCACCAAATTATACGTGTCATCGCGCGATGAAGATCAGAAGGATAATCGCTTGCCCGATCTTGAAATCGGTGACGCGGTTAAATTGATGAAGACAGATCCCGCCCAACACTTCACGCAACCACCTGCTCGCTATTCTGAAGCGAACTTGGTCAAGGCGTTGGAAGAAAATGGGGTGGGTCGCCCATCAACCTATGCCCCAACCATTGAAACCATTCAAAAGCGTTACTATGTGAAGCTCAATGCCCGGCGCTTTGAGCCAACCGAGCTGGGTGAAATCGTCAATGATTTGATTGTGGAATTCTTCCCTGACATCGTGGACATCAAGTTTACGGCCAATGTTGAAACCGAGTTGGACAGCGTTGAAACCGGTGATGCGGAATGGGTCAAGGTCATCGATCAATTCTATCAACCGTTCGAAAAAGAAGTCGCAGACGCCGAAACCGGTATCGAAAAGATTCAGATCAAGGATGAACCAGCAGGCTTTGACTGTGACATCTGTGGGGCACCGATGGTCATCAAATTGGGCCGCTACGGGAAGTTTTATGCTTGTTCACGATTCCCTGATTGCCGCAACACCAAGGCCATCGTCAAGGAAATCGGCATCATCTGTCCTAAGTGTCACGAAGGTCAAGTTGTGGAACGCAAGAGCAAGAAGAACCGTGTGTTCTATGGTTGCTCCCGCTATCCAGACTGTGACTTTGTCTCATGGGACAAGCCAGTCGGTCGTGACTGCCCAGTGTGTGGTCACTTCCTCGTTGAAAAGCGCAGCAAGGCTGGCGTCCAAGTGGTCTGCCCAAATCAGGATTATCAAGAACAACTACAAAAATAATGGGAGGAATCGCGGATGCAAGAAGTCACTGAATTTTTACAGTATCTGCTGGTCGAGCGGCAGTATTCGAAGCAAACCCAGCTGGCTTATTCAGAAGACATCAAGGATTTCGTCGACTTTCTCAAGGCAAATGGTGGCTTCACACGGTTTCAAGCCGTCGATCAGTTAGATGTGCAGACCTATCTGACCCAACTGAATGATCGCGGCCTAGCCCGCACCTCGGTAGCTCGTCACGTGAGTTCACTGCGCAGTTTCTACACTTATTTGGTGCGTGTCGGTGAGGCTAAAACCAATCCGTTTGAAACCGTCGAGCTCAAAAAGGGCCATCATCACTTGCCACAGTTTTTCTTTGAGGCGGAGATCACGGAGCTGTTTGCGACAACTGAAGGGCCAACACCACTGGATCAACGCAATCGCGCGTTGCTTGAAGTGCTGTATGGGACCGGCATTCGTGTTTCCGAGTGTGCCAATCTGCAACTGGATCAAATTGATTTTGATCTCGAGGTGTTATTGGTTCACGGAAAAGGAAACAAGGATCGCTACGTCCCATTTGGCGATTATGCCAAAAACGCGCTCACGACCTATCTGGAAGATGGGCGGCAACAACTGATGACGCGCGTTTCTGAGGTGCATTCGAGTGTTTTTGTCAATCAACATGGCAAACCACTCACAGCTCGTGGCATCCGCTATATCCTGAATCAATTGATTCAAAAACCAGTCTGACCAGTAACATTCATCCGCACATGTTGCGTCACAGCTTTGCGACCCACATGCTCAATCACGGGGCCGATTTGCGCTCTGTGCAAGAATTACTGGGTCACAGTAGTCTGAGTACCACTCAGATTTACACGCATGTGACGACCGAACACCTCAAGGCTGACTACATGAAGTATTTTCCTAAGCATAATTAGGACCTAAGCATGAGGTGAAATGCTCGGGTTTTGGTTAGACTAGTACTAATTAATTTTAAAGGAGAAACTTATGACAACAATTGCAGCAGTACGACAAAATGGTCACACGGCAATCGCCGGCGACGGCCAAGTCACCCTTGGCGAAAAGGTAATTATGAAGGGCTCAGCCCAAAAGGTCCGCCGAATTTATGGCAATAAGGTTGTCATCGGTTTTGCTGGAGGCGTCGCTGATGCCTTCACCTTACAGGACTGGTTCGAAAAGAAATTGGAACACTACTCCGGTAACTTGCGCCGTGCCGCCGTTGCTTTAGCACAGGACTGGCGCAAAGATCCCATGCTCCAAAAATTAGAAGCCATGATGATTGTCATGGATGAAAAGGATCTCTTATTGGTTTCTGGTAGTGGTGAAGTGATCGATCCTGATGAAGCGTCGTGGCAATCGGTTCCGGTGGTAACTACGCGCAAGCGGCTGCCATGGCCATGTTGCGCCATGCCCCTGACATGAGTGCCGAAGACATCGCCCACGAAGCGATTAACATTGCCGGCGATATCGATATTTTCACCAACCACAACATTATTGTTGAAAGCTTCTAGGAGGTTAGACAATGAGTGATGTAAAAACACCTAAAGAAATTGTTGCGCAACTCGATCAGTACGTCATCGGGCAATCCGATGCCAAACGTGCGGTTGCGGTTGCTTTATACAATCGTTATCGGCGGATGCAGTTATCAGACAAATTACAACGTGAAATCACACCCAAGAATCTGCTCATGATCGGACCTACTGGTGTCGGTAAGACTGAAATTGCCCGGCGGTTGGCACGCATTGTGAATGCACCGTTCGTCAAGGTTGAAGCCACGAAGTTCACCGAAGTCGGCTATGTCGGCCGTGATGTGGAATCCATGGTGCGCGATTTGGCCGATGTTGCGGTGCAAATGGAAGAAGACCGGCAGTTCGCCAATGTCCACGGGCGTGCGGAACGTGAAGCGAATAAGCGCCTGGTTAAGCTGCTGGTTCCTGGCATCAAGAAAGAAAAGCGCACTAATCCCATGAACGACGTGATGTCGATGTTGCAAGGCCTGCAAAATGGTCAAGCACCAGAAGCCGAATCCGATGATGGTGAAATCACCGATGACATCCGCAATGAACGGTTGAGTGTTGCCGAACAACTCGAAAAGGGCTTGCTCGAAGACCGCGAACTCACGGTAACCGTGGCGGATGAGAAAAAAGGCAACGGGATGAATGACATGTACGGCCAGATGGGGATTGATCTCAGCGAAAGTTTGGGCGCTTTAATGCCTAAGCAGCGCGTTGAACGCACCATGACCGTCAAGGAAGCCCGTGAAGTCTTTACTCGCGAGGAATCCGATAAGCTGGTCAATCACGCGGATATCTATCACGATGCGATTAAGGCAGCTGAGAACAACGGGATTATTTTCATCGACGAAATCGATAAGATTGCGGCCGGCAACAAGAAGACCAGCGGTGAAGTCTCTCGTGAAGGGGTGCAACGCGATATCTTACCAATCGTTGAAGGCTCACAGGTCAACACCAAGTACGGCCCATTGAGCACCGATCACGTGTTATTCATCGGTTCTGGTGCCTTTGCGGAATCCAAGCCAAGCGATTTGATCGCTGAATTGCAGGGTCGGTTCCCAATTCGGGTCGAACTCAACGACTTGAACGAAGCTGATTTTGTCTCCATCTTAACCGAACCGGACAACGCGCTGGTTAAGCAGTACATGGCCCTGATTGGGACAGATGGCGTTCAGGTCACCTTCACTCAAGAAGCCATTCAAAGCATTGCGCACATTGCGATGCAGGTTAACCACGACACCGATAACATTGGTGCGCGGCGGTTAGCCACCATCTTGGAAAAACTGTTAGAGGATATTCTCTATGAAGGTCCTGACATGCAGATGGGGAGCATTACCATTACCGAGCAATACGTCGACGACAAGATCGGTCAAATTGTGGCTGATAAGGACATGACGCGGTATATTCTTTAAAATTTGGGAGTTGAAGGCAATATTATGGTAACCTTACACAATGATTTTCTTACGGTGACGGCTAGTCCAGCGGGGGCTGAACTCACGAGCGTCAAAATAACCTCACAGGGGTGGAATACTTGTGGCAGGCCGATCCAAAGGTTTGGAAACGGCACGCCCCAGTCTTGTTCCCCATCGTCGGCAAGCTGCAAAACGACGCGTATACGTTTGAAGGCAAGACTTATCACATGACCCAGCACGGGTTCGCGCGTGATCGCGAATTTGACGTGTTGGCACAAAGCGAGACACAAGTGAGTTTTGTGTTGCGCGATGATGATGAGACACGTGCCATGTATCCCTTCGCATTCGAGCTTGTCATCACGTATACCTTGGATAACAACTTGGTTCACGTGGACTATCAAGTGACCAATCCGGATACCAAGCAAGTGATGTATTTTGCGATTGGTGCGCATCCTGGCTTCAACATTCCAGTCACTGACGATACCGAATTTACTGACTACTATATGAGTTTTGAACCCAAGAAATCGCGGGTTCAGATTCCATTAGTTGCCGGCAAGGGGATTGATTACGCGCACCGGACGTTAGCAGCGACGGATGTCAATCAAGCGTTAAACCACGAATTCTTCAAGGATGACGCGGTGATTTATGAGTTGAACGGTCGTACCAAGTTCAGCATTGTGTCAGATAAAACCAAACATGGCGTCTCACTCTCTGTCAGCGATGCACCGTTCATGGGTGTCTGGAGTCCGTATCCCACGACAGGCGACTTTGTCTGCATCGAACCCTGGTGGGGCATCGCTGACACCATCGAGCATAAGGGGGACTTCACCGATAAACTCGGAATCAATACCCTGGAACCCGGTGCTCAGATCACGCACAGCTACAGCATCAGCATTTTCTAGACCACAAAAAATCCCGTATCGAGAGGTTCTCGATACAGGATTTTTTACTTGTTTACGATTTGTGTTGGCGCCGGTAATAACCGAGGCCAAATGGCACCATGTTTTCCGTGCCGTTCTTGATGCGGGCAAAGTTCTCCCGGTGGCGGACTAAGAAGACGATCCAAAGGACGAAGGCGACACTTGATAGTAGCCAATCGTGGTAAAACAGCGAGACCAAGGTGATCAACCCCATGCCGACGGTACTTGCGATACTCACCATGGATGTGAGGACGACAAGACCGAAGAAAATGGCACAGGCAATCAAAAAGAATGGTGGGTTGTAGGCCAACGCAATGCCTGCGCTGGTGGCAACGGCTTTACCACCCTTGAAGCCGATAAAGATGGAGCAGGTGTGCCCCAAGACGCAGCTAAGCCCACGATGAGGATTAACCAGTGCTCGGTATAACCGAACAACACGGGTAAGCTCGCGCCCAAGGTCCCCTTTAAGATATCGAGCACCAACACAATGGTGCCGCCCACGGGACCAAGTGTCCGGTAAGCATTGGTGGTGCCGATGTTGTGACTGCCGTATTGACGGATGTCTTTGTGATAAAAGAGCTGGCCGATCCACACCCCACTGGGGATGGAACCGATCAGATAGGCCAAAATAAAACTCAAGACCAAATACACTGACGTCACTCCTTTCGCTGATTTATTGTAGCATGAAAGGCGCGGGTGTGCCTATCGACTTTTTCGAACAAATGTTCTATTCTTTTAAAAAAGACTTTCAAAGTCAGCCCTTCATGGTGTAGAGTATTGATTAGTTGCGTTAGAAAAGGAGCGTTCTATGAAAGCAAGTCAAAGCTATAACGATTCATCCATCCAGGTGCTTGAAGGCCTCGAAGCCGTTCGTAAGCGCCCAGGGATGTATATCGGTTCAACGGATGGCCGCGGCTCCATCATTTAGTTTATGAAATTGTCGATAATGCTGTCGATGAAGCATTGGCAGGATTTGGTGACACGATTCAAGTCACCATTCATAAAGACGACTCAATTACAGTTATCGATCACGGGCGGGGCATGCCAACGGGGATGCACGCCTCCGGTAAACCAACCATCGAAGTCATTTTGACCGTGCTGCATGCCGGTGGTAAGTTCTCTCAGAACAGTTATAAGACCTCTGGTGGCCTGCACGGGGTTGGTGCCTCCGTCGTGAATGCCTTATCTGAATCGCTCACGGTCCGCGTTGTGCGTGACGGTCAAGCGTTTGAAGAGCACTTTGTCAATGGGGGGCACCCCGATGGGAAATTGGTCAAGTTAGGCAAGGTCAATGAACCTAACGGGACGGCGATTACCTTTAAGCCAGATCCTACGATTTTTCAGACGACCACCTATAATTTTGACACCTTAGCGGAACGATTGCGGGAATCAGCCTTCCTGCTGAAAAATATTACCATCATCTTGACCGACGAACGTCACGATCGCAGTGAAACTTATCACTATCCTGACGGGTTGGTCAGTTTTGTGTCTTATCTCAATGAGGATAAAGACACGCTCTCACCTGTCATGAATTTTGAAGGTGAAAAAGATGGGATTATTGTCGACTTCGCTGGGCAATACAATGACGGCTACTCCGAGAACATCATCTCGTTCGTTAATAATGTGCGCACCGGTGACGGTGGGACCCATGAAGTCGGTTTGCGGACCGCGTTACGCGCGCCTTCAATGAATTCGCCCGCAAGGTTAACCTGCTCAAGGAACGTGATAAGAACCTTGAAGGGACCGATGTGCGTGAAGGCTTGAGCGGTGTGCTGTCGATTCGCGTGCCTGAAGAACTCTTGCAGTTTGAAGGCCAAACCAAGGGCAAGCTGGGAACACCACAGGCACGGACAGTCGTGGACACGGTGGTGTATGAACAGCTCAGCTTCTACCTGATGGAAAACGGGGATGCGGCGCAAGAATTAGTTCGTAAAGCCATCCGCGCGCGTGAGGCCCGTGAAGCAGCACGTAAGGCACGTGAGGATAGCCGGACCGGCAAACGCAAGAAGAAGTCAGATGGGTTACTCTCCGGTAAGCTGACACCCGCACAATCCAAAAACGCCAAGAAGAACGAATTGTACCTGGTCGAAGGGGATTCCGCCGGCGGTTCTGCTAAGCAAGGCCGTGATCGGAAGTTCCAAGCGATTCTGCCACTGCGCGGGAAAGTCTTGAACACCCAGAAGGCCAAGTTAGCGGATATCGTTAAGAACGAAGAAATCAACACCATGATCTATACAATCGGTGCCGGTGTGGGAACTGACTTTGATATCGATGCCGCTAACTACGACAAGATTATCATCATGACCGATGCCGATACCGATGGGGCGCATATTCAGATTCTATTGCTCACCTTCTTCTTCCGCTACATGCGGCCACTGATCGATGCCGGCAAGGTCTATATCGCCTTACCACCGCTGTATCGGCTGCAAAAAGGGACAGGTGCCAAGACCAAGATCGAATACGCCTGGACAGATGACGAACTGGCTGATGGTATCAAGACCATGGGTAAGGGCTATACACTGACTCGATTCAAGGGGTTAGGTGAAATGAACGCCGATCAGTTGTGGGAAACCACAATGAATCCAGAAACGCGGACGCTGATTCGGGTCCGGATCGACGATGCTGCCTTAGCGGAACGTCGCGTGACCACTTTGATGGGGGATCGTGTTGAACCTCGTCGCAATTGGATTGAGAGCAACGTGCAATTTGATATGGATGACGATGGCAGTATCCTGGAACAAAATGAACCAGATAAACAAAAGAAAATCGGTGCGCAACAAATTGTGCATCAACTCGATAAACAGAAAGGGCGGTAAGTGAATTGGCTAATCAAATTCAAGAACTGACCTTAGAAGAAGTGATGGGTGATCGTTTCGGCCGTTACTCCAAGTACATTATTCAAGAACGTGCCTTACCTGATGTGCGTGATGGGTTGAAGCCAGTGCAACGGCGTATCTTGTTTGCGATGAATCAGGACGGCAATACCTACGACAAGGGGTTCCGTAAATCGGCCAAGTCTGTTGGGAACGTCATGGGTAATTATCATCCCCATGGTGATAGCTCCATCTATGAAGCGATGGTGCGTTTGTCACAGAACTGGAAGCTCCGCGCGCCCTTGATTGAGATGCACGGTAATAACGGGTCGATGGACGGTGATCCACCTGCCGCGATGCGTTATACCGAAGCACGACTCAGTAAGATCTCAAAGGAATTGCTTCAAGATATCGATAAGGAAACCGTCGATATGGTGCTGAACTTCGATGATACGGCGCAGGAACCTACTGTCTTGCCCGCTGCCTTTCCTAATCTGTTAGTGAACGGGGCAACCGGGATCTCCGCGGGGTATGCGACCGAAATTCCACCGCACAACTTGAATGAAGTGATTGCTGCCTTACGGGAATTGATTAAACGGCCTGATGCTGATCTCGCTGATTTGATGCGTTTTGTCAAAGGCCCTGATTTCCCTACTGGGGGCATCATTCAGGGATTAGATGGTATCAAGAAGGCCTATGAAACAGGTCGCGGTAAGATTGTGGTTCGGGCCAAGACTCAAATTGCTGATATGCGCGGTGGTAAGCAACAGATTATTGTGTCTGAATTGCCATACGAAGTGAACAAGGCCAACTTGGTCAAAAAATCGACGAACTGCGCGTCAATAAGAAGGTCGATGGCATCGCTGAAGTGCGTGATGAAAGTGACCGCTTTGGCTTATCGATTGTGATCGAACTCAAGAAGAACGTTGATGCACCTGGTATCTTGACCTACCTGTTCAAGAATACCGACTTACAGATCGCGTATAACTTCAACATGGTCGCGATTGCGGATATGCAACCAAAGCAATTGGGCTTAAAGCCAATGCTTGAAGCGTACCTGGAACATCGTCGCGACGTGATTACCCGCCGGACGCAATTTGACCTCAAGAAGGCCTTGGCGCGTCAACATATCGTTGAAGGGCTGATCAAGATGTTATCCATCCTGGATCAGGTGATTGAGACGATTCGTGGTAGTCAAGATAAGGCGGATGCTAAGCGTAACTTAGTTGAGAAGTTTGACTTCTCAACTGAACAAGCCGAAGCCATCGTTTCCTTGCAACTCTATCGCTTAACCAACACCGATATCACGGCGCTTGAAAAAGAAGCCGCGGAATTGGCCGCAAAGATTGCCGAATATCAATTGATTCTCGGTGATACTAAGGAACGCGACCGAGTAATCGAAACAGAACTCAAACAGATCGCTAAGACCTATGCGAGTGATCGCTTGAGTCAGATTGAAGCTGAGATCGAAACACTTGAAGTCGATACAGCTGTGACCGTGACCGATGAACAGGTGATGGTGCTTGTCAGTCGTTCCGGCTACGTCAAGCGCAGCTCCCTGCGCAGCTATCAGGCCGTGGCGCCCGATGACAACGGCTTAAAGGCCAATGACTTTGCGGTCTTCAGCGGTGAGCTAGGGACGCTCCAGCACCTCTATATCGTCACCAGCGCCGGGCACATGATCTATCGGCCCGTGCACGAGATCAGTGACGAGCGCTGGAAAGACAGCGGAGAACATCTCAGTCAAACCGTTGGTTTAGGGGCAGACGAATACATCGTTGCTGTCTTTACCTTCGATGATTTGGCGGCTAGTGGTAACTTCGTGCTCGGCTCCAGCGACGGTTACATCAAACAAACCGCGTTGGCGGACTTGCAACCACAACGCAATTACAAGTCCAAGCCGATGGTGGCGATGAAGCTGAAGAATGCGGATGCCATCGTCACCAACGCCTACTTCGTTGATGCGGTCAGCGATCAAAAATGTCGTTGCTGTCACCAACCAGGCTTATGGCTTACGGTTTGCACTCGAAGAAGTCTCAATTGTCGGGGCGCGGACAACAGGGGTCAAACTGGTGGACCTCAAGCAAGACGACTATGTGGTCGGCTTTATTCTCGATGATGCAGTCGATACCATTGGCTTGTTGACCCAGCGTGGGGCATTCAAGCGGATGCACGTGAGTGAGCTCAGTGTGATGACCAGAGCGCGCCGGGGCCTGATGGTGCTGCGGGAACTGAAGAGTCACCCCCATCGCATCGTCGCGCTGACGCCGGTCACTGATAATGGATTGATCACGATCTTTACCGATCAAGATCAACAGATTGAACTTGATCCTAACGCGTATCCAAATGGGGATCGCTACTCTAATGGCTCATTCGTCTTTGATCCAGAAACACAGGGTAACTTGGCCTATGTTGAAGTTCAGGATGTGCCAGAAGAAACTGCAGATCACCAAGATTAGTCAAAAAAGAGTCACGACAAGCCGTCGTGGCTCTTTTTTGTTGGCTCAAACTGTTTGGTTGGAGATGGTGAGCTGTTATAGTGCTAACCTTCATTGTTCACAATCTAATTGATTACTATTTAACAAAGTCACACTATTGACACGTTATAATAACCGTTACTTAATAAAATAACTGTTAATATAAAGTGTGAAAGGGCTTGCAAACTGTTTGTGATGTGCTATACTTTCTGTATTGATAAGAGCATATATCAGGGGAGGCATTAGCATGCAACAAGCAGAAAAGACAATTTCAGATTATTGGAAAGGCTTTAAGGGTGGCGACTGGCAAGAATCCATCAATGTTCGCGACTTTATCCAACAGAACTTGACCCAATACGACGGGGACGAAGCATTCCTCGCTGGGCCTACAGAAGCAACAACACTTTTGAACAATCAAGTACTGAACTTAAAGAAGCAAGAACGCGAAAACGGCGGGGTTCTCGATGCTGACACCACGACTGTTGCAACCATCACTTCTCATGGCCCAGGCTACCTGAATAAGGAACTGGAAAAGATTGTCGGGATTCAAACGGATAAGCCATTCAAACGTGCATTCATGCCATTTGGTGGGATTCGGATGGCCGAAGATGCCTTGAACGCATACGGCTTTACCCCTGACAAAGAAGAACACAAGATCTTCAGTGCTTATCGCAAGACACATAACCAAGGGGTGTTTGATGCCTATACACCTAACATGCGCAAAGCTCGTCACTACAAGATTGTGACTGGGTTACCTGACGCATACGCCCGGGGCCGCATCGTTGCCGATTTCCCACGGATTGCGATTTATGGGATTGACCGCTTGATGGCTGAAAAAGCTCATGATTTTGAAATGACCGGCGACGGCGAAATGGTCGATGACGTAATCAAGCTGCGCGAAGAAATCTCCGATCAATATCGGGCATTGAACGATATGAAGAAGATGGCCGAAAGCTACGGCTACGACATCTCACGTCCCGCTGCTAACGCACAAGAGGCCATCCAATGGATCTACTTCGGTTACCTGGCAGCCATCAAGACTCAAAACGGGGCTGCGATGTCTGTTGGTCGGATCGATACTGTTATCGATGCTTATATCGAACGCGACCTGCGCTTAGGCGTCTTAAACGAAGAAGAAGCGCAAGAGATGATCGATCACTTGGTAATGAAGTTGCGCATGGTGCGCTTCATTCGGACTGAAGACTACAATGACCTGTTCTCAGGTGATCCCATCTGGGCAACATTATCCATCGTTGGGATGGGCAATGATGGCCGTCATCACGTCACCAAGACCGCTTTCCGGTTCTTGAAGACCTTGGACAACATGGGTGCCGCACCAGAACCAAACATCACGCTATTGTGGTCAGAACGCTTGCCTGAAGGCTTCAAGCGTTACGCTACAGAAGTCTCAATCAAGAGTTCAACCATTCAATACGAAAATGATGATCTGATGCGGACAGAATGGGGCAGTGACTATTATGGGATTGCCTGCTGTGTCTCCGCACAACCAATCGCTGATGGCGTGCAATACTTCGGTGCTCGGGCTAACTTAGCCAAGACCGTGCTCTACGCGATCAATGGTGGGAAAGACGAAATCGGGGACGCACAAGTTGGTCCAGAACTCGCCCCAATCACCAGCGAATATATCGATTACAAGGAATTCATGCACAAGTTCGATAAGATGATGGACTGGCTGGCTGACACCTATGTCAACGCCCTGAATGTCATCCACTACATGCATGACAAGTATTACTATGAATCAGCACAATTGGCATTGAAGAATACCAGTCTCGACCGCACATTTGCGACCGGGATTTCAGGCTTGTCACATGCCGTTGATTCCATCTCTGCCATCAAGTATGGTCACGTGAAGGCAATCCGGAACGAAGATGGCATCGCCGTTGATTTTGTCACCGACAATGACTTCCCACGTTATGGGAACAACGATGATCGGGCTGATTCTATTGCCAAGTGGTTAGTGAAGACATTCTATGAAAAGATGAACACACACCACCTGTATCGTGGCGCTAAGCTGTCCACCAGTGTCCTGACCATCACATCTAACGTTGTTTACGGGAAGAACACCGGGACCACACCTAACGGCCGTAAAGCCGGCGAACCATTCTCACCTGGTGCAAACCCAGCTTACGGTGCTGAAAAGAATGGCGCGCTCGCATCCTTGATGTCGACCGCCAAGATTCCATACCACTACGCAACTGACGGGATCAGTAACACATTCGGTGTGACACCAAATACCTTGGGCCACGATGATGAAACCCGTAAGGACACACTGGTTCACATGGTTGACGGCTACATGGAAAACAACGGGATGCACTTGAACATCAACGTCTTCAACAAGCAGACCTTGATTGATGCACAAGCTCACCCAGAAGAATACCCAACGCTGACAGTGCGTGTTTCCGGTTACTGTGTCTACTTTGCAGACCTGACCAAGGAACAACAAGACGATGTTATTGCACGGACATTCTTCGATCAAATGTAAGCCACAAAATACCGATTAACTATTAAAAAGCAAACTGGGAAGCAATTCCCAGCTTGCCCAAAGGAATCAAACCTTGATTCTTTTGGGCAGGTTGAATCACGAAGGAGGAACCACCATGCGACTGTTTGACACAACAACACTACCCCCACAAGAAGAAACGAGTGACAAGCCAGTGATTGGCTATGTGCACTCCATTGAAAGCTTTGGTTCCGTTGATGGCCCAGGTATTCGTTATATTGCCTTCCTACAAGGCTGTCGAATGCGCTGTGAGTACTGTCATAACCCCGACACGTGGAATATCGGTGTCGGTGAAGAGATGACGGCTGAGGACATTCTCGATGACGCCATGCGCTACAAATCATTTTGGGGTGAAACGGGTGGTATCACTTGCTCCGGCGGTGAATCACTGATTCAAATTGACTTCATTATTGATCTGTTCACCAAGGCTAAAGCCATGGGGATTACCACTTGCCTGGATACGTCTGGTGGGCCATTCACCCGGGATGAACCTTGGTTTAGCAAGTTTGAACAATTGATGGCGGTCACCGATATTTCACTGGTCGACATCAAGCACATCAATTCCGATGAACATCGCAAATTGACGGGATTTGGCAATGAGAATATCCTGGACATGATTCAATATATGAGTAGTCATGATTGTGACATGTGGATTCGCCACGTCCTGGTGCCAACCCGGACTGATTTTGATGTCTATCTGGCGCAATTGGGCGACTATATCAAAACGCTGCACAATGTCCAAAAGTTGAAATTCTGCCATATCACACGATGGGGGTCAATAAGTATCACGAACTGGGCATCAAGTACCCACTGGAAGGCATTCAAGCGCCCACGCCTGATCGGGTTAAGAACGCGGAGAATCTGTTACACGTGATGGATTATACCGGTTATAAGACTTGGCGGCCTAAAAATAGTCGTCTTTTGGATAAATTGATGAGATTTCGTTAAACTTACCCAAACAATAAGTTCGAGCGGCCTAAATGGTTGCTCTTTTTTTTCGGTACATTATGATTACATTAACGCGAGATTAACGACAAAAGGGGACCTGGGTTATGAAAACAAAACAGGAAAACATCTTTTCATCTAAAACACTGTCGTACTTCTTACAATTGGCGGAAACGATGAATTATACGCAGGCTGCCCAGTTGTTGGGAATTACCCAGCCGGCTTTGACACAACAGATTAAAAATTAGAACGCACTGTGGGGCGCCCTGTTTTATTCAGTGGGTAAAAGCTGCACCTCTCTGATGCAGGGAACACCATGTTGGCAGCAACACACGAAATCTACGGGATTTTGAACCAGGCCGCCGATGAAATTCAACAGACAACGAGTGCCACTACCGGTAAGATTCAAATCGGTTTCTTGTCATCTGTTGAAGACGCCGCATTTGATGCCTTCATTGCACATTACTACACGCTGCATCCAGACGTTGAAATCTCATTTCGCATGATGACGCGGCATGAAATCTGGGAACGCTTGGAAAATAACCAGATCGATTTGGCCATCATGTATCTGCCCGATGACACAATTAAGAATTGGAAGCCTTACGATAGTCGCAAGATTATCGATGAAGAGTTATTGTACATTCATCATGACGATACCATCGCTGAGGACGTTCCTGTGCGCTATCAGGACGCGACAGCAACGCCATGGGTCACTTACCCAGAGGATTACTTCTTGAGTCACCGACTCAGAGAGGCCTTCAAAACGAGCTTGTCGACATGCCTCAAGGGGTGGCGCAATTCACCACGCCATATCAGTTGGTTCAGTTCGTCAATCGCACAGGGGTGAACACCGCCTTACCAACATCGTTCTACCAAGCTCACAAGAATCAGATCAAGGCACAGGCCAATCCGTTCCAACCAGCAATCAATTTTGAACTCGCGTTTGTCTATCGCAAGGAAAAGGTTGATATCCCACGGATTGCTGCATTCTTCGATGAATTCAATAACTATTTTTCTCAGCAAGATTACCTCTCGCGACTGGTCGCAAACCGTGTTAAACTAGGAGAGTAACGACATCTGAGATAAAAGGGAGTAAGGCAGAATGACAACGTTAATTTTTGGTCATCAAAATCCAGATACAGACGCAATTACTGCGGCGATGAGCTGGGCAGAATTTCAACGGCAATTGGGAAATACCGATGTTGAAGCTGTGGCATTGGGTAAGCCAAACGCTGAAACACAATACGTTCTCGACTATTTCAAGGTTGACGCACCACGCGTGGTTGAAAGTATTCCAGAAGGCGGCCACGTCATGTTGGTCGATCACAATGAATTCCAACAGAGTGTGGTTGGCATTGAAAAGTTAACCATTGACGCTGTTGTGGATCACCACCGGATCGCTAACTTTACGACAGCGGCACCACTGTATTACCGTGCTGAAGCTATCGGTAGCACCAATTCCGTGATCTGTAACATCTTTAAGGAACACAATTTTGAAATCTCAGCACAATTGGCTGGTTTGATGGCCGCAGGGTTGATTTCTGATACCTTATTGCTCAAGTCCCCAACAGCAACACCACGGGACAAGGAAATCTTGCCAGAATTGGCTAAGATTGCTGGCATTAATCTCGAAGAATTTGGCTTAGCTATGCTGAAAGCTGGGACAAACCTCGGTGCCCGTTCTGATAAGGATATCATCGATGGTGATGCGAAGAGCTTTGATATGGCGGGCCAATCCGTTCGTATCGGCCAAGTGAACACCGTTGATTTGGACGAAATCTATGCACGCCAAGCTGATCTGACAGCAGCCATGCAAGAAGAAGCAACAGCTGAAGGCTATGATTTGTTCCTGTTAATCGCAACCGACATTCTCAACAGCAATTCCGTTGGATTCATGGTTGGTTCCGGTAAGGATCAAATTGAAGCGGCATTCGGCCAAACCTTCGACGGTAACAACCGCATCGATTTACCAGGAGTTGTTTCCCGTAAGAAGCAAGTTGTCCCACAATTGACAGCTGCTTTTGAAGGCTAATCTTAATTAATCAAGCAAAAAGAGCTGTGACACGTCTGTTGTCACAGCTCTTTTTTTAGTATTTCAAGCGATGGGGCATGTGCGAGGGCGGTTACCAGCCTTGTCGTAATCGCTTACAGCGCCTAAATTCAGGCACCTAATTGGTCAGCAAATTCTGAGCTTTCAATCATCTGACGTCTCATTATTGGCAGGATTTTGGGCACAAATCGTTGCTGTGGCGTGGCTTTGACTCAAAAAGCCGGATATGTGGTAGTAGTCGATTCAATTACCAGCGTTGATGCGGATTGACTCAAACCGTATTCATGCTTGTTGACGCGTAGTTGATGTCTGTTGTCAGAAAGTTTTGTGCATGTCGGTACGGACAAAGCATCATTACCAGCAGTTGCTGCAATGATACAGGACTCAGTGACGGGTTGCAGCGACAGACGCAGGCACACGATGTGATTTGCGTGAAATCCACGGAGAAACAAGCTCTGGCGAAGTTTAAAATGATTTTGCGACATCTGGTAGCAAAATGACGTTAGCGGCTTAAATAGCGATTGAACCACCAATCGCTTCCGTTTCACTTCACTTCCGATAATATATATTATGTAAACTAGAAAAGATGAGTGAATCTGCCGCACTCGCCTCCACCACATAAATAAGCTTGCAACATCACCGCATGGTTGTGTCGTAAGCTTATTTGTTTTGATGCTATTTGTTTTGTTCAAATGCTAAAAAGTAGCTGACAGCTGCCACGCTCTGTGCTGATGCAACCACACCGGTTTGCACCGCATCGATTAAATCTGTCAGTGGCACCAGATTAGCAGTCACAAACTCATCTTTATCGAAGTTTGTAGACTGGCGCTTAGCTGGATCAATCACAGCCCAAAATAATGTCACAACTTCGTCAGTCATGCCTTCACTTGATCGAATGGCTGTCATCTGATGCAGTTCTTGGACCACATAGCCGGTTTCTTCGGTCAATTCACGTTTTGCTGCGGCCTCAGCTGTTTCGCCGGCGTTAATCAGACCCGCTGGTAACGCGTAGACTTCCTGATTGACACCAACGCGGTATTCACGGTTGATGACGACTTGCTGATGATCCGGTGTCAGTGCCAGAATCGCCACAGCCGGCTGATGTTTAATTAAATCGCGATGCACCGTTAAATGATCCGGTGTTTCGACGATCTGCGTCACATCTTCATAGATATGGCCTTGATAATGAGATGTTTCTTCGATGATGCGCCCTTTTTCATGAATTGGTTCAAGCATTGAATGAGTCCTCCTTAATTGAATAAAAAAGCGGTCGAACTGAATTCGACCGCTAATTGGCATTAATTTGTCCGTGATAAGTCTTGCGCCCAGGCAATTGCGATGGCTTTTTCACCCAAGTGTGTCCCAATAACGGGGCCAAAATACGAGATTTCAAACGGAATATCGGGATATTCAGCCTGCAACTTGGTTTGCCATGATTCAGCGGCCTCTGGATCATTGGCGTGAATAATCAGTGCCCGAACCGGGTAATCGACTTTATCGATGGCTTCAGCGAACAGTGTTTCCACCCGTGCGTAAGCTTTTTTCAGTGAACGCACCTTTTCAAAGGCGACAATCTTGTCACTCACAGGATCAAAGGTTAATAATGGCTTGATTTTGAGCATCCCACCGATGAACCCGGCAGCATTGCTTAAGCGACCGCCGCGCACCAGGTTTTGCAAGTCATTGACGATGAAGTATTCATCTTCAGTGGCGCGCAAAGCATCTAAGTGTTCAACGATGGTGTCAGCGTCCATGCCCTGATTGGCCAAATTAGCAGCTTCAAGCACCAACCAGCCCATCAGCATCACTGTGATGCGTGAATCATAGACAATGACCCGGGCACCCTTAACCTCATCGACAGCGGTCTGCAACGTCTTCACGAACCCAGAGATGGTGCTAGCTAAGTGAATGCTGATGATGGTGTCATAGCCCTCATTAGCCAGATTGTTATAGAGCTTAATCATTTCACCCAGTGGTGGTTGTGACGTACTTGGAAAAGTCTTTGCTGTCTTTAATTTTTCATAGTATTCAGCCGTTGTGATATCCTTACCTTCATCGTAAACCGTACCATCCAGAATAACTGGAATCGGCACAACGTGGATATGATTGGCAGCAACTTGCTCGTCACTGAGGTAAGCGGTACTGTCAGTTACAACCGCGATTTTCATAATGGATTCACCTATTTCTTCGAGAATTGACTGCAATTACTATACCATGAATTATGAATCAGGGGAAACGCTGGCCGCCAAAATTAGCCTATTTTCAGAATTTTATTCAAAAATATCGTCTGTCGCTTGGCCATCAGTTGGTACTGGGTATGTTAGTCCGAGAATTTTGCCAAAAGTGGGTCCTTCATCCACCAGATTGGCCGATGCCACAGTTGCCCCCTGCTTGATGCCAGGGCCTGCATAGACGATTGTGGTCGCGTAGTCGGGTTTGTCTGGCGAAAAGCCGTGAACGGCCCGATAACGGTCAATCTGACCGATACTTGCGGGATCAACGGGTTCAACGACGTCACCAGCGCCGGCATCGATGAAATAATACCCGGCTTTAGCTTCCACCATCAATGCCGCTTGCAAATCGGTGCCACTTGCGGCGATATCATCTTGACCGTGAATGGTCTCAATGCCTTCAACATCCGCGATGGCCGCTTTGATTGTGTCACTGGCGATGGTGCCGTCTGAATAGATATAGGTCGAGCCATCCGCTGATTTGGCTAAGACATGCCAGTCAGGTTCAATCAGGCCGTCACTGTGCGCCGTCAACCAGCCACGATCCGCAAAATCCGGTTGAGACGAATCATTTTGCTGACGTCGATCTGGAAGTGATCGCCTAGCAGCACAAATGCGGTGTCGTCATACACATGCGCATCTTTGGTCGCCTGAATGATTTGTCCTACACGCAGGTCATGGCGCTTTAGGGCTGCGTGCGCTTCGTCCGATTGTACCCCATGGGCGTGGCGCATGCTATCCATGTCCACCAGATGAATCAAGGTCAAGTCGGGTTGGTGTTTCAAAATGGTGTCAATCGCACTGGCGGTCACGAGGTCATCCAGATAGGGTTGCTTGATGCCCTGACGCAAGTGACCGTATTTTGGTTCATGGCTAACAACCAGCGCGCGGAACTCGCCCGCATCGACACGAGGACTTGGTTGGTCCAGATCCGGTTGGGGAAAATCTCGGCCATGTTATAGTCGATCTTGGCCTTAGCGGTGACCGGCCACAGGAAGGCAGCGGTCGTCATGCCGTGTTGCTTGGCCACATCATAGAGCGGTGTTGCCTTGACGTCTTTGCGATACCAGAACCAGTCCGGTGACAAGCGATTGGGTTGAATCTTCGTGTTATTGACGATACCGTGCCGCTTGGGATAAGTACCGGTGATAATACTGGTGTGTGACGGATACGTCAATGTGGGATAGATACCCCGTACTTCTTTGACGTGTGTGCCGTGTGCGACCACTGAAGCGATGTTAGGTAATTGGTCCAAGTTCGCTTCGGTGAGATCACTCGCACCCATTGCATCGAGTGAGATGACGACTAGTTTTTTGCCATATAGTTTGCCTCCAATAATGTCTATTGCCATTATACGCTAGTTATTTTGCGTCAGGTGTAAAAAACCGGTACAATATATAGGACTCTTTACGAAAAGAAAGCAGGTGCATCATGGCTTTTGATGGTATCTTTACGCATGTCATGACTCAAGAATTACGCACACAACTTCTAGGTGGCCGGGTTCAAAAGATTCATCAACCCTACCCCAATGAAGTGATCCTCACTATTCGCGCTAACCGCAAGAATTGGCCGCTGTTATTATCGGCTCATCCGCAATATGCGCGTGTCCAGATTACTCAGATTCCCTATGCGAATCCTGATGTCGCGACTAATTTTGCAATGACGCTGCGCAAGTATCTGGCCGCAGCGAGCTTAGAACGCATTGAACAAGTTGATAACGATCGGGTCTTGCATATGGACTTTGCGACCCGTGATGAATTGGGCGATGACCTGTCGTTGCGCTTAGTGGTTGAAATCATGGGTCGTCACAGTAATATCACACTGGTTAATTTGGCAACGGGCAAAATCTTAGATCTGATTCGCCACGTACCAGCCGATCAGAACCGTTACCGGTTATTGATGCCCGGGGCAACGTATGTGAATCCCCCAGCACAGGAACAAGCCAATCCATTCACAGCAGAAGTCCCCAGTGACTTTCCTGATGACTTGAAGGAACGCACACGATTCCTTCAGCAACACTATCAAGGACTCGCCAAAGATTCTGCAACCGAACTCGCGACGCGTTTGAATCAGGGTGCGAGTGGCTGGCATCAATTCTTTGCTGAGATTGCCACACCAGAACCCACCATCACCACCGGTAACAGTGTCAGCTTTACCGCCATTCCTTATCAGAGTTTGACAGGCACGACGAGCCAGTTCACGACGTTGAGCGAACTGCTCGATGCCTTCTATGTACAAAAGGCCGAACACGATCGCGTGCAACAACAAGGTGGTCAGTTGATTCGCGTCCTGAGAAACGAAATCGATAAGGATAAGAAGAAGCAGCAGAAGTTGCAACAAACGCTGCAGGCATCTGACAAGGCCGACAGTTATCGAATTAAAGGTGATATCCTCACCACCTACCTGGCACAGATTAAGCGTGGGATGACTGAAATCACCCTGCCAAACTTCTATGATGATGAGCAACCGATTAAGATTAGCTTGTCCAATCAGCTCTCCCCTTCACAGAATGCGCAGAAGTATTTTACCAAGTACCAAAAACTGCGTAACTCGGTCGCCTATGTCAACGACCAGATGGCAAAGAACCAGGCCGAATTGGATTATCTGGAAGGCATCGCCGCTCAAATTGAGATTGCCAACCCCAAGGATATCGAAGACATTCGTCTTGAGTTACAGGATAGTGGCTATCTGAAGCGCCAAAAGCGCGGTAAGAAACCTGCGAAGCGGCCTAAGTTGGCCAAACCCGATCTGTTTTACGCCAGTGATGGCACCCGCATCTGGGTCGGTAAGAATAACCTACAAAACGATCAGTTGACCTTAAAGACGGCAAAGAAGACCGATATCTGGCTTCATGCCAAGGACATCCCGGGTTCACACGTCATTATCGACAGCGATCACCCATCGGATAAGACACTGACCGAGGCAGCGATGTTAGCGGCCTACTTCTCTAAGAATCGTAATGGCGCTAACGTGCAGGTCGATTACATTCAGGTCAAGAAGATTCGCAAGCCAAATGGTGCCAAGCCTGGGTTTGTGGTCTATGAAGGCCAGCAGACCATCGCGGTCACACCTGAAGTGAGTCTGGTTGAAAAGCTGCGCAATCCACCCACGATGTAGTTGTTAACCAATAAAAAGCGTTGTAACATCTCCCATTAACGGGGTGTTACAACGCTTTTTTGTCTGCTGGGCTTAGCCCCAGTGATGCGGATCTTCACGCCAGCTAGCGAGTAAGTCGAGTTGTGCATCATTGATGGTCCCTTGCTCACGGGCCACCTGAATCAAGGTGCGGTAATTGGTGAGCGTGAGGAACGGCAGCTTGGCCGCTTCAAAGTTTGCCACGTTATCGGGTAACTCATACGTGAAAATGGCAGCCACACCGAGCACATCCGCCCCTTCTTTGCTTGCGGCCTTAGCGGCTTCAAGAACGGACCCACCAGTGGATAACAGGTCATCGATCAAGACAACCTTTTGGCCTGGCTGCAAGGGGCCTTCAATTTGATTGCCCTGACCGTGGTCCTTTGGCTTACTGCGCACATAGATCATCGGCAGATTGAGTAAGCTAGCGACGAGCGCAGCGTGCGGAATCCCGGCTGTGGCGACACCGCCGATGACTTCAACGTCTGGGTACGTCGTGATGATACGGCTCGCTAGGCCCGCGGCAATGCGACTGCGCACGGCAGGATAGCCGATGGTGACGCGATTATCGGTATAGATGGGGCTTTTGATGCCACTGGCCCATGTGAATGGTGTATCCGGTTGTAAGCTCACCGCACCGATGTTCAGTAGGTCTGCCGCAATTTGTTGTTCAAGGGATGTCATAGGTTACCTCCACTGTTGCAAAATTTGTTGATAAGCCGCTGGTGCATCCGCCGCTTGGGTAATGGGCCGGCCCACGACGATTGCCGAGCTCCCCAAAGATTTGGCCTGGTCTGGCGTGGTAACGCGAACCTGGTCGCCCACCGCACTATTTTGTGGGCGAATCCCTGGCGTGACGATGAGAAAATCATCGGCGACTTCTTCGCTAATCGCTGGCGCTTCAAGTGCTGAGGCAACGACGCCATCTGCCCCTGATGTTTCAGCGAGTGAAGCGAGATGTTTCACCGATGCCATGACTGTGCCCTCAATGCCGAGTTCGTCATTCAGAACGGCTTGGCTGGTTGAGGTGAGTTGCGTAATAGCGAGTAGCTTGGCCGGTTTGACGCCTGCTTGCTTGGCACCTTCAATGAGTCCGCGTTTAGCCGCCTCAATCATGGCACTGCCGCCCGCTGCGTGCACCGTGGTCAATTGCACCCCTAATCGGCCGATTTGAATCGCGGCACGTTCAACGGTATGAGGAATATCGTGTAACTTGAGGTCTAAAAAATATCAAGCTGGCGATTGCGCCGTAAGCTTGCCAGACTCTTGGGTCCTTCACCATAGAACAGTTCCATGCCGATTTTGACCATCAAGGGTTCATCAACCGGAAACTGGTCCAAAAAGGCTTCGGTTTCGCTGAGGGTTTGAAAATCTAACGCAATAATCGGTAACAATTAAGACACCTTCCTTTGTTGCAATGCGAGTTCTTCCGCAATGGCCGGAATGGCACGCTCACGGTAATAGTTAGCGGAACCCACGGCGACCGCATCCGCTCCTGCCAGCATCATTTCATAGGCATCTTGGCCGGAATTGACGCCGCCCATTCCGATAATCGGTAAATCAGTCATCTGGCGCACCTGATAGACGGCATTTAACGCAATTGGCAAGATGGCAGGTCCCGATAAGCCACCCGTGATGTGACCCAAAATGGGGTCGCCGGTCTTGAGATCAAAGCGCATCGCCATTAGCGTGTTAATCATGGATAGGCCATCCGCACCACCAGCAATCACGGCTTGAGCGATGGTCACCAAACTGGTCACATTGGGTGACAGCTTCACATAGATTGGGACCTTGCTGACACGTTTAACGGCGCGCGTGACGCGTTCCGCCTGCTCGGGATCGATACCAAAGCTCATGCCACCGCGTTCAACGTTTGGACACGAAATATTCACTTCAATCGCGGCCACGTGTGGTTGTTGACTGATGGTTTGGGCCAATTGCTGGTACTCTGCCACAGATTCACCCGCAATGCTGACAATGATGGGTAATTCTGGATAATGTGTCGCTAGCCACGGGAGTTTGTCGTCGATGACCGCCTGCATGCCCGGATTGGTCAACCCAACCGCATTGAGCGTGCTGGCTGGCCCGTCGGCATAAATGGTGCCACTGTTACCGGTTTTGGGTGCAAGAGTGGTCGATTTGGTGACCAGTGCTCCCAGTTGGTTCAAGTCGTACTGCTTGGTATAGCCTTGACCGTAACCGAATGTGCCGCTGGCTGGCATCAATGGGTTTTTCATCGTGAGTCCGGGTAAGTGAATCATGCATGCAACCTCCTTGTGTGGGTGTTAGATACTCTGTGTGGTAAAAGCGCGCGATTCTAAGACCTTCAGAATCGCATCGGCGGTATCCAGACTCGTCATCAGTGGCACACCGTGGTCGATGGCAGCTTGGCGAATCTTGAGACCGTCGTGTGCCGCGCCTTGGTTGGTGGTCATCGTGTTGATGACTAGACTGAGTTTGCGATCGGCAATCGCATCTGGAATCGCGTTTTGATTGGTGCCTTCACCCAACTTGCTGATTGGTGTGACTTGGATGCCGTTATCAGCAAACGTTTCGGCGGTGCCGGCAGTCGCAACAATGCGATAACCGATCTCACGGAACCGCTTGGCCAGGCCGACTGCTTCTGCCTTGTCCGGATCAGCGATGGTGAAGAGCACGGTGCCGTATGCAGGTAAATGGGTATGTGCGGCTTCAAAAGCTTTGTAGAGTGCCTTGGCGAGTGTTTGGTCACTCCCCATGACTTCCCCGGTTGATTTCATCTCAGGGCCCAGGACACTATCGACCTTGGCGAGCTTTGAGAAACTGAAGACTGGTGCTTTGACGTGGACACCGCTGGCATTGGGCATCAACCCCGTGTGGTAGCCCAAGTCGGTTAAGTCACTGCCCAAGATGGCCTGCGTGGCTAATTGGGCCATTGGAATCCCGGTGACCTTACTCAAGAATGGCACGGTTCGACTGGCACGTGGGTTCACTTCAATCACGTACACCTGGTCGTGATTGATAATGAATTGAATGTTCATCATCCCCACACAGTTGAGCGCATGCGCGAGTGCGATGGTGTATTCGGTGATTTGGTCGATAATCTCTGGCGCAAAATCTTGTGGTGGGTACACGGCCATCGAATCGCCACTGTGAATGCCGGCGCGTTCGATGTGGGCCATAATCCCTGGAATAACGACGGTGTTGCCATCAGAAATCGCATCGACCTCACATTCGTTGCCGACCAGGTACTGATCGATTAACACGGGGTGGTCATTTGAGACCGACACCGCACGGTCGATGTAGTTGGCGAGTTCGGATTCGCTGTTGACAATTTCCATCGCTCGACCACCTAAGACGTAACTCGGCCGCACCAGCACGGGATAACCCAGGTCGTTAGCGATGGCAATGGCTTCTTTCTTGTTGGTTGCCGTTGCACCTTTTGGTTGTGGAATCTTGAGTTCCTTGATGACTTGGTCAAACAAGTCACGATCTTCGGCCCGATCCAGGTCTTCTACCTGCGTTCCCAAGACCTTAATGCCGCGCTTAGCCAGTGGTTCAGCCAAATTAATGGCGGTTTGGCCACCGAACTGAACGATGACACCGATGGGTTGTTCAACATCAATGACATTCAGCACATCTTCCAGTGTGAGTGGTTCAAAGTACAGTTTGTCAGAAATTGAGAAGTCGGTTGAGACCGTTTCTGGGTTACTGTTCATGATAATGGCTTCAAAACCCGCCTTTTGAATCGCTTGCACACTGTGGACGGTGGCGTAGTCGAATTCGACCCCCTGGCCGATACGAATGGGGCCAGATCCGATGACGAGCACACTGGGACGACCACTGCGCGTGCTTTCTGTGGTCTTCTCATAAGTGCTGTAAAAATATGGTGTGGTGGATTCAAATTCACCCGCACAGGTATCGACCATCTTGTAGGTTGGGACCAGATCGATTTCTTGGCGCATCTGGCGCACTTGATCCGGTAGAATGTCCCAGCGCTCGGCAATGGTTTGATCGGCAAAGCCGTTGCGTTTGGCAATCGCCAACATGTCGAGGTCACCCTTGTTAGCGGCGAGCTCCGTTTCAATCTCGGTGATATGTTTGATTTTGTCTAGGAAGAATGGATTGATGCGGGATAATTCCGCAAGTTCTTCAATCGTGAAGCCGCGGCGCAAGACCTCAGCCAAGTAGAACAAGCGGTCATCGTTGGGCTGAATAATCTGGTCCGTCAGTTCATCGTCGCTGACACTTTGATATTCAGGCCGTTCCAGATGAATCACGCCAACTTCCAGTGAGCGGACCGCTTTGAGTAAGGATTCCTCAATGGTGCGCCCAATGGCCATGACTTCCCCGGTGGCCTTCATCTGTGTGCCGAGTTTCCGGTCACCGGATTCAAACTTATCGAATGGGAAGCGTGGCAACTTCGCCACGACATAATCCAACATGGGTTCGAATTCAGCGAAGGTGGTTTGCGTGATTGGATTCTTGATTTCATCGAGGGTCAATCCCACCGCAATCTTGGCCGCCATCTTCGCGATTGGATACCCCGTTGCCTTAGAGGCCAGCGCACTGGAGCGAGACACCCGCGGGTTCACTTCAATCACATAGTAGTTAAAGCTGTCGGGATCAAGGGCTAACTGAACGTTACAGCCCCCTTCGATTTTGAGGGCGCGGATGATTTTGAGTGCCGCATCCCGCAGACTCTGTACTTCCTTATCGGTCAGTGTTTGGACAGGCGCGAACACGATCGAGTCCCCGGTGTGGACACCGACGGGATCAAAGTTTTCCATGTTGCAGACCACAATCGCGTTATCGTTCTTATCGCGCATCACTTCAAATTCGATTTCCTTGAAGCCTGCAATCGAGCGCTCGATTAGAACCTGTGTCACTGGGGAGAGATCCAAGCCGGCTGCGGCGATTTCATCCAGAGCTGCTGGATTCTTGGCAATCCCGCCACCGGTACCGCCCATGGTGAACGCGGGACGCACAATTACTGGGTAACCGATGCTATCCGCAAAAGCGTGGGCTTCGGCCAAATTATGCGCGATGGTTGATTCGGGAATCGGTTCACCCAAGGCATTCATGAGGTTTTTGAACAATTCTCGGTCTTCGGCTTGATCGATGGCTTCGAGCTTGGTGCCGAGTAACTGAATGTCGAGTTCTTCAAGAATGCCGCTGTTTGCGAGTTCCATCGCGAGATTGAGCCCGATTTGGCCACCGATTGTCGGCAGAATCGCATCAGGGAGTTCTTTGCGCAGAATTTGGCTGACAAATTCGCGGGTTAAGGGCTCGATATAGACCTCATCGGCAATCTCGGTATCAGTCATGATGGTGGCCGGGTTGGAATTCACCAACACCACTTCATAGCCTTCTTCCTTCAGTGCCAGGCAGGCTTGCGTGCCCGAATAGTCGAACTCGGCGGCTTGGCCGATCACGATGGGACCAGATCCGATGACCAAAATCTTATGAATATCTGTGCGTTTAGGCATGCTGCTCCCCCTTTGCGGATTGTGCGTCCATCATCTCGATGAATTCGTCAAATAAATGGTTGGCATCGTGTGGACCAGGCGCTGCATCGGGATGGTACTGCACGGAAAATGCTGGATACAGCCGATGCCGCAATCCTTCAACAGTGTGGTCATTGATTTCTTCATGGGTGACTAATAAGGTGTCTGGATTAATTGAATCAGGGTCAACCGCATAGCCGTGGTTTTGACTGGTAAAATCGATGCGACCCGTTGCGATTTCGCGCACGGGGTGATTAAAGCCACGGTGGCCGAAACGCATTTTGAAGGTATCGGCGCCATTGGCGAGGGCAAACAGTTGATGACCCAAGCAGATGCCAAACAGTGGAATCTTACCCTGGATACCGCGAATCATGGTGAGTGCTTCAGGCACGTCCTTGGGATCCCCAGGGCCGTTACTCAACATCACTCCATCCGGATTGAGGTCCAGAATCTCTTCAGCGGTCGTCGTGTAGGGCATCACGGTCAGATTACAGTTTCGATTACCCAGTTCGCGTAGGATACTGTGCTTGAGTCCGAAGTCGATGACCACCACATTATGGCCGGTAGCTGGTGCCGGATACGGTTGGCTGGTCGAGACTTGTTGGACTTGATTCTTGGGCAGGACCAGTGCTTTCAATTGGTCAAAGGCGTGATCATCCGCCGCGTCAACAATGCTGGCCTTCATCGTGCCGTGGTCGCGCAAGATTTTGGTCAGTGCGCGCGTGTCGATGCCAGAGATGCCGGGGATGTTCTTGCGCTTCAAGAATTCATCGAGACTCATCTGTGCGCGCCAGTTGCCTGGAATGCGAGCGACTTCCCGGACGACAACGCCCTTTGTCGTCGGATTGATACTCTCGTAGTCATCGCGGTTGATGCCGGCGTTGCCAATCAGTGGGTAAGTAAACGTGATGATTTGGCCGTTATAACTTTGGTCGGTAATGGTTTCTTGGTAGCCGCTCATCCCGGTGTTGAACACAATTTCGCCAGTCGTGATGGTTGGTGCGCCGAAGCCCTCACCTGCAAATACACTGCCGTCTTCTAAAATCAGATAACGTTTCATGTCAGTCCTCCGTTTGATAAGCGATGTGCCCGGCAACAATCGTGGTATGCACCATACCCGTGACCGTCTGGCCGATGAAGGGACTGTTGGTGCCCTTTGAATACCAAGTGGTTGGGTCGATTGTTGTCTGCTTGTTCAGGTCCAATAAGGTGATGTCGGCAACTTGGCCAACACTTAGCTCACCGGCATTGAGGTGAAAAGCGCGGGCGGGATTGCCACTCATTTTGTCGATTAAGGTGGTTAAAGGCATGATGCCTGGCACCACCAGATGGGTATGTAGCAAGCTGAAGGCTGTTTCGAGACCGACAATGCCGAATGCGGCAGTCGCCATGGAACCACTCTTTTCAGCTTGAGTGTGTGGTGCGTGATCGGTTGCAATCATATCGAGGGTGCCGTCCAGCAAGCCGATAATTAAGGCGTTGCGATCTTCTGGTGAGCGTAATGGCGGATTCATTTTGAACATCGGATCATCGCGCAGAATCATGCTGTCATCCAGGAGGAGATGATGCGGTGAGACTTCCGCGGTGACGTTAACCCCCGCAGCCTTGGCGTGCCGAATCAGTTCGACACTCTGGCGGGTTGAGATGTGACAAGCGTGATAGTGGACCCCAGTCGAAGCAGCCAGCTGTAAGTCGCGGGCCAACTGACTGGACTCACTCTCGTTGCTGATGCCCGGTAGTCCTAATTTGGTTGCTGTGGGCCCAGCATTGATGACGCCGTGATTGACCAGTGATTCGTCTTCGATGTGCGCGGCAATCGGTGCATTGACCTTTGCTGCATCCTGCATGGCTTGCAACATCGTTTGGGCGTCTTGCACACCCTTCCCATCATTTGAGAAGCCCAGCGCACCGAGTTGTTTGAGCGCGGTGAAGTCCACTAAGTCAGTTGTCGTGAGTGCTTTGGTCATGGGTGCAAACTGTTCGATGTGCACCACCCCGTCTGTGCGATTCTTGTCGAGTAACTGCTTGAGGTCGTTGATATTATCGGGCACCGGGTCGAGGTTTGGCATGGCAACCACTGTGGTATACCCGCCGTGTGCTGCGGCCTGACTCCCGGTTTTGATGGTTTCCTTACGGGTGAATCCGGGTTCTCTGAAGTGCACATGGACATCGATGAAGCCGGGTGCAGCCGTTAAGCCGGTGCCATCAATGACCTGGTCGTCTTGAACAGCTAGGTCATGGCCGATGCGAGCGATGCGACCGTCGACAATCTGCATGTCGCTGGGGTGATTTTCTCCGACGCGGGTGATGTTTTTAATAAGCATATCGAAACCTCCTGAGTGTGATCCTTAGGCGTTGTGTTGCGCTTGGATGATTTTTCAAGCATGGCCATGCGCATATAGACGCCGTTATGCATCTGGGTAAAAATCTTCGACTGCGGCCCTGTGACCAGTGCACTCGCCAATTCAACATCGCGATTGACGGGTGCCGGGTGCATGATGATGGCTTCTGGTTTGAGTTGAGCGGCACGCGCTTCAGTGATGCCGTATTGGCGGTGGTAGTCAGCCTTGGCGAAGGACTCACGTTCGACATCATCGAACCGTTCTAACTGGACGCGCAGTAACATCAAGACATCGACTTGCGGTAGCAGTTCATCGAGGCCGACAAAGTTCCCGAAGCTTGCGAAACTATCATCGTACCAGGCAGCTGGTCCAGAGAAACTCACACTTGCGCCGAGTTGCGTGAGCAGTGCCGCATCCGAGCGGGCCACGCGTGAGTGTGAGATGTCGCCGACGATCCCGACGCGCAAGCCTTCAAAGTGGCCGAACGTTTCGTGAATGGTCATGAGATCAAGCATCATCTGTGATGGATGTTGGCCAGCACCGTCACCGGCGTTCACAATCGCGGTATCGCTGATGGTCATCAGATCGCGGTAGTAGTCAGCTTGCGGATGGCGCATCACGGCGATGTTGATGCCAATGGCATTTAATGTGCGAATCGTGTCTTCAAGTGTTTCACCCTTTTGCACCGAGCTGTGGGTGGGATCAAAACTGATGACCTTGAGGCCTAAGCGTTGTTCAGCCACCTCAAAACTGGTGTGCGTCCGGGTGCTGGGTTCAAAGAAGAGATTGCTGACGTATACGTCCGGATAACTTGCTGTCGCCCCTGCTTTGAATGCTTCAGCGCGGGCAATCAGTTCATTGGCCGTTTGGTTATCGACTTGGTCTGCGCTGACAAAATGCTTAAAGGTCACCGTCATTGGCCTCCTCTTCGTTAGCAGCGTGGGCTGGTAAGATGAAGTTCATCGCAATCCCAATCACGGTCGCTAAAGCAAGACCAGAGAAGCTGTAACCGGCAAATTGCAAGCTGGCGTTCCCAATCCCGATAACCAAGATGGTGGACGCAATCATTAAGTTCCGCTTCTTATTGAAGTCGATTTGGTTGTCGATTAAGACCCGAAGTCCGTTTGAGGCAATCACCCCGAACAAGAGGAAGCTGATGCCGCCGATAACAGGCCCTGGAATCGTGTGAATGAGTGCTGATAACTTGCCGACAAAGGCGAAGATGACAGCGAAGAATGCGGCACCGCCCAAGACGTACACACTGTGGACCTTAGTCATGGCAAGGACACCGATGTTTTCACCGTAACTGGTGATTGGTGGGCCACCGACTAAGCTGGCAAATACGGATGCGGTCCCGTCACCGGCCAGTGTGTGGTTCAAGCCAGGATCTTTGAAGAAGTTCCGATTGGTTAACTTGTCTAAGACCATGATGTGACCCATGTGCTCGGTCATGGTGACAAAGGCCAGTGGTGCCATGGATAGAATGGCGCCCCAGTAAATGCCCGGTTTGTAGGTGACGAATGGAATTTGGAAGTTAGGCAGCGCAAACCACTTGGCCTGCATCACCGGTGTGAAATCGATAATGCCGAAGAACAGCGCCACAATGTAGCCTGTGATAATGCCTAATAAGATGGGTAGCAAACTGATGAATTTCTTCAGATACATATTGTAGATAATGGTTGCGGCCAGCGTAATCATCGCCACCGCGAAGTAGCGCAGGTCATACACGCTCTTAGTGGCTGATACGGTCCGCATGGTGGCATCGGTTGTGGCTGTGCCGGCAAGACTCAGCCCGATGACCATGACGATGGGGCCAACCACAACTGGTGGCAAGGCGCGGTCGATCCAGGCGCTTCCGGCGAAGTTGACGATGAGGGCCACAATCAGGTACACAATCCCGACGGCAAGGTGCCTTGCGCGATGGCGGGATAACCGGCGCCCTTCATCAGTGCCTGCATGATGGTGATGAAGGAGAAACTTGAGCCCATGTAAGCCGGAATTTTACCCTTGGTAATCAGAATGTAGAGTAAGGTCCCAACTCCGCTTGAAAACAGCGCGATACTTGGGTCCAGGCCAACCAGGATGGGAACCAAGACCGTGGAACCGAACATGGCAAATAAGTGCTGAATGGATAAGCCCACCCATTGTCCGAATTTGGGTTTATCTTGAATATCTAAAACTGCGTCGTCGTTATGATATTGCGTCATGTTTAATCCTCCAATTGTTCGATTGTGATACTGTCTGTGCCATCAACCTCTTCGACATTGACGTGAATCTGTTCCTTGAGTGAGGTTGGAATGTTTTTCCCAACGAAATCAGGGCGAATCGGTAATTCACGATGTCCCCGGTCGACTAAGACGGCCAGTGAAATTTTTTGTGGGCGGCCCAGATCCATCAGGGCATCCAGCGCGGCCCGAATCGTGCGACCGGTGAAAAGCACATCGTCAATCAGAATCACGTGTTTGTCGGTAATGGATACCGGAATATCACTGCCGGAAATCTCGGGTTCTTGATGGTGATCGACCTTATGCACGTCATCGCGATACAAGCGGATGTCGAGTTCACCCACCGGCACCTTGATACCCTCGAGTTGTTCGAGACGGTCCGCAATGCGATGTGCCAGGTAGATGCCTCGTGTCTTGATGCCCACAAAGACCAAATCTTCCAAGCCCTTATTTGTTCGATGATCTCGTAGGTAATCCGCGTCAGCGCGCGTTTCATGGTCACTGTATCTACAACTTGTTTCATCATTAATCTCCCCTTCTGCACAAAAAAGTCGCCTTCTATCCAGTTCGAGAATAGAAGGCGACTTTAGTTTGGTCCTCAGTCACACAGTTGCCCACCGCAGCGGGTCCGGTCCTTCTAAGCCTCTCTGGACTTAATTAAAGGTCTTGTTCAATTGGACTAAGCTTATCGAATTTTATGGGTGGTGTCAATGCCTCGGCGCAACTTTTCAAGCGTTTCTTCAAAGATGGCGGGTAATGGCGCCTCAAAAATCAGCAATTTGCCCGTTGTTGGGTGGACAAAGCCTAATTTCGCGGCATGTAGAAATTGCCCTTTTCCGATCAAGGTTTGCTTGGGGCCATACATGGGGTCTCCAGCGACCGGATGCTTAATGTAAGCCAGATGCACCCGAATCTGATGCGTCCGCCCAGTTTCCAAAATACATTTGATCAGGGTGAACTTCTCGAAGCGTTCAACCACTTCAAAATTGGTGACGGCGTGGCGACCATTTGGCACCACCGCCTGTTTTTTCGATCTTTTGGATCGCGGCCCAGTGGTGCGTCGATGCGGCCGTGATCTTCCTTAAAGGTGCCATGAACCAAGGCGTAATATTCACGAATCGAGCTTTTATCCTTGAGTTGGGCAGAGAGTGACTGTTGTGCTTCAGGTGTTTTGGCCACCATCAGTAAGCCACTGGTGTCCTTATCGATGCGGTGCACAATGCCCGGCCGCACCACGTCATTAATCGCTGATAAATCGACGTGAAAGAGCAAGCCGTTGACCAGCGTGCCGGTCGCGTGACCTGGTGCTGGATGCACCACCATGCCCTGCGGCTTATTGACGACAATCACTTGGTCATCTTCATACACGATATCTAATGGAATGTCTTCCGGCACCGCTCCGAGCGGTTCGGGTTCTGGCACCGTGATGTCGATTTCATCAGCTGGGGCAACCTTGTAATTAGCCTTGACCGCCGCCCCATTGACGGTAATCAGATCCGCTTTGAGCCAGTTTTGGAGTTGGCTGCGTGTGAAGTCCAGATCGGCTTGACTCAACACCTTGTCGATGCGCCCGGTTTGGGTGGTGACGGTGAATTTCACAGTGTATCCCCCTTATCGAAAAACAGGATATGGATGAGCACTAAGATCACACCGATGGTCAGACTCATATCAGCGACATTAAAAATAGCGAAGTTGATGAAATCGAGTTGGAACATATCGGTCACGTACTGGAAACGCACACGATCGATGAAATTACCGAGTGCCCCGGCGAGTATCAAGGCCAAGCCTAAGCGATACATCACCTTGTGGGCACTGCCCCGCCATAGTGTGGCAACATAATCAGCGCAATGACGGTGATGATATAAAACACCCATTGCTTGCCGGCGAGCATGCCATAAGCGGCCCCGGTATTTTTGATGTGAGTCAGACTCACCACATTGGGAATCAGCACCTGTGTGGCGTTGATGGCCAAGTGTTGAACCACCCACAGTTTGACGGCATAATCGATGCCGAGTACTGCGAGTGCAATTAATAGATAAATCATGCAAAATCCTCCAAGAGTTGGGCCTTGATGGCGCTAAGTTGTGCAAGTGTCGCTTGCTCGGTCTGTTTGCGATAGAGCAAGGCCGCTGGGTGCGCGCAAACAGCGAATGTTCGCACGGCACCGGTAAACATCAATTGTTGATCGCGTTTGTGCTTCAACGTGTGGTGAATGATTTGGCCCGCGTAATCACTCACCCGGCCTTGATACAAGCGATTGATGGCGGTATTGCCCATCAATAAGAGCGGGACCTGTGGCAATCGACTCAACTCGCAATCGAGCAAGTCGGCATCCGCCAAGATCTCATTGGCCGTTGGTGGCCGATTGACCACGCGCTGGGTTTTTTCGTTCAACCGAATCGGTCGGCGCGGAAAACTCACCGTAATGAACACATCCGCCCGCGTGAGACCGAGTACATCAAGCATCAATGCTAATTTAGCCCCCGCGCGGCCACTAAAGGGCCGGTGCGAGGTGAGTTCTGTTTCTCCGGGTGCCTCTCCGACCAAGATTAAGCGTGGCTTGGGATTGCCAAAACCGGCAAGAAAGCCTTGTGTATTCGGGATTGGTTGTCTCATTGCCTGCGCGATTTCGCTTGGTGTGAGGAGATTAGAACAAGCCTGAGATAACGCCATCTGCGGTCACATCCATATCGAGGGCGGCTGGGTGCTTTGGTAAGCCTGGCATCGTCAACACATTCCCCGTCATCACAACTAAGAAGCCGGCACCTAATTTTGGTGTAATGTCACGGACGTGAACGGTGAAGCCTGTTGGTGCACCTAATTGCTTTGGATCATCAGACAAGGAGTACTGCGTCTTTGCCATACAAATAGGTAGTTTGTCCCAGCCGTTTTGTTCAATGAGTTTCAATGATTGGAGCGCCTTGGCATCATACTGCACATCGGCGCCACCATAAATCTTCGTCACGATGGTTTGAATTTTGGTTTTGACATCTTGATTGACGTCATAGAGCGGTGTGAAATTGCTTGGCTGCTTGAGGGCTTCAAGCACGGCGTCGGCGAGGTCAAGTCCACCGCGGCCGCCATCACCCCAAACTGTTGTTGGCACAGCGGTGACACCCAATTGTTGACAAGCGTCGACCAGGTAGGCCACTTCGGCGTCGGTGTCACTGGTGAAGCGATTGATCGCAACGACGACGGGCACATGGTACTGTTGCATGTTTTCGATGTGACGCTTGAGATTGGCAAACCCTTGTTGCAAGTGATCGAGTGACTCGGTCGTTAAGTCTTTGAGTGCCATCCCACCGTTGTATTTTAAGGCCCGAACCGTTGCGACTAGAACGATGGTGTCAGGTGTCTTCTTTAAGACTGGGGTTTTGATATCTAAGAACTTCTCACCACCCAGGTCGGCACCAAAACCGGCTTCGGTAACGGCAATGTCACCCAATTGCAGTGCACTGCGGGTGGCCAAAACAGAGTTACAGCCGTGAGCAATGTTCGCGAATGGTCCGCCGTGAATCAGTGCTGGTGTGTGTTCCAACGTTTGCACCAGATTAGGCTTAATCGCATCGCGTAATAACATTGTGATGGCGCCCGTCACTTGAAGCTGTTCCACCGTCACAGGTTCCTTGGCGTATGTATAGCCGATTACAATGCGGCTGATGCGTTGCTTCAAGTCGGCCAAGTCTTCAGCCAGGCACAAGACAGCCATTAACTCACTGGCGACGGTGATATCAAAACTGGCCTCACGTGGCACACCAGACAATGGGCCACCCATCCCAATCACCATGTTGCGCAGTGCCCGATCGTTAATATCGAGGGCGCGGTGCCACAGAATGCGGCGGGGATCGATATTGAGCTCATTGCCCTGTTGCAAGTGGTTATCGATCAATGCGGCTAAAGTATCGACGGCGCTGGTCAATGCGTGCATATCACCGGTGAAGTGCAAATTGATGTCTTCCATCGGAACGACTTGGGCAAACCCACCACCAGTCGCACCACCCTTCATTCCCATGACGGGACCCAGGGAAGGCTCCCGTAACGCGATAACCGCCTTTTGATGCCGTTGGTTCAACGCATCACCTAAGCCAACGGTGACGGTTGATTTGCCTTCACCCGCAGGCGTGGATTGATTGATGTGACCAAAACCAACTTACCGAATGGTTGATCACGTAACCGGTTGAGTGCGTCAAAGCTGAGTTTGGCCTTAGATTTGCCGTAGTTCTCGAGGTCATCGGCGCTTAAACCAATTTGGGCACCGATTTCGGTAATCGGGCGCATTTGTGTTTTCTCGTTTTCCTGTGCAATCTCAATATCTAACATGTCAATTCCCCCTCAATGAATGCGTGTAATCCCAGCGGCAACCAGCGCGTCAATCAATTGTTGCCGTTTCAATAAGCTTACCACATGAAATGAGCCGTAGTTCTGCGTTTCAAAAAAGTGTCCGGCCCTTCACGCTGAAATTGTCAATCGCGGCAAACGGAATCACGAGTTGATTGCTCGAAAACGCCTTGTTCAACACGACGGTATCGGTTGTAATCACGAGACGGTAACGCTGACTTTGAAAAATACCGATGATTAGCGCTACAATAGCGATAATGAGTGCGGGAATGGATAGACCGGTTGTCTCTTCTTGCAGAATGATCGCCCCAGCAATACCTGTGAGGATGAGTCCCCAGAAACTGACGAGGTCCACCCATGCAGGTTGATAATAGAATTTGGTCAAACGATGACCCCCTTTTAGGAGAAGATATGCTTAAACTATACACAGACGCAGCGACAAAAGGCAACACGGGAATTGGTGGTGTCGGTGTCCTGATTGTCAACGACCACGACCAGGTCCAACTCCATTTGCCCCTGCCAGCAATGACAAATCACGAGGCCGAATTTCATGCTGCTTTAGCGGGCTTTGACTACCTCTTGGCTCATCAATTGAACACGGGTCTTGTGAGCTACGCGACTGACTCCAAATTAGTGCTCGACGCCTTGGACAAACGCTACGCCAAACATTATCCCGCATTATTGGCCGCGTTGCTAGAAAGAACCGATCAATTTCCCAATTTGATTACACAGTGGGTGCCCGATCGCGTCAATCAGGGTGCACATCAGCTCGCACAACAAGGGCTGCGTGAGGCAGAACAGCAGTAAATAAAAAGGACTGAAATAACCCGTACAAGGGTCATTTCAGTCCTTTTTAAGATTAAGATTAAATTACTTTAAAACCATAAACCGCTTGTCACGATCCATAAAGTCCTTGTCGCCAGCTGGTGCTTCAATGGAACCAAATGGCATTTGCGCACGTAATGTCCAGTTATCAGGAATATTGAAGGCTTCCTTTACCAGGTCATCGATGATTGGGTTATAGTGCTGGATGCTTGCGCCAATGTTGTTTTCGGCCAAGATTGTCCATACATTGAGTTGTGCTGAACCTTGTGCTTGTTCCGCCCATGTTGCGAAGTTATCGGCATACAATGGGAAGTCCTTTTCGAGTTGGCGAACGACTTGTTCATCTGTGTAGTACAAAATGGTTGCGTAGGCAGCCTTGAAGCTAGCAATCTTCTTCTTGGTTGATTCGTAAGCAGCTTCTGTAGGTACTTCACTCTTTAAGCGTTCTACGACCATATCCCATAACTTGTCGTGGTTAGCGCCGAATAAGAAGACAGCACGTGTTGTCTGTGCGTTGAAAGCAGTTGGGCTTTGTTCAATCGTTTCCTCCATCAACTCGACCAAATCGGCATCACTTGCTGTGACGTTCTTGCCCAGGGCATAAATGGAGCGACGGTTCTTCAATAAGCTTAAAAGTTCTGTTTTCAAAATGAAATACCACCTTTTTAAAATTAAAGTACTTAACTATTCTATCAACTGACAATTAGTAAGTAAAGTAAAAATTTTGCAATCTACGGGTTATACCGTGACAGTCGTGCGGGGTTTGGGTACAATAACGCTATTAGGAGGCGTTTATGACAACGATTATGTGGATTGTGGTGGCAATTCTGGTGCTCAATACTTTGGGTGCCATTATCACCGTTTTGCGTGAGGTGCGCGATATTTCAACCACGTGGGCCTGGCTATTAGTGCTGATATTCCTACCGGTCATTGGGTTTGGGATCTATATGTTCGCCGGTCGCGGCCTATCAGCAAAGAAAGTGCAACAGATTCAGGAACAATATGTGGCTGGGGTTGACGCCTTTTTGGCCCTTCAAAAACATGAAAATAATCGCAATCGGCTACTGCCGCCCAGCGACTTGAGTCCTGCCAGCCGTGAACTGGTCAATTTGTTTTTAAACACGGACCAAGCACCTGTGCTCGGCAATAATCAATTGCAGATTTATACCGATGGTGAAAAGAAATTCGCTGCCCTCTTTCGCGACATCGATGCGGCGAAATCATTCATCTATATTGAGTACTACACCATCTATGCGGATCAATTGGGGCATGAACTGCAACGTCATTTGGTTGCAAAGGCCAAAGAAGGCGTCACCATCAAGGTGTTGTATGACGCCTGGGGTTCGCTCGGGGCAACGGCTAAGTTCTGGCGGCCACTCACGGATGTCGGTGGCCAGGTTGAAACCTATTTTAGCTCACAACACATTTTCACCGATTTTCGGTTGAATTATCGTGATCACCGCAAAGTCGTGGTGATTGACGATGCCGTGGGCTACATCGGTGGTTTCAATGTTGGTGATCAGTATGTGTCACGAGCCCCCAAGTTTGGCTATTGGCGCGACACCCACTTGCGCGTTCAAGGTGACACCGTGCAAGCGCTCAAGGTTCGTTTCTTGATGGATTGGAACGCGACAGTTAAGGACGACAAGCAAATCGCCTATTCCGTCAAACCATTGGAGAACACGGAGCCCAGTCAGCTCAACACGCCGATTCAAATTGTGGCGTCTGGGCCCGACAATCATCATCAGCAGATTAAGTTCGGTTACACCAAGATGATCAGTAGCGCAACGGAGTCGGTTTGGATTCAAACGCCGTATCTGGTACCCGATGATACCGTCTTTGACGCCTTAACCAGTGCCGCATTGTCCGGTATTGATGTCCGAATCATGGTGCCCGATATGCCGGATCACCCCTTCATCTTCCGCGCCACACAGTATTACGCCAATGCGTTAACGGCTTTGGGCGTGAAGGTTTACCACTATCAAAATGGGTTCCTGCATGCGAAGACCATGATTGTGGATGGCAAAATCGCATCTGTGGGTTCGGCGAATCTCGATATCCGCAGCTTTAAGTTAAACTTTGAAATCAATGCCTTTATCTATGACCGCCAAGTGGCCGGCCAACTGCGAGATATTTTTGAAGATGACTTGAAGAAGAGTCGCCTGCTGACAATGGAAGAAATTAATCATCAGTCACGGTGGTTACACTTCAAGCAGCGCTTTTCCCGTCTACTTTCCCCTATTCTCTAATGCATCTGGGACAAGAGCCTTTCCTTGTTTAAACGACCAAGAGCCTGTGTCAAAACCAATCGGTTTTGACACAGGCTCTCTTTAAATTTCCGAACAAAATAGATTAATCGTGTTCCAAAGCGTCTTTGTCACAACTTCTCTCTTTTATCTTCTATCAGCGACTGGCTCACAGTTTCTGGGTGCGTTTTTCTAGACTCAAGGTATACAAGTGCCGATGCAGTTCGGCCCAACCCTCAAATTCGGCGGCCTCAAACGCGTATTCAGGTACACTGGCTGAATATGGGGCGAGTTGATGATTGTATTCACTGCTGACGACCAAATCGGGTTGTTGGTCGATGGACACAATTTGGAGATAACGCACGTGTTGCAAGTTCTGGGTGAGTCGATTGATTGCTAATTGCGACAATCGCGGATCGAAAGCAATCTTTAAGGTGTCACTGCGACTAACCGCGGTTACTTTGGGCAGAATCAGTTGATACAAAACGGGCAAAAGCTGGTCGCGCACGGCCCCGAATTCATCTAGTCCTGGTGGGAGTTCATTGAGTGTCTGGGTCAAATGTTCAGCCAAGCTCCGATGGTAAGCGTTCATTGGATCGATTAGGTAATCAAGCGCTTCCAATTGTGGGAACGGCTGATTGAACATCAGTGCTGTAATACTGACCGTGAGCAAATTGGCCAATAGCACGTGATCTTGCGTGAGCGCGCGAACAGGCAGTAGGAAGTGGCGATTCAGTGCCTCATCGAGATAACTGACGAATTGCCAGCTCAGTGTGTTCTGACGCGCCTGACTCGCAATGAGTGTGATCAGCTCGCTATCTTGATCATCGTGAAAATGTGGCGGCATCCACTCCTGCAGATAGATGAAGGCCCAATCTTGTTCGGTCAAGCTGAATGAAGCGCGAATTGTTGGCGGGGTCTCCGGTAATGTGAACCCACTGACCTGGCTTAAGCTGATATCGGCGTGTTGTTGTTGCCGTAAAATCGCAATTTGAATCGCTAACCGAACGCGCGGTAAAACGTCGTGTTCGGCAAATAGGCCGTTAACTCCGGCTGTTGCATCAATTGATCGAGGCGCGGGTCAAGTTCTGGCAACAGGTGCTGATAATCCATCACCAAGGGCCACAAGAGTTGGGCATAGAGCAAGCGAATCGTTGCTTCAGTGCCGCGCAGGCGCAGGGGTTGGTACTCGAGGGTGATGGCGTAGGGTTTGAGGAATTGGCGCAGTGAACTGACGCGCCGATGCAAAGTCGCTCGACTGATGCGATGTGCATCGATGAAATCTTGTTCACGCCATGTTGGATGAGTCAGTGTGGCCAGCACCAATTGGAGTGCCAATGACTGTTTGAATAAGAAACGCTGGTAAGCTCCCAGTGGTAATTGGCGGCGATCAATCAGGCCGGAGTGCTGCAAGAGAATGACGGGGCGTTGCTGCATCAGGCTCAGCTCGTGTTGAATGGTATGCACATACTCATAGACTTGCTTGCGCGACCGGTTGAGATGCGTTGCCAGTTCATTGAGTGACAAGCTGTGATCTGCGGTGTAGATATAGCGCGCTATCATCAAGCGTTGCGTGGCAGCGTTTGTGAGCAAAATGGTTTCAAGTTGCATGCTGACCCCCTCCTTTTGAGATTGGCAACCAATCATTATTTTTCTGGTTATTATACATTATGTTGGGGCTTAACTGGAAGTAGACCAATTTTTATTTTGTTGTCTCAATTGTGACTGGTGGCAATCCTTGCTATACTAGATATAGGAATTAACCACGTCGCGTAACCCGCTAGATATAGGGGTTCGCCAAAATGGGCACAAGATATAGTGAGCTTTTCGTTGACAGGCCACTATATCTTGGGTATGCTTAGCTTATCAATTAAAAGCGAGGCGGTATTTATGAACGAGATCACATTATTTACTCGAAATGGTTGCCCACAGTGCCGGATGACGAAGCACTACTTGGACACACACAACTTAACCTATACCGAACATAATATTAATGAAGAACCCGAATACATTGACTACCTCAAAGACAAGGGCTACCAAATGGTTCCTGTCCTCGAAGCGGGCACAATGACATTCTCAGGGTTCCGTCCTGATGAATTAAAGCAACTGGCTGTCTAAGGCCGGTTTTTTAATCCCTATTTTCCAGAAAGTGGTGAACGGTATATGTCTTTAAAAACAATTCAGCCCGATCAAGTGAGCTATTACGCCCTTAATAATGAAATTAACATCCCCATCGACGGTCAAATCCCGCTGCAAAAAGATAAGGCAGCGCTTGAAGCCTTTCTCACTGAAAACGTGCAGCCCAACATGCGCCAATTCAGTTCGCTTCAGGAGCGTCTCGATTACTTAGTTAAAGAAGAATATTATGAAGCCGAATTTTTGGCCGCATACAAACCAGCTTTCTTAAACAAGCTCTATCAATACTTAAACGACCAAGATTTTCATTTTAAGTCCTTTATGGCGGCCTACAAGTACTATGCACAGTACGCCTTAAAGACCAATGACGGGGCGCAATACCTCGAAGACTTCAAGGATCGTGTTTTTGTGAATGCCTTGTTCTTTGCGGATGGCGATGAACAACTTGCCATGGATCTGGCGGATGAAATGATTCATCAGCGTTACCAACCAGCGACCCCTTCTTTCTTGAATGCCGGTCGTGCGCGCCGTGGTGAATTGGTGTCTTGTTTCTTACTCCAGATCACCGACGATATGAACAGTATCGGCCGCGCGGTTAATTCCGCACTCGAACTCTCTCGCATCGGTGGTGGGGTCGGTCTCACCCTCAGCAACTTGCGTGAAGCGGGTGCACCAATCAAGGGCATCGATGGTGCAGCCAGTGGTGTCTTACCCGTTATGAAGTTACTCGAAGACTCCTTCTCCTACTCCAATCAATTGGGCCAACGTCAAGGTGCCGGGGTTGTGTATTTGAACGTGTTCCATCCTGATATCATTTCTTTCTTGGGTGCCAAGAAAGAAAACGCGGATGAAAAATATCGCTTGAAGACACTGAGCTTGGGCGTGATTGTCCCTGACAAGTACTACGAACTGATTGAACAAAATGCGGACATGTACCTCTTCTCACCTTATTCAGTTGAAAAGGTCTATGGTCAACCTTTCTCTTACATCGACATCACCAAGGAATACGACAACATGGTCGCTAATCCTGAAATCAAGAAGTACAAGATCAAGGCCCGCGACTTGGAAAATGAAATTTCTAAGCTGCAACAAGAATCCGGCTATCCTTACGTCATCAATATCGATACCGCAAATGCGGCGAACCCCATTGCCGGCAAGATCATCATGAGTAACTTGTGCTCCGAAATCTTGCAGGTTCAAACCCCTTCTGCCATCAACAATCGGCAAGAATATGTCACCATGGGGACCGATATTTCATGTAACCTGGGCTCAACCAACATTCCAAACTTGATGAAGAGTCCAAACTTCGGTCACAGTGTTGAATCAATGGTTCGTGCACTGACCTATGTGACGGATCACAGTCAGATCGACGTTGTGCCTTCGATTGAAGCTGGGAACGAACAAGCACACACCATCGGCTTAGGTGCCATGGGCCTGCACACCTATTTTGCTTCCAATCAGATGTATTATGGGTCTGAAGAATCACTCGATTTCACCAACATCTATTTCATGCTGCTCAACTACTATACCTTGAAGGCTTCCAATGCCATTGCCAAGGAACGTCATGAAACTTTTGTCAACTTCGACAAGAGTGCCTATGCAGACGGTAGTTATTTTGACCGGTACCTTGAACAGGATTGGGCACCTGAAACAGCAAAGGTGGCCGCATTGTTCGTCAATGTCGATCTGCCAACCAAGGCTGACTGGCAGGCATTGAAGGATGCTGTGATGCAAGATGGCTTGTATCACCAAAATCGTTTGGCTGTGGCGCCTAATGGGTCAATCAGCTACATCAACGATACCAGTGCTTCCCTTCAACCCATCGTCAACCGGATTGAAGATCGTCAGGAAAAGAAGATTGGGACGATCTACTACCCAGCCCCTAACCTGTCGAATGAAACCCTGCCTTACTATGAAAGTGCCTATGACATTGACATGCGCAAGGTGATTGATGTTTACGCTGCGGCACAACAACACGTCGACCAAGGTATGTCGATGACCCTGTTCATGCGCAGTACCATTCCTGCTGGCTTATACCCTTGGAAGGACGGTCGTACCGATAAGATGACGACCCGTGACCTCAATATCTTGCGCAACTACGCGCATCATAAGGGCATCAAGTCGATCTACTACATTCGCACTTACACCGATGACCAAGAAGAAATCGGCAGTAACGCTTGCGAAAGTTGTGTGATCTAAGCACCGCGCCTGAAAATAGGTTAAACTTTAAGGGTGTGCCGAATGAGGTACACCCTTAAAGTTTGTTGAGATGATAAAGGGAGACAATAATAATGACAGAAAACTATCAAGCAATTAACTGGAACGCGATTGAAGATCAAATCGATAAGGCCACATGGGAAAAACTGACGGAACAATTCTGGCTGGACACGCGAATCCCCCTGTCCAATGACTTGGATGATTGGCGTAGTTTGACCCCTGATGAACAATGGGTTGTTGGCCACGTCTTTGGGGGCTTGACCCTCTTGGATACCCTGCAGAGTCAAGATGGGATGGCAAGTCTGCGCCAAAACATCCGGACGCAACAAGAAGAAGCCGTTCTGAATAACATTCAATTCATGGAATCTGTTCATGCTAAGAGTTATTCCTCCATCTTTTCAACGTTGAATACACCGGCTGAAATCGAAGAGATTTTTGACTGGACCAACAACAACGAACATCTGCAATACAAGGCCAACCGGATCAACAGTATCTATCACACGGGGACAGCCTTGGAGAAGAAGGTTGCCAGTGTCTTCCTTGAAACTTTCCTGTTTTATTCAGGTTTCTTTACCCCACTCTATTATTTGGGGAACAACAAGCTGGCTAACGTTGCCGAAATCATCAAGCTGATTATCCGCGATGAAAGTGTCCACGGGACCTATATCGGTTACAAGTTCCAATTGGGCTTTAATGAGCTGTCTACGGAAGAACAAGACAAGATGCGGGATTGGATGTACGACTTGTTGTACGAGCTCTACGCGAACGAAGAAGGCTATACAACAGATGTCTATGCCAAGACAACATGGACGGAAGAAGTGCTCACTTTCTTGCGTTACAATGCCAATAAAGCGCTCATGAATTTGGGTCAAGAACCCCTCTTCCCTGATACAGCCGCGGACGTAATCCGATTGTTATGAATGGGATCTCAACCAGTACGGCTAACCACGACTTCTTCTCCCAAGTCGGTAACGGTTATCGAATCGGTGAAGTTGAACCAATGAATGACGACGATTATCAATTCTAAAGTGCTGTGACAAAATTAATTGATGTGCCCCTTCATGTTGGATTGCGTTGTCCAACATGAAGGGGCATTTTTTTTACCTATTTATTTGTTCTCAAGTACTAGTATAATGGCAGCGAGCAGGTTATATGGCTCCGTGTTCAGTGATGATTATGGAAGGATGGCGATTAGCAATGCCTAGGTACTCCGTCAGTGAAGAATGGTTGAATTTTAAAAATAAAGTTGCGACGCTCATAGGAAGCAATGATTTTGATGCCGTTCTCAAACTACGCGATCAGGTTTCTGATTCTGAATTAGAACATGCGATAGATGAGTTAGCCTCTGAGAAAAAGGATTTTTCATATTACTTGTTTCTTGAATATTGGATTCTAAAGACGGATTCGCAGGAAGCGCATCGTGCCGCTGCAACGGCATTAATTGGTTTTTATAGTTGGATACCCGGTGCCTATACGTTAGCCTTTGCGCACATACAACATGTCATTGAAAGAGACCCCAACAATATCGCTGATTTATTGGCTGCACTTCATACATGGGAATCACCCGATGCAGAAGTTGATCAAGCTACCGTCCATCTATATGCGCAGCGTGTTTTAGAAGTAGATCCCGACAATGAGACGGCGCTGTATGCACTTGAACGCACTCACGGTTAAAAAAGTTTTGAATATGCTGTTCCGCGAGACTACCAAAAAGTAAAAATCAGATCTAAATTAAAGCATATTAAAAGGATACACGACAAAAATTGATGTCGTGTATCCTTTTTTGTGATTCCGATTACCAGATGTGGATGCGTTTTTCAGGTGCTAAATACATGCCATCGCCTGGTTGCACATCGAATGTGGTGTACCATTCATCCAGGTTCTGAGGTTGCACATTGGCGCGCAACACAGCCGGTGCATGAACATCGATGCTGAGCAGTAATTGTTGATACTCAATCCGAGCCTTTTGGCGCCAGACACGGGCCCAGTTGATGAAGAACGCCTTGAGATCAACATCCTTTTCCTGCATGGCCGTTTCGAGTGCGGCCGCAAGCCCGCCGGCATCCGCAATATTTTCTGAGACGACTAACTTCCCGTTGACCTTACCAGCAGCTGTTTCTAGACCATCGAACTCTTCAATCATGGCTTGGGTCAATTGATTGAATTGCTTGTAGTCTTCTGGTTGCCACCAGTCGTGTAAGTTACCGAATTCATCGAATTGCGCGCCGTTGTTATCAAACCCATGAGAGATTTCGTGGGCGATGACTGCACCGATGCCACCCAGATTCTGACTGTCACTCTGTTCAAGGGAATAGAATGGTGCCTGCAAAATGGCAGCTGGGAACGTAATATCATTGCGTGAAGGGTCATAGCTCGCATTGACGAGGTGCCCAGGCATATTCCACGTTGTCCGGTCCACCGGTTGGGTGAGCTTGCTCAAATGGTCTTGGTGACGAATCTGAGCGAGTTGAATGACGTTGCTCAACAAGTCGCGATCACTATCGACGTGTAATTGTTGATAGATTTCGCGAGCCTTATCCGGGTATCCCATCTTGAGCACCATCTTATCGAGCTTGACCACGGCTTGATCTTTGGTCGATTGTGATAACCAAGTCGAGTTTTGTAGCCGGCTCTGATAGGTCTTGATCATGCGTTCAACAAGTGCCGTGACATCAGCCTTTGCCGCTTCACCAAAATAGGTGCGACCATAATAAATCCCAATCGGTTCACTGAAGAAGCTGTTTGCTAGCCGGTAAGCGTGCTTGATTTGGCTAGGTGCTTCGGGACTGCCAGATAATGCCCGCCCGAATTCACCACCGGTAATCCGCAAGCCGTCACTCAAATAACCGGTATTGCTGAGCAAATCGGTCACATAAGCCCACCGTTGATACAGGGTGAAGTTGGCTTCGTTGAAGAGGCCACTGAATTCTTCTAAGAACCGAGGATCACCAACAATAATGGTCTCCGGATTGTGATTGAATAGTGCGGTGGTGTAAGCTTCAAAATCAAATGGGGCCAACGCCTTAGCAACCTGTTCGAAGGATTGTGGGTTATAAGCCTTTGGATAGTCAGCCCATTCCTCGCTACTCTTGATGCGGGCCGCAATTAAGCGGTCAAAGGCTAAGGTATCATCCAGATAGGCACTCTGTTCGGCATCACTCAAATCACTTTGTGCCAAGACCTTTTCCGCCATCTGCCGCCACAAGGCAATCAGCTGTGGTCCCTGTTGATTGTCCTCGGCGTAGTAAGTGGTATCAGGTAAAATGGTGCTTGGGCCCGTCAACATCAGTGAGTTCTTGCTGGTATCTTTCATGTCGGGTTCGACATCGATGGCAATCGGTAATGGTAACAGATCACGATCTATGTCGCCCAGATGGGCATTGAAGGTGTCAAAGGTGAGTGTTTTGAACCAAGTTAAGCGTTCAATTGCGGGCGTGATGCCTAATTGGTTGCGCTGTTCAAAGTCTTTGGCAAGTTGATAGAGTTTGACCGCTTCACCGAATTCGGCGCTGGGCGCTTGTTTGCTCCCATCTGCGACCGCCGCAAAATCAGCCAGTAATTGTTTTTCGACTTCATCAGCTAAGTCCTGGAAGCCACCAGTTGCTGGTTTGTCGTCAGGAATCACCGCTGTTTCTTCCCATTCGCCATTAACGGCTGATAGAGATCATCTTGATAACGCTTTGTTGCCATATTCTCATCTTCCCTTCATCGTTCATTAACCAACAGTATACGCCACCTCGTTGCGGTAGGCAAAAAGAAATCGCTTTCCATTCGGTGTCATCTCGCGTAGAATGATTTTGAAGGAGATGTTGTTATGTATTATGTGATTATGAAGGATCATGATATTCGCCGGAACCTGGCGACTGAACAATATTTAATGAACGCGAAGAACTTCGATGAACCCCTATTGTTGTTTTATTATGAAAAACCCTGCGTGATTGTTGGCCGCAATCAAAATACGCTGGAGGAACTGAATCAAAAATACGTTGAGGACCACAATATCGTCGTGACCCGCCGCTTGTCCGGTGGTGGCGCGGTGTATCAGGATCTGGGCAATTTGTGCTTCTCATTCGTGGTAGACGCCGACTCTGAGGACTTCGGTGATTTCAAGTCCTTCACCCAACCGATTGTGGACGTTTACACCAAATGGGTGCGACCTCGGCTGAAGTGTCAGGCCGAAACGATATCCTGGTTGATGGCAAGAAGTTCTCAGGCAATGCGATGTACACCCGTAACGGCAAAACGTTCTCGCACGGCACGCTGATGCTGGATGTCGACATGGATGTGGTGCCTCAAGTACTGAATGTCCCTGAAGACAAGATTAAGAGCAAAGGTATCAAGTCAGTTCGGTCTCGTGTGACCAACTTACGCCCTTACTTAGCTCCCGAATTCCAAAACATCGGGATTGAAGAATTCCGCGATCAACTGCTCAAGGGGCTCTTTAATGTCACCGATATCGACAGCATCAAGGATAAGGAATATCACGTGACCGCGGCGGATCAAGTCGAAATCGATAAGTTGTACGACGACTACTACAACAATTGGGACTGGGTTTATGGCAAGTCCCCTGCCTTCACAGTGAAGAAGCGGCAACACTTTGATATGGGGACCGTCGATGCACGTCTCACCATTGCCAATGGCCGGATCGAGGCCATTCACTTCTATGGGGACTTCTTCGGTTCAAAGGATGCCACCGAGGTTGCCGACAAACTGCAGGGCACGATTTACGACCGTGAACACATCAACAAGGCACTGGCGAATGTTGATACCAATGGCTACTTTACCGGGATTGATAAAACCGCCCTTGTTGAGCTGATCGCGCAATAGCGACAACCAATCAAACAAAAAAGAGATTGTGACCGCCAATATTGTGGTCACAATCTCTTTTTGATTTCTTGTTAAATGAAACGCACTTGATTATCGTGTATCGAGGCGATTAATCAGCCCACTTGATTTTGGTGATTGCATAAACCTCCACGCGCTTGATGCCGCGCGCTGTTTCCAGATGGAGAATGGACCGTTCGGCGAATGGCTTCACTTGCCCTGGTTCGATTTCGGTAACGATGCCCTGATGGCTGTGCCGAGCCATTGTGGTGAGAACAACGGGCTTACCGGTCACTTGTGCTTCGTCAATCATTTGCATGGTCTGTTCTAAAGTTTGTTTCATCATCATGATCCTCCCTTAATAACCTGCGTTGAGATCTACCAAATGGGTGCGTGGTGTGTTGTTTTTGAGTGCAATCAGATTTGCTTCCAGGACTTTGAACGCCTCTTCTTTGAGGTTACGGCCCAAAGCGGAAATATGCGGGGTCAAAATCACGTGTTTGAGTTGCCGGAGTGGATCGTTTTGAGGCAGTGGTTCTTGTTCGAAAACATCGAGCGCGGCACCACTGATTTGGTTTTGCTTCAGCGCGCTCACCAGCGCGGATTGGTCGACGCTTTGGCCGCGGCCGACATTCACAAAGATCGGTTGCTTACTCAGGTGCTTGAAGAAGCGCGCATCAAAATGATGATGTGTTTGGGGTGTCAGCGGCAGCACATTGATAATAAATCCGCCTGTGCCGGGTCGGCATCCACCATGGCAACGGTGCGATCAAAAGGTGCCACGGCTTCACCATGGGTATTAACCCCAACAACAGTCACACCGAGTGCTCGCAAGTAAGTCGCAATCTGCCGGCCAATATTGCCGGTGCCGTAGACAATCGCCTGCTTATTCTCGAGGTGAAAATCATTTTGTCATCAATCACACCGCGGCCAAAGGCTAACAGATAACCCAGCACGCTTTCTGCAATCGGTACTGCATGAATGCCACTGGTATTAGCGAGCTCAACGTTCGCTGCCTTTAAGGCTGCCAAGGGAAAATAATCGACCCCCGCCGAGAAGGACTGAACAAAGTGAAACGATGGCCCCTGGTCTAAAAGCGATGCCGCTTGAGGCCCCCAACCGTACACTGCATCGATGGTCTCCGTGGCCTTGGTCACCACCTCAATTCCCTCATCAGCTAATGTCGCCACCTGCTGTTGATTGAGTCCGACAAGATCTAAAACACGCATAACACAATCGCCTCCTTGTTTCTCAGATTACCACGTGGTTTCGGTTTGTGGCAAGGCATATTGATTGCACATCTTGGCAAAATAAAAAACGCCAGTGCCCACCCCACTTAAGGGTCGATCACTGACGTTTATTTGGATTAATGTTTTGGTCGTTGCGCCCAGTATTGGAAATAATCGGTCCGCAATGTCCCGTTGTATAACTTTCGGCGCTTGGTTGCCTTTTGGCCAAAGCTGTTCTCGAAAGTCAGATCGCTGGTCAAGATATACTTACTCCAGCCGGTCATTGGGCGATAAACCTCACCCATTTCCTTATATAACTGGCGCGCCACTTGAATATCGTTCAGCCGCTTCCCGTAAGGTGGGTTGGAGACGATAACACCGCGCTCGCTCTCAGGCTTATAATCCTTAACAGCCAGTTGTTTGAAGCGCACCTGCTTCAAAACACCCGCTTGATGGGCATTATTGTTGGCGATTTCGACCATTTCTTGGTTGATGTCGGCACCCATAATGTCCAGTTGCGCATCATTTTCTTGTGCCGCCGCTTCGTCACGGACTTGAGCCAAGAGATCAGATGGCGTCAATGCGAACTGTTCGAATGCAAAATTACGGTGCAAGCCGGGCGCAATGTTACGGCCAATCATGGCTGCTTCAATCGCAATTGTCCCAGAACCGGTGGTTGGATCATAGAATGGCAAATCGTTGTGCCAATTGGTCAATAACACCAAGGCAGCGGCGAAGTTTTCCTTCAGTGGTGCTTCACCTTTGGCCACACGGTAGCCGCGTTTGAATAAACTTGGCCCAGTGGTATCGATGGTTAATGTGGCAACATCCTTTAGAATGGAGACTTCAAGTGGATAGGTTGCGCCTGTTTCAGGCAAACGACCGCGACGATGATACACCGTCGAGAGTTTTTCCACAATCGCCTTTTGGTGATCGACTGCACGTCTGGTTCAGAGTGCAGCTTGGAGCGCACGGAACGCCCTGCTACAGGGAAGGCAGCATCTAGGGGCAGGAATTCATCCCAAGGTAGAGCCTTCACCGCTTCAAACAGGTCATCGAATGTGAGAACCTTGAATTGACCTAGAACAATCTTGATCCGGTCAGCTGTGCGCAGCCACACGTTGGTTGCGGCAATATCTTTGATGTCACCCTCGAAATAGACTTTCCCATTTTCTGTGCGGGTTTGGTATCCCATTTGTTGGAGCTCTTTTGCGGTGAGTGCTTCGAGTCCAGCCGCCATCGTTGCGACAAGTTGATAGGTCAATATTCTCTCCTCTTTCATGAACCGTGGTCAAAAAAAAAAATTTTTAGACGCGAAAACGCGTTTCTAATTCAAAAAACAGCTTGGGTTGCCCCAAGCTGTGCCTGCTTGCAAATCTCTATAAGCCATGTTTTGTTCCAGTTTCCACCAGGCGTGGTCCCCTTCAGTAATCATCTATCTCAGCTTACGCTGTATTGCCGTCGGTTCAAATTCCCATGGCAAAAACGCCCCTACCAAAGTTTGGGTTACTCGCTCGCGGGGTTTACCCGTTCCACCACAACCGTTTCCGATTGTGTTTCGTCACTGTGGCACTTTTCAGACCTACTACCGCATAGTTGCCCTTAGCGGATTTAGTCGCCGTAGCCATTACTGGCCCCTAAGCTTATTGGGCTTAGCACGAACACTACAAGCATCGCAGCTTGTGCGGGCATGGACTTTCCTCAGCCTACAAAAGTAGACCGCGATTACTCAAGATTTACAAGATTATTAACAAATTAATATTGGTCGAACCCATTCGATGAGGATTGATCATCGTGATCGGCTAACTTGCTACCAAAGACATGACGTTCAAGATTACTCAAACGCTTCAAGATATCGTAATTGGTCGCAGCAGCTGTGGGTTGCGCCGTCTGGGTGACATTCTTTGAGACGCTGAGTTGCTTGGTCAATTCGTCAACGCGACTAAACAACCGTGCATTCTCTTCATTCAAACGATCGACTTCAGCCGCGTAGGCCTCGTAATCTTGAATGATGCTGTCCAAGAAAGTATCAACTTCGTCCTGATCATAACCCCGTACCTTGGTCTTAAACTTCTTATCAAGAATTGTTTTTGGGCCAAGTTGGATGTTAAATGTTGAATCTTCGTGCGTTTCCATAACAAACACCTCAATCTCCTAGACATTAGGACAACAAACATTGTACCACATGCGAACTAATTTTGAAAATAATCATTTTGCTGATCGGCTAAATTTCTTGCCTCTTCTTCCAAATCCTCGAGTGTAATCAGCGTCAATGGGTAATCATGATTCTCCTGGTAACGCTGAATCGCCGCATATTGAAACTTAGGTTTGCCTTCTACTTCGGGATCATACAGCAATAGCGCGCCGTCCGTGTGCTGGAGCATGAATTGCATATAGCCACTGAGCTGTGCCGGTTTTGATACGGTGCTTGACTGACACTGGCAGTGAAATCAACCTGCGCCTTGAGCGCACTCAGTTTGTCCTGGTTGTCTTCTTGCCAGCGGCTGCCGAAATCAGTGAATGGCGTCATCAGTGAGGTTTGCAAATCGGGATAGTCCGCCTTGAGTGCGATTCCGACCTCTAAGCCCCACTGCTCTGTCCCCAGTTCACCGCCCGATATCAGCCAAGTCATGCCGTTATCGAGCGCCTGAATCAATTGATTTTTTAACGTTTTCTTTAATAATCGGTAATTTGGGGTCCGAATCCCCGTAAACATTCATTTCGTAACTGCGATAACCTGTGAGCCAGAGTCGATCCATCCATCTCCCCCCTTCCATAAATGGCTGATTCTTGTGGACCTTGGTATAATGAAGCCCAGGAGTGTGATAACTATGGCATTTCACTACCCAAATGGTAAGCCATTTGAAACGCAAGCGCAATCCAAACTCACCCCCGACAACCAATTATGGCAGTCGTGGGATGACGCTTGAAGAAGAGATTAATCTCAGTAATCAGTATTATCTGGATGCCGATATTGCCGTGGTGCACAAGAAACCGACCCCCATTCAGATCGTGAAGGTCGACTACCCTAAGCGATCTCAAGCAGTCATCAAAGAGGCCTACTTCAGAACCCCCTCAACCACTGACTACAATGGGGTTTATCGCGGCTTTTATCTGGATTTTGAAGCAAAGGAAACCAAAAACAAGACCAGTTTCCCCTTGAAAAATTTCCATGCGCATCAGATTAAACACATGCAACAATGTTTGAAGCAAGATGGCATTTGTTTTGTCGTAATGCGATTCGTAACCCTCAAGCGCCTGTTCGTCTATCCGGCCAGTGACCTGATTGCGATTTGGCACGCGGCTACGGTTGATGACGGACGCAAGTCGATTCCATTGACCACCATCGAACACGATGGCTTTGAACTGACACCACAATTACAACCGCTCATTCCTTATTTGACGGGAGTGGATTGGTTGATCCAAACAAAGCGAGGAAAGAACCATGAGTAAACAACCGACACGCCAAAGTCGGCGGCGGGCGCAACAAAAACCCGCTCGTCGACCGATTCGACGTTTCTTCAAGTGGCTTTTGATCGGTATTGCCGCTGTCTTGGTACTGGGATTGGGCACTTTTGCCTGGTATGCCAAAGACGCCCCGACCATTAGTCAGTCGGATCTTCAAAGCGACGGCTCTTCTGGCATTTACGGTCCTGATGGCAAGCTCATCATCAGCCTGGGCCTGGAGCACCGCACCTATGTCAAATCGAGTCAGATTCCGCAACAATTGAAAGATGCCGTCGTCTCAATCGAGGACCGGCGTTTCTATCAAGAAAAGTTTGGGATTGATCCCCTACGCATTGCTTCGGCCGCTGTCGCTAATTTTACCGGTAAGAGTGATGGCCTCCAAGGTGGCTCAACCCTGACGCAGCAGTTGATTAAGTTGTCGGTATTTTCGACAAAACCAGCGATCAGACGCTGAAGCGCAAAGCCCAAGAGGCATGGTTGGCCATGCAGCTGGAACAAAAATACAGCAAGGCTCAGATTCTTGAATACTACATTAATCGTGTTTATATGAATCACGGCCAGTACGGGATGGCGACAGCAGCGAAGTACTACTACAATCGCTCACTCAGTCAGCTCTCCCTAGCACAAATCGCCTTTCTGGCCGGCTTGCCGCAATCGCCAGCCGGATATGATCCAGTCAAGAATCCAACCGGAGCCACGACTCGGCGAAATGAAGTGCTCAATGCGATGCTGCGTGACAAGAAAATCACACAAGCACAGGCCGATGCCGCAAAAGCCACTTCAATCAGTACGGGCCTCGTCGATCGGTCACAGACCCAGCAAACCACCTCTGTCACCGAAAAAAGTGATTGATCCCTATCTCACTGAGGTGGTCAAAGAGGTCAAAGCTAAGATGCATGTCAATCCCTACACTACAGGATTGAAGATCTATACCAACATCGACATGAGTGCCCAGCGGTACCTCTACAACTTAGTCAATGATGGGTCGATTGTATTCCCTAGTGATCAGATGCAGACAGCGGTGACAATGACTGATCCCAATACTGGTAAAGTGATTGCGCAAATCGGGGGTCGCAAGACCGGTGACACCCTCTTAGGCTTTAACCGTGCGACCCAGAATACGCGCAGCAATGGCTCCACAATGAAGCCATTGCTGGATTACGGTCCCGCGATTGAGTATCTCGATTATGCGACCTATCAACCACTTCAAGACACGCCGTACACCTATGCGGGCACCAATCTGCAATTGCAAGATTGGGACAAACAGTACTTGGGCACCATTACGATGCGGACCGCATTGGTGCAATCTCGTAACGTGCCTGCGATTCGGACACTCGACGCCGTGGGTCTGACCCGCGGACTCAATTTCTTAAAGGGATTAGGCATCACCTTGCCTGAGGCGGAACAAACCTTGTCCTCCGGGATTGGAGCCTCAGTCACCACCGAACAGGAAGCCGCCGCGTATGGTGCGATGGCAAACGGTGGCACGTATTATAAGGCTAGCTATATCAATAAGGTTGTCAGTCCAGATGGCTCCAGCCAGACATTTACAAGTTCGGGTTCAAAAGCGATGAAAGCTAGCACCGCGTATATGTTGACCGATATGCTCAAGGGCGTGTTAACCAGCGGGACGGGTACGGCAGCGAAGGTCACTGGCCTTTACGAAGCCGGAAAAACTGGGACAACCGAGTATACCCAGGCCGAAATCAATGCCAACCCGGCGCTTGCTGGCACCGGTATCGCCAAAGACTCTTGGTTTACTGGTTATACGCGCAACCGGGTCATCTCTGTATGGACGGGTTACGATAAGGCCACAACCGCAGGCATGAATTATACGCAGCAGACCATCGCCCAACAGATTTATAAGGCGCTGATGGCGTATGAAGCCAAATCACTGCCGAACAAGGATTGGGTGAAGCCAAGTAGTGTTGCTGAAACAACAGTCAATGGTGTTCGAGAACTCTATCTGGCAAAGAGTGCCGCGGCATCACAAACGACGGTGCCTGAGACACCATCCACGAACACACAGGTACCACAATACCAGACACCACAGTATCAAACGCCTGCACAGACGGAAACACCAGCGCAATCGTCAAGTAGTGAGGCCATTTCACAATCAGCATCGAGTCAGAGTAGCTCTGCCGCGACTGAATCGAGCGCACCTGAAGCCAGTAGCAGTGCCGAAGTGACACCACCAGAAGAATCCAGCTCGGCGGCACCGCCAGCGGAATCGTCTAGTGAAGCGAGTGCCACACCTTAAGTCGAGACCAAAAGAAATAGGCGGTATCACCCCACAAAATGGGATGATACCGCCTATTTTTAATGTGCTTATTGTCGCCGGTGCTGATTATCGGGCAGCCAGATGAGAACTAAGAAAGCGGCCCCTAGTAGCACTTGCAAAACTGTTGTATCGGGAAACAAAAAATGCATCGAGAAGATGACCAGTGCGAGTACCGTTAACCCTATTTTTCGTTGCATAGCGATTCAACGACCTTTCATTGAGACGCATTATTCCTGACTTCCTTGTTCGACAATGATGTGATGGGTGGCGAATAACTCTTCGGCGTACGGATCGTTGCGATAAGGCTGGCCGTAGACAACGCGTTTGACGCCTGCTTGAATCATTGCCTTGGTGCAATTCAGGCAGGGATAGAATGTCACATACACAGTGGCGTCTGCACTGGATACCCCGTTTGCGGCACACTGCAAGATGGCATTCATTTCAGCGTGAATAGTGCGAATACAGTGGCCATCCCGCATGAGGTGGCCAACCTCATCACAGTGTGGATCACCGCTGATGCTGCCGTTGTAGCCGGTAGCGATAATGCGATGATTGCGAACGAACACAGCCCCTACCGTCGCGCGTTCACACGTGGACCGCGTCGCAATTGATTCAGCCAAGGTCATAAAATATTGATCCCATGATTCACGGGATTGGTGACGTTTTGAAGGCACAATTTGATCAGTCATTGGCGGCGCTCCTTTTTACTGACGGGATGATAGAGCGGAATGAATGGTTCCCACTCAGGTGTGTCGGGAAACTTTGGGTTTCTGGCGGAAAGCCATTCCCGGCCAAAACGAATCAGGCTGCGGTGCAGGTGAATCCAAGTATCTTTAGGCATCAAGTGCTCGAGATAGGTTTGCGCCTGTGCTGGTGTGGCGGTCATGGGTACCATGCCAAAGCCGGTCACAATACGCATGATGTGCGTATCCACCGCGCGCCCGGGATGCCAAACGCATCGGTCAAGACAACCGTGGCGGTCTTTTGCCCCACGCCCGCTAGACTTGTGAGGTCCGCGCGGGTATTGGGTACTTGGCCGTGGTAGACGGTCACTAGGCGTTCACTCATTGCCTTGAGGTACTTGGCCTTGTTTTTGTATAAACCTAAGCGGTCAATCAACGCTTCAATGTCAGCCACACTGGCCGAAGCCATTGCTTCTGGCGTCGGATATTTCGCAAAGAGTGCCGGTGTGATCGCGTTGACCGCGACATCGGTCGTCTGAGCGGATAACAATACTGCTACCAAGATCTCAAAAGCGTTACGCGAATTGAGCGTTGGTGTCGCATTCGGATATAAGGCCATGATTTGATTCAACAACTGTTGCGCTAACTTTGGGTCCATGAACTCCCCTCCTACAAACCGTTTTGGCGATCTTTATCCGCTTGCACCTGTTGTGGTGTGGTCAGATGCCGCTTCTCCCAATTGATTAAGACGCGGTCCATGTAGCGGAGTGAATAGGCCTGATTCAGCACGGCTTCACGCAAGGCCAACTGAATCATTTCTGGTGCATAGTGATCCTCTTCTAGCCAGGCGCGAATCGTCTGTTGTTCTATTGGTGATAGTGGCCGGCCAAATTCGACTTCAACCATTGAAAATAAAGAACTGCCCTGCGCTGGTTCCGGCTGGCTTGCCTCAGCTGTCTGTGTCCCGAGCAACTGAATCAACAAGGGACTCAGGTCATAATGATCGCTGGTCTGGCCGGCATGGTTGACCGTGCTGGTGAGTTGGATTGCCTTTTTTGAATCAGGTTATTGATAACCGCGAACAAATCAGCCTGTGAGAGCTGGGTCAGATTGGCAATGGTGGCCAAATCAGGCGCTTCTTGATGATTCTGTTGCCAGTAACTCAGATAGAGATAGACAACGAGTTCATTGATTGTCAGTCCTGTCTGATTGAAGTGTTCAAGAATGAGATTCGACACACTGGTTGAACCAGCGGCCATGAAAGCATCGAGATCGGACACGGTGTAACTCCCTTCAAAACAAAGTGACACAAAAAGGGTTTTGACAACATTGTCCAACCCTTTTTGATAAGTATTTGTGCTGTGTTATGGCTTGATCCGGTTGATCATGCGTGGGAATGGAATGGTTTCGCGCAAGTGATCCAAGTGGCAGATCCACGTGATTGCACGTTCGAGACCTAAACCAAATCCAGAGTGAGGCACGCTCCCATAACGGCGTAAGTCTAAGTACCATTGATAGTTTTCAAGATCCAAACCACCCGCTAAGATGCGTTCTTCGAGTGCATCGTAGTCGGTTTCACGTTCGGAACCACCGATGATTTCACCGTAACCTTCTGGCGCCAGCAAATCGGCACACAGATAAACGTCGTCACGATCAGGATGTGGCTTCATATAGAATGGCTTGATGGACTTTGGATAATTCAAGATGAAGACAGGTTGTTCGAATTGATCGGAGATGAAGGTTTCTTCAGGTGAACCAAAGTCATCACCCCACTTCACATCGAAGTCGTTGTCTTGCAACATGGTGATCGCATCATCGTAGCTCAAGCGAGGGAATGGTAACTTGGTGTACTTCTTCAATTGGTCGACATCGCGATCCAAAAGCTTCAGTTCGTATTCGCAGTGATCGATCACTGATTGGACCAAGTAAGCGATGTAGCGTTCTTGAACCTCTAAGCTTTGGTCCTGATGCATGAAGGCCATTTCAGGTTCAATCATCCAGAATTCGGTCAAGTGACGACGTGTCTTACTCTTTTCGGCACGGAATACGGGACCGAATGTGAACACCTTACCATACGCCATGGCGCCCGCTTCAGCGTATAACTGACCGGATTGACTCAAGTAAGCTGGTTGATCGAAGTAATCTGTTTCGAATAATTCAGTGGTGCCTTCTGGTGCTGAACCCGTCAGAATTGGCGCATCCATCTTGATGAAGCCTTCATTGTTGAAGAATTCATAGGTTGCGCGAATCATTTCGTTACGGATTTGTTGGATCGCAAATTGGCGCTTGGAGCGCAACCATAAGTGACGGTGATCCAGTAAGAATTCGATCCCGTGTTCCTTAGGTGTGATGGGATAATCACTAGATTCACCGATCACTTCAATGTTGCTGACTTCAATTTCGTAACCAAAATGGCTCCGTGAATCTTCATGAATCACACCGGTAATCCACATGCTGGTTTCTTGGCGGAGTTCTTTCGCAACTTGGAACATTTCCTCGCCCACAGCATTTTTGACAACAACACCTTGGAAATAAGCACTGCCATCGCGCAATTGTAGGAATGAAATCTTCCCACTGCTCCGCTTATCGGTTAACCATGCCCCAATTTTAACTTCTTGGTCGACGTGGTCTTTTGCATCAATAATTCGAATTTGTTCCGTCATAAATACGCTCCCTAAATCATAGTTTTGGTGACAAATGCTTGCATGCGATTAGCAGCTTCTTCGAGACTTTCAAGATCCTTGGCATAACTGATCCGCGCATATTCGGGCATCCCAAATGCGCGTCCTGGAACAATCGCAACGCCTGTTTCAGCCAGTAATGCGGCCGCAAAATCATCTGTTGTCGCATAGTTCAACAGTTCCACTGTGCGCTTAATCTTTGGAAAAAGATAGAAGGCGCCAGTTGGTTTCTCATCGAGATCGAACCCAGGAATTGCGGCAATCAATGGATACAGGCGGTTTAAGCGCGTTTCAAATGCCTGCCGCATGGTTTCCACAATGCCTTGATCGACCGTATAGGCTGCAATCGCCGCGTACTGGCTGACCGTTGCTGGGTTCCCAGTCGTGTGGCTGAGATAAGCGCTGAATGTCTGCATGAACTTGGCCGGTCCCGCCACATACCCGATGCGCCACCCCGTCATCGCGTAGGTTTTGGAGACACCAGAAATCAAGATGGTATTAGCCGTAATCGCAGGATCGATACTAATCATCGAAGTGAAATTAGTTCCATTATAGACAAGATCGCGGTAAATATCATCCGCAATAATCAAAATTTGGTGTTGCACCGCCCAATTCCCAATCAGGGTCAACTCCTGCTTAGAGTAGACGACGCCGGTTGGATTCTGGGGACTGTTCAAAATAATCGCGCGGGTTTTATCGGTCCGGGCCGCTTCCAGTTCATCAACGGTGACCTTGAAGCCAGACTGTGAAGGCACCAGGATGGGTTCACCCTCAGCTAAGCGCACCTGTTCAACATACGAGACCCAATAAGGGACCGGAATCAAGACGTTGTCACCCGCATTCAAAATCAAATTGAAGACACTGGCCAAGGCGTATTTTGCCCCGTTAGTAACCGCGATTTGATCAGGTGAGTAAGTGACACCATTTTGTTGATAGATGTGTTGGCTGATGGCTTCCCGCAAGGCTGGCAATCCATTAGCTGGCGTATAGAAACTAGCTGAGCCGTCATTAATGGCGCTGATGGCCGCATCCTTGATCACGCGTGGTGTTGTGAAATCAGGTTGTCCAATCGACAAATCGATCACGTCTTGCCCACTTTGTGCAAGTTGCTGCGCTTGTCGGCTGAGTGCGAGTGTCGCGGAGGGTTGAAGTTTACTAACCCGTTTTGCTAAATGCATACTGCCATCTCCCTTAAATATTTCGAATGGATTGGACTTGATTGCCCGTCTTGAAATTGTAGCTCACATAACCCAATTTACCGTTTTGATCCAAGTAACTGACATCCCAAATCACTTGCTTGCGGCGTTCACCCAAAGTGACACTCAGAATCTTCTTAGGTTGATACGTGGCCGCTTGTGCTCTGGCCTTGGCTGGTGTGATGCCGTCTTTTTGATTCAACACCACAACCTTGCCATTACTTTGGCGAATCAAACATAAACCGGCCGTTTGTTCTTGGTCGTGCCAGCCACTGTGAGGTAGCTAGCACCGTGCGTGAACCAATAGAATTGATCCACTTGCGTGAGTCCTGCTTGCTTTGTCGCGATTTGAATCGCTTCGCGGCGCAGTTGATTGCGCGGCGCTTGTGCTCTGTAATACCAACCAGAGAAACCGGCAATCAGTAACACAACGGGTAAGATCCAAAGCCATTTGCGCCAACGGGGGCGTTGTTGTCGCCGCATGTAACCACCTCTTTATCCTTATTCTTTGTCTTGACCGAGCCAGTCTGCCTGGTAATCGGCGATGGTGGCAATATCGAGCACCATCGGTTTCAGGTTTGGCAGGGCTTTTTGCATTTTTTACCGTAACCATTATTGATCAAGCGATCATCCAAGACGATGAACACACCCTTGTCTGTTGGCCGTCGAATCAAGCGGCCAAAACTTTGGCGCAGGCGCATGGTCGCGCGTGGCAGGGCATCGACTTGGAATGGATTCTGATGGGCCGCCGTGAGTTGGGCGTAGCGCGCCTTCACATCGGGTTGATCAGGTGAATCAAACGGCAGGCGCGTCAAGATGATACGTTCCAGCAGGCGATCAGGATAATCGATGCCTTCAAAGAAGCTTGCCGCTCCCAGCAGCACGCTGTTTTGGCCCAATGCGAAGCGCTTCGCAATCTTCTCAGCAGAACCGGTGACGCCTTGCGCCAAAATCTCACGATGCGCGCCGATTGGGAGTTGGTTCAGGCGATGATAGACGGCCTCTAGTGTGCTCAATGAATTGAACAGGACCAAGGTTTGGGCTTCATCGTCCGCCAGCTGATTGATGGCATTGGCGAGTTGGGTCGCATAATCGTCACTACCGACTTGTGGTGAATCAGATGCCACGAAGAATTGTGCCTGTTGTTTGTAATGGAACGGGCTGCGCAACTTGAGCTGATGGTCCTCATCAGGTGCGGGATAGCCCAATTGTGAGGCAAAGAAATCAAACTGCGGTCCACTTGAAGTGTGGCACTGGTTAAGACGACGCTTTGATAAGGTGACAGCAGCGTCTTCAGCGTCGGCGCGATGACAAAGTTTTGCCAGTGAAGCTTGATGCTGAAGATATCATCGATGTGGCGCATGGTCAGACGACTGACTTGGCTGCTGCCTTGAATCAAGGTCTCATGACTGGCAATAAAGGCCTGCAGTGGCTCGAGCAGGTTCGTCAATTGGTTGAGATGAGCCTCCAGACTTTGGAAAAGCTGATAATCACTTTTGACAAAGTAGTTCAGCCGCCGATGAAAATCAGTCGGTAACTGGTTAGCTAACGTCAACAGTTGTGGGATCAGCTGTGCTAGGCGCTCGAGTTCTTCCCCCACCTGCGCATAGAGCTCGCGCAAGGCGTTCTGGCTGAGGGGTTGGACTAACGCGTTTTGCCGGCGCATCTGCTTGAAGAAATGCCGATACAGTTTGCCCATGACATTATCGATAATCGCACTACCCTCTTCCACCGACGTGATAATACTGCGCAGCTGGTAGCTGATAACTTGATCATTGGCATAGGTCGTCATCAATTGGGGTTGCTCGGGATGTGAGATCACTTTTTAATCTGTTCCATGGCGCGCTTAATGCCGCCCAAATCGACGGTCTGTGCTAATGCGGAAACCGCGACATCGGGCAGCTGGTGCGCTTCATCCACAACCAAATAGCCCATCTTTTCAGGCTGGTGCCGCACAAAGTAGGCGTGATTCGTGACCACAATGTGTGCTTGCTTCAGTTGGTTTTGAATCTGACCATAGAAATCAACCGCAAAGTACGGATTGGTTTCGGGGCTACCGAAGTGGCCGGTGTGGCGAATTTGCGCAAAGAGCGCGGACTGATCATTTGTCAGTCGCAATTCATCGAGATCGCCGGTCCGAGTTTGGGTGAGCCAGACTAAAAGTTTTAACTGCAGCAACCGCGTCAATCGATTCTGTGTGGTCTGCGCCAACGTCAAGTCAAACTGGTGTAAATCCAGATAATGACTGGCCCCTTTTAAGGTGACAGTGGGCAGTTCTTGATGCAGTGTTTCTGCCAGAGCGGGTATCGTCTGGTTGACCAGCTGATCTTGTAAGACCAAGGTGGCGGTTGTAATCACCAACTTGTGCTGGGGACTTGCCAGATAAGCATACGGCAAGAGATACCCAAGGCTCTTCCCCCATGCCGGTCCCGGCTTCAATAAAGAGCGGTGTGTCAGATTCAGCGTGCGCATAAATCGCATCCATCATCTTTCCTTGCGCCTTGCGGAACCGATAAGTAGGTTTGAGCAGTTGCCGTTTCTGGTCGTCTGTCTGGGGATAGGCCGCGTGGTTAATCGTGTCGACCAGATTCAATGGCCGGCGCAAAATAAACCGTCCCACCTGTTGCAGACTGTCAGGTAAGACCCGATTCTTTTGTTCGTAAACCTTGAGGTACTGGCCGGTTTCGCGCAAGAAAATCTCGGGATGTGCCGTCAACTGTGCCTGCGTGTGGCTGGGCAGATGTTGAAAACGCTTGGTCAAGTTGAGTAACAACTTGGCCGTGCTGACAGCATCACTGTCGGCGCGGTGCGGATTGTCGTGTTCAATACCTAACATGCTGGTGAGGTCGACCAAGCGATAACTCCCCGTTGTCGGTAAGAGCACCTGAGCTAATTCCACGGTATCAATCCCGGGATTGTCCAGTGCAGGCAGTCCGATGCGCTCGAATTCAGCACTCAAGAACGGATAGTCAAAATTAATATTGTGCGCGACAATCACCGTGTCTTTCAACATGGCTGAAAGCACGGGTCCAATTTCCTCAAAATAAGGTGCTGTGACCAGCATTTTGGGTGTGATTGCCGTAAGTTGTTGAATGCGGCGTGGCACATCGCGATCCGGGTTGATCAGTTGTGAGACGGTCTGGATAATTTGGCCAGACTGAATCAGTGCAATCCCAATTTGGATCACACGGTCACCCGAGTTAACGCTTGTTCCTGTTGTTTCTAAATCAATCACCGCATAAATGGTGTCGGTGTTCATGTTTGTTCCACCAAAATTCTATGATAGTTTCATTTAATCATACTATTGATTCCCGGCCTTGACTAGCCAAGGCGCGAGAATTCTGTTCGGTTTTATCAAATATCTATAATTGAGCCATTGTGCAATAAGACGAGCTTTTTTGAATGACTGGCTGAGTGGTCAAATGATCGAGTGCTTCGGCATAGAGATTGAGCTGGCCGCGATAGCGTTCAAGCATTGTCTCAACCTCGGGATTGTGATCGGTCTTGTAGTCAAACAAAATCAGGCCTTCTGGTAATGTGAGATAGCCATCAATAATCCCGTGAATCAGGACTTGCTCGTCTTCATTTTGCATTTGGGCAAACAGTCGGCTCGCTGGGAGCAACATCGAGAATGGTACTTCGCGCTGGACATCATCAGCGTGCGCAATCAGCAACTGACCAAATGGTGTCGTAAAGAAATTGAGCACTTGGTTCTGATCGATTTTGGCAGCGACTTCCGGGGCAATCACACCGTCTGTGGCCAATTGAGTGACCAGCTGGTTGACACTGTCGGCGGTGATTGGCTGTGTCAAATCGATTTCTTGGAGCACCAGATGCGTGGCCGAGCCAATCGCAGTGGCACTGACTGTGGTGGCTTCACTGAGAAATGCTGGGGTCACAAAATCGGATTGATAGCGATGTTGCTGCAGGTAGTCCAGCCGTTGATCGGTCAATTCGATGGTATCGGGATCATCAAAGGCCCGCTTGATTTCAGAAACGGCTTGAAAGCCGGTAGTTTGACTGGCCGCAAGGTGCGGATACTGATAGTCAAAGAAGGTATGCAGGTCGATTGATTCGGCCTCATCATGAGGCATGATATCAGGTTCACTCGCCTCTTGGACTGCAATTTCGCCACTGAATTGCAAGTTAAAGTCGTTGTGGCGGCTCGCCCAGCGTGACAGCAATTGAATCGGCTGTTGGGCGTCTGGATGACGCATTAGACTGGGTCCAATCCAATCTAGATAACTGTGGCCACTGGACCGAACGAGCGGTGACAAGACCGTCTGCTGCCCATCAGCTTGATCTGACCAAACCTCACGTTGCTTTTCCGCTGCCGCACCAACTAGAATCAGGCGTTGTTCCGCACGGGTGAGTGCAACATACAAAAGCCGCATTTCCTCAGCCTGCAGTTGTTGCTTGAGTTCAGCCTTAGCGAGTTCCAATTGTGGGAGTGGAAATTCCATGTGGGTTGCCTGGTCATACCATTTGATCCCAATCTGTTGCGCCGTCAGTGCGATGCGTTGATGGGTGTCCTGCTCATTGAATCGCTTGCTGGTATTGAGCAAGAAGACGACGGGGAATTCAAGCCCCTTACTCTGGTGAATTGTCATCACATGAACGGCATTGACGTTAGGATCAAGGACCACGGGTTGTGCCAGATCCTGATCACCACGTTGCATCAGTTCAACAAAGTGGACGAAGGGAAATAAACCCTTAAACCCATTTTGCTCATAGGTGTGGGCCCGCTCATACAACGCCCGCAAGTTGGCTTGACGCTGTGGGCCACCGGGCATGCCACCGACAAAATCGAGGTAGCCCGTTTCCGCATAGATGGCCCAGATCAAGTCGACCAGTTGATTATTGCGAGCGAGTTCTCGGAACTGATTGAGTTGCGTCATGAAGCGCTGAAGCTTGTGGTAGGTTTCTTGTCCCAGCGGTGTCAGCGTGGACTCATCTTGGGATAGGAACGCGCTCACCGCATCATAGTACGGTTGTGAGCGGTCAGCCAAGCGAATCAAAGTGAGCTGATCGGCGGTGAGGCCAACAATTGGTGACCGCAAAACCGCGACCAGAGGGATTTCCTGCTTGGGATTATCGACCACGCGTAACAGCGACAGCATCACTTGTAACTCGGTGGTCTTGAAGTAATTCTTAGCGTCGGGCAGCACCAGTGGAATCGCAGCCTTAGCGAATTCATCTTGAATCACGGTGTTTAGGCTACGCGAGCGGGTCAAGATGGTGATATCGCCATAGGTGACGGGGCGCAGCTGCTGTTGCTTACGGTCATAGAGCATCGCAGGCTCTGCCATCATCTGTTGAATCTGTTGCACCACCAATTGCACCTGACCGCGATCTTTGCCTAGGGCTGGCTTATCGCCGGCTTGGCCGCTTCATCGTCGTACAACAAGACTTGGGTGGTGGGCGCAAAGTCTTCCGGAATATCTTTTGCCCCCAGTTTCAGCTCGGCCGCTTCATCATAAGCCATATCCCCCACCGCCTGGTCCATCACCTGACTAAAAATCAGGTTGGTGAAATCCAAGACATTGCGCGAGGAGCGAAAGTTTTCCGCCAGAATAATCCGTTGACCAGCGTTGCTATCATCCGCAAAACGTTGGTACTTCTCCAAAAAGAGTTTGGGGTTGGCTAAGCGAAAGGCATAGATACTCTGCTTCACATCGCCGACCATGAAGCGATTGCCGGGGTCTGGTTGACTCACGGCATCGAGCATCGCTTCTTGGAGCGGGTTGATATCCTGATATTCGTCGATCATGACCTCATCGAAGCCGGCGCGAATGCTCTCTTTGAGTGGCTGGTCGGTGGCTGGATCGGTTTGATTCAAGATTGCCAACGCGTTGTGCGCCAGATCGCCATAATCTTGCAAGTGCCGTCGATTTTTTTCCGCCTGAAACGCGCGATTGAACTCAATCGTCACTTCACTGAGCAGCGCCACAATCGGCCCGGCCTGTGTGAGCGCATTGGCGAGGTCTTCTTCGCTCAGCGCCACGAGTGACACCACGTTGCTGTCTAATAGCTTCTTGGCTTGATCACGCAATGCCTGCGCTTGTTTCTTGGCGGCAACCTGGGTGTCGTCCAATTCATCCGCCTTTTTGGCGCCCGGCCAACGTGCAAAACCGACCATTTCAATCTCGGCGAGTTGTGCGTAGGTCTTAGGTTCGTCACTCAACCAAGGCTTGATGAGTGCCAAATCGGCTTGGAGCTGTTCATGCCAGCGCTCCAGTGCAGATTCATTGGTCAGTGCGATGGCGCGCTCAAAAAGTGAGGCGACATCCTGCAACCGTTGCTTAAATAGCGGCACAAAGGCCTGTTTGAATTGCTCACTTTGGCTGTAGTCAGCTTGCTGGTACGGCACGACAATATTTTTGAGCCAATTGAGCGGGTCGGGATTGATATTGGCAAAATCGAGCAAGCGAAAGACCAGCTGCTGGAGGCCCAAATCATCGCGATCGCGGCTAAAGACAGTCGTCAAGGTTTCGAAATCTGCTTGTCGATCCCCGGCATAATAGGCTTCACGCACCTGATCCCAGACATCTTCTTCGATGAGTGCCCGTTCTGCCTCATCCGCTAGCAGCCGAAATTGCGGATCCAAATCGAGTAAATAGTAATACCGCTGGACTAATTGTAAGTTGAACGCGTCTAGGGTGTGAATCGGTGCGGTCGACACAAACGCCTGTTGCTGATTGAGATGCTTGCGTTGTGCAGGGGTTAAGCTCGCATCCTCATCGAGTTGGGTTTTGATTGTTTTTGGATGCGTTGGCGCATCTCTTCTGTGGCCGCCTTGGTGAAGGTCACGATTAAAAGCCGGCGAATGTCTTGCCCGTGAAGAATCTTTTGGATGATGCGTTCCACCAGGACAGTGGTCTTCCCGGAACCAGCCGAAGCGGAGACCAAAATATCATGGCCACTCGCTTCAACGGCCATCTGTTGACTCTGAGTAAACTTTGGCACGATTAATCCTCCTTCTTCTTGGGCTTGAGTAACTCGAGCACATCTTGGCGCTTGAGTAGTTTGAGTTGCCGATAATTATTGGTTGGTAGCGCGGGATCAAATTGCATGATTGCACCGAAATCACTGCGCGTAATCGTGTCTGCCTCATCGTTATATTGCGTGGGATTTAACGCGATATCGCCTTCGCTGATACCAAGCGCCGCTTCAATAATTCGGTTTTGATTGTTGTTCAAATAGCGTTCTAAATCTTCTTGACTCATGACGTCGACGCCTGACTTGCTCAATGATCCTGATTTGGTGAATTTCAACCGCACAATATCTGATGTGCCGCCGATTTCGGGATTCACGCCACGATCCAGATGATAGAAGATGGGACTGTCGAGATCGTCGGTTTCAATCAGAATGCCCTGCATCTGGAATGCCTTGAGCAGATTCTTGGCCACATCGGGTCCCCGATAGCGGTCGTATTTCACCCGCGGATTGTGCAATTGGAAGTACACCGCCCCTGCTGGTCGCATCTGTTGGTGCTTGACTTTGGCATCGTTAATCACGGCTGCCAGATACGTCAACATCTGTAACGCCTGTCCATAGTAGGCATCGGCGTCGTTAAAGGTATGTTGGCTGGATTTGTAATCCAACACCAAGAAGTATGTCTGGTCTTGATCCTTGAATGTATCCAATCGGTCAATTTTGCCGCGCATCTGCACTTGGCGACCGTTTGGCAGCTCATAAATCAACGGCGTTAGCCCGTGTTCTTTCCCGATTTGCCCGAACATCAATTCAGTAGCGACGGGATGGAAATCACTTTGGGTCTGTTGCTGGCTGATTGCGATAACCACTTGTGTGAGCAGCGCCTTGAGTTGTTTAGTGATGAAGTTAAATCGCGCGCTGCTGGTCAGAATTTCGTACCCAGGTTGCACAATCATGCCGTCGATGAGCTCACTGACCTGCTGTTGAATCTGTGTCGCATCGAGATCGGGCAAAGCGTCGCTGCGACTGATGAACTGATCCAGGGCGCCATGGAAGAGACTGCCGGTGTCCGCTGGGGTCAGAATAAATTCAGGTCTTGGCTGCAGGCGTAACCCGTATTTGAGGAAGTATTCAAAATGATTCCTGAAATACGTCTCCAACTGTGAGACCGAGACCATGAGACGTTCGCCATAGAGCGCTGTGGCGAGCTTCGCATTAAGTTTGCCGACATCATTGGTGTAGTTGATGCTGGCAGCCAGTTGTGTCGCCAGATCGCCATACTGGCTGCTTTTTAATGCGGGCAGCACAGCGGCCCAACTGGCGGGCAGTTGCTGGTTGTGGTCTTTTGCCGCGCGAGCAACGGTTAACCAGTCACTGATGAGACTGCGCGTGCTACCAAGAATGTCACTCAGTGGTGTTGTCAATGTCGGTGCTTGCCACAAGCTCGGTGTCAGCTGAAAGGCTTGATTCAATTGCGTGAAATAAATAGATGGTGTCAATTCACTGTCTGCATTGATTGGATAGCTCAAACTGAGCGTCTCACTTGCGGCCGTGAATGCCAGATAGTTGAGGAAGGGATCACGCAATGTCGTATCTGGACCCACCGTCGGCAAGAAACGGTCCTCAGGCAGGCGTTCGAGCAAAATACTGCGATCGTCCGCATTGAGCAATTGATTCTCGCTGGGTTGATCAGGCATCACAAGACTCGTTGCGCCGATGACATAGATGTGTTTGGCTGTGTTTAACCGCGTCAAACCTGTTTCTGAGATAATGACCTGGTCGAGTGTTGATGGAATTTGGGTGTAGCTGGCACTGGCAAAACCCGCATCCAGTAATTGATGGAACTGTTCCAAGCTGAAGGCCTGTTCGCCAAAGACGGCCACGAAGTCATCGAGCAACTGACTCAATGTCTGCCAAACTTGGGTCTGCGCCTGGGCGGTTTGCAGCTGGCCGCGGTCTGTCGCTTGTTGGCGCCAATTTGCGAGCTGGGTTAAAACCCCCGCACTGACTAAGCCCTGATACAAAGCGCTGGCAGCGTCTCGACCAGTTTTTGCGGCGGTGAGTTGCTTCATGATGGGTTGAATGACCTGCTGCACGAATTGCTTGATCTGGTTAATCTGCTGGGTTTTGGGTTCATCTTCAGGATCCAGTTCATCTTCCATGCGTGGTGGATAGTAGCGCCACGGCTTGGGATCAAACCATGAACGCCCCGCCTTGCCCGTCTTGAGTAGATAATTATCCGTGGTATCGAGCGCCGAGCGAAACGCATCAACGCTCACATCAGTCGGCAACAACAATTCTGTTTTGAGCAGTTGCATCACGCTACGATAGCTGTAATACTGCCGGTTCACTTCAAACAGACTATCGATCAGAATCACCAGTGGATGGTTCTGCATCGGTTGTTCGAGATCGAGGAAATACGGTAAATCGAGTTCGCTAAAAATTGCTGGGATACTGGTTTGATAGGGATCAAGATATCGAGCCACAATCAAGAAGTCGCGGTAACGGGCACCCTGCCTGACTTGCTGCGCGATTTGAATCGCGACAGTGCGCAACTCGTGATAGGCGTCACTGGCCTTTGCTGTCTGAATACCGGTACCTGCGTTGGTAAGTGGACTTGGTCAAAATCGATGTTGCGGCGCCAGAAATCATTGATGCCCTGCATCGCTGGGGTCAGATTGCGCTTGGCTGCGGTCTGATCGAGCATGACGGGCACTTGCGATTGCTGCGCTTGTTGGTAGAGCTGAAAATAGAGCTTCCCTGTTTCAAGAAACAATGATGGCGCTGCCGGTGGCGCCTGTGTGTAGGCCTTATTGAGTACCATACCAAATGTGACAGCCTGGGAACGTGTCATCATGGTATTCACGAGCTGCAGTTCAGTGGCATCCAATTCATTGAAATGATTAAAAAGAAATAGGTGTGGCTGAGATCGAGCGTGCTCAACTTGGCACTCAGCGCCGTCATCAGGCTGGGTGTCGTCACAAACTCGCCGATGCGCTGTTGATAGGCGGCCAGCAGCGTGGTCAAGTCATTGAATTTGGCTTGATGGGGATCCGTCGCCTCGAGTTTGACGCCAGCGAGATCTTCAGCGGTGATTCGGCCATTGGTCAATTCGCTGAGTTGCTGGCCTAACTGCACAATAAATCCCGCATTTTGACTCTCGCCGCGATACAGGGTGAGTTGGTCTTGATTATCTTGGAGCAGCTGGGCAATCAACATGGTGTTATTGGTTTGGGTCAATCGCGGTTGTTGGTACACCGGGTCATTTTTGAGGAAGTACCAGGCCAAACGTGAAAAAGACAACACTTGCAAGCGACTCTCGGCACTGGTGGCATCATCACTCAACTGTTGCAACAAGTGCACTTCGGCGTTGAACTTCAAGTGATTTGGCACCATATAAAAACCTGTGCGCTGGGATCATCAGCGAGTATTTTTTGACCGATTCGGCCAGTGTTTGACTGTGATCATGGGTGGCGTCCCCTAAAACAAATTGTAAGCGCATGGTAACTCTCCTTTCGCCTGATTAGCTGTATTCAGTTTAGCATATTTGCTAGTCGAATCGGGGCCGGTGCGCTATGATAGAAGGAAGAAATTCAACGTTAATAAAGGCGATAAGGTGACATTATGCAAAACGGAATTGGGCACAGTCATGCCAAAATCATTTTGATGGGTGAGCACGCGGTGGTCTATCATCAGCCTGCTATCGTCCTCCCTATCAGTAGTATCAAGCTCCAAGCAACTATCGTGCCTAATGCGCAGCAAGAAATTCAATCGAGTTTTTATAGCGGGAGTTTAGCGTCAGCAAGCGACAGTCCCTTCGCCGGGATTGCCCTCTTGTTGCGCCAACTCCTGACTTATTTTGATGCCAAAGCGCAAGGCTTCAAACTCACTATCGAAAGTGAATTACCACCTGAGCGCGGTATGGGATCGAGCGCCGCAACCGCCATTGCCGTCATACGTGCGGTCTATGCGGCGTTTGGTGCCGAACTGAGTCAGACCACCCTGCTCAACTGGGCCAGCGTGTCCGAGAATGTGATTCACGGTAATCCCAGTGGTCTAGATGCGGCTACAACGGGTGCTAACTCTCCACTCTGGTTTGTGAAGGGGCAATTACCACGGCCCATGCACATGCCAACAATGGTGGCTTGATTATCGCAGACACGGCGTGAGTGGCCAAACAGGTGTGGCCGTCGCCGAGGTGGCACAGCGCATTCAAGCAGACGCCGATCTCGCTGCACTGATTCCAGCGATCGGCAATCAAGTTCGCCAAGCGGCGGTCTGTCTGGCCCAAGATGATCTCAATCAATTGGGTCAATTGATGACGCAAACACACCTGCAACTGGCAAGACTCGGTGTCAGTTCGGAGAAGCTCGATCAATTTGTGCAGACAGCCAATCAAGCGGGGGCTTTGGGCAGTAAACTGACCGGGTCCGGCCTGGGTGGGTGCATGATTGCCCTTGTCAACGATCAAGCAAGTGGTCAACGCGTCGATGAAGCACTACAACAAATCGGGGCTCGCCAAACCTGGCAGCACTGGTTCAAGGAGGACATGAATTAATGACAACCGCACGCGCACATACAAACATCGCGCTCATCAAATATTGGGGAAAACGCGATTCCCAACTGATTCTCCCCTATACCAGCAGCATCTCGATGACACTGGATGAATTCTATACGGATACCCAGGTCGTTTTTGATGCGGCTTTAACAGCGGATGAATTGTATTTGGACGGCACCAAACGCGATGTCACCAAAGTGGCCACCGTGCTCGACTGGTGCGTCAGCAGGCCCATGAATCGCGCTTTGCACGGGTTACGTCGACCAATCACGTCCCAGAGACTGCCGGTTTGGCCAGCTCGGCCTCAGCGTTTGCGGCCTTAACGATGGCAGCGAGTGCGGCGGCAGGACTAAAGCTGTCGCACACCCAATTATCACGCCTAGCGCGGCGCGGCTCCGGTTCAGCCTCACGTTCAGTCGATGGTGGCTTTGTAATTTGGCATCGTGGTACGGATGACCAGAGCAGTTTTGCTGAACCCATTCGTGAGCAACCCACCCTGCCCTTGGCGATGGTTGTGGTCATGGTCAGTGGCAAGAAGAAGTCGCAGACATCGCGACAAGGAATGGCGCAAACCGTGGCAACCAGCCCGTTCTATCCTGCCTTTGTCGAACAGAATCAGGCCGCCATTGAACCGATGCTGCACGCGCTGGCGACCGATGATTTGGCCACCATTGGCCGCCTCACCGAACAGAGTAGTTTCCAGATGCACGCGGCGATTATGGCGGGCAATCCCCCTTTCAGTTACTTTGAACCCGAAACGTTAACCGCGTGGCACATGGTCCAAACATTGCGTGACCAGGGTATTCCAGCCTATGCGACAATGGATGCGGGCCCTAACGTCAAAATTTTGACCACGCAGCCGCATGTCGATACCATTCTCAAGGCACTGGAACCGGAATTTGCCGGGCGATTGACGGTCGCGCATCCCGGCCCGGCTGCGCAGATCTTAAGTGAGGAATAAACATGCAATCACAACAATCACATCGTAAAGATGAACATGTCTTTTTAGCTGAAAAGGCGTTTGATCAAGAAAGTCATGCAGGATTCGACCAAGTTCGCTTCATCCACACCGCGCTTCCCGAGATGGCCGTCTCTGAAGTTACCTTGACGCCAGAGCTCTTTGATTGGCAGTGGCCCTTCTATATCAATGCGATGACAGGTGGGTCCAAACAAACCGGCGAGCGCAATGCCCAATTGGGTCGAATTGCAGCGGCGACGGGTTTGGCCATCGCAACGGGGTCACAATCCGTTGCCCTTGCCGATCACAGTCTTGCCGAAACCTTTCAGGTCATGCGCCACAACAATCCGGACGGGTTTATCCTAGGTAATCTCGGGGCTGGCAAAACATGGCTGATGCCAAGGATGCCATTGCGATGATTGATGCCAATGCTTTAGAAATACACCTCAATGTCGCCCAGGAATTAGTGATGCCTGAAGGAGACCGGGATTTTCATTGGTTGGATGATCTGGCGGAAATCGTTGCTAAAAGTCCGGTTCCGATTCTTGTCAAAGAAGTCGGTTTTGGGATGAGTCAAGAGACACTCGCACAACTGAAGCAAATCGGTGTGCAATACGTTGATATTGCCGGGCGCGGAGGCACAAATTTTGCCACGATTGAGAATTATCGCCGAGAGGCACGCGATATGAGCTATCTGAAGAACTGGGGTCAGACGACGACAGAATCCTTGCTCGAGGCCAGCACCAGCGACATGACAGTGTTAGCCACGGGTGGTGTTCGCAATCCATTGGACATCTTGACGGCACTGCGATTGGGTGCCCGCGCTGTCGGGATCAGCGGCATGGTCCTGCACAGTCTGATTCAAGCTGGAGAACCGCAGACACTCGAATTAATGCGCGCCTTCCAAACACGACTCGCGCAGCTGATGACGCTTGTTGGCGCCCGCGATCTCGCAAGCTTGCGGCAAGTGCCGGTTGTCTACGATCAGGCACTGGTCAATTATGCCAAACAGCGCCATTTAGAACTTCAATAACAAACAGAGGGTTTGACAAAACGACGTTTTGTCAAACCCTCTGTTTCAATTTCCGAACAAAATAGATTAATCGTGTTCCAAAAGATTGAGAATTCCGGTTAACGGAGAAGTGTGCGAACTCGCGCTTAGCAACTGAGCACCAGCATAGGGTCGGGTAATTGGCGTTTATGCCAATAACGAACCAAGCTGGGCGCAAGTTGTTGCGAGTTCAAACACGTTAATGGATTGATTCAAAGCCTAAATTCAGGCTTTAGCATCAATCCCTGTTAATCCTCATTCTCAAAGCCTCTTTTGTCACAACTTTTTTTGTTTTTAGACCCGTAATCCCTTTGGATACAAATTCTTGATGGTATCGTTGACCAAATGACCAATCGCAAAGCCTTTGTGTTCTTTAGTGAGGCGAACAAATTGTTTACCTGGCAGCTCGCGAACCAATGTCTCACCGTGACGATAGCGTTGATATTCAGCATCATCGACATCAAATTCCTGTTTGAACAAGTGTGGCACGGTCAGCGTTGCCAAGGTATGGCTTGGTTCAAAGCGATTCTTCTTGAACATTCCGAGATGGATGCCCGGCCGAACCAACCGAACGTGCATTAAGTCAGGTACCTGGCTAGGCAAAACAAATAATTGCTCCTTACGCACCATGAATTGGCCCGCAAACGATTGATTCAAACTGGTGGTCACAAATGTCTGGAAGTCAGTGCTCTGCGGTTTAGTCATGGTGGCCTTGACTGGCACAACAGGATGATCTTCTGTTAACTCGCCCGGTTTGACCAATTTTGCAACGAAATGCCCCTCACCCACTAACAGGTGTGGGAACAGGCGCGCCGTATTTGTCAGCTCAGGGTCATCATTGGCCCATTCGGGATGACCATCGACCATGCCATCTGTCTTAGCAATCGGTTCGATCGCAAAGCCATAAGTCTCTTTCACCCAAGCGATGATTTGTTCATCTTCTTCAGGACTGAATGTGCAGGTGGAGTACACCAAGGTGCCACCTGGTTTCAACATTTTTGACGGCTTCTGTTAGAATCTCGCGTTGGCGCGCGGCACAGGTTGCAGGGTAATCAGGGGTCCAATAGCGAATTGCTTCTGGGTCTTTGCGGAACATCCCTTCACCCGAACATGGTGCATCCACTAAGATGCGATCAAATGTTTCTGGCCAAGCAGCAGCCAATGTTGCGGGATCGTTATTGGTGACAATGGTGTTGGTCAAGCCGAATCGTTCCACGTTGCTGGCCAAAATCTTGGCCCGTCCCGCATTGATTTCATTGGAAACCAGTAAACCACTATCGCCCAAATAACTGGCTAAGTGGGTTGTCTTACCACCAGGCGCCGCACACAGATCGAGTACCCATTCGTTGGCGTGCGGTGCGGCAACAGTGCCGACAAATTGTGCGCTAGGTTCTTGACTGTACACATAACCGGCGACGTGATCGATGGCATTGCCGTCGACCTTGCCCAGATACCCCCACTCACTGTAATCAATGGGTTGATCCGTGGGCAAATCAATTTTGGCATCGGGCCACAAGGGGTTCACCCGAAACCCGTTGACAACCGGCTGATCGAAACTAGCAAGGAATGCATCGGCCTGATCGCCGAGCAATTGTTGATACTTAGTGATAAAACCTTCAGGCAGATTCACTGGTGACTCCCTTTCTTAGTTGGCGGTTGAGGCTGATGATGCTCACCCCAACAAAACAATGAATAGAATAATTAAGCTGATAATCAGATGCCAATAACCGGTGAGATAAAATTGCGTGATGGCGATTAAGCCGCCGATCACCAGCGCAACCGCCGCATGTCGGCCCAGTTGGAACAACAAGCCAGTGCGGAATTGCCGTTTCAGTGGTGACGTTAAGGTGACTTTGACCTGATTCAACTTGATGATAGGCATGAGCCACGCAAGAATACTCATCCCAACTGCAATCAGAGCAAGAAAAGCTAGCGTTGAACCGTTTCGCCACCACCATGATTGTTTGTTTGCAGTGCCGTATTTCAGGCGCCTACTCTTCGCATGAAACAAATTCTCAAGTTGTTTCACATGGCGATTGAGTGTTGCGCCACTGGCCATGACTGTCACCTGATTGAGCCGCAGTGCATTGAATGCCTTGGAAGGTGTCGCACTGATAAAAATATGGTCATTCAACGCGCTGGTGTGCCGTACGCCCACGCTCCCGATTACCGGTAAATATTGGTTATCGGCGACATAATAGCGCTGATTGCCGCCCATGTAGAGCTTGTCGTACTGGTTCTTACCGACGACCACAATCGGCAATTGTGACTCAAAATCGGCTTGTGAAAACCATTGCCCAGAGTCAATCGGTAGGGTTGCATCGATGCCCTTTTCACTGATGTAACTCACGTGGCCCGTGGTCTGGAACTGAAGTTGATAGTGATTAAACTTGGCTGCTTTAAATTTTGCCAGCACATCGCTGACGGCAAGATTTTGGCTACTCTTAAATACCAGTGCATTCTCTGGCAACCCTAAATGATCGAGTTGTTCAGCGTATTCGTTTTGATCATGACTCGACCAAACGAGGCCAGCCAAGACAGCCAGTAGGATGATGAGTAAATCAATCAATAAGAAACGTTTCACAGTATTCCCCCTAGGCCAGCAAATAAATGCGTTCGTTAACGGCGTCAAACCGTTTGAAATCGCGATTCAGTGGTAGTAATCGGCGATCCGCGACAAACTGGGCTGATTGCCAGAATAAGCGGCTATTGGTCGCACCGAAGCGCTCGCCAATCACAAAGAACAGTAAATGCGGATACTCGCGCCGCAATAAGCGCAGAAAATGCATATCATTAGGGTCTTTGTCAGGACTCCACGCCATGACCACGGCATCTACTTGATGACCGTATCGCAGTAAGGCTGCGCTCGCTCCAAGGGATTGGACGGGCAGCATTGGATGATGCCCTGTTTGGTTTTCATTTAACCAGGTATGGGCGTCGGTTGCAATCACGCGGTTACCCGCTTGTTGTAGCCCCGCGCTGATATAGCCATTCCCCGCCGCGACTTCAAGGTAACGCAGCGGACCAAATTGATCCTGCCAGGTCGCAAACAGCTGCTGATGCACGAAAGCCCACATGCCATAGTGATAGGCAATGAAGAAACGAAACTGGCGCAATAAGTGATCCAGTTGCTTGGCTTCACGCAAGTCACTCGCCATCATTAACGTATCACTCGACAATCCCAGTCGGGGCAAGCCTTTTTTGGCAATTGATTGTGCGCTAGGGCCGTTTTGACAGCAGTCATGGCCGCGAGTTGTTCAGTCACCGATTCCCATCCCGCGTATTTTTGCGCGAGCGGGACCAGCGTTTTCCAATAGTCCATCATTCATCTCCAAACAGAAAAATCACCCTTAAGCCTCAAGGGTGATCGGCAAAACTAGTGAATGCCTAAGGTCATTTTGGCATAGCGACTCATGCGCTCTGGGCCCCACGCTGGGTACCACACCAGATGCAGTTCCACTTGATTGATGCCATCCACAGCCATTAAGGCTTGGCGGATATCATTGTCCAGAATGTCGGATAACGGGCACCCCATCGTCGTCAATGTCATTTCAACGGTACAGGTGCCATCTTCATCCAGATCCACACCATAGACCAACCCAAGATTGATAATATCGATGCCCAACTCCGGATCAATGACGGTTTGGAGGGCTTCAACAATCTTAGTCTTCATCGAATCAAAGTATGCTGTATCTGTTGCCATGTCATTCCCAGCTTTCTTATTCGTCGGCCTTCAAAATACCGCCGACAGCGTAATGTTCTTTGGCCATTTCGTTGAGCACGACATGAACGTGTTCAGCGGGTGCCCCTGTGTTTTTGACAATTGCTTCGGTAACATCCTTGACCATGGCGCGTAATTGATCTTGACTGCGACCTTCAATCAAATCGATATGTACTAATGGCATGTGATTCATCCTCTCAAATATCAAACTTGCCATTATTATCGCATACTAGCAGTGCTTTTTAAAGCCCAGCTTTATGGTCTTCCCATGAAAAACCATCAGAATAATAAAATTATTCTAGATGACAATTATTGTCGCGTTAAAGCGGTATGATTTATTGAATATTGATGCGAGTCACAGGTTTTTTGAGTCGTTTTCGTTTGTCTAACGGCTTTAGCACGCGGCGACCAGGCGTTATCATGTCATTTTGATTATATTTGGTCAACCGAAGATGATTCTTCTGTGGCATCAATTGATATTAGTGTATACTAATTTGTATAAATGGAGGTGTATTGATTGGTTAAGAGAACCAAATGGCAACATCTAGTGATTACCGCTGCGCTCATTGCGGCGGGCATCGGTGTCACAACCAGTCACCCCGCAACCCCTGCGCAAGCAGCGAGTGCTCCGGTGACGCAACAAGCCGCACCCGCGATGACACCGCAGCGATTTGTCGGCCAGATTGTATACGTGCCGGGTTATGGCGTGAATCTCATGCAAAGCCCTGGCCCAAACGCAACATGGACGGGCAAAAAGCTAGCACATGGTACCACTTGGCAAGTGTATGGCTACAGTGATGTGGCTGGTCAGCGTTATTACAATGTCGGCGCTTCACAGTGGGTTAGCGGCCAATATCTGAAAGATAAGGCGAGCTTACCGACCACACCCACTAATGGGGTGGCGACAATTACATATGTCGCTGGCTACGGCATTGCTGTTTTCAAGGGGCCCTCAAGTACCTCTGGGGTAACTGGCAAGACGTTGAAAACAGGGACGAGTTGGAAAGTTTCCGGCTCTCAGACCGTCAACGGCAAGACCTGGTATCACTTAGGTGGCGATCAATGGATTGATGGGCAACACATTGTGGTCAGCGGCCTCAAGTATCGCGGCAATGTTCGCTTGAACGTTTCGATGATCAAGCAACGTCCTGAATTACCAAACGGTTGTGAAATCACTGCGGTCACCATGATGGTCAACTACGCGGGGAATCCCGTCTCAAAGATGACGCTGGCTGCTGAAATGCCACGTCACCCTTCTAATCCCAACTTGGGATATATCGGTAATCCCGCAGGTTACGGCATTACCATTTTCCACCAGCACTGATGAACTTGGTGACCAAATATACGGGTAACGCCAAGAATCTGACCGGTTTGGGATTGGACGCGCTGTACTATCAACTGGATCAAGGCCACCCCGTTGTGACATGGAATACCTTACATGGCTTCCCATATCATGCGTTAACAGTATCGGGCTATGATGCAAACAACATCTATTACAATGATTGCTGGACGGGTTATAAGACCTCGATGACAAAGGGTCAATTTTTGAATAATTGGAACACGCAGGCGCGTCGCGCGATTTCATATTAGAGTTTAAGGAGTGAGACAAATGAAAAATGGTTAACAGCATTACTGGGTATCAGTGCTGGTTTGGGTCTCGCATTGGCTGGTCAAACGACGCATGCGGCAACAGAACAAGCGTTTACCAGCACCGGTTGGGTGAGTTATGTCCCTAATTACGGCATTGAATTATGGAAGAGTCCAACTGCACCACACGGCACAACAGGTCGTAAGTTACCAAACGGTTCCGCATGGAAGATTTCGGCTGCCGTTCGTGAAGGCGACCACTACTGGTACAAGCTGGGCACGAACCAATGGATGGACGGGCGCTATATCGCCTTGTCCCCCGTTGCTAAAGATCGCAGCGTTGATCAAAGCATCAAGCGCAATGTGGTTCGAATCAGCGGTACTGCACCAATCTACAGCACACCAAATGGTAAGGCGACAGGCAAGAGTTTGAAGAATGCTTCTTATTGGCAGTTCAGTGATCGCGCTGTTGCCGGTAAGCACATGTGGTTCAAGGTCAGCGCTAACCAATGGGTCAAGGATAGTTGGGCCAAGGAAGTTGTTCCTTACCAAAATCCAAGTCAGTTCTATCAAGTCAACTACAAGCAGATCAAACCTACTGGCCAAGTTGGTTACAATCTGGTGCGCGGCTCTGAAGGGATTAAAACCTGGTTGACCCTGCGTGCATTGGGCCTCAATAGTAGCTATGCCAACATGTCTGCTTCAGCGCAAAATGCGGTTGCGAATTTCCAACGCAACCACGGTCTGCCAGCAACCGGAATCGTGAATCAAGCAACCTGGGTGAAGATGGGCTTTGCAGCTAGCTCGTGGACGAGCATCGATAGCTGGATTTATCCACTGCAGACACCATGGTACGCCGACCGTTCCGCCCATATTGAAGCGATGATTAAAGCGGCTTATAGCTATCTGGGCAAGCCTTACATCGTGGGCGCATCGACATCCACTCAGTACGGGAATGACTGTTCTGGTCTTGTCACACAGGCATTATATGCGGCAGGCATCAATCCACTTCCCGTTTCTTCCATTCAACACGCACAACCAGGCAATGAATGGAATTCACGTCTTCTCGCTGCTTCAAACAAATTCAAGCACGTGAGTTACGCGGATCGCCAACGTGGGGACTTGATTTTCTATACCAGTCCTTATGATGGTCGTGTCTGGCACGTTGCCATCTACCTCGGCAACAACCAAGTGATTGAATCATGGCCACCTCGTGTCATGGTCCAACCGATCAAGAATTCACAACGCAGCTGGGTCACTGGTGTGGCACGGCCATTCGTTTAACCAATAAAAGAAGCATGGCACAAAACCAACTCGGTTTTGTGCCATGCTTTTTATTGTTTGTCGGTTTGCATCAGGCGCTTACGCTCGGCCTGCTGATCATTGGTTAAGAATTCCCCGACGACATCAATCGTATTCATAATATTGATGAAGGCCGTGGAATCAACACTCAAGGTCGCTTGGGTCAGGTCATAGAGCTCATATCGCGTGATCACAATCCACAGCGTGTTGTTCTGTTGCTTGGTATAGCCGCCCCATGAATTGGTAACAGTAATCCCGCGAATCAATTGTTCGTTGATCGCCGCAATCACCTCATCAGCGTGTGAAGTGACAATCATTGCCGTTATCTTTGGTGTGAGGTGTGGACGCTGTCGACCACGCGCGTCATGCAGTAGATTGAGATAATCGTGTACAGCGCACTTTCCCACTGAATCGCAAAGCCCGCCACCAAGATAATCGCCAGATTGGTTAAGAACATCAAACTGCCGACCGCTTTACCGGTCGTTTTGGCGAGAACCAATGAGATAATATCGAATCCGCCGGTAGAAAATCCGTATCGCAATGCTAATCCGACACCCAGGCCCGTGAGCACACCACCAAAATCCCATTCATCAACGGATTCGTTGAAAACGTGTGGACCGGAATAATGACCGTGAAGATCGAGAGAAAAATCGCGGTCAAAATACTATAGAACGTAAATTCGCGCCCCAGTTTGAACCATCCCAAGATGCCGAGCGGAATATTAAACAGCAAAATGAGCCAACCAGTAATATCACCAGTATGTAGCACCGGTTGGAGCAGTAGCGAGGTGAGCTGACTCACCCCACTGAGCCCGGCCTGAAACACCTTGGCAGGAATCAGAAAGAAATTAAGCGCGACCGCCGCTAGCAGCCCCGCAATCAGCGCCACCATGATACGTTTCAGCATATCATTGGGCTGATAGGTTGTGATTTTCATAGCCGCCTCCAAAAATAAATCCCATCAATCACTGTGACAGCGATGACAGGTATCATATCTTTATTATTCATGAGCACTGGCCGCAATGCAAGTGCAAACTTGGCGGATTGATACTCACCACAAAAATCACTCAGTCGAAGTGACTGAGTGATGATGATTTACTAAGATTTCTTCTTGAGATCACTGTAGGTCCCCACAGTGATGAATATGCCAATCAATCCAACAAACAGGTCGCCAGCTCCTTGCCAGTAACGTTGCGTGATGAAGTTAAAAATAGCGACCCCCAAAAGTACGATGGTAATAATCAAATATAAATAAAACTTGCCCATTTCAAAATCCCTCCAAGCCATTTGGTAGCGTTATCGAATTAACGCGATCATCATACCGCCATTATTTTGAATCAGCAAGGCGCAATGCCTGACAAAATCATCGATCGCCGCGACCAGTTCCTCGTCATTGACGAATCTCACCCAATGGCCTAGTGTGATGATTAAGATTACTTGTTTCAAATACAACTCAAAGGAGGCCGATTATGAAGGCAGTTTTTCATGTTGATGAATCCGACAAATGGGCGCATGCGCTAGCCAATCTGACTAATTTTTGGCGGAAGTACCCGATGCGCAGTTGGTCCTCGTCGCTAATGGCGAGGCGATTACCGGCTATACCGATGCCAAGCTGCGGACCAAGATGCAGGCTTTACCGCAAGTCAGCTTTCACGCCTGCCAGAATTCAATGAATGCCCATCAGTTAACCGCCGCTGATTTACCAAATTATGCGGTGGTCGTCCCGGCTGGGGTTGTCGATTTAGCGCAATTACAAGCTGACCACTTTGCGTATATCAAACCCTAGATGGAGTTGATTAATTATATCAACATGGTAGAATACGACAACACAGTTAAAATCAGTTTCGTGCATTCCCATTTGTTTGACTAGTTGGCTAACAATTGGGATGTTATCAAGTTTGGAGGATGATTATGCAAGTAAGAACGGCATGTACCAGTATTTTGGTTGGGAAAAAAGCGAGTGCGGATGGCTCTATCATGATTGGCCGCAACGAGGATAGCAAGGCGGCGTGGCCAAAGCATCTGGTGGTGCATCCAGAAACCAATGCCCAAACCTCACCCACCTTCACCTCAAAGGCAACGGGACTCACGCTGACATTACCAAAGCGGGCCCTCAAATACACCGCCACACCGGAATGGACGGATGAATTCGGTCTGTTTGAAGAAGATGGCATCAATAGCGCTGGTGTGGCGATGAGTGCCACCGAAAGTGCGTACGCCAACGCCCGCGTATTGGCTGCCGATCCGTTTGTTGAAGATGGCATTATTGAAGAGGCCATGGTCACTGTTGTGCTGCCTTACATCACAAGCGCCAAAGCCGGTGTCCGCCGCTTAGGCCAGATTGTCGAAGAATTTGGTACCGGCGAAGCAAATGGTATTTTGTTCGCTGATCACGATGAAGCTTGGTACATGGAAATTGCTACCGGGCATCACTGGGTGGCCGCACGGATTCCTGACGATAGTTATGCCGTCGTTGCTAACCAACTCGCCATTCAAGAGGTGAATCCGGAGAGTGCCGACTTCCTCTACGATGCAGGCCTGTTTGATTTTGCCGCCGACCATCAATTGTGGCAACCGGGCACCCCATTCAATTTCCGCCAAATCTTTGGCACCAGCACCGAATTTGACCGCATCTACAACACACCACGCGTGTGGGATGGCCAACGCCGCCTGACCCCGAGTCAAACCCGCACACCATTGGACAGTGATCTGCCCTTCATCGTGAAACCGGATCAGCCGTTATTCATCGATGACGTAACCGGCGTGTTGAGCAGTCATTATCAGGAAACACCATATGACCCAACGACAAACGGACCCGAAGCCCACCGTTTCCGGCCAATCAGTTTGGCCAAAACCCAGGAGAGTCACGTGCTCCAACTCCGCGATAACCGGCCACAACCGATTGCTGACATTCACTGGTTGGCACTCGGCGTTTCGGCGGAGAGCCAATATGTGCCGTTCTTCTCTGGGATGACCGAGGTACCTGAGAGTTACCAAACCGGTGAACTGCCCGCTGACTTGACCAGTGCCTACTGGCAGTATAAGTTGACTGGCGTGTTGGTGGATGCGCACTACCGCCATTTTGCCAAGTCGCTGACGGACCTGCAGAAGGCCACGCATCAAGCGTTGCTCCAACTCATTGCTGAAACCGACGATGCCAGTCGGGGCCTGGATCCAGCGGGGCTTGCCGTGTTGGCCAACGAGCGTCCGCCAAGGCCGCGGCCCTCTCACTGAGCGTTTATCATGACTACACGATGCAGATTTTGGCAGAAAGCACTGACTACAGTCCACTCAATTTCAATACGGATGCCAATTTGTAATATGTGGCACCAAAAAAGCTGTGAATCTACCGATTTTGGTAGATTCACAGCTTTTATTGTTTAAAAGAATTGATATGGATCTGTACTCAATTGAGACGGTGCGGCCTCAACGGACCAGTCGTTCTCGACCGCCCACTGATTCAGCAGATCGGTTACATGCTGTTTCATGATCTGTTCAATATGGTGACCGGGATCAATCACGGGCATATCGGCAGCGAGCATGTCATGGCCGGTATGATAATACACATCCCCCGTGATGTAAACGTCCGCACCTGCCGCTTTGGCATCGAGATAGAACTTGCCGCCATCGCCACCGAGAATCGCCACACGTTAATTTCGCGCTGGAGATCATTTGCCACGACGCGCAAACCCTTGAGGTGATACGTATTTTGACGGTTTGAATCAAATCCGCTAGCGGCATCGGGTGTACGAGCTGACCGATACGCCCCATGCCCGCTTCTTCCCCCTCATCGATGAATGGCACAATCTGGGTGAGATGCAAGGCTTGCGCGAGCCAGTCATTCATGCCGCCCGCCACACTGTCCAAATTGGTGTGCGCCGCATAAACCGCAATATTAGCCCGTAAAATATCGGCATACATCTGGGTCTGAGGGTCCGTCAGTACCATGTTTTTGGCCGGACGAAACATCGCCGGATGATGCGCAAAATCATTTCGGCACCCAATTGCTTGGCCTCTGCCACCACTTCTGGCCGAACATCGAGTGTCACCAGAATTTTTTTAACATCTTGGTTAGGGTCGCCTAGTTGCCAACCGATAGGATCGCCTGGGACAGCCAAACTTCTGGGAGCAAACATCTCGAATCGATCGATAATCGTTTGCGCACGCGTCATTGCAATTCCTCCTTAATCAGTGCGAGTAATGCTTCCTGTTCACGGATTTTGGTCAATGGTACTAGATTGGCCTCTGATAAACCGCTCAAGACCGCTTCGGTTTTTTCGGCTTGGCGTTCGAGCTGTTCCAAGAAGAGTGGTGACCGTTCTTTGCGCAACATTGGGCCGAAATGTAAGTCGGCGTCCGTGTATGGCACTTCTGGCTTTGTCCGACCCGCCACCATCATTTCATAGACGTGGCCATCGTCTTCAAGAATCTGTTCGGCAATAATTCCGAATTCGTGTTGATTGAGCCATTGGCGCACTTCGAACGTGTCGCGATTAGGTTGCAGAATCAAGGTCTCTGTTCCATCGAGATGTGACATGCCGGCTTCTAAGATATCGATCATCAATTGGCCGCCCATGCCCGCGATAATCACTGTTGAAATCGCATCGCTTTCTTTGATGCCTTGTAACCCATCCGCTTGCCGCACGACAATTTTGTCCGCCAGTCCCGCGGCCTCGATATTCGCGGTCGCAATGGCGATAGGCCCTTCACCGATATCACTGGCTAAGGCATAATCAATTGTGCCGTTTTCAACTAGCGCAATCGGAATGTATGCGTGATCGGTACCGATATCGGCTAACCGTTCCCCTTGACCTACTTGATCTGCAATTGCTTTGAGTCGCTTTGATAACGTCTTTTCCATCATTTTCCCTCATTTACTCTGAATACTTCTAGTATAGCGTAAGATACCGCCATGCGGGACGCAAATTCACACAATTTCAGCGGAAATGCGCCCACAAAAAAGCTGCGATACACTCGATTGGGGGCATCACAGCTTTTATTCGGTTCAATTGAACTCTATTCCAAGAAATCCTTCAATTGCTTAGAACGACTTGGGTGGCGTAACTTCCGCAATGCCTTGGCTTCGATTTGACGAATCCGTTCACGGGTCACACCGAAGACCTTACCCACTTCTTCCAGTGTCCGGGTCCGGCCATCATCGAGACCGAAACGTAACCGAAGCACGTTTTCTTCCCGATCGGTCAGAGTATCCAGAACACTTTCGAGTTGTTCTTTTAACAATTCGTAAGAAGCGTGGTCTTCAGGACTTGTTGCTTCCTGGTCTTCGATGAAGTCACCTAAGTGAGAGTCATCCTCTTCACCAATAGGCGTTTCAAGTGAGACAGGTTCTTGCGCAATCTTCAAGATTTCGCGAACCTTTTCAGTTGGCATGTCCATTTCAGCCCCAATTTCTTCAGGGTTAGGTTCACGACCCAAGTCCTGGAGTAATTGGCGTTGAATCCGGATTAACTTGTTAATGGTTTCAACCATATGAACCGGAATCCGAATTGTCCGAGCTTGGTCAGCAATCGCACGGGTAATGGCCTGACGAATCCACCAGGTGGCGTACGTTGAGAACTTGAACCCCTTGCGGTAATCAAACTTTTCAACGGCCTTCATCAGCCCCATATTACCTTCTTGAATCAAGTCCAAGAACTGCATCCCACGGCCAACGTACCGCTTAGCAATAGAAACAACCAAACGTAAGTTAGCTTCGGCCAAACGTTGCTTCGCTTCTTGATCACCTTGTTCAATCTTTAAAGCCAACGCAACTTCTTCATCAGCCGTCAACAATGGCACACGACCGATTTCCTTGAGGTACATCCGCACTGGGTCATTGATCTTGACCCCAGAAGGCGCAGACATATCGGTCAGATCCTTCTTGCTGACCGCTTTTTCCTTCTTCAGGGAGCGTTCAGCTGGATCACCGTTTTCATCAACGATTGAGATTCCACTGTCTTCAAGTTGTTGCATCAGTTCATCAATCGCAGCACTCTTCAGTGCAAATGGCTTCACAATTTTATCGGCTAAGTCATCGTTTGTGATCTGCTTTTCTTTCTTGTAATCCTTAATTAATGCCTTAACGGCGGTTGTATACTTTTTATCGGTTTTGGTTGTATCTGCCATTCTATTTCCTCCCTTAACCTTTGAGTTGACGCATAAGTTGGTAATACTGAGCCATCAGTTCGGACGCACGCTTGTTATCGCCGATGCGTTGGGCTTGATTCAGCTCCTGCTTGATCTGATCCAACTGATCGTGCAGCGGCGTTGTTGCGAGCAGTGCCATCAAGTTATCAATGGCTTCATCGCTGCTCTCCGGCAACGTCATCATCGCAACATCAGCAGCCACATTCGCTAACCCACCTTCAAGTGAATCAGTGAACGCCGCAACGTTTGGCGCATGCCCCTCATGCAGGTAATGGGTCCAAGCGGTAAAAATCGCCTGGTACTGATCATCTGGAAAGACAAACGCACTCGATACCAGCTTGGTGGCAACCAAATCATCATGAAAACTGTAATTGAGCAGTTGGCGCTGCGCCTTTTGGTAGCGATTGAACTTAACGGTCGACGTCACGACCGGCGGCGGTGCCATAGTTGTGGTTTGATGCTGCTGGACTGGTTTCGGTAACTGATTGGCCAGTGTCTGAACCGGAATACCAGTCGTCTCCGTCAACTGTTGCAAGTAGACGGACTGGGCGATGGGCGCTTCCTTGGCGACTAGCGCTAAGGCCTGATTCAAATAATCAATCTTGGCCTGATCCTGACTGAGATCCACATCCATGCTGAGATAATGCAGCAAGAAAGCGGTCGGCGTCAGTTCCTTTTTGAGCTGAGACTGAAACGCTTCTGCCCCATTAGCCTTAATGAATTCATCGGGATCTTGCCCATCTGGTAACAACACCACGCTCGTTTTTAAACGTGGGTTATTGCCAACCAGTTCAACGGCACGGTGCGTCGCGTTAATCCCAGCCGCATCACCATCATAACAGATTGTGAGTTTTTGGTGTGCCGGGAAATTTGTTGCACCTGTTCATTCGTCAGGCTGGTCCCCATGGAGGCAATCCCAGTCTTGACGCCCGCCTGATAAGCGGCAATCACGTCCATGAACCCTTCAAACAGAATGGCCCCCGTATCCTTATTGAACAGGTCTTTGGCTGTATTCATATTGAAGAGCACATCGCGCTTGTTGAACAATCCTGTTTCAGGGCTATTGAGGTACTTGGCCTGATCACTCTGATGCAGGATGCGTCCAGAAAAGCCAATCACCGCACCATTTGATCCTTGAGCGGAAACATGATGCGATCCTTGAATCGATCGAACAGCTCGCCATTTTGGTTTTCTACAAACAATCCAGTTTCGCGTTGCGCTTGATAATCGATCTCCCGATTCTTCAAAAAGGGTTGCATCAGGTTCTTCTCTGCCGGAGCAAACCCGATTTCAAACGCATCGATCGTTTCTTGTGTCAGCCCGCGCTTCAACAGATAATTGAGTGCCTCTTCCCCGTTTTGCGTATTCACCAACACGTGATGATACAAGTCTGTCACGTCGCGCAAGATTTGCTTTTGGGCGGTGACTTCTGGGGCTTCGCGAGGCGCTGAATCAATGTGCACGTCTAACGGCACGTTCGCGAACTCGGCAACCTTGGCCACCGCCTCAGGAAATGAGAGGTGGTCAAGCTCCATCACAAACTTATAGACGTTTCCCCCGCGACCGCAGGAGAAGCAGTGAAAAATTTGTTTGGATTCGGAAACCGAAAACGATGGGGTATTTTCTTCGTGAAATGGACAAAGCCCGAACAGGTTTTGTCCTGCCTTATGCAACTGCACTGTCTGCCCGATATAATCAGCAATGTTGACCTGCTGAAGAACCTGTTCGACAGTGGCTTCTGGAATCATTGCGGCCATGTCAATCCCCCCTTCATCCGGTTGCAACACACACCTAACTAGCTGTAAAAAGTCGCACTTCCAATGGAAATGCGACTTCGAATTGGCAATTAACTGCGTAAAAACACAAAATATAGTATATGCCTATTTGGACAATAAAGCAAGTTATTTAACGATGATCTCCGCAATATTACCGAATTGGTGAATTAAGCTGGCTAAGTGGGTCAACTGGACCAAACGGTTGTGACGAACGGTTAAGTCTTCGGCCATAATCATGTTGTCCGTGAAGTAGGTTGTAATGACCCCTTCAAGCCCTGCTAATGCCAAGTAGTTGGCGTCGCTCACTTGGGCATCGAAGTTGTCGCTTACCGTTTCAACAGCGCGAGACAAGGCTTCTTCACTCTCATTTTCAAATAAGCGGGAATCCACAACACCATTTTCGGGATCCTTATCGCTGATCCGAATCACACGACCCAAGGCTTCGATCACAGCCTTGAAGTTATCATCATGACTGTGTGCTTCAAGAATCTTGGCGCCGTCAATCATGGCACTCACATCAGCGGTTGGCATGCCACTGACAGCATCAATGATGTCGTGACGACTCTTTTGGCTCTGCAGGTATTGCTTCACCCGATCGCGCATGAAGTCTGTGACAGCACCTTGATTGGTGACATAATCCAGACCATTTGTTTGGTTCGCTTCGTTCCAAGCTTCAACGATATCTTCTTGCAATTCTGGCACACTGAAGGCCATGTGGTTAGCGGCGACCATCCGCACAATCCCGTAAGCCTGACGCCGCAATGCGTAGGGGTCATTACTCCCACTAGGAATCAGGTTAACCGCAAAGAAGCTGAGCAGTGAATCGAGTTTATCAGCAATCGCTAACAGGGTCCCAATTTGACTGGCGGGCAAGTCACCGTCAGCACTGATTGGTTGATAGTGTTCCTCAATCGCTTGTGCCACCGCAGGATCTTCACCGGCAAGTAAGGCGTATTGACGCCCCATCACACCTTGTAATTCAGCGAATTCGCCGACCATACCGGTGACTAAGTCGAACTTGTAGATCTCAGCTGCCCGGTGTAAGTGATCGCGATCGGCACCATCGAGGCCGACCCGCTTAGCTAAGAGATCGGCAATGGTTTGCACGCGCATCATCTTATCGTGCATGGAACCGATCTTGTCGTGGAAACTGACTGTCCGCAGCCGTTCCACATAATCAGCGATTGTCTTCTTTTGATCTTCCGCATAGAAGAAGGCGGCATCTTCAAGTCGCGCCGTGAGCACTTTTTCATTCCCAGCAATCACGTTATCGAGGAATTCACGGTTACCGTTGCGAACCCCGATGAAGGCGTTGACCATTTCACCATTCTTGGTGGCATAGAAGTAACGTTGATTTTCCTTCATGGAAGTAATCAAGACCGCATCAGGAATGGCAAGATACTTGGCATCAAAACTGCCGGCAAAAGCAGTTGGCCATTCGACCAGATTGTTAACTTCTTCCAGCAAGTCAGCGTCCAAATCAATATGCCAATCATTGTCTTTGGCAATCGCATCGATTTGATCAGCAATCAATTGCTTGCGTTGAGCGGGATCAACAATCACCTTTTCAGCGTACAGGGCGTCAACATAGTCTGTGGCTTGCTTCAATGTCACTTGGCGGCCCAAGAAACGATGGCCTTCGGTGACACGACCAGCCTCGACATCGAGTAATTGCATCGGCACGATTTGATCATCTAACAGGCTCACGATCCAGTGGATTGGCCGGATATATTCAAATGCTGTGCTACCCCAGTGCATCCGCGTTGGGAAGGTCAAGTGCTTCACAACATCGATCAGGCCAGGCAAGATTTCGCTCACAGGTTGGCCCGCAATGGCTTTGTGCAGATAAACGTATTCCACACCCTTGATTTCACGGAAAGTGATGTCATCAACTGTCATTCCTTGGCCGTGAGTAAATCCGATAGCGGCTTTACTCCAGTTACCTTCGGCGTCTTGGGCGATTTTTTAGCAGGGCCCTTCACGTCTTCTTCAATATCGTCTTGCTTGTCAGCCAAGTCAGAGATCAAGAGCGCCAAACGCCGTGGGGTGGCATACTGCGTAATTTTACCGAAATTGATGTGGTTGTCCGTTAAGTAGGCTGCCGTTTTGTCGGCAAGTTGTTTCAGGCTGGGCGTTACCACGTGGGCAGGCATATCCTCCAACCCGATTTCTAAGAGATAATTATGTGTCATTATTCGTCGACCTCCGTTTGTTGATGTGTGAGTAATGGGAATCCCAGTTTTTCACGTTCTTCGACAAAGGCCCGGGCTACCTTGTGGGCCATCTTGCGAATCCGGCTCAAGTAGCCGGCACGTTCCGTAACAGAGACCACACCACGCGCGTCCAACAAGTTGAAGGTATGGCTAGACTTTAAGATATAGTCATAGGCGGGATGCACTAAACCGAGGTCCATCAGGCGCCATGCTTCCTTCTCGTAGGCATCAAACAGCGTCAATAAGAGTGCTTGATCGGATTCTTCAAAGGAATAGGTACTGTGTTCAAATTCAGGTTCCTTGAAGATATCGCCGTAGAGCACACCGTCACCCCATTCGAGATCAAAGACGTTGTTCACATCTTGAATGTAAGAAGCCAACCGTTCAACCCCATAAGTGATCTCACTGGTAACAGGAGAAACTTCAAGTCCACCGACCACTTGGAAATAAGTGAATTGGGTGACTTCCATCCCGTCTAACCAAACTTCCCAACCAACACCGGCACAACCCATTGATGGGTTTTCCCAGTTATCTTCAACGAAACGGATGTCGTGTTCGAGAGGTTCAATGCCCAATGCCCGCAGAGAATCCAAGTAGTAGTTTTGAATTTCCTTTGGTGATGGCTTCATCACAACTTGGAATTGATGGTGTTGATACAACCGGTTAGGGTTTTCACCATAACGACCATCAGCGGGACGGCGAGAAGGTTCCACGTAAGCCGCATTCCAAGGTTCTGGTCCGATGGCACGCAGGAAGGTATAAGGGCTCATTGTGCCGGCCCCTTTTTCTGTATCGTAGGCTTGCATCAACATACAACCCTTATCAGCCCAGAAGTTTTGTAACGTCTGGATCATTGCTTGGACACTCATTTTTGTTGCCATGATTTTCTCCTTTTTGTGGTCATGAAAAAAAGCGCCTCTATGCCAAATTATGGCATAGGGACGCTTGCGCGCGGTTCCACCCTACTTCAAGTCTAAGGACTTGCACTTAGTTGAGTTCGGCTCGAAAACGCCAATTATAGCGGTATTGATCGAGCTTTCACTGTCCTCGATTCGCTGGCAACCACACGCGATAACCCTTTTTCTCATCACCAATATTTATTAAAAGTATAGCACCCTGACGCTTACTGTCAAGGTCAAACGTCACGCTTTTGGCTTGTCATCTGGCAAATGCCAGCGATTCATCTGATTCAAGAACCGCTTCGCTTTGGGAACCACACCCACCATGTCCTGATAGATGCGGTCCAAAGCGACTTGTAACTGCCGCTTGGTCGCTGGCTGCAAGGTAATGTCATTGATTTGATCGAGCTTGACCACACTGAACAACCGCAGCCAATACACCACCCGTTGATCCAAGTGATAGCGATAAGGATCGCGGTCAAAATGGTTCTGGCACAGTAGCCCACCGTAGGCTTCTGAGAAATCAAATGGCAGGTCAGTGCGGTGACAGATCACGCAGCCGCGCCATTCGGGTTGCACCCCAAACGCCTGCAAGAGTTGAACCTCAATAATATTGGTCAACACTTGTGCGTCATATCCTTCGTCGATCAACGCCAAGGCTTGTTGCGCGAGCGCAAACCAAGTCGGAATCGCCTCCCCATCGGGATAGGCGAGATCGATCAAGCTCAGGATATAAGTGGCGTAAGCGTTCAGCTCGATGTCTTGGCTAATGGTCTGAAATTGCTTGGCTTCTTTGACAGTATTGATAAACGACAGGCCAGGGTCGCGTACATCACCGACATAGGTGGCGAGCGTGAAGGGCAAAATCCCAGCATTCATGCGAAACCCAGGCTTGCGCGCACGACTCACCAGAAACATCTTCTTACCGAAGCGATCAGTGAGAATTTTGACTAACAGATCGGACTCCCGATAATTCTGGCGCGTGAGCACTAAGCCGGTAAATTCAACGATCTGTTTAGCCATTTAACGCAAATCCTTTTGATTGTAGCCTAGGCTGCGCAGGTACTGGTTGTTATCCCGCCAGTTCTTTTGAACGCGGACCCAGAGCTGCAGATTAACCTTGTCGCCCAACAAGTTTTCGATGTCGCGACGAGCTAAGATCCCGATTTGTTTGAGCATGGCACCACCCTTACCGATCACAATCCCCTTTTGGCTATCGCGTTCGACGATGATGTACGCCTCAATCTGCAGTTTGCCCGCTTCACGATTCTTCATGCTCTCGACCATAACGGCAACGGAGTGCGGCACTTCATCACGCGTCAATTGCAGAATCTTTTCGCGAATCAATTCCCCAACAACGAAGTATTCAGGGTGATCGGTCAGTTGATCTTCTGGATAGTATTGAGGGCCCACAGGTAATTGGCTCTCGAGCTTCTTCAGCAGGTCATCGACGTTGTTCCCCATTGTTGCAGAAATTGGGAAGACTTCAGCAAAGTTGTAGAGGGATTGATATTGTTCAATCACGGGTAAGAGATCATCGGGATGCACCAGATCAATCTTATTGATCAAGAGATAGACCGGCTGCTTCACTTCAGCCAGCTGATGCATGATGTATTGGTCACCAGGACCCATCTTTTCATCAGCAGCCACCATGAATAAGACAGCATCCACTTGGTTTAATGTGGAGAGTGCAGCCTTATCCATGTATTCGTCTAATTCGTTTTTAGGCTTGTGAATCCCCGGTGTATCCACAAAAACGATTTGGACATCGTCTGTGGTGTAGATCCCGTTGATCTTGTTACGGGTTGTTTGCGCTTTGGGTGACATAATTGCAATCTTTTCACCCAAAATTCGATTCATAAATGTTGATTTGCCGACGTTAGGCCGGCCAATAATCGCGACGAAGCCAGAATGGTGTTCAGTCATGAAGATCCTCCTTGGTAAATGCGCCTGGAATCAGCGCTTGTAATTGATTTTGGCTCAAGTCGCCGTCTAAGTTGGTCAATAAAACGGTCGCGGTTGGGTCCATAAACTCAGTCATCACCTGGCGACACGCGCCACACGGTGAAACGGGTCCCTTAGTGTCCGCAATCACGGCAATTTTATCGAGATGTGTGTGGCCGGCAAGAACCGCCTGAAAAATGGCGTTGCGTTCCGCACACAGAGATAGGCCATAAGATGCATTTTCGATATTAGCGCCGGTATAAATTTGGTCGCCCACTTGTACAGCCGCGCCAACCGCAAAGTGCGAATACGGCACATAGGCCGCTTCACGTGCTTTGGTGGCCGCTTGAATTAACGTTTGATCGGTCAATGATTCCACATCCCAACTAAATGTAATAAGTGTGGCACAAACACATAGGCACCACAAACAATGGCAATGATGCCGGCAAGCACAACCGCCCCGGCACTCATATCTTTATTTTTTAGCGCGTTCGTGATACTGGTTGCCAATCACGAAATCGACAATATTTTCGATGATGGTGTTCCATAATTCGCTCAAGAAAACGAGCAGAATCGCGAGAATCAAGACGAACCATTCAAACCAGCTCACGCGAAAGACAACAGCGGCAATCAGCACCAACGCGGATAAAACAAACTCGCGGCGGAAATTACCCTCTTCCACAAAGAAGGTGTGCAACCCGGCGATGGCATGCGAGAGAGACTGGAAGAAATGGCGGTTTTGGTGACTTGCTTATCGGGTGAGGCCATAAGCGGTTAAAATTGATTCCTGCAGCGGAATCATTTTGGCTTCGTCTTCTGGTTGAATGTGATCGTAGCCGTTCAGATGCAGGAATCCATGCACCACGGTGTAGCCTAATTCGCGCTCGAAGCTGTGACCATAATCCTCAGCTTGTTGCGCAACTTTGGCGGGGTCGATGAACAAGTCCCCGATATTCTTAGGGATATCGTCGAACCCGATCAGATCCTCTTCACCTTCCTCGATGGCAAAACTAATCACATCAGTTACCCGGTCAGTGTCGCGGTATTCACGATTGATGCGCTGAATTTCGTCATCGTCAACGATCGTGATTGACATCTCTGTGTTTTCAGGCAAGTTGAGTTCCTTGCCCGAAAAAGCAACCAGGTCTGTCACCAATTTGGTCGCGTCCGCCGTCAGTAAGTGGTCATCATCAAATAATTCTAAGTCCATATTGTCCCCCGCTAATTGTTATTCTCGTGTCCGTACGCTTCAATAATCTTTGCTACCACTGGATGCCGGACCACGTCTTGGGCCGAGAACTCAGTAAAGGCAATTTGATCGATTGGCTTCAAGAGCCGCTGTGCCTGAATCAAGCCGCTCTTGGCATTGTTTGGCAAGTCAATCTGGGTGATGTCCCCGTTGACGATCATCTTAGAGCCAAAGCCCAAACGCGTCAGGAACATCTTCATTTGCGCTTGGGTCGTGTTCTGGGCTTCATCCAAGATGGCAAAGGCGCCATCCAACGTGCGACCACGCATGTAGGCCAATGGCGCAATTTCAATCACACCACGATCCATTAAGCGATTCGTGTGCTCCGTGCCTAAGACGCTATATAACGCATCGTAGACAGGCCGCAGGTAAGGATCAACCTTTTCTTTGAGGTCCCCTGGTAAGAAACCTAGGCTTTCACCCGCTTCAACGGCAGGCCGAGTCAGAATGATTTTGTCAACGGTGCCGGCCTTGAGTGCCGCCACCGCCATCACAACGGCCAGGTAGGTTTTACCGGTACCAGCGGGTCCAATCCCAAATGTGATGTCGTGATGCTTAATCGCATTGATATATTGGCGCTGACCAAAGTTCTTGACACGAACGGGCGCGCCTTTTGCGTCCTTCAATAAGACTTCACTGTACAGCTCGCTGAAGTAATCCAGTGTGCCGCGAGTAGCCATATTGATACCGCTAGTGATGTCTTGTGCCCCTAGCTGAATGCCTTGATCCAAGAGCTGTTGCATCTGCTTGAGTAAGTCAAAGGCGAGTTGGGCGTGTTCGGCGTCACCACTCACGCGTAATTCTTGACCCATGGGTGCGATGTCAACGCCCAGACCGCTTTCGATCAGCTTGAGATTGCTATCGTTAACGCCAGCTAATGTCTGCGCTTGATCAGGGGTGTTGAGCTGAAGGTGCTTTTCAGTTGTGTTGTCTGCCAATAAGGCGACCTCCTCTAGTTTCATTAATTGTTTATAGTTTATCACAAACCAAGTCGTTACGCGCGAGCCAATGCCGCATGAGGTGTAACCGAATGGGTCTGCGTCAGTCAAAGTGCAAAACAAGAGGCTGTGACAACCCGAGATGGTGAGGTCACAGCCTTCATGTGGTTACTTATTCTGTCCCCGAAGTTGCTTCAAGCCGACGCGCACACGGCCAAACAGATGCTGTGTGGCCAAATACTGCTTGCGACTGCGTTCGAGCAAGCGATAGCGCTTGGGGTTCTTCTTATAGAATTGTTGGTGGTAATTCTCTGCCGGCCAAAAGGTGCTAGCGGGCTCGATTGCTGTCACAATGGGCTTGCCATACAAGCCGGAAGCGTCCAATTGTTGCTTGGACGCTGTGGCAATGGCACGCTGTTTGTCATCACGAACAAAATCACGGGCCGGTACTGATCACCACGATCGTTAATCTGCCCCATGTCATCTGTGGGGTCGGTAATCTGCCAGTACAAAGTAACGAGATCGTCGTAACTCACGACACGCGTATCAAAAATAATTTCGACCGCTTCAACGTGACCGGTGTATTGCCCTAGAACTTGATCATACGTGGGATGATCGATTGTCCCGCCCGTGTAACCGGAGAAAACAGCCTGAATACCGGGCCGTTGTTCAAACGGTTCGACCATGCACCAGAAACAACCTCCGGCAAAAATCGCCCGATCTTCATATGGCGCATCGGGATTGAAATGACGGGACAAATCAAACGTGTCAGCCTCAGCCACATCGCCGACCACGAGCGCATAGAAATCTGCAACATCTGGTGTCAGGTTATTCCGCAACGCCAGCGGTCGCAGTTTGCCTTCTAGCGTGGCCAACGCTGCACTGAAACTGGCTCCGGCACCGATTGTATTCTTTGCCGTTGCCAGTTGTTCCCGTTCCCAGTCACGAGTGGCCGGATTGAGAATCAAATTATACATTATTGTCAGCAGTTCATCTTGTGCGACCATGATTGTCACCTCCACGACTGATTTGTTCGATCAGTATACTCGCATTGGCAATTTAAACAAGCAAAATGCTCACAAAAAACACAACCAACAAGATAATTCCTGCTGGTTGTGTTTCATTTTAATTCAACTTGGCCTTAACTAACCGATTGACTAATGCCCCATCGGCTTGACCCTTAACTCGCGGCATTAAGGCTTTCATCACCTTGCCAAAGTCCGCTTTGCCAGTAGCGCCAGTTTCAGCCACTACTTGATCGACTAAGTCACTCACCGCAGCTTCATCAAGTTGAGCAGGTAAATACTGTTCAACAATCTTAATCTCGGCTTGTGTCTGTTCAACCAGATCCTCTCGGCCAGCTTCTTGAAACTCGCTGAGGCTTTCCTTGCGCTGTTTCAATTGCGTAGCTAAGACGCTCTTCTCGTCATCTTCGGTCAAGTCTTTGCCAGTTTTGATTTGTTCGTTGACCAAAGCGGTCTTTATCATCCGAACAACACTCAAAGTCAGCTTGTCCTTGGCCTTCATCGCGGTCTTCATCTGAGCGTTAAGCTCATCGAGTAATGCCATTTCTACCAAGTCCTTTTAATTAAAACTTTTTACGCTTACGAGCAGCTTCTGACTTAAGCTTACGCTTAACACTTGGCTTTTCGTAAAATTCGCGTTTCCGATATTCTGCAAGTGTACCTGACTTAGATACGGAGCGCTTGAAGCGCCGAAGAGCATCATCGAGAGATTCGTTTTTCTTAACGACTGTCTTTGCCATATGATATCCCTCCCTCCGACACTGTGTAACTCCTGGCACATCTTGCCAACAGTTCTTAAATATTATAGCGAACTCTGAAAACGGCGTCAACGTCCAACTTAAAAAATCGCAAGAATCGGCTCATTCAGCCACCCAAAAGCCACTTAATTGTGATACGATGAGAGCGATATCAAACCCGAAATGAGGCATTTATATGGCAGACGAACTCAAATTATTTTTAATCTCAGATTCGATTGGTGAGACTGGACTCAAATTGGCACAGGCAGTCGCCGCTCAGTTCCCCGATCTGGCCCCCCGCTACATTCGCTTTCCGTTTGTGAACACCGAAAAAAAGCTGATTGGCATCCTGGATCAAGCCAAGGAAGAAAATGGGATTGTGATTCACACCTTGGCCACACCCGGCTTGAGTAAACTCGCTAACAGCTATGGGAAAGAGCTCAAACTGCAGATTTTTGATGTTTTCGCCCCAATCGTTGACACTATCGCGGCAAATTATCATGTGCAACCGACTGGTGTGGCTGGTGCGATTCATGATTTGGATGAGAAATACTTCGATCGTATTTCCGCGATGGAATTTGCGGTTCTTTACGACGATGGCAAAGATCCCAAAGGTTTCCTGGAAGCCGATATCGTCTTGCTCGGTGTTTCTCGCACCAGCAAAACGCCACTCTCACTCTTTTTGGCCAATCGCAATCTCAAGGTAGCTAATCTCCCATTGGTGCCTAACGCCCACATTCCAGAAGAAATCTGGCAAATCGATCCCAAAAAGATCATTGGTTTGACTACTGATGCCTCCGTCCTGATGGAATTCCGTCGGCAGCGCATGATTGCTTACGGCCTGAATCCGGACACAACCTATTCGGCACGAGAACAGGTCAATGAGGAATTGAGTTTTGCCGAAGATTTGTATAAGAAAATCGGCTGCATGGTTATCAATACGGCGCATCGCTCCATCGAAGAGACCGCCACAATCATCTTGGACAATATGGGTCTCGATGGTTTTGGCAGTGACGAACACGTCAATTAACCACTGAAATGAATAAGAAGCTGTGATTAGCCTCAAGTGGGCCATATCACAGCTTCTTATTTTTGCTGATATGATGCAATCCGTCTGGTTCACAACGACCATCAGTCCATTAGTGCTTCCAATTCCGCCGGCACAAATTGTTGGGTTTTGAGCCAATTAATTTCGATGCCATACGGTGGGTGTTGCGGTTTAGTTGTGCCAACAAAAGGTGTTTCAAGAATTTTGGGAATCGCAGGCAAGGCAGGATGATGCGCAATGCGGTTAAGCACCTCAAAGCCAATCGTTCCAAAACCAATATTGGCATGTCGGTCCTTGTGGCTACCTTGCGGATTCTTTGAATCATTGAGATGAACAACGGCCAATTTGTCGAGTCCAATCATGTGATCAAACGTATTGAGCACGCCGTCAAAATCATCAACAACGGGATAACCGGCATCATTGATATGACAGGTATCCAACGTCACCATGACTTTATCATTGTGCTGCACGCCATCGAGAATTTGTGCGAGTTCTTCAAACGTCCGGCCCAACTCAGTGCCCTTTCCGGCCATGGTTTCTAGGGCAATCGTCACGTTTTGATCCGGTTGAATCACCTGATTCAGTCCCTTGATGACCTGTTCAATCCCGGCTTGCGCACCAGCACCGACATGCGCCCCCGGATGAAACGGCATGGTATAAGCATGCACGGCATCGGCCCGGTTGACTTCTGCTCGCATGAATTGCACGGCAAATTCAAAATTCTCGGGTTTCTTGGTATTACCGAGATTGATGATGTACGGCGCGTGGATCACCAGGTGGCTGAGTTGCCATTCGGCCATTGCGCTAAGCCTTCATCGATACGCATCGCTTCAATCGGCTTGCGACGCGTATTTTGCGGTGCGCCAATGTAGGCTTGTAAGGTGCTCGCGCCATAAGTATGGGCCTGTTCCGCCGCACCGAGCAGCATCTTGTCGCCCGATAAACTCACATTCGCTCCAATTAACATATGTATGCCTCACTAATCTGACTGCGGCTCGTAGAAGCGGCCTAAGATCTTAACCGACTCTGTGATCGAAACAAAGGCGTATGGATCACTGTGTTGCATGGCCTGTTCCAGATCATACATCTCAGCCCGTGAAATAATCGTGAACAGAATGGTCATTTCCTCGTGCTTAAAGGCCCCTTCAACGTCGTGCACAATTGTAATCCCACGTCGCAGCGTGTTTTGAATCTCGTTGACCACTTCGCGGCGCTTGGTCGTCACAATCATGACCTGCAAGCGCTGTTGACTGGTATAGAGTGAATCCATCACCTTACCATTGATAAAAATAGCCAAAGCAGAATACAACGCATGTGGCCAATCGTTAACGAATCCAGCCAGGAAAATGATTAAGATGTTGAAGGCGATATTGATGGTCCCAACGGAACGACCGGTTTTCTTTCGTAAAACAATCCCCAGGATGTCGAGGCCACCGGTTGAGATTCCGTTCCGCAGTGCGAACCCTGTCCCGAGACCGTTGACGACGGCTCCAAAAATCCCACAGACGATAGGATCTCTGGTCAAAGGTGTCAGAATGCCCAAGACCCGAATCATAATGGTGGATAAGACAACTGCGAGAATGGTAAACAGCGTGAAGCGATGCCCAATTTTACGCCAACCGACCACAAATAATGGCACGTTCAAGATGAATAACATGGTCCCGGTTGAAAAAATTTGATCCGCGGCAACAACGCCAAATGGTGTCGGAATCGAGACGTAAACCAACGACGAACGACTGAAGCGACTAACTGTGCCGCCCCGGTAATCCCACTGGCAAAACCCCACCCGGTTCCCAAAACATATTCAGCGCAACTGCCACACAGATACTGTAAAAGAATGCGGCAGTGAATCGGCTCCAGTTTTGATGGCGCCGAATAATCTGATCGATTTCTTGCATAACTCCCAAAACCCCTTTGTTTCATAGTGGTCTCAGTATAACACAACCATTCCGGAGTAAATGATGCATTTTCATTAACGTGTTCCCATCTATGAAAGAAATAACAATAATCCTGGGACACAAAAAGAAGGCGTCGATGACTTCCCCTTGCGGGTGTTGTCATTGACGCCTTCAACTATTTTATTGTTGCCACTTGTCGCGAATAAATTGACTGCGGCCACCCATCTCTTCCATTTCGAAGCGTTCAGGATTCTTCTTGTAAAAGTCCTGGTGGTAATCTTCTGCTGGATAGAATGGTTGCGCGGGTTCAATTGTCGTCACAATGGGTTCTTTGAATCGGCCACTCGCAGCCAACTTAGCGCGAGAAGCTTCCGCAATCGCTTTTTCAGCTTCGGTCTGGTAATAAATCACCGGCCGATAGTTGTCGCCGCGATCTTGAAATTGTCCCATTGCATCGGTGGGATCTGTCTGTTGCCAGTAAATCTCAACCAAGTCAGCGTAACTCACTTGGCTAGGATCGTAATTGATTTCAACGGCCTCAGTGTGGCCCGTCGTGTGACTAGCGACCTGTTCATAGGTTGGATTAGGCACGTGCCCACCCGTATACCCAGAAATCACCTTATTGATGCCAGGAAAAGTATCGAACGGCTTCACCATGCACCAAAAACAGCCACCTGCAAAAATTGCTGTTGCTTCTGCCATGAAAAATCCCCCTTTAACGCAATTATTTAAACCATGCCGCGTATTGACCATAGCCTTCTGATTCTAATTGATCAGCTGGGACGAAACGTAGTGCTGCGGAATTGATGCAGTAACGTAGGCCACCCTCGGCTACTGGACCGTCCGTGAAGACGTGTCCCAAGTGTGAACCAGCTTCCTTACTGCGCACTTCTACGCGTTCCATACCAAAACTCTGGTCGCGATGTTCTTTGAGTTTGTCGATCGGTTTTGTGAATGATGGCCATCCACAACCCGCATCATACTTGTCGAGTGATGAGAAGAGTGGTTCACCACTGACCACATCAACGAAGATTCCTGGTTGATCGAAATCATCATATTCACCAGAGAAAGGTCGTTCGGTGGCCGCTTCTTGTGTGACCGCATACTGTTCAGGCGTTAACTGTTGACGGAGTGCTTCTTTGTCTTTTTGCATATTCCTCACCTCTCCGTTAGTTTACACCCTAATTAGATTGTAAACAATTTAATTGTTTCTTAATTCTGGTCCTCATCAGCGCGGACATCTAACCCGAGTTCTTCGAGTTGGGCTGTTGCGACTGGTGTTGGCGCGTTAGTCATTGGTTCACTCGCCTTACTGTTCTTAGGAAAGGCAATGACATCACGAATGTTATCCTTACCGGCAAGCAACATGGACAAGCGATCTAAGCCGATTGCCATCCCGCCATGAGGTGGAAAACCGTAGTCTAAGGCTTCTAATAAGAATCCGAACGCCTTTTGCGCACGTTCTGGGGTGAAGTCCAGTGCCTTGAGCATCTTTTCTTGGATTTCACGTGTATGGATCCGGATTGAACCACTACCCAATTCGTAGCCGTTCAAGACCAAGTCATAACTTTGGGCGTGAGCCTTGTGTGGATCGGTGTCGAGCAATGCCACATCTTCCTCATTAGGCATGGTGAATGGGTGGTGCGCTGAAACCCAGCGTTCAATCCCTTCATCATATTCAAATAATGGCCAGTTCACGATCCAGACAAACTTGTAGCTGTTTTCGTCAATTAAGCCTAAGTCGTGAGCAAAGTGCGTCCGCAGGTAACCCAGACTATCGGCAACCACATGGGGTTGATCGGCAACAAAGACCAGTAAGTCGCCGGCCTTGGCATCGAGCGCCTTGACCAAGGTATCATCTTCAAAGAATTTGGCAATTGGGCCACTCACGCCATCGTCAGTGACTTTGAGCCAAGCGAGTCCCTTAGCACCGAAGCGCTTGATGTATTCCTGTTGTTCATCAATCTTCTTACGTGAATAAGCTTCTGCGCCACCAGGAACAACCAATGCGCGCACTTGGCCGCCATTAGCAACCGCGCCAGCAAAGACCTTAAAGGCAGAGTCTTTGACCAGGTCAGAAACATCTTGGATTTCCATATCAAAGCGTAAGTCTGGCTTATCGGAGCCAAAACGATCCATGGCTTCTTGCCATTCCATGCGTGGGAATGGGAGTTGCACATCAACGCCTTGAACATCGTGCATGATTTTAGCAACAAGGCCTTCCATGATATCTTGGATTTCTTCAGCGGTTAAGAAGCTGGTTTCAAATCGATTTGGGTGAATTCAGGTTGACGATCGCCACGCAGATCTTCGTCACGGAAACAACGCGCGATTTGGTAGTACCGATCAAAGCCGGCGCCCATCAACAACTGTTTGAACAGTTGTGGTGATTGTGGCAAAGCATAGAAGCTACCTGGATAGATCCGTGAAGGTACCAAGTAGTCACGGGCGCCTTCAGGTGTGCTGGCGGTCAAGGTTGGGGTTTCAATATCAATAAAGCCCTCTTGATCGAGATAGCGGTGCGCACTTTGCATGATTTTGGCACGCTTAATCAATGCTTGTTGCATCTCTGGACGGCGTAAGTCGAGGTAGCGATACTTCAACTTAGTCTCTTCAGAAACAGCCACACCGTCTTCAATATAGAATGGTGGTGTCTTTGACTTGTTCAAAATTGTCAGGTCGGAGACTTCAACTTCGATCTCACCGGTTTTCATCTTCTTGTTCACAGCGGCAGCATCACGTGCCTTGACCACCCCTGTCGCTTCAATCACGTATTCGGCCCGCAAAGTGTCAGCAACGGCCAACGCATCGGCACCAAATTCCGTTGAAAAGACTAATTGAACAATACCTTCACGATCGCGGAGATCGATGAAGATTAAGTTCCCTAAGCTGCGGCGTTTTTGGACCCAGCCCTTTAATGTCACAGTTTGATCCAATTGATCACGGGTGACATCGCCCGCATACATTGTGCGTTTACTCATATTATTGTTCTCCTCCCATTAATTCGTGATACACGGTCTCAAAATCACTCATCAAGCGATCAAAACTGACACCCACTTGTTCACCAGAGGCCATGTTCTTGACCTGTGCTGTCTTTGTCTCGAGTTCGCTTTCGCCGAGCGTTAAGACTAACTGAGCATTGGCCTTATTAGCCGCCTTGAATTGCCCCTTTGCCTTCTTGCCCATGTAATCGAGGTCGACACCGTACCCACTGCGCCGAATCGCTGTGGCTAATTGCAGCGCTGTTGGAATGGCACTGTCATCAATCGTCACGATGTAGGCTGGTAATACGGGGGCAACAACAGTGTCTTGCATCAACAGCAACAGGCGTTCAACACCCATCCCGAAACCAACGCCAGGTGTGGCTGGCCCACCGAGTTCTTCAACCAGCCCGTTATAGCGCCCACCGGCCAGAATTGTGGTGAACCCACCGCCAAAGGCAGGGTCATCACTCATCACTTCAAAAATGGTGTGGTTGTAATAATCCAACCCACGGACCATGGTGGCATCCACTTCAAAAGGAATATGTAAGTCAGTCAGATAAGTCTTCACGGCCTCAAAGTGCGCACTGGCAGCTTCTGATAAGAAATCCAGAATTTGTGGCGCATTGGCGACGATTTCTTGGTCATGCTTGTCCTTACTGTCCAAGATCCGCAATGGATTCTTTTCCAGTCGGATTTTTGAGTCTTCAGATAGTTCATCCTTAAATGGTGTCAAATAAGCAATCAGGGCGGCATGATAGGCTTCGCGAGATTCTGGATCGCCCAGCGTATTGATAACCACCTTGACGTTGCGCGCACCCAATTGGGTCAGCAAATCCTCCGCCATAGCGATTGTTTCGGCGTCTAAAGCTGGTGACTCAGACCCGAATGCTTCTACCCCAATTTGGTGGAATTGGCGCTGACGGCCTGATTGTGGCCGTTCATAACGGAACATTGGTCCCATGTAGTAGACCTTATATGGCTTGGTGAATTCAGGCCCATAGAGTTTGTTTTCCACGTAGGCCCGAACAACACCGGCAGTGCCTTCTGGCCGCAGTGCCATCATGCGCTTACCCTTGTCTTCAAACGTATACATTTCCTTAGTCACGATATCGCTGGTATCCCCCGCACTGCGGGCAAAAACCTCGTAATTTTCAAAAATCGGGGTACGAATTTCTTGATACTGGTAGCGACTGAATACCTGGCGCGCGGTGGCTTCAATCTTTTGCCACTGGCCACTTTGAGCCGGTAAAATATCTGCAGTGCCCTTTGGTCGTTGATACATATGGTTTCCTCCAATTTCTCCAGTAAAAAACACCCCTCGCTCAAATATGAACGAAGGGTGCAATGCACGGTACCACCTTACTGTTTTACTCAAACCGATAACGGTGGTAAGCCGATCTGCCTCAAAAGTGTCTTTTCGATCTCTATCGGGCTCACACTCTCCCCGAATCGCTGCATGACGATCTATCCTGCTTTCTCACTGGCACTGGATGTTTTACCTAAGAATAAGGGTTTGTTTTGGGGTTGTCAATAACCGCACAAACGAAATTGGGGTGTTTATTGCTCACTTTTAGCGGCAATTTGCTATAATGGAACCAGCATGTGAGCGCATTAGTGCGCCCGACTAAAATTGGCATCCCCCGATGTCACGAACAGGAAGACCATTTTATGCCAAAACAATTTCAATTAAAAAATGGGCGTTGATTGGCGCTCTCAGTCTAACCTTCGGCCTAGCTGCCGTCTCGACCAGTGTTTTTGCGGCCAATAACGAAATCACCGTCAAGGCTGATACCGTGACGGTACGCATGGGACCTGGGCTGACTTATGCCGCCATGGGCGAAGTTAAGCAAGGCACCGCACTCGATGTCATCGGTCATCGCAACGCGTGGTACAAGGTGCGTTTGGCCAGTAACCAAATTGGCTGGGTCCCCAGTTGGTTAATCGATCACAATGACGCCAGCACGACCTCTGCCAAAATCGCGACGGTGACAAAACAAGCATCAATTTACGCGTACGCGGATGCCAAGTCCCAGGTCATCGGGACCCTCGAGAGCGGTGCCACGGCGAATGTCATCTATCAAGATGGCGATTGGAGCCAACTCAACTACAATCACCAAGCTGTCTGGGTGAAGAGCAATACATTAAAAGTCTCCGACCAAACGGTGACGCTGACCCCCGCCACACAGATTGCAATCAAGGCCGATCCTAAACCAAAGAATGCCATTCTGGTGACCACGCGTATCGATACAAATGTGCGGGAAGCGGCTGGGATGAATGCAAAGGTCATCACGCAGGTCAAAAAAGGCACCAAGTTAACCGTATTGAGCCAGAGCAATGATTGGTATCGGGTTCAAACCGCCGATGATAAGGTCGGTTACGTGGCAAGTTGGACCGCCGATACCCCTAATTCCGCCAAAGCCAAGGCCGCAACCAAGTTATCTGAAGCGACCATCGTGCTCGATCCTGGTCACGGCGGCACCGATGTCGGCGCACTCTCTCAGAGTGGCAAGTATGAAAAAACGTATACGTTAGCAACGGCACAACGCATCGCGGCCAAGTTAAAGGACGCTGGCGCCAATGTGATTTTCACCCGAAGCACGGATACATTCGTTGATTTAGCCTCTCGCCCCATTAAGGCGGCTAAAGCTCATGCGGATGCCTTTATCAGTATTCACTTTGATTCGAGTCCAGAAGCCAACAGCGCAACTGGTTTTACCACGTATTATTATGATAACAGCAAAGACTATCAGTTAGCCTCGGACCTCAGCGCTTCTCTTAAGGGCTTGCCACTGGATGATCGCGGGGTTGCATTTGGTAACTTTGAAGTCTTACGTGAAAACACACAACCGTCCGTGCTGTTAGAGATGGGTTACATCAACAACAGTAAGGACTTCAAGTCAATCAGCTCCCCACAATACCAAGAAGAAGTGGCGGATCGTGTCGCGAAGGGCTTGAGTAACTACTTCAAAGATAAGTAATATGAAAACGAGCCTGTGTCATTCCCCCTGTTGGGATTGGCACAGGCTCGTTTGTGGTTTCAAACGGCAGCACGTATTGATTAACAAGAGCGATGTGCGCAGAAATTGCGAGTTCAAATGCACACGCTCAAAGCGCCATTTATGCTTTGATCAGCTTGGCTAAATCCTGCAAGTGATCAACTTGCCAATCCGCCATCGGAGCATCGTTTAATCCATCGACGTAAAGTAGGCCGTGTGCACGTGAGCATTTTGTCCTGCCACAATATCGAGTCGGCGGTCACCGACCATAACCGTCACTTCAGGATTCAATTGATATCGCATGAGTAGATAGTTGATGGCCTCAGGGTCTGGTTTGCGCTTGAGGTGTAACTCAGTCGTCACCCCACCCAAGAACCAATCCGCAAATCCGTCGCGATCAAGCAAGGTCCAGGCACTCTTATCCCGATGTGTCATCAAGAGATTATTGCCACCGGCTCGTGAATCTGTTGGAGAAGCGCAGCCGTTTGCGGATAAGGTTTGGCCATACCCAGCTTTGTCGCCTCAAGATCATGGAATCGTTTGTCCAGTGTGGCGTAATCGAGCCCGCGTTCAGCTGCGAAGGTTTGTAGCCAGTCCTTGATCGAGCCAGCCTTGATGGCCACCAGGGTCTTTGCCGAATCGATAGCCGCACCGTTTTCTTGCGCCACCTGCACTAGGGCAGCCATCATGCCCGGATAGGTGTCATACAGCGTCCCATCAAAATCCCAAATAAAGTTTTGCATGTCTAACCTTCCTTTGCTGTATCAAAAAGAATTGTGACTGGGCCGTCATTAATCAGGCTCACCTTCATGTCAGCACCAAATTCACCGGTTTCAACGGTGATGCCCTCGGCCGCCAACGCTTGATTGAACGCATCATACAGTTGTTGACCGAGGTCGGGTTTCGCCGCAGCCGTGAAACTAGGCCGATTCCCCTTCTTGGTGTCCGCAAATAAAGTGAACTGTGAAATCGACAAGATGGCGCCATCGATGTCACGCAGACTGAGATTCATTTTGCCGGCTTCATCACTGAACACACGCAGGTTTGTAATCTTGCGCACCAAGTAATTCACATCGGTCATGGTGTCATCAGGTCCGACGCCCACCAGCAACATGAATCCCTGCTTGATTTCACCCACAGTTTCTTGATCAATTTTGACAGCCGCCTCTGAGACACGCTGGACAACAACTCGCATAATTAACTTCCTCATTTCAACATAGTTTTCCGTCTAGTAAACCAGTATAAACAAAAAGAACAACAATGACAAAGAAGGCTGGGACACCCACAATAGGTCACCCAGCCTTCTTTTTGTGCGCAATTACTTAGCCGTTATCGCGCTTCACTTCATAGATATCAGGAATGTTTTTGACCGAATCCATCAACTTGTCCAGGTGGGCCAAGTTGCGAACACCGACCGTGACGTGAATATCAGCCATCTTGTCGTGATCGACCCGACCGTTCACGTTGTTGAGATTCTTGGTTTGGGCATTCAATGCCTGCAAGACATCGTTCAACAAGCCACTGCGGTTGTAGCCATAAATTTCCAAATCGGCATTGTACAGTTGCTTTTGGTTGTCTGGATTCTCCCAGGCAACGTCGATCAAACGACCAGCCATTTCAGTTGAGTTGGCCACATTTGGACAATCGCTACGATGCACAGTCACCCCGCGACCTTTCGTGACATAACCGACAATGACGTCACCGGGCACAGGCATACAGCACTTGGCCAGGTGCACCAGCAAATTGTCGACCCCTTCGATCAGCACGCCATCGCCACTCCCGGAAGAAGTATTCGTCTTCTCTTTTGAAACCGTCGTGACTTTCTTATTTTGATCGAGGATTTCTTTTTCACGTGCTTTTTGATCGTCCAACGCCTTTTGTTTCCGGTATTTTTCGGTCAAGCGATTGGCCACAACCAACGAGGTGTATTCGCCGTAACCAATTGCACTCAGTAATTCATTTTCGGTGGTGAAATTCATGCGGTTGAGCAGATCAGCCATCGGTTCCTTCGACATGAATTCTTTGGGGTTGAAGCCCAGCTCTTGCAGCTGGTGTTCCAACATATCGCGGCCCTTTTCAGCGTTGATCTCCTTGTCTTCAAGCTTGAAGTACCGCTTAATCTTGTTTCGTGCCCGCGAAGTGAAGACCAAGTTGACCCAATCGCGGCTCGGTGTTGAGCTGCTGGATGTCAGCATTTCAACGATATCACCGTTCTTCAATTGGTAATTCAGTGGCACAATTTTGCCATTGATCTTTGCCCCAACGGAGTGATTCCCGACTTCTGTGTGCACCAAGTAGGCAAAATCCAGTGGGGTACTGCCCTTTGAGAGCTCATACACATCACCCTTTGGCGTGAACACATAGACGCGATCGGAGAAGATGTCACCCTTGACACTTTCCATGAAGTCAGCCGCATCCGCACTCTCATCCTGAATTTCAAGGATTTCGCGGAACAAGTCGAGCTTTTGACCGGCTTGATCGAGTTGGACCTCACTGGTTTGCCCTTCTTTGTAGGCCCAGTGCGCCGCAACCCCATATTCAGCCACGTGGTGCATCTCTTCGGTCCGGATCTGCACTTCGAGTGGTTTGCCCTTGGGACCAATTACCGTGGTATGAATACTTTGGTACAAGTTCGCCTTTGGCATCGCGATATAGTCCTTGAAGCGACCTGGCATTGGTTTCCATTGGGTATGAATCGCCCCCAGAACAGCGTAACAGTCCTTAATCGATTCGGTAATGACCCGAATCGCTAGCAAGTCGTATAACTCGTCAAACTGCTTGTGCTTATCGCGCATCTTTTTATAGATAGAATAGATATGCTTTGGCCGACCATAGATTTCGTATTGAATGTTCAGCCCATCCAACGCGCGGTCAATATCGTCAATCGCAGCTTGAATGTAAGCTTCCCGCTCGGTCCGCTTGCTGTTCATCAACTGGGCAATGCGATAGTACTGTTGTGGATTCAAATAACGCAGGGAGAGATCTTCCAGCTCCCACTTGATTGTGCTAATCCCTAAGCGATCAGCCAGGGGCGCATAAATTTCGAGGGTTTCATTGGCAATGCGCCGCTGTTTATCGGGCCGCAAATGCATTAAGGTCCGCATGTTGTGCAAGCGATCGGCCAATTTGACCATAATCACCCGCAAATCCTTGGCCATCGCGAGCAACATCTTGCGGTGATTCTCGGCCAGTTCGTCCTTGTGCGCCACATAGGTCACTTTGCTCAGCTTGGTTAAGCCGTCAACGATAATCGCCACATCGCGACCAAAGAGTTCCTGAATATCACCCAGCGTAATATTGGTATCTTCAACCACATCGTGCAGATAGCCCGATGCCACTGTTTCAGGATCCATTTTAAGTTCCGCCAAGATACCCGCAACTTGGATCGGATGAATGATGTAAGGTTCGCCTGATTTGCGGACCTGTTCCTTATGAACATAAGCCGCAAAATCATAAGCTTTTTGTACGAAGGCCAAATGTTCAGGGTTCATATATTCCTGACAAAGAGCAACGACATCGGCTTGTGTTAATTCGATTTCTTCTGCCATATTTTCTCAACCCTTCTGATACAAGAAAAGCACGACAGTCATTCTGCGTGCTTCAGCGTGTCCGTGTTTAAGTTAGATTATACTAATTCTTAACCAAAAAGCTAGTCTTTGAGTAACACCAGCCAAGTGACAACTAAATAGATGGGCACCAACCAGTAATTATAAGGCGCATATTGAAGCCAAACATTGACCGCAAAAGAATGGGCATGATCAAACTGACCCACCAACGCAATTGATATTTGCGCATCATGCGCCCAATTGCCCAGGCGAGAATCAAATTAATGACGAAGAAACTGATCACAAGGCGAAAGACACTGCTTGCGCCAACGATTCGAAACAAGAAAGGTACCAGGAAAACACAGATGGCGCTGATATAAACGATAATTGCTGATGGTTGTGTGACTATTTTACGCATAAAAGCCTCCTAATTCAGTGAATGCCGATACCGCACTCAGTAAGTAAAGTGGTGCCGTTTCGGTTCTCAAAATTCGAGGCCCGAGACCAACTGTGATGTAACCGCCCGCCGTTAATTGTGTCACTTCAGCAGGTGCTAGACCCCCCTCAGGGCCAAAGACCGTGACGAGTGACTTTGGATGTTGCTGTAAGCCTTGAATCAAAGCTTTTGCCTCACCCTGTTTGGCCGATTCTTCATATGCCACAGTCAATAAGTCAGCCGATTGCTGCTGTACCTCTTGCCACGAGAGCAAGTCGACCTGCGGAATGCGGTTGCGGTGACTCTGTTCCGCCGCTCCTTGTGCAATTGACTGCAATCGAGCGAGTTTCTTAGCAACTCGTGGCTGCTGCCATTTGGCCGTGGCCCATTGACTATTGAAGAAGCTGATGTGAGCCACGCCCAATTCTGTCGCTTTTTGGACGATTAATTCGGCTTTATCACTCTTAGGCACACCACAGATAATGTGGACATCAATGGGCAGCTCAACCGGCTTGGTAATGTCCTGGTCAACTGCAACCGTAAGTGGCTCAGTGGTCGTGATTGTCACCAAAAAGCGCGGTGATTGGCATCGACCAACTCAAATTGATCACCGGCTTGTTGGCGCAATACCTTAATGGCGTGGTGAGCAATGGTTTTATCCAGCTGCAACGTCTCACCTAGCGTGACAGCGTCCGTTGTGAAATACCGATTCATGATTCATCCGCTCCAGGTCGTTGTGCGACATAAGCCACCCAGTCGCCTAGCGTGCGCATTTGCGTGACTGCTAAACCATTGTCGATTAACGCTTGCTTGATCACGTCTGCCTTGTCGTAATAGATGCCTGATAAGACGAGTTGCCCTTTAGGCTTCAGGACTGCTGGTACCTGTGGAATCAGTGGTAATAAAACTTCAGCCAAGATATTCGCTAAGACAAGATCGGCTTGGGCCTCAATCCCCGTCAACAGGTCGTTAGCGATAACGTCGATATGGGTCACGGGATTCAGCGCCAAATTGCTCTGCGCATTGTCCACCGCGACTTGGTCGACATCGGTCGCGAGAATGTGATCTGCACCGAGTAATTCCGCCGCGATTGCCAGAACACCGGACCCGGTGCCGACATCGATGACTTCTTCGCCGCCACGCATCAAAGTTTCAAGCGCACCCAGCATCAGTTGTGTGGTTGGATGTGTCCCTGTCCCAAAGGCCTGACCGGGATCTAAACGAATGACCTGTTCATTTTGCTGTTCAACCTGGTAATCTTCCCAGCTAGGCACGATGGTCAGATAGCGGCTCAACCGCACGGGATGATAATACTTTTTCCAGGTGTTGGCCCAGTCCTTCTCATCCACGGCCGCCATTTTCACGGTACCGGCACCTGGATCAAGACCGAATTCACTCAGCTGGTGCACGCGATGCGTTAATTCAGGGAGTAACTCTGGCACATTGACTTGTTCACTGAAATAAGCGGTCACCTGTGCGCCATTTTCCTGATGCTTAAAACTGTCAGGATCGAGCCATACACCGGTATCGCTGATGGTTTCGTGGGCAAAATCTGCGGCATCATCAATCTTGACACCTTCCGCTCCTGTTTCCATTAATAAGTTGCTAACCGCCTCAACGGCTTCTGTGGTCGTGTCGACCGTCACTGAAATCCATTGCATGAGCGGGCTCCTTAATACTTAGGGTATGGCACATTGTTGGCTTGTGCGCTGGCAGGTTGTTCGGCCAAAATAGCTTCGTACTTAGGCCCATCGAAATTTAATTCGAAGGTATCTTCTTTGCTTGTGCCGTCCACAAAGTCGAACAGATCGCTTTGACCGTCATCAAGTAACTTTTGAAGGTAGATAAACAGCGCATCAAGGGTCGCTTGTGGCATCCCCTTCTTGCCGTCAAAGCCAAAGATAGCCAGATAATTGTCCTGATAGTCGGCACCGTTCATGCGTGTCTTGTCATAGAACAAAATCGCGTCTGAATAGTCGACTTCGCCTTCTTCGATGGATTGGCCATCTTGGTCTTCAACTTCAAAACTGCCTGGTGCTTCAACATACATGGTGATTTCGAGTTCAAAAACGTGGGCTTCTTTATCCCAGTTGAGATCCAAGTCCCCGTCGAAACTCAAACCGTCCATCTTGTCGCCAATGTAATCTAATAAATTTTGTTGTGTGGTCATGTTAACCAACCTCTCGTTGTTGTGATTGTTTGTTTTTTAATGGCGGATACGTCTGGATTGCCCGCGACGTAATAGCGCAGTGGGGCCTCGGTCCATTCGCCCTTGTTAGGCACACCGATACGTGGTGACGTCATGATTTTAGCCACCTTCTTGGCCCCTGTTTCATGAATCTGAATTCGGTCTTGATTAATCATGCCACCAGTGTCAGCAACTGTAATCGCCAGAGCTTGGGCTAATTTACCAGGACCATTAGTTAAATTGGTCACGGGTTGCTGCCGCCGTTCCTGCATGGTCGCAATCCCAAATGCTGGTTCAATGGCGCGAATCAGAATTCCCTGCGGCGTTCCTTTGGCTTGTGTGCTAACATTGAGCAAGCTGTATTGCCGCATCTGATAGACATAGATTGTCCCAGGATCGGCATACAAAGCACGCGTTCTGGGGGTCAGCTTGTCACCAAAGACATGTGCCGCCTCATCAACTTGACCCAGGTACGCCTCAGTTTCAACGATATAGCCACCAATACCATCGACGGTCAGGACTTTACCCAGTAACGCCCGCGCTAAATTTTCCGTTGTATCTGATAAAAACCAATTACTTTGCATTCTCTGTCACCCTCAATATGATAGCTTATTCCAGCGCTTGATGAAAGTCTGATTCAGCTAATCATTGCATTTTACATAGGAGGTGAGTCACATGACACTCACAAATGAACAATTGCGCGAACTGATTGCCACAACCAGTGAAACCGTCGTCTCTTCTGAATTCACGGAAGACCAAGTTGGCGCACGTCTGGCTGCTTGGCAAAAAGCAGTCCCTGAGGCCACATTTGAGGATCAACTCAACTATATTCTGGCCGAGCAGCGTGAATACTCGGAAGCATTGCTCTATCAGGTCTTGGCCCAAGTGCTACCACTAGATGAATAAATGCCAAAACAGGGGGGAAGTGACAAAACTGCATTTTGTCACTTCCCCCCTGTTTTAATGCCCGAACAAATAGATTAATCATGTTCCAAAAGACTGAGAATTCCGGTTAACCTGAATTGATTCAAAGCCTAAGTTCTGGCTTTAACATCAATCCTTGTTAATCCTCATTCTCAAAGCGTCTTTTGTCACACACTCCTTTTTACTTGAACTTGACCGCTGTTCCGTATGCGACCACTGACTGCATGTCCTGGCCGATAGAGCCGGAATCAAACCGCATCATCACGACGGCATCAGCGCCCTTGCTTGTTGCTTCATCCTTGAGCCGTTGAATGGCGGTTTCCCGCGATTCGCGTAACATGTCTGTGTAGGCCTTGATCTCCCCACCGACAATGTTTTTCAGACTCGCACCAATGTCACTGAACATGTTCTTGGATTGTGTGGTGAGTCCAAACACTTCACCAATCACTTCATAATCATGTCCCGGAATATTTTCGGTTGTTGAAATTAAAACATCTGCCATCAGATAACCACCCTTCATGTAAGTGGCTTCATTATAGGCCTGAAAACCTTCCTAGGTAAATTAAAGTGACTTACCCTTGGGCTTCTTTTTGAGTTTGTCAAAAGCTTTCTGCAGGCGACTGAACTGTTTTGGCTGTTCTCTTGCCGCCTTGACCATTTCCGCAAAATCATAGTCTTTGCTCCGTGGTGCTTCTGGTTCTTTGTTGCGTTTAAAGTGCATGGCGGCCGCTCCCCTCTGAGACAGGTTCAATCGTATTATTGGCCCCTGTCAAAATCAAACGTGTCGCAAAGACATGCCCAATCAGGGCGAAGATGCTGTAGTTTGGAATCAGAATGTCGGCAATAAAAGCACAAATACCCAATGTATTCCCGTAAGCAATGCGATTATTGTCATTGAGGCTGCGGGCAACTGAAATCAAATGCAAGATAATCCCGAATGCGGCAATGTACCACAAGTAACTCTCCCACTGCATCAAAGTCGCACCAACCGCTGGTAAACTGAACGCTTTGAGGTTCATGACCAGCGCCCCAATTAATTCCAATGCGCGATAAAAAATGAAAAAGATACTGTACAAGGCGGGTAATTTGATTAATGATAATTTCAAGATGGCGACTCCTTTAATATTCAACGATAATTGTTTTGCTTGATACTCAAGATACCACATTGTCGGTGCCTAGGCGAAATATCGAACAAAAATCAGAGAAATTTTAACGATCGCCATCCAACTAATGCCGAACCGAGGATGCGAACTGCCATGAAACGTCACCTGCCAAAACTCACCCGCTACTATAATGTCGTCTTTGCTTTGCTTGCTATCATCTCGATTGCACTTGTTATTCTCGATTATCTGAACAAAATTAGTTTGGCCAAAGCCCCATATGCTGAAATTGACTTCGGCATCCTGATTATTTTTGCCGTCGATTATTTCACGCGATTCTTTCGGGCAAGCAATAAGTGGACCTTCTTCACCCACAACTTGCTAGATTTACTGGCCATCATTCCGTTCAGCGCCATGTTCGCTTTCTTCCGTTTTGGGCGAGCCTTTCGCTTGGTCCGGTTAACCAAATTACTGCGCTTAACCCATCTCGTGGGTATCATCAGTATTTTCCAGAAAAAGCGGACAAGATTCTCCACAAGGGAGGATTGATCTACTACCTGTGGTTATCGGCTGTTTTAATCCTGGTTTCAGCTGCCGTGTATTCATTGACCGAGAATGTGGGATACGCCGATGCGCTGTGGTGGGCTGTCGTTACCGCAACGACTGTGGGCTATGGCGACATCTCCCCGCACACGGTGTTGGGCCGCATCGCCGCCGTTGTCTTAATGGTCAATGGCATTGGCATCATCAGTGCCTTAACCAGTGCCATTACGACCTACCTCGCTGATGATACCACTACAACCTCACCAATTGGGATAGCGGATGAATTACGCAAACTGAAACAGTTGGAAAATGATCACATACTGTCACATGATGAGTTCATCCAGCAGAAACAAAGGTTGCTGCACCACTAATCATAAATCTTGCACCAGCCGCCACGTGTGTGAATAATGAAAACAATTGACACATTGGAGGGATTAGCGATGCCTGAACTCGACTATCAACACCAAAACATCTGGCCTAATGACTTCGGTCAGCAACAATCACCGATTGCACTCACGGATGCCATTCCTGCTGACGCCATCGAACTGGCCATCACGCAGCCCTGGCGCATTAATCAAGAAATTGACGATGCGACCTGCATCCGCCTGAACGGCATCGGTCAAACCATAATTGATGCGCAACCATTTCAGTTTCAGCAAGCCCATTTTCACGCCCCAGCAGAACACTTTGTGAATAGTGATGTAGTCGCTGAACTGCATCTGGTTCATCAATCAGCTGTCGGTGGTCTCGCTGTGATTGGTTTGCCCATTTATTTGGGCAAGGCGAATGCGACATTCCAGTCAGTTCTCAATCATTTTGAACGGCGGCACACGACGGCCATTGAACTCGAACTGACGACTTTATTACCCAGTCACGGCTACCTGTATCACTACATCGGTTCGTTGACCACCCCACCACTGACCGAAGGCGTTCAATGGTATTTGATTGATGATAAAAAACTCACTGTGAGCCCACAACAGCTGGCAGCTTATCAGGCGAGTTTTGTGCCCAATAATCGCGAGATTCAAGTGCGAAACCATCGCCGCTTGCTGTATCAAGCTTTTCAAATCAAAGAAAGAAGATAGCCATGTTGATCGATCTTGAAGGGTTTGCGGTCTACCCAGACAAAATAGATCGCGCCAAAGAGTGGATGCAGTATCTGCGGTCACACCAAGCTGAAGTTGATGCGACTCTGATTCCAGAGCACATGCAACTGGAACATATCTTCTCCATCAATTTCGCCGGTCGCTTCTACCTATGTTGGTATTCAAATCAAACCGCCATGGCGCCCGATGTCACAACAAGTTCCAATCCGGTTGATATCCAGCATGTCAAATTTTGGCAGGAATGTATCGATGAGCATGTGCCCTCACTGAAATCCAACCTCGAGAATACTTTTCAGCCACCTGAAACGCTTAATAGTGACAACGTTATCGTTTTTTTAAATACTTGAATTG